>JBBDRB010000027.1:0-1514 GCA_040905685.1 Balneolales bacterium | reverse complement strand
AGTCCGGCGCTGACCATCCACTTTATCAAAGAAGGCGGATCGGACGCCATGGTCCTTGCCGAAACCATCAACCGGCGCATGGATGACATTAATGCGGAGCTTCCCGACGGGCTGTTGCTGCAGCTGGAGCAGGATTCCACCCGGGAGCTGCGCGATCAGCTGACCTCGCTCGAGAACCAGGCCCTGATCAGCCTGCTGTGTGTCTTTGGCGTGCTGATCATCTTTATCCGAAAATTCAGGGCGCCCATAGTAATACTGGGGAGCATTATCTTCTCCATCCTGTGCAGCGCCATGATGCTGCATGTACTGGGTTATACCCTGAATGTGATCACCCTGGCCGGGCTGACCATATCCCTGGGGATGATCATCGACAATGCCGTCGTCGTCTTTGAACAGATTAATCCGCGGCTTCCCGGCGATCGGGAAAAACGATTCGATCACATCAGAAAAGAACTGCCTCACGCCATCGTACCGGTGCTGGGCAGTACACTGACCACGGTCGGCATTTTTGTTCCGCTTCTGTTTGCTTTGGAACAGGTTCGCCTGTTCCTAATGCCCCTGGGACTGGCCCTGACCCTGACGCTGATCTCCTCGGTGCTGATTTCCCTGACCTGGATCCCTTATGCGCTGATCTGGCTGGTGCCGGCCTCAAAAGATAAAAAAGTGAGAGTGAAGGCTTCACCCGGTCCGCTGCAAAAAAGCATGGCCGCAATTAGAAATATCCTTCCCCGGTTTTCCCTGAACCGGTTTCTGCTGCGAATTTTCCACTGGCGCTACCGGCTGCGCTGGCCCGTGTTCCTTGGACTGATCCTGCTCATCGGCATCCCTGTTTTTCTGGTCCCCGAACCGGAAACCGATTCCGAAGCGGACCCGGCAGAACAATCGCGCTGGAATAAGATTACCAGCATATATTTTGACCATCGCAGCGATATCGACCCCTGGATCGGGGGGCTGTCCTACCGCTTTGCCAACCAGACCCATTTCGGGGAACGCTGGATACGGTCAACCAGCGAGATCATCACCGTATCGGTACGGACCCCGCTTGGTACACCAATTGAGGAGATCGACAAGATCGTCCGGAATTTTGAGCAGATTGCCCAGCCTTATCGCCATTCCATGCACTTTTTTGAAACCGAGCTGTCCGAGCACTGGGGCGGGCGGGTGCAGTTTCATATCAAGGAGGAATATTACAGTCAGCCCGAGCCGTATCGCCTGCTCGGTGAAGCTTCTTTTCTGGCCGCTCGGACCGGCAATTCGGCCATCTCGGTGAGTGGTTTTGGCGACAGCTTTTCCTCGGGGTATGGCGGGTCCATGTCAAATTACAGCGTATCGTTGTCGGGCTATTCCTATGACGAGCTGCATGCCATGGCCCGGGACTTGCAAAGGCGTCTGGAGCAAAGTCCAAGGGTGGACAACGTCAACATCAGCCGTACCACCTATTCAACCCGTGATGATCTGTTCCATTATGTGCTGAGGCCCGACGAGGACCGCCTGTTCGCCAAAGGGCTGAACCG
>JBBDRB010000026.1:0-48444 GCA_040905685.1 Balneolales bacterium | reverse complement strand
AGTCAAGCTACGAGTTCAAGTCCAAAAAAATTCAAACAGCATGTATTCTACTATACCACAATATGTTACAGATATTTAAAATTAAGTTAACCGGACACTAGTGATGACCGATATGTACATCCGACCCGTCATCAGAGGATTTACCCCTGAGCTTCCCGTCCATACCATATTCTGCATCGGGCGAAATTATGCCGAACATGCCCGTGAGCTGAACAATCCCGTCCCTGCTTCGCCGGTTATCTTCACCAAGCCGTTAAACAGCGTCATTTACAGCGGCGATAGCATCGTCATCCCTCCGCACTCCGGTGATGTTCATCATGAGGTGGAGGTTGTCGTGGCCATCGGTAAAACCGGAAAGGATATCCCTGAAGCAAAGGCCCTGACTTATATAGCCGGTTACGGGATCGGCATCGATGTTACAGCCCGCGACGTACAGCAAAAACTTAAGGATAAATCCCATCCGTGGGAAATCGCCAAGGGCGCCGATACCTTTGCCCCGCTCAGCTCCTTCATTCCGGCCGAACAAATTCCCGGACCCTTTGATCTGGGCCTGGAGTTGCGCGTCAACGACCGCATCGTCCAAAAGGGATCCACACGGGACCTCATCTTTCCGATTTCCGACCTGATCAGCCGCCTGTCGTCTATGTTCACCCTGCAGCCCGGCGACCTGATCTTTACCGGCACGCCCCAAGGGGTCGGCCCCCTCAAAAAGGGCGATCAGCTCAACGCCATACTGGGAGATAATTTAATCTCCCTGCAGGTAAACGTGAAATAAGCAGCGGCTTTATTCAATCACGCGCAGGTGCCGGGTGCCTAAGTCCTGTGGACGTTCGCAGCCAAGCAGGCAAAGGATGGTCTTCAGGTCATGCTGCCAGCGGACAAACAGCGCCTCGAGTCCATCATAACCCTCATCGACGATCGCCCGGATAACCGGCTGGGCCGTGGCTGCAAAACCCGCCCCCAGACACAGGGCTTTGGCCATGTCAAAACTGCTTCGGATCCCTCCCGAGGCGATGACCTCCAGCCCGGAATTCCCGATGGCCTTGAGCTGAAGCAAGCATTCTGCGGTGGGGATACCCCAGTCATCGAACGGGGATTCCACCGAACTTTTCCGCATATTTTCCACTTTTGCCCAGCTCGTTCCGCCTGAACCGGCCACATCCACGACCGAAACTCCGCAATCCATAAGCTCTTCGATTACCGACCGTGACAACCCGCCGCCGGTTTCCTTAACAATGACGGGGACTTCATAATCACTTACGATGCGGCGGATGCCCTCCCTGATGCCCTTGAAGTTACGATCACCCTCGGGCTGCATCAACTCCTGAAGGGGATTCAAATGAATGATCAGTGCGTCGGCACGGATGACATCAATGATGGTATCAATATGCTCTCGCTCCAGGCCCTTGATGATCTGTGTGCCTCCTATATTGGAGGCTATAAATGCGGTCGGGGCCTCATCCCTGACTATTTTAAAGGAATCCCTGGCCTTCCTGTCCTCCAGCATCGCCCGCTGGCTTCCCACTCCGAAAGGAAGGTTATGCCGCTCACAAAACGCGGCTATGATGGCATTTACGTTACTGCCACCGGAGTATCCTCCCGTCATTGATGAGATGAACAGAGGGAAACTGAACCTGTGATTCAACAGCCTGGCTTCACAGCTAATTTCATCGAAGTCTACCTCGGGCAAGGCATTATGAATGAAATCGTACCGTTCGAAACCCGTGGTTTTATCATATCCGGATTTACCAGAAGCAGTAATGTCTACGTGATCTTTTTTTCTTTGGGAGAGGGTCATTTCAATAATCGGTAAACGGTAACAGTTAACAGCACTGCCTGTAATTTACCTGTTCGTCCTGCAAGAGCCAAATTAGCAATTCGATTGGCCGAACGAGGGTCCCGCCCGGACTTGCCAAAAGCCTAAGACCGGTCCCCGGCAGCTGTTGTCTTCGGCTTCCGGTACACGGGCACGAAGGAACAGGCTTCGCCGTACATGAGGCGGTCGGCGAGGGGAAGGAGTTTTTGAGTGGCCATGAGATACACGGCCGGAGGAAGTTCTTTATCGCTGCATCCTTTTAACAGGATCTTCTTTCCCTGGTATGCGGACCAGTCTGCGGCGTCCAGGTTGCGCCGGTATAATTCATGCACAACCTCTTCCCTGCTGCCAAACAGGACATCTTTGGCGTATTGACGGGCATGGGTGGCTACCAGCATGTAGGCCCAGGAGGCTATGATAGCATCGGTTGAACAGAACACGGCAATATATTTGCCTTCATACCGGCTCCAGTCCTGCTGTTCGAGAGCAGTGCGGAAATCTTTCTCCCTGAGCACGAATTCCTTATACAGATAATCTTTCAAATCAAATTCTATGACTTCCGTATCATCATAAAATTCCTGCAGGTCGAGGGTAACGAGACCCGATTTTTTGACTTTGTTGATCATGGGCAAACCTCAATTACATGGCAAAGGACTCACCGCACGAGCAAGTCCGCGTGGCGTTGGGATTGATAAAATGAAACCCTTTGCCATCCAATCCGCTGGAATAGTCCAGCTGGGTGCCGGCCAGATACAGAAAGCTTCTCATGTCCACGACAATGGTGATCCCCTCCGATTCGATAAACTTATCTTTTTTATCCGGTTCATCCGTGGATCTGTCAAAATCAAGCTTGTAACTTAATCCGGAACATCCGCCGCCTACAACGCCCACCCGCAAAGGCACCTTTTCTTCAATGTTTTCATTGAGGCGGATTTCCCTTATACGTTTAACTGCATTTTCGCTAAGTGTGATAGCCATGTCGATTTTCCCGGTTAAACAGATTCAATGGTAATATTAGGATCTATGCGCTTGGCCATGCTTTCAATGGCATACAGCGTTCCGGAAGTGGCCGTCGGACAGGTTCCGCAGGCTCCCTGATAATGGACCCGCAGGATGTTATCATCAAGGCCCAGCACTTTGAGTCCGCCGCCGTCGGCCAGCAGATACGGGCGAACCTGGTCGTCCAGCATCTTATTTATTTCCACCAGGCGGGGATCGTCCGATTCCATGGCTTCCTTGCTTGCATGGATCTCAGGATCATCCGAAGCCAGAGAGGCAATGGGTTCGGCATCCCGTATGGGCTGGGCCAGCTGCCGGAGCAGGGTATTCCAATCCACCCCACCATCCTGGGTAACGGTTACATAACGGTCTACGTAATAGACCGAAATGACATGTTCTATTCCGAAAAGCTCGGTTGCAAAAGGATCTTCTTTGGCTTCACCGGCATTTTCGTAGGATCGGGTAACGCCCTGGGAAATGGGCTCGCGAAGCACAAAACGCATCGCATCAGGGTTGGGTGTTCTTTCTATTTCGGCAATTTTAGGCATAATTGATCTCTTTTTTGGGTTAGCCCTACACTATATTAACGCTTGTTAAACTTCCTTATTCCGTGGTTATCTTATCTTTCCCCTTGACGGCGGCCTGCAGGGTATGCCAGGCCAGGGTTGCACATTTCACGCGGGCCGGCAGGTCCCGCACTCCGGAGAACACCGACAGGTGCCCCAGGTTATGAGGGTCTCTTTCCGGATCCAGCTTGCCTGTGCTCATGTCATGGAATTCATGGAAAAGAAGGTCAATCTCTTCGGTTTTCCGGCCTTTAACGAACTTGGTCATCATCGAAGCCGATGCCTTTGAAATAGCACAGCCTTCTCCGATAAAGCTCACGTCGGTCACCGTGCCGGTCTCGTCCACATTGAGATAGACAACGAGCTTGTCGCCGCACAGGGGATTATGTCCGACGGCTTCATGGTCGGCCGGATCGATTATCCGGAAATTCCTGGGCTTCTTGTTATGGTCAAGCAGGAGTTCCTGATAGAGTTGCCGGGTTCGGTCCTGTATCATATTATTTGAATATTTCGATTACACTTTTAATACCTTTAACCAGCGTGTCGACTTCTGCCGTGGTGTTGTAAAAGGCAAAGGAGGCCCGGGTCGTCGCCGGGATGCTGTACCTTTCCATGACAGGCTGGGCACAGTGATGGCCCGTTCTCACGGCTATGCCCTCCTGATCGAGTATGGTTCCAATGTCATGGGGATGGACCCCTTCTATGACAAAGGAGATCACCGAAGCCTTGTTTTCGGCCGTGCCGATAATCTTCAACCCGTCTATCTGGCTGAGTTTGCCGGTGGCATACTGAAGAAGACTGTTTTCGTAGGCATAGAGCCTGTCCCGGCCTTTATCCATCAGATATTCGGCGGCTTTCCCGATGCCGATAACCTGGGCGATGCCCGGCGTGCCGGCTTCAAATTTGTGGGGAATCCGGTTATAGATGATCTCATCAAAACTCACGCTCAGGATCATATCCCCGCCGCCGCGGTAGGGAGGCATTGCTTCGAGCCATTCCTTCTTGCCGTACAGCACGCCTACCCCCGTCGGTCCGAACATCTTATGGCCCGACAAGGCATAGAAATCGCAATCCAGGTCCTGAACGTCGACGGTGATATGCGGCACGGCCTGGGCGCCGTCTACCAGCACCGGTATATTCCGCTCATGCGCTTCAGCGATCATTTCCCTGACCGGGTTGACCGTGCCGAGGGCATTGGACACATGCATGACCCCGACAATCCGCGTCTTATCGGATAACAGGGCCGTATAGGCCCGCAAATCCAGCTCCCCGTTGTCTTTCAGGGGGATGACCTTAAGTACGGCCTTCTTCTCGTCACAGAGCATCTTCCAGGGTACGATGTTGGAATGGTGTTCCATGGCCGAGATCAGGACCTCATCGCCTTCCTTCACGTTGGCCCGGCCGAAGGACTGGGCCACCAGGTTCATGGCATCGGTTGCCCCTGAGGTGAAGACGATCTCGCCGGGGTCGCCGGCATTAAGGAACGTCTGCATGCTCAACCGGGCCCCCTCAAACAGATCGGTAGCCTCCTGGCTGAGGGCATGCACGCCACGGTGTACATTGGAGTGATGACGGGTGAAATAATCCGCGTAGGAATCCATAACCTGGCGGGGCATCTGGCTGGAGGCCGCATTGTCAAGGTAGACCAGCGGCCGGCCGTGAACCTCCCTGTTTAAAATGGGGAAGTCATCGCGCAAAGCCGCCACGTCGAGTCCGTTAAGTTCTGCTGCTGATTCTTTAATCATTCCACAAGGTTATTGACTTCTGAACCGGACCGGGTGAATTTCTCCACCTCGACGGTCAGTCTTTTTTGAATGGATTCGACCGGAATGGATTCGATCACATCCAGGGCGAAGCCGTAACTCAGGATCTCTCTGGATTTATGATCGGATAGACCCCGGCTCTTCAGGTAAAACACCTGATCTTCATTGAGCTGGCCGATCGTGGCGCCATGGCTGCATTTGACATCATCCGCCCAGATTTCCAACTGGGGTTTGGTGTTGACCGTACCCTCGCCGGATAGCAGCAGGTTCCGGTTTTCCTGGAAGGCGTTGGTTTGCTGCGCATCCTGACGGACAAATATCTTGCCGTTAAATACCGATTCGGCCTGCTCGTCCACTATGCATTTGTGGAGCTGATGGCTGGTGCAGTTCGGCATGGTGTGATCCATCACGCTGTGGGTATCCGACAGCTGCTTTCCCTTCACCAGAACGAGTCCGTCAAGCGTACAGTGGGTGTTTTGATCCAACTGCACGGCCTTCACATCGCTTCGCGACAGCAAGGCCCCGAGATGCACGGCATAGGAGTGGTATTCGCTGTCCTTTTTAATGCTGGTGGCGATGCGGCTGATGTGGAACGCGCTCTTGCTTTCCCGCTGCAGCTTAACATGGGTGAGCCGGGCTCCCTCATCCAGGGCCACTTCGGTAACCGGACAGTTGAAGTAGATATTCTCATCCAGGCTGATAAAATCTTCAACAATGGTAACTTCACTATGGCGTTCGCCGATGACCAGTACCCTGGGCGTGGTGTAAAACGGCTCATCAGCGCCGGTGGTCACAAACAGCAGCTGTATGGGCTGTTCGACTTTGGTCTCTTTGGGAACGTAAATGAAGGCCCCGTCACGAAAATTAGCCGTATTGAACGGGGTAAACGGATCGTCAGCGTATTGAGCGTGCCTGCCCAGCTGCCTGGCGATCAGGCTTTGCTGACCGGGAGAAACCTCGGCAATATTGGCAATCTCAACACCGTCCGGCAGTCCGCTTACCGCGGACAGATCATCGCGGTAAACGCCGTTCACAAAAGTAAGGACCGAGTGGTCGGATTCGGCAAATACATGCTCCGAAACGTCTGTAACGTCTCCGGTGCCCCGGGCCCCGGAGGCCGGCGCGAACGCATGTTTGACCAGCGGTGCCAGATTGGTGTATTTCCATTCCTCATGCTTTGTAGTCGGTACGGGCAGGCTTTCGGCCCCCTCCGCTGCATCCTTTAAGAAATCACGTAAATACGTTTTATTTTTTTTCAGTACTGCCATAAATCAAGCCTCTCCGTTTACTCGGGCACTTTTAACCCATTCGTAACCATGTTCTTCCAGTTCAAGCGCCAGTTCCTTGCCACCTGATTTCTCAACTTTTCCGTTAACCAGAACGTGCACAAAATCAGGGGTGATGTAGTTCAGGATCCGTTGGTAGTGGGTAACCAGCAGTATGGCTTTATCTTTGGATGCCAGTTGGTTAATACCATCCGACACCACCCTCAGTGCGTCAATATCCAGGCCTGAATCGGTTTCGTCCAGCAAAGCCAGTTTCGGGTTCAAAATAGCCATCTGCAGAATCTCATTGCGTTTTTTCTCCCCACCGGAAAATCCGTCGTTGACGTTCCTTTCCAGCAGCTTGCTGTCAAGGTTGACGATTTTCAGCTTTTCCAGGATGTAATCTTCAAATTCCAGGGGATCGAGCGGTTCAAGGTTTTTTTCTTCCAGGATAGCGTTGTAGGCTTCCCTCATGAACATGGAATTGCTCACGCCGGGAACTTCAACTGGGTACTGGAACGCCATGAATATGCCTTTACGGGCCCGCTCGTCGGGGTCCATTTCCAGGATATCCTCGCCTTCATATATGACCTCCCCTTGGGTCACTTCATAGGCCGGATGACCGGCAATGACCTTGGCCAGGGTACTCTTGCCGCTTCCGTTGGGACCCATTACCGCATGAATTTCACCGGCTTTAATTTCAAGATTTATTCCTTTTAATATTTCTTCGCCTTCTACATTGGCGTGCAGATCTTTAATAATTATCATTCTTTTTTGTTTTGTTTTAATAGTTAGTAATACAGATGAAGATCAGCCTACGCTGCCTTCGAGTTTGATTCCCAGAAGTTTAATAGCTTCCACGGCAAATTCCATCGGAAGCTCTTTAAACACTTCTTTACAAAATCCATTGATGATGAGGGAAACCGCATTTTCCTCATCCAGTCCGCGTTGCTGCAGGTAGAAAATCTGGTCTTCCCCGATCTTTGAGGTCGTCGCCTCATGCTCCACGCTGGCCGTGTTGTTTTTGGATTCTATGTAGGGGAAGGTGTGGGCACCGCAACGGTCACCGATCAGCATGGAATCACAGACCGAATAGTTTTTAGCATTGTGGGCTTTTGGGCCTATTTTCACCAGTCCCCGGTAGCTGTTCTGGGATTTCCCGGCCGCAATGCCTTTGGAAATAATAGTGCTTTTGGTGTTTTTGCCGATATGGATCATCTTGGTTCCCGTATCGGCTTCCATCATATCGTTGGTGAGGGCTACGGAGTAAAATTCACCGATGGAGTTGTCTCCCTTCAGGATTACACTGGGGTATTTCCAGGTGATGGCAGAACCGGTCTCCACCTGGGTCCATGAGATCTTGGCATTGTCGCCTTTGCAGATGCCCCGTTTGGTCACAAAATTAAAAATGCCGCCCACCCCGTTCTCATCACCGGAATACCAGTTCTGTACGGTGGAGTATTTGATTTCGGCATCTTTCATGGCCACCAGTTCAACCACAGCCGCGTGCATCTGGTTTTTGCTGAACATGGGGGCCGTGCAGCCTTCGAGGTAACTTACAAAACTGTCTTCTTCAGCCACGATGAGGGTACGCTCAAACTGCCCGGATTCCTCGTTGTTGATACGGAAATAGGTGGACAATTCCATGGGAGAGGTAACGCCTTTGGGCACATAACAAAAGGAGCCGTCTGAAAATACGGCTGAATTCAGGGCCGCAAAATAGTTGTCGGAATACGGAACCACACTGCCCATATGCTTTTTGACCAGTTCCGGATATTTCTTTACCGCCTCGGATATGGAGCAGAAGATCACCCCGGCTTCAAGCAGTTTATCCTTGAAGGTGGTGGCTACCGAAACACTGTCAAAGACAGCGTCCACGGCTACCCCGGCCAGCATTTTTTGCTCGGAAAGTGGTATGCCCAGCTTTTCATAGGTAGCCAGGATCTCCGGATCGACGTCATCCATGCTCTCTACGGTTTTTTTCTCCCGCTGTTTGGGAGAAGAATAGTACTGGATATCCTGAAAGTCGACTTTGGGATAATTCACGTTGGACCACTTTGGCTCATCCATTGTAAGCCAATGGCGCAAAGCCTTCAGCCTGAAATCAAGCATCCATTCAGGTTCTTCTTTGATAGCTGAAATAGCGCGTACCACTTCCTCGTTGATCCCTTTTGGAAAGTAATCGTATTCAATATTCGTTTTAAAGCCGTATTTGTACGGCTGTTTTACCATGGATTCAAGAGTTTGCGTATCACTCATATAGATCAGTTTTTATAGTTTAATGGAGTTTTTCTTCCTGTATAACAAGGCAATCGTTTTCTTATTTCGATTTAATCTAAATATACAAAAAAAGGAAGGCGATGTCGAATGCATTTGAGACCGGAGAAGCCGGTTCCGGGCACACAAAAAGATCTGTCAACGTATGAATAACCCGGTTTCACCAACCCGGAAATTACCGGTCAGATAGGAAGCATTGGCCAGAAGCGGAAGCGACGATGAATAAAATCCTTCCCGGATATCGCTCCGCAGACCGTCGTTCTTTCCCGAGCGTATGGCATCGATAAAGTTAGCAAAATGATTACCCTCATTGCTGTTATCTGCTGAGCCGGCAAAAGGTTCTTTTTCCCGGTGACGGAAAGCCTTCCATGTGCTGCCGGCAATCTCCAGCCAGCCTTCGGTGCCATAAAAGAGGTTTCCCACTGTGAAGCCTGTTCCGCCGATAGCCAGACCGGCCGTTCCCTATGCACTGTTTTTGATAAAATCCCTTCTTTTCTTCATCCCGGTAATATTTATGGAGATAACCTGCCTCACATTGTCAACCAACCGTTACGGTAATTGCAGAACAAAATAAAAAAGCACCTGCAAACTTTCCGTTCGCAGGTGCTTCGCCTAGCTCTTCGGGACAATACAGCTCCTGACCCGTCCGGAACGTTAATATCCCGGGTTATTATCGTTAATGGCGCTGTTGGAATTCACCTCCTCCTGGGGAATGGGCCAGAGGTGGTGATAGTCATTAAACGTTCGCGTATAGCCGACACTCTGAAGGTAAATCTCCCCGTTTTCCCGCTGGTAATGTGCACCGGGCACCGGGCCGGCTACCTCATCGCCAATCCCCCACCGGTGGACATCGAACAGGCGGAGTCCTTCAAATGCAAACTCACGGGCCCGTTCATCCATAAGATAGTCCATCAGGGCTTCGCCGTCCGGATGGGTAATTTCGGTGATGGGATCCAGGTCAACGGTAGGCCGCTCCCGCACCTCGTTGATGGCACTGTACACGGTGGCATCGATCTCATCGAGCTGAACTTTGGCCTCGGCATACATCAGAAGGACATCGGCATACCGTATATGGATCATGTTGATAGATCCTGTAGACGGACTCTCGATGTCATTTTCATAGTCTATGTATTTCTTTAGATTGTACCCAAGCTCGGTGGTCGTTTCAAACCGGTTTACCCGGTCAGGAGTGGAGCTTGTCGGACTGGAATCATAAATATCCCCGTCACCGATAGGCTGACCGGTATAAAATACCGTATGGGCCCATCGGGGATCCAGGTTATCGTATGCCTCGGATGGATCGTTGAAACTGGTGATGTCGTATTCGGTCTCATCGAGGCGGTACTTCAGATACAGGTTGTGGATAGGCTCTATGCCTGAACCGCCGCCTATAGACGAGGCGGAAAGACCAAAGGCATTGTAGTTGCTGCCGTTCGTCGCATACTGCCTGTCGAAGATCACCTCCGAGGAGTTTTGGCCCTCATAATGGAACAGCTTTACATAATCCGGGTAGAGTTCATAGACGTCACTTTCCATGACATCCAGTGCGGCATCCCGGGCCGGGCCCCACCGCTCATTGCGAAGGGCAACCCTCGCTTTCAGGGACTGTGCCGCACCATGGGTCGCCCGGCCTACGTTATCCCCGCTGTAGGTGACCGGGAGGGTCTGGTTATCAATGATAGCATCAAGCTCATCAATGATGAAATCCACGATCTGATCACGGGCCGTACGGGGCGTATGGTCGTTGATATTCAGTGGCTCGAGAATCAACGGCACGTCGCCCCACAGGCTGGTAAGCTGAGTGTAGTAGTAGGCCCGAAGGAACCTGGCCTCGGCTTCCAGCCGTTCCAGCAGATCCGGATCACCGATCTCAACCTGGCCAATGTTGGTAACCACGTCATTAGCCTTGCGTATGCCTCTGTAGTACCGGTTCCAGTTGCCTTCGACCGTGCCGTCGGAAGCCACCAGCGGACCCAGTTGGGCGTAGCCTATATCGGTGCGGTTGTCCAGGCCCATAGTCCGGCCGTCCATTTCCGCATAGACGGCATTTACGGCCAGGCGCGCATCGCTGTCACGCCCCCAATACGAATCTTCCGTTACCGAGCCTGTCGGGGCAATATCCAGCCCGCTGTCACAGCCCACCAGGACAGCGCACATCATTAAACTTAGAAATAGGTTCTTATTCATAATAAATTCCGTGTATTAAATTTGATTAAAACGTGACGTTCAGTCCGAAGGTTACTGATTTCGAATGAGGATAGAATTGATTTCTTCCTCTCGGAGTCTCAGGATCAAACAGCTCGGTAGGGGTAATGGTCACCAGGTTCTCGCCGGATAGAAAGACCCTCAGGTTTTGAAGAAACTGCTGCGGAACCGTGTATCCAAGCTGTATATTCTTCAGCCTCGCATACTTGGTATCCTGAAGCCAGAACTCGGATGCCCGCCGGTTCCAGTCCTGCGATCCTGTCATCACTCTGGGCCAGGTGCCGTCGGGATTCAATTCCGGATGATACCTCTCCCTGACATATTTGTCGACGATGAAGTTCTGATTGTTCGGCCCTTCGACCACAGCGCCGTCAAGCATATGATACTGCTGCAGGACTCCCTGCCAGAACATGCTGAAATCAAAGCCACGTAAAGAAGCGTTGAAATTTACGCCGAACTCATAGCGTGGATCTTCGTTTGCAATAACCTTATGATCTCCTTCGGGATACATGGCTGTACTAAGGGAGCCGTCTCCGTCGAGATCTTCATAGATAAGATCCCCGATGGTGACATTCGGGCTATAGGTGGCCGTATGCCGGTCCAAATCTTCCTGGGTCCGGTAAATACCCGGCGACCCGTACCCACGCAGGGAGCTGATGGAATGGCCTTCCGTCCATACGGTAAATCCATCCGGATAGAAGGGTCCCTGTTCGCTCAGATTTTCAATCTTATTGACCGCATCGGAGAAGTTCACACCCACCGAATACTGAAATCCGCCCGTACGGCTGGGCATGCCGTGGTAATTAACCGCCAGTTCCCAGCCGTTGTTGGACACATCGGCCGCATTCTGGTACGGGGCGCTCATGCCCACGGTTGCCGGTACTGGCAATACCAGCAGGATGTCGCTGGTGTAATTGAGGAAATACTCGGCAATAACCTCCAGGCGGTCTTCCATGAAACCCAGATCCAGACCGAAATTGGTCATGGAGGTGGTTTCCCAGGCGATATCGACGTTGCCGGCCGAGGTTACCGCAGCGGCAGGGACTACATTATTGCCGAACTGATAGGCAAGCCCCAGGTTATAGCTGTTTAGATAGGAATTCAGACCCGTTCTTTCATTGGAGCCCTGACGCTCGTTGCCCAGTTGCCCCCATGATGCCCGCACCCTCAGGTTGCTCAGCATGCCCAGGTCCTGCATGAACTCTTCGCTGGAAATTCTCCAGCCGGCAGAGAAAGAGGGGAAAAAGCCCCATCTATTGCCTTCGGCAAACCGGGAGGATCCGTCATAACGGACATTGGCCTGAACGGAATAGCGGTCGTCATAGGCATAATTGGCCCGTCCGAAAAAGGATCGTACCCTCCATTCATTATTGAAACATCCGTTGGTAAAGCTGCCGGCGTCGTTGAACTGCGAGCAGGTCTGCTCATTACCGGAATCGCCGGCGCCCAGGGCCCGAAGCTCGTTATTGAAAAAGCCGGAACGTGCGGCGGATATCTGGGTAGCCGTGGTGTGGATCTCCTCGTACCCGGCCATTCCCGTCACCCTCTGATTCCCGAAACTCTGGTTATAGTTCATAAACACTCGCTGGCTCAACTCTCTGCGGTTGTACCGGCCTTCGTTCAGTGTATTGGTGGAGAACCAGCTGCTGGCCGCTACGATCTCCCCGCTGAGCGGATGGATCATATCGCTTTTATCTTCCCGGAAGATGGACTCTTCCGAGGTGGTCCGGTTCAGCGTAACATCCGCTTCCAGGGAAAGTACGTTGCTGAGCTGGTAGTCGATGCCGACCGTACCGACGATATCGTCACTCAGGCGGCTGGTTTCGCCGGAATTGGCCATAACATATGGATTCCAGGTACCACCGATCAGATCCCCCGTGGCATTGCGGCCGTCGGGATAACTCATGATCATGTCCCGGTTCATGTGCAGAAGGGCCTGGTTGATTCGCTGGGCTGTAAAACCCGGCCCGCTTACGTCCCGGTTCCTGTAGAGCAGGTTGGCCTTGACGGTCAGGTCATTGGTTACAAACAGGTCACTGTTGATCCGCAGCGAGGTCCGCTTGCTGTTGAAATTTTGCATGATGCCGTCGGTGTCGCTGTGGCTGATGGCCGCATACAGCCGTCCGGTCTCACCGCCTGTGGCTATGGAGAGGGAGTTATTGTATTCCATGGCGTTATCCTGAAACACCCCGCCCTCGAAATCAGCAAAAGGAAATTCCAGGGGATTGGTGCCGGCCAGTACATTGGAAATGTACTCCTCGGTAAACATCGGTTCGGCCCCTGTGGCAATGCGCGACTCATTTTCCATCATCATCCAGTCTTCCTTGGAGGCTCCCTGAATGAAGAACAGTTGATTCTGGACCCCGGCAAACGCGTTGTAATTAACGGTAACGCCTGTTTCGGTACCCCTTTTGGTTGTAATGAGTATAACTCCGTTAGCTGCCCGGGAACCATAAATGGCAGAGGAAGCGGCGTCCTTCAGTACCGTAATGGTCTCAATGTTGGCCGACTCTACGGTGGCCAGCGACTGTTCGACGCCGTCAACCAGAACCAGTGGATTGGCATTGTTCAGGGTACCGGTTCCCCGGATCCGTGCAACCGCCGTTTCCTCACCCGGACGTCCGCCCATATTCTGTATGGTCAGACCCGGACTCAGCCCCTGCAATCCCAGGGCCGTGTTGGTCATGGAACGCCTTTCGATATCGGATGCCGATATGGAACTCACGGCGCCGGTCACATCACCCCTGCGCTGGGTCCCGAAACCGACCACGACCATTTCATCCATTAATGCCACATCGGCTTCCAGACCGACATTGAGTCCGTCATTAATATGGCTCTGGGTAACGGCAATTGTTTGGGAAACATAACCGACATAGGTAAACACCAGCTCTGAACCCGGTTCGGTTATATTGATGCTGTAATTTCCAGACATGCCCGTCGTGGTGCCTGAAGTGGTGCCATCGATCACGATATTGACACCCGGCAGCACGTCGCCGGTTTCAGCGTCGGTCACCGTTCCCTGAACGTTTCCTGACTGCGCCATACCGGTAGAAAAAAAACCGGCGAGCAAACAGCCTGCAATGAGTAGCCTTGTTTTCATAAGTAACGATATTTAAGTTGATATTAAGATATTCATATGAAGTAATAAACTTTCATTAACAAAACTAAATAATATTGTAAAAGCAAGGTTTGGTAAGCAAGTAATTGATTTATTTGCACTCGGTTTCCGATTTCCCTTTTATCCTTATTCTGTGCCATTCGTTTGTTAATATTATTAAGGTATAAATACTAAATAACATGTATTTATAGGCTAATTTCGAGACGGTACTATTTTACAATTCAGGATACGTATCTTCCCCCTCTCTGGCGAAAGCGCTAATTCCTAACTTTAACCTTCCTCTATGAAGAATGACAAAATAAATATCCTGGTTGCAGGATGCGGGAATATGGGCACCTCCCATGCCCGGGCCTATCACCGGCTGGACAGCTTTAACATCTGCGGACTCGTTAGCCGGGGCCCGGAAAAAAGGGAGCGGCTGTCCGCTGAACTTGGCGGGCTGCCGACGTTCGATAATTATGAAAAAGCCCTGGAGGCCACGCAGCCTGACGCCGTATCGATCAACACCTACCCCGGCACCCACGCACAATACGCCGTGCGGGCCCTGGAAGCCGGAGCCCACGTGTTTGTGGAAAAACCCCTGGCCGAGACCATAGAAGATGCCGAAGCCGTGGCCGCCGCCGCCAGGAAAGCGAATAAAAAAGTGCTTGTCGGTTACATCCTGAGGCATCATCCCGGCTGGGCCCGGTTTGTTGAAGAAGGACGAAAACTCGGCAAGCCCCTGATCATGCGCATGAACCTGAATCAGCAAAGCACCGGCAAAGAATGGGAGGTCCATAAGAACCTGATGGATGTGATGTCGCCCATCGTGGATTGCGGGGTTCATTACGTGGATATGATGTGCGAAATGACGCAGGCCAATCCTGTACAGGTGCATGCCATCGGAGCCAGGCTATCGGCGGACCTGAAACCGGGAATGTATAATTACGGGCAGCTGCAGGTGGTCTTCGACGACGGCTCGTCAGGCTGGTATGAATCCGGATGGGGACCCATGATGAGTGAGACGGCCTATTATATAAAGGATGTGATCGGCCCTGCGGGTAGCGTCTCCATCCTGAAGAATACCTTCGGCCGGCCGCGGGGCCAATCGGCGGACATACTCGAGCACGGGATCGTGGACAAGCTGCAGGTTCATCATGCAGACACGGATGAACAGGGCCGCCTTACCAAAGAAGACGAGATCATACCGATCGAAAACGAGCCCGGCCACGACGAGTTGTGCTTTTTGGAACAGGAGTATTTCCTGAAAGCCATTAAGGAGGATATTGATATGTCGGACCATCTCAAGGTTGCCGTTCAGACCCTGCGTATTGTCCTGGCCTGCGATGAATCGGTCCGGACGGGACGGGTGGTCACCATTTGACCACCCGGTCAGGATTTAAATTTAATGATAAAGGATGTGCCGCCGTCCTGCTGAACATCAAGCTCCCCGCTCAACTGATCGGTCAGTCCCCTTATCAGGGTCATGCCCAAACCCTGGGATTTTTCAATGTCAAAGGAGGCCGGCAATCCCTGGCCATTGTCGGAGACCACGAGTGTATACAGGTCATTTTCACTGGTTAACGAAACCTTTATAAGGCATTGGGCCTGGTCCGGGCAGGCATGCTTATGCGCATTGGTAATGAGCTCATGCACGATCAGTGCGCACGGTACGGCCGTTGTAATGTCAAAACTGATGCCCGGAGCCTCGATCCGCGTCTCAGTATTCGGATCCTGGTAGTTTTTCCCGATGTAATCGATCAGTTTCCTCAGATATTTATTGAAATCGATCCTGGAAAGATCGTCCTGCTCATAGAGCATTTGATGGATCATGGCCATGGCCCTGATCCTGCTGTAGCTTTCTTCCAAAAGCATTTTCACCTCGCCGGTTCGCGCATTACCAGCCTGAAGGCTAAGCAGGCTGGAAACGATGGCCAGATTATTTTTAACCCGGTGGTGCACCTCTTTCAGCAGAAGTTCCTTTTCATGCAGCGAAGCTTTGAGCTGCCTTTCATATTTTAGCCGGTCGGAAATATCAAGAGCTATGCCCACCAATAGCTTATAGTTATCCGATACGTCCAGCTGCAGGTTTACCTCCACATCGTACCGGCTTCCATCGGCCCGCTGGTGAAACGTTTCATACTTCAGGTTCTCCTTTTCCCTGTTCAAAAGCGGGCGGATATGCTCACGGAAACCCGCGGCCGTAAAATCCGGCTTTATCTCATAGGCTTTCATGCTTTTCAGCTGCTCATACGTATAGCCCAGATTCTTCCTCGCTCCTTCGTTGACATAGACCATTTTGAGCGAATCGGCATCAAACATCAGTATTTCATTCCGGCTATTTTCCAGCACCTGAAAGTAGCGCATTTTCTCCGCTCGCTCCTTCATCATTTTGGAAATGTCGATGCCGGTGCCGATAATGTAACGTTCGCCATCCAGTTCAATGGAGACGCCGGTTAACAGGAAATGCATATCCCCGTTTCCTTTCTTCATCCGGAGTTCAATTTCAGCCTCCCCCTTTTCATAAGTCTCCTCGATTTTCCCGGTTACAGCCTCTTTGTTCGGCTCATCGATCAGATCAAGGACATTCATCTCCCTGATCTGATCGTTCGAATAATGGGTATAATGCTCAAGCCTGGTGTTCCACCAGTAAATGCGGCCCTTTTTATCAAAAAGCACGAACAGTCCGGGCTGGCTTTTAATAAGGGATTCGGCCAGGTTCTCTTTGCTGAGAGATTGTTTTTCAGGGTCAGGCATATCCACAGGATTTCAACATTATAACCCGGAAACGATTTAAAGTGATATCAATTATTTTATATTAAACCAATGTAAATTGGTTACCTTCCTTTTTAGTTCATTTAAATGTATTCCTATGGACAAGGAAATGATCACTATATCGGACGAATCGGTCCGGAAGGCAACGGGACGGACCTGGTCGCAATGGGAAACCATCCTCGATGGATATGAAGCGGAAAAACTTGCCCACAAAGAACTCGTAGTTCTGCTGGAAACCCATGAAGGGGTGGTCAGCGGCTGGTGGCGGCAATCGGTGGCCGTCGCCTATGAGAAGATGAAAGGCAAACGCATTACGGGACAGACGGCCGGCACCGGTTATCAGATGGGCGTACAGAAGACAATGACCCTTTCCGGTGAACAGGCCTGGAAGCTGATCACCTCGCTGGCGGGAGTCCGGATCTGGCTCGGGGATGTCACAGATCCGGTGTTCCAAAAAGGAGCCCGCTACCGGCTGAACAGCGGCGAAGACGGTCAGATCCGGGTGGTTAACCCCGGCAGGCACGTCCGCCTTACCTACAAGCCCGCCACCTGGGCGAAAGCTTCAACCATACAGGTACGCGTGGAGCCAAAAGGGGATAAAACCGTGGTCGGCTTTCACGAGGAAAGAATTCCGGGTCCCTTAGAGCGGGAGGAGAGGCGGGCCCACTTCCGATCGGCGCTCGACAAGCTGCAGCAGCTGACTTTGATGGACAGCCATGCTTTCTAAAAAGAATCCGCAGGCCATATTGCATGCGTTTCCCATCCCCTACCAGATCGTCCGGGCCAATCCCCCCCTGTTTACCGTTATGGAGGTGAACGCCGCCTATGTAAATATCACCGGGACCCGGAAAAGCTCGGTCATTGGCCGGGGCATAGGTGAAGCCTCTTCTGAACTTGCGGATCGAAAAATTCTTGGGCAAAATACGTTAGTGACTTGTCTGAACCGGGTATTGGCCGAAAAAACTCCTCAAAAAACGGATATTATCCAACACGACCGGCCCCTGGCAGAGGCCGGCACCTCTGAACGGGTCTACTGCATAGTGGAAGTCCTGCCGGTCCCCGATGAAGCCGGTGAGGTGGAATTGCTGCTGTGTTGCGCAACAGATGTAACCGCCAGGGTGAGGGCCGAACATAAAATCAAGAAAGAGGTCCACCTTCGGGAAAAAGTTCAACAGCAGCTTATCCGGGAAAAAAACATAGCCGAATCCATTATCAACAGTCTGCCGGGCACCTTTTACCTTTGTGACGAGACGGCCTTATACCGGTGGAATAAAAATCTGGAAACCCTGACAGGATATACTTCCCGGGAAATCAGCCGGATGAATCCCCTGGATTTGCTCACCGGTGAGCATGCAGAACTAGCCAGGGTCAAATTTCAGGAGATCCATACCACCGGCCGGGCTGAAATGGAAGCCCGCCTGCTTTTTAAAGACGGGCAATCGAAGCCGTTTATATTTAATTCCATAGCCGTGAAGATCGATGACAGGAACTTTGTAATCGGGACCGGCTTCGACATGTCCGAACATGAAAAGATCGAGAACCGGATCACATCCTCTTTACGGGAAAAGGAAGTCCTGCTAAACGAAGTGCATCACCGGGTGAAGAATAATCTGGCCATCATCTGCAGCCTGCTTTCCCTGCAGGCCGACTCGGTCCGGGATGATCAGCTGCGGATGTTGCTTTCCGAGGCCGAAGGCCGGGTCCAGACCATGAGCATGATCCATGAGATGCTATACAACCAAAAGGATTTTTCAAGGGTAAGCTTTGGACCCTATGTGACCAAACTGTTCGATTATATAGCCATAAACTTTCAGCCGGCGGACCAGAAAATTGACTTTGGGATCACGGCCAGGGATGTTTATCTGGATCTTCGTTTGGCTATCCCCTGCGCCTTAATTATCAATGAACTGCTGACCAATATTCTCAAGCATGCCTTCCGGGGCCGCAAAACCGGAAGCATTTATATAGATATCAGGCAGGTTGAGGGGGTCTGCACCATCCTGGTAAAAGATGACGGGCAGGGGTTTTCACCCGAAAAGAATAACGAGGGTTCCACGCTGGGGATGTCGCTGATCTATGGACTGACCCGGCAAATAGAAGGGACCGTTTCCATAGATTCGGATAACGGCACCGCCGTCACCATCGTCTTCGATACCACGGGCAGCGGTGTCATGCAGAGCTGAAAAACCGGGGCGCTACATTCCGGAGGAAGCGGCTTCAGGGTTGAGGAAATGTTCAAAAAACTGATAGATCTGCTCGTTTGATTCCGGATTCGGAGAATGCTCCGGCCTGTTGGTCATCGCCACCCGGTTTTCAAAGCCCAGCAAACGGTTCACCGCAATGGAATGGTTAAGCGGCAACCAGCGTTCAACCGGATCCTCGGATCCCCCGGAAACAAGGAACGGACGCGGAGCCATCAGGGCGTGCAGTTCGTGCAGGTCGTACCCTCCGTCAATCAACTCCGGATACAACCCCCGGGCCGGGTTCTGCGCTGTTGGGAGTCCACGTTCCCGCCAGGGCCGGGTATGATAGCCCAGATACCAGGGTTCCCAGTAATTCACGCTGGTCCGCCCCTCTTCAAAGACGATGCCGGGGTCCGACCAGGCCGCACAGGCAAACTTTTCAAACAGGGTTGAGGCAAACATAGCCCATTTGCCGCCGAAAGAATGTCCCGTGATGCCGATGCGTGCCGCGTCAACCTCGGGCCTTTTCGACAGCAGATTCCATGAATTTGCCGCCGCATAGGCCAGCATGGACAGCGGCTCGACCTGTGCATTGTCAAGGTCAGGATAGTAGAGCGAAAAGGTTTCCGCCTCTGTGGCTTCGGTCGTGCCGATGGAAAGGGTCACAAACCCCCGTCTGGCCAGCTGGTAGGCAAAATCACGGTTCTCCAGCCCCAGTCCGACGGCCGTCTCCGGCTCGTAATACACCGTAATTACCGCCGGTCTTTCACCCTCCCCGTCAGGGATCAGCAAATAGCCTTCCGTTTTTTCATCCGGGGTCCAGTAATACCGGATGCGGTGCCGGGTTATCCCCTCGCTGCGGGTCGTCTCCAGGATCTCCGTCTCATGCTCTTCCAGCAACGGCGGCCAGGCCCCCATCAGTCCGTGCCAGCGGTTCAGGATCTCCGCGCGTCTGGCCTGCCAGTCCCGTGGCGTATTAACCGTACTCCCGTCATAAAAGGTTAACGGATCGCGGTAATCCCCATAGCGGTCCTGAAATGCTTCCGGCGGTGAAAAATAGGGGGCAATCCCGTCCGGGAGGGCGGTTTCATCCCCGTTGCGGCAGGAAATGGAGCTGGCCAGCAAGAGGAAGAGATAGACTATGAATTTATACATAAAAAAATTACGATACGGGGATAATCTGATCCCGGCAAAGTAATATATTAATCCGGCATCATCAATCAATCGTATTTTATTATGAAGATTAAAAAACAGGATTTGCTCCGTGCAGCTGCATCCGGCATCTGTACCCGTCATCAGGCCGAACAGCTGTGGACCCATTTAGAGGGGTCCGGAGAGGCTGGGACCCGTTTTGACGTTGAGCACATAGCCTATTATTTCGGAACGCTTGTCATTATAATAGCCTTAACCTGGTTTGCCAACGAGGCGTTTATCCAGTTTCTGTCGGCCGGACTCATGGCCGTGGCCGCGGGGTACTTCTTGTTGTTCTGGGGAATTGGTCACCGTCTGCATCAAAAAAAGGCCACCCTGGTTCCCGGCGGATTGCTGCTGACGGCCTCCGTCTTTCTGGTACCCCTGTTTGTATTTTCCGTGCAGACCTATTTTGACCTTTGGGTTAATGAACTGCCGGGTTCCTTTCATGATTTCGTCACCTGGCTGCGCGGGGGATGGTTTTTCATGGAAATCACCACCATCCTTGCGGCCTCTGCATTTCTGTACCACTACCGGTTTCCATTTATGACCATGCCGCTGGCCTTTGCCCTCTGGCTGCTGTCGCTGGATGCCACGCCCCTGTTATTCAGCATTGAGGAATACACGCAAAACCAGATGCATGGCGTCTCCATCCTCTTCGGGGTGGCCATGCTGGCCTGTGCCACGGCCGCGAATTACAAAGTCAGCCGTGATTCTGCTTTCTGGCTTTATTTTTTTGGGTTGCTCTCATTCTGGGGGGGTATCACCGGCATTGGTTACGATTCCCAGCTGGCCTGGTTGGCCTATTTTTGCATCAATACAGGATTGATCCTCCTCTCGGCCCTGCTGCAGCGGCGGACCTTCATCGTATTTGGCGCCACCGGTGTTTACCTCTACCTTTACCATTTGTCATCCACCGTGTTTGAGGATTCGATACTATTTCCCATCGTACTGTCACTGCTTGGCCTGTCGATCGTCTGGCTGGGCATACTATACAGAAAACATGAACCGTCACTGATGAACCGGATAAACGCCCTTGTTCCGGAAAGGATCTCCGGATATCTGCATTCCAAAAAAAGGTAACCGGCCATGAGCCACCTGAGCGCCTTATTCGATTTTTACCTAAAAAGCAGCACCCATGTATCCCTGGCTGTAGTGGCTTTCTCGGGGATCACGATGCTGGAATTCGGCATTGATCCCAACCGGCATCTGCTAATCTTTATTTTTTTTGCCTCCGTCACAGGCTACAATTTCGTCAAATATACGGCCATTGCCAGATTCCATCACTTCAGCCTGTCGGGCAGCCTCCGGGCCATACAGCTATATTCCCTGTTCTGTTTTTTGGGTCTGCTGTGGGCGGCGGTCCGCCTCCCCGTACCGGTTTTGCTGGCTGCAGCGATACTGGGTGGGTTCAACATGCTGTATGCCCTGCCCGTGTTCAGCGGCCAGAGCAATTTGCGCAGCCTCACCGGGGCCAAGATCTTTGTCATTGCCCTCGTCTGGACCGGGAGCACGGTCTGGCTGCCGGCCCTGGATGCCCGGCTGCCCCTTTCTGCCGGTCTGGCACTGGCTTCCCTTCAGCGGTTTTTGTTTGTCATGGTGCTCACCCTGCCCTTTGACATCCGCGACGTCCGGCTGGATACGGCGCATCTGGGCACCGTACCCCAACTGGTCGGCATTAAAAAAACCCGGAACATGGGGCTGTTGATGCTGGGCCTTGTCCTGCTGCTGAATGTTTTTCGTCCGGCTGCCGGCGGCATTCAAACCTTTGTATTGATCGCCGTGACCCTGCTTACCGGCTGGCTGATCCGAACGTCCGTGGTCAGCCAGAACCGCTACTTCGCCGCATTCTGGGTGGAGGGAGTTCCCGTTTTGTGGTGGCTGATGCTAACGGTGCTCTGAGAGCTCCAGTACCCTTTTATACAAGCGGTACCGGTTTCTGATCTGTTCTACATAGTTTACCGTTTCAATACCGCGAATGTACCCATAGCGTGCATTTTGGTAATAGGCCGGCTGCATCAGCATCTGAAGAGCATCGGTGACAGGGTCCCACTCATTAGGGTTCTTATTCTGATCCATGACCAGCCGGCGTGCATCGACCATATGGCCAATCCCCACATTATAGGTACCCAGGGCGAAAGACAGCTGATTCAGGCTGTCCAGGTAGGAATAGTGGTTCAGATGCTGCTTCAGGATGCGCGCGCCCTCCCGTATGCTGATTTCCGGATCATACAGATTACGGTAATCAATGGATGAGAAACGGGGCATGATCTGCATCAGTCCCACGGCTCCGGCCCAGCTTTTGGAATTGGGATTGAAACTGGATTCCCGGGCGATGATGGCCATCAGCAGCAGCCGGTCCACATCCAGGGTATCGGCCACGGCCCGGACCATGCGGGCATGGGCCGGTTTCAGTCCCAGGTCGGCAAAATGCGTGTCACGATTGTAGTAGGAGGCGATCCGCGGACTTTTCCCGAAATAGCGCCATCTCAGCATATTCAGGAATGCCGAGCGATCAGGCTTTTCATTGATAATGCGGAAATGACCATACAGAAAGCTGTTCAATCGCTCTTCCAGCTCCGGAGCGTTTTTCCGGACCGCCCAGGCAACGGTATCCGTCACGGCTATTTCAGGTCCCCCCGCCAAACCCGGCAAATAAAAACCGGCCGAAATAAACCGGTTATCATCCGTAACGGTTGCCATGGCGCGGCCGTCCGACACCTCGTTCAGCAGCGATTCGGTATCCTTACCGGCGCCGGCGGTGCGGATGTTCAGGTCATAACCCAACGTATTGAGTTCCTCCAGGCGCGCCAAAGCCCGGCTGTTGGCGGCTACGGTGACGGGGAGGCCCGACCCGGACACTTCTTCGAGCGTTCGGGGTATGCTATCCAGGGTGGAAGAAAAAACCATAATCTGTTTTGCCAGATTATAGGGCCGGGTAAACCTGGCGTGATCGCGGCCTTCCGGGGTGAGAGGGTAATCGGCGGCAATGATATCACCGGCCCCGGAATTCAGCAGGTCAAGAGGGTTGTCATCCGGGCCGGCAAGCACCACATCCAGGATAAGGTCATTATCATTGGCAAAAGCATGCAGCAGGTCATAGTCGAAGCCGGCGTCCATGCCCTGATACAGGAAATAGGTGTTGGAGCTATAGGTGGTGATCATCCGAAGCACCCGCTCCTCCTCAATATCCCCGAAGTCGCGGTCGACCTGCACGACATCGGCGGCCTTTGCGGAAAAATGCCGGTCTACAAACCCGTCGATATCATCCTTGCTTACACAACCGGATACAACGGCTCCTGCAGCGAGCAGTACAGCCGCATTAACTAAAGTCCCTCTGGATTGCATATTCCATGATCTCATGCCCATTTATCCTTTCTGAGACTGAAATTAAGCAATTCGGCTGTAAAGTTTAAGAAAAATTAATAAATGCCACTCAAACCGTTTATTGACCGGTTCTGTCCGGACCAACCTGGTCCCCCCGCCCTTTGTAATAATCTCCGTTAAACATATATTATACCCGGCACCACAGGCGTCTCGCCCTTTCCCCCCAAACAACAAAGACATGCTATGAGAAAGCTTATCTGTATTATCCTCCTGACGGTTTCTTTAACCCCGGCCTATGGCCAGCAGCCGGTGATCACCGAAAATGTATTTTTGATATCCCTTGACGGGTTGAGATGGCAGGAGCTGTATACGGGGGCCGACCCCCTGCTGATAGCCCATGAGGATTATGTTAACGATGCCGAACGCCTCGAAGCTACCTTCTGGGATGATGATGCTGCGGTGCGAAGAGAGAAACTGATGCCCTTTTTCTGGAACGTCATTGCCCGTCAGGGCCAGCTGTACGGGAACCGCGCCTACGGAAACAACGTCGATGTCACCAACGGACTTAATTTCTCTTATCCGGGATACAGCGAACTGCTGACCGGATTTGTCGATGAGGGCATTACCAGCAATCAAAAACGCTGGAATCCCAATAAAACCGTGCTGGAGTTTGTTAACGACCAGCCTGGGTTCGAAGGCCATGTGGCCGCCTTCGGTTCCTGGGATGTTTTCCCCTATATCGTCAACAGCGAGCGCAGCGGCATTCCGGTTAATGCCGGATTTGAAGGCGTCACCGGGGAGAATCTCACGGAGCGGGAACGTTTCTTGAACGAACTGCTCGGCCAGATCCCAAGTCCCTGGGGATCGGTCCGCCTGGACGCCTTCACCCATCACTACGCCCTGGAGCATTTCAAAAAATATGCTCCCCGGCTCATTTACATTGCCTATGGGGAGACCGATGACTTTGCCCATAACGGTAACTATCAGGCCTATCTGTATTCGGCCCGGCAGACCGATTCCTTTATCGAAGACCTCTGGAATACGGTACAGTCAACCCCGGGCTACAGGAACAAAACCACCTTCATCATCACGACCGATCACGGGCGGGGCACTGTGCCGGTCGATCAATGGCGGGGCCACGGGTCGAATGTGGAAGGCTCGGAAGAAATGTGGATCGCGGTAATCGGGCCCGATACCCCCGCCAGGGGAGTCGTTAGGGAGCCCATGCAGCTCTACCAAAACCAAATTGCCAGGACCCTGGCCCATTTGCTGGGACTGGACTACCGGAACGACAGGCAGGTTGGCGGGGTGATCCCATCCATGTTCAGCGATTGAAAACCAGTTGCTCCCGGGCCGTCCGTCCATTTTCGGTTATTAATTTTGCATACATCCTTATTTCATATTAACAAATTGCAGGGGCACACCGAACTTCTTTGATTTCAGGGTTTGGATCACCTCCTGAAGATCATCAATTTTCTTTCCGCTCACGCGTACCTGATCATCCTGAATAGCTGGCTGAACTTTCAGTTTGGTGTTTTTGATCTCTTTCACAATTTTTTTTGCCGTTTCCCGGTCAATCCCTTCCTTAATCGTTGCGCTCGATTTTACGGCTCCTGAGCTGCTGCCCTCTTCCTCTCCGAAATCCAATACTTTAGGATCCAGCCCACGCTTCACAAAATGCTTGATCAGCATATCTATAACCGCCCTGAGCTTCATGCTTTCGGCAGCAAGAATATCAACCCGGTTGTTCTTCTTCGAAAAATCAAGTTCCGTATGCAGGCCCTTAAAATCATAGCGGGTGGAAATTTCCTTGAGCGTATTGTTCACCGCATTTTCCACTTCCTGAACGTTGAGTTCGTTGACAATATCGACTGATGGCATAAAATACTGAGTTTTAAATTTTTTGTCTGCTATTGCCCGGGTACATAATCAACGACGAAAACATCATCGAGTATATCCAGCCGGCCCAGCAGCTCTCCGAATTTCCTGTGCTCGGGATGCGGAAGATAAACATCTCTGGCTTTTTCATCCTCAAAGCTCATTTGATAGATGTGGGTAAAGCCCAAATCTTTGCCCTCCGGGCTGTTGTTGATCCCATGCTCGAAATGGGTGATGCCCGGAATCTTATCTTTAAGTTCCCGGAAAGCATCCGTTACCTGACCGATCTGGCTATCGGTAGCCGCAGCCTTATATTTGAATACTACGATATGGCGGACCGGTTCGTCCCGGGCATTATAACTTGTTAGAAGCACGGATGCGGAGATTAGGGTAAAAATTGAAAAGAGGATGACCTTCATGATGACCTGCTAATAGCTTATGTTGGATAATGAATAGAACGAATGTATGACTTTACTTCGCCGACTGCAATTACCCGATCGAAAACAGCAGCAGCAAGCCGGCCAGGATAAGCCCCCCATGAATATAAAGGAGAAACCGCCCGCTTTTCAACTTCCGGTTGACCATCCTTCCCAGAAAAATGGCGGCGAGAACAACCGGCAAGGAAAGAAGATAGTAGCGGTTTACTTCGGAAGTCCACAAACCGGCCTGCCAGTAACCAAGCATGACCAGGCCGCTGGCCGGAAGGAAATATCCCTGAAGGGTAGCCCTGAAATGCACGGGAGTCCATCGCCGGAGCCCCCCGTAGATAACAAGCGGAGGACCATTCATGCCATAGGCCCCGCCAAGGACCCCGGCGCTGAAACCGAAAACCCAGGCCCACCGGTCGTCCTTTAACGCATAGTGATGACGGTTCACCAGAGAATACACCGAGAAACCAATAATGACGGCAGCGAGGATGGTTTTGACAACAGATTCTGCCGTGGTCGTCAATAGCAGCAGTCCGGCCGGGATCCCAAAAAATGTCGATAACACCAGCCATCCCGCACTTCTGAAATGAACGTCCTGTCCGTCCTGGAGGATGATGATAGCAGCAACCGTTACCGATACCAGGGCCGCCACGGGTGCGGCCACCTCCACGGAGATGATAAACGCCAGCAGTGGCACGGCTATTAAGGCTTCCCCGAACCCGAATGCCGAACGGATGAGCGTAGCCAGAAACAGTATCGTTATTACCTGGGATGTAATTATATCCATTTACGCTAAACTATCATCATATGCCTGATCGTTAGGGCCGGAGTTGAGGCGAAGGAAAAATGAATAAATTGTGTGAAATTAAAAAATGAAATATCATGGCCAGGGCAACTATACGCTATATCGCAGATGACGTTGAAGCGGCAATCGAATTCTATGTAAACTACCTTGACTTCAGGGTGCACCTGCATCCGGCTCCGGGGTTTGCAGCCCTTGATAACGGACCGGTCCGTTTGTTGCTTAATCAGCCGGGGGCCGGCGGGGCCGGGCAGCAAATGGCCGAAGGACAGGTGCCGGAACCCGGGGGATGGAACCGGCTTCAGCTTACCGTGAGTGATTTAGCGTCGACGTATAACGATCTAACAGACAAGGGGGCTACTTTTCGCAATAACATCATTGAGGGAAAGGGCGGCAAGCAGGCTCTTCTGCAGGATCCGTCAGGCAATCTGATTGAGCTATTTGAACCGGCGGAGACGGAAAAAGGCACCCGGCCCTTCGGTTCCGGAGAACTGCTCAGCCTGGAAGAACAATTCTGGACCGGCGATGCCTCCTTCTATCACCAGCATCTGTCCGATGATTTCCAGATGGTCTTCCCCGGTGTGGGCCGCCTTTCCCGCGGTCCGGCTATTGAAGGGATAGCCGGGGGACCCCGATGGACGGATGTAGACATTACGAATATGGAAGCCATTGAGCCGGAAGAGGGTGTTGCCATTATCTCGTATGAGGCCAGCGCCCAGCGTGAGGGTGAACCAACGCGTTACTCGGCTCTGGTCAGCAGTACCTACATTCATCAAAATGGCTGGAAACTGGCCTTCCATCATCAAACGCCACTGTGAGGGATAGTGGTCTCCTTTCGCTGGGTCTAACGGTGCAGATTATACAGCGACCGGTGCGGTAAGAAGCCTGATACCCTCTGAATACGAGGTCGGCTTAATGTTAAACCGGTTCTCGAACTTACTGCTGTCAAATATATAGTCCCTGTCGTACTGATACAGCATCTCCACACTTTCCCGCATTACAGGGACAAAGAGCCCCAGAAAGGCTACCATAGGCTTTGAAGCTACACGATACCGGGGCTTGACGTTCAATTGGCCCGCAATAGCCTCCACCCATTCTTTCCCCGTATACGGATCCGATGCGGTGGGCAAATGCCATACCTGCCCGTATGCTTCCTCCGTATTGCCCAGCAAGGCGGTTGCTTTACCGGCATCCGGTGTGTAGGTAAACGAATGCCGGAACTGGTCACTTCCCAGCCAGTTTGCTTTCTTCCCGGCGCTTAACGGCTTAAAGACGGTTTCCATGAGAATGCTGTTCCTGGCCACGGAGGGTCCGTAATAATCGGCCGACCGGGCAATAAGGGCCTTCAGTCTTCCCTTTTTTACCTCCTCCATAATGTGCCCGGCAATTTCGGCCCGGATCATTCCCTTTTTGCTCGGAGGATTTATCGGCGTGGATTCGGTCATTCCATTCAGATGGTGTTGGTCATACATATATATATTGTCAAAAAATACCAGTCTGGAGTTATTTTCCGTACACACCCGGATCACGTTTTTTATAAAGACCGGCCACTGCTTTTTCCATATCTTATAGTTGTAGGGAAAGCCAATGGTCACATAAACGACCTCTGATTTTCCGGCTGCCCGGCGCAGTTCATCGTAATTCATCAGATCGGCCGCTATCAGTTCATCCCCGGGGTTTACTTTCCGGGGATTACGACTGACCAGCCGAATATCCTTCGTATAGGAAGCAAGCGCTTTGGCCAGTTCGGTGGCTATGGGTCCGTCCGACCCCAGTATTGTTTGCATATTTTTTTGATCGATTTACAACTGCAGTAATTAGTTTTTCGTCTTTTCTCCCTGCCTGTACGTCTTTAGGCTGAACCCAACCTTAATTAATGGATAAATCATGAATAAAGAAATAAAAAATAACACCAATGACGTCACCTGCTGCAATGACGGGGAAAAATCAACCTGCTGCGCCCCATTAGAAAAAGGAAGCTGCTGCGGATCAGAAGCCGCTGCAGGCTGTTGCTGCTGTTAACCAAACCCGGAAAAGCCGGACATTTACTTGTCCGGCTTTTCAATTGCACCATTCCGCGGACCGCCGGCCTGTCGGACGGCAATTTATAATATCGCCTTTCCGGTTGTGAACCAGCCTGCAGCATTCGTCGACAAAGCGTTTGAATATTTCGTTCCTGGCTTTCTGAACTCTGGATTTAAGCGTGCTGTAGGGCATATTTATCCGTCTTGCGGCTTCTTTCTGGGTAAGATTCCCGGAAAAAACGTCCAGTAACAAGACGCTTTCCTGATCATCATATTCCTCAATGATGCGTTTAAGACAGGAATTGATATTATCCGTAAGGGTTGCTATGGAATCGGAACCAGCCTCTGGAAACGTATCTGGCTCCAGGTGGATCTCCTTTCTCTTCCGCGTATAATCGATCAGCTTGTTATTAGCGACACGATAGATCCAGCTGTCCAAATTTTTTATCCCTTTCAGTTCCTGTTCTTTATGAAGAATGCTGACAAAAATCTCCTGGGTAAGATCCTCTGCTTGTTCAGGGTCGCGAAGCTTACTGTTTAAATAGTGATAAATTTTATCCCGGTAGGCTGTCCAGATCTTTTCCGTCATGACATTAAATAGATTGGTTTACATTGATATTAGCAAGGACGAACGACAAATCAAAAAAGACGAAGTAAATGTATAAGACCGGCCTTTAATCCCCCGCCTCTCTCTGCCACAACGGGCGGGCGGCCAGCAGGCCCAGCAGCGGCCCCGGAAACAGAACGAACAGCAGCCAGGACGGGTCGATCCACAGCTGCAGCCAGTCCAGCAGGGCCAGGCTGCCGATGCTCACGGAAAAGCCTAGGCAGTTGGCCAGGGTGAGGGCCGAGCCCACCATTTTTTTGGGAGCATGGCGGGCATTGAGCGCGGAGAACTGGGGAGAGTCGCCCACCACGCACAGGCCCCACAGGCCCAGAAACAGGGCAAACAACAGCGGAGGGGCCGCCAGAAGCAAGGGAGACAGCAGGCAGCAAAGAGCCGAGACGCTTAGTTGACTAAGGGCTATCCGGCCGCTCCCGAAGCGCCGGACCAGAAAGCCGCCCCCGGCGCAGCCGGCGGCCCCCAGTGCGATGACGGAAAACGAGGCCAGCGAAAGGGCCGGTCCCGTTAGCCCATAAGCGGCTAACCAAACCGGGATAAAGGCCCAGAAAGCGTACAGCTCCCACATATGGCCAAAATAGCCCATGGCCGAAGCCCGGAAACGCGGCACCCGGAAAGCCCGGAACACCCCGGCAAAGCGAAGGCCCTTCCCCCGCTTAAGGTAGGGCCCCTCCGGCACGCTGCGGGCAAGAACGCCGGCCAAAACGGCCAGCATGGATGTACCTATGAAAACAACCCGCCAGTTCCAGTCCGCCCCCATACCATCCCGCAGCCATTTTCATGCCCACCGGATAGACCCCCGCCAGGCAGAAACCCACCAGAAAGCGAGTGATCAGAACCGGAACGAAATACTGGTGATAGAACAGGATGGAGACGTTGGCCACGGCCCCGGCCAGGGCCGAGGCCAGGAACACGTTGCCCGGGTGAAACCGGTCCGCTATAGCCAGCAGGGCAAAGCATAACGTTCCGGTGATGAAGCCGAGTTGAACGGCCGTGGTGACGATGCCTTCACCACCGGCAAAAAGCCATTGCCCCTGGAGCTCACTGATGACCGCATTGGGGGCAAACCACAGGCTGGTGGCCAGGAACTGAGCGATCACAATGGCGGGCAGTACCCAGCGTGGCCGCCGTATCCCTTGCACCCTGTCCATACCCTGATCCTCCATCAATCTACTGAACCACAAAGGCCACCGCTCAAGGACCGGGAGGTGCAGCGCGCCACCCGCTCGCCGTCCAGGGCGGCCGAGACAATGCCCCCGGCATATCCGGCACCCTCCCCGCATGGATACAGACCTTTTATCTGCACATGCTCCAGGGTATCCCGGTCCCGCGGAATGCGCACCGGCGAGGACGTCCTCGTTTCCGGTGCATGGACTACGGCCTCGTTCGTGTAATACCCCCGCATCGAATTGCCAAACTGCCTGAACCCGCCGGCCAGCGCCGAATAGATGAACTCCGGCAGCACCTCCTTCAGGTTGACCGGGGCAATTCCGGGTGCATACGAAGTTTTAGGCAAATCCGCCGATACCCTCCCCTCCACGAAATCGACCATTCGCTGGGCCGGGGCGGATTGGGTTTTTCCGCCCGACTCCCATGCGCACTGCTCAACAGACCGCTGAAAAGCCATGGCGGCCAGCGGACCGTATTCTGCATGGGACTTAAAATCCTCCGGGCGCAGTTCGACTACGATGCCGGAGTTGGCCGTAGCCCGTGCCCGGCGCGAGGACGACCACCCGTTGGTTACGATCTCACCCGGTCGTGTGGCACACGGCGCGATCACCCCGCCCGGACACATACAGAAACTATATACGCCTCGTCCGCCGACCTGCCGCACCAAGGTGTAGGCCGAAGGAGGCAGATATTCGCTGCGTTCAGCGCAGGAGTACTGGATCTGATCGATAAGCTGCTGCTTATGCTCGATGCGCACGCCTATGGCCAGGGGTTTCAGCTCAATGGCTATGTCCTGCCGGTGCAGAAGCTCAAAAATATCCCGGGCCGAATGACCCGTAGCCAGAATGACCCGGTTGCTGCGGAACAGCTCCCCATTAAGCAAACGAGCTCCCCTGATCGCGTGACCCTCCAGCAGAAAACCGGTGACCCGCGCGTTGAAATGGATCTCCCCGCCGTTCGCCAGGATGCACTCGCGCATGGCGGCGATGATGGCCGGCAATTTATTCGTCCCGATATGCGGATGGGCATCAACCAGGATATCCCTGGAGGCTCCAAAACCCACCAGCAGCTCCAGAATGCGCACCACATCCTTCTTTCTCCCGGCCCGGGTATACAGCTTGCCGTCGGAGTAGGTGCCCGCCCCGCCTTCACCAAAACAATAGTTCGAATCCTCATCGACAATATGGTCCACATTGATCGCCTTGAGATCCCGGATACGGTCCCTGACGCTCTTACCCCGCTCCAGGATCACCGGTTTCCTGCCAAGCTTCATAAGCTGCAGCGCGGCAAACAGCCCGGCCGGACCGGCTCCGATGATAAGCACCTCTTCCTGGTTCGAGACATTCGGGTAATCGGGAAACGGCGGAGCCTGATACTGGTAGTCTTCGTTGAAATAGGCCCTGACCCTGAGATTTACCTTCACCCTGCGTTGGCGGGCATCGATCGAACGGCGCAAAACCTCGACATGACGAAGATCCCCCTTAGTCACCCCGGCTACGGAGGCTACATGGCGCATAAGCTGATCAGGGTCGCCGGCAATCTCCGGCATAACTACGGTTTGAAAGTCTTTTTGCATGACAGGTTCCTTTATTTTTAATAAACTAGCCCTATATTAAGTCTGTTGCATCTAACCTGAGCAAAACTTTTTATCCTTGAACCCAAGACACCTCCCTCCCCTGCCAAGGTCTCCCTGGTTGGGCCTGATCATCCTTAGCGCGTTTTTGGCCTGCGCCGGACCGGAACCTGCTGCTGATAATAAAGCTCATCTATCCCGGCAGGATGACCTGGAGTCCTTGTACTGGGCCAGGATCGACAGCTCCCGTATGAACTTCACGCAGGCCGACGTTAAGTTCATGACCGATATGATCGCCCATCACGCCCAGGCGCTGGTTATGTCACGCCTGGCTCCGGAAAACGGTGCGGGCCCCACCATTCAGGTATTGGCGGCCCGGATCATAAACGCCCAGGAGGATGAGATAGCCACCATGCAAAAATGGCTGCGCGACCGGGACCAGCCCGTGCCCGGCCCCCATCATCATACAATGGACCATCACCATGGCATGCCGGGCATGCTTACCGCCGGGCAGCTTGACAGGCTTGCCAGGCTGCAGGGCCCGGATTTCGACCGTAACTTTTTAGAACTGATGATAGAGCACCACGAAGGCGCCGTCTACATGGTCAGGGAACTGTTTAAAGTCGATGGAGCCGCAAGCGGTACCGAGGCCTTTATCCTGGCCTCAGGCATCCATGCCGAACAGGTTACCGAAATTGAACGCATGAAACGCATGCTGGAAGCACGAATCAATTGATTACAAGACCCTTAATACCACCCGGAGAACACCGATATGGATCATTTTAACCATGTAATATGGACCTCGCTGCTTCTTGCGGTGATTACCGGAGCCGGCAGCTGCTCATCAGCCGGAGCCATACAGGAGGAAGTTTCACCCGTACTGCCGCTGACAGAAGCCGAAAGGCCTTTTCCCGACCCCCGCGTCGGATTGGGAACCGGCCTGTTTGATGCCGGAGAGTCCATCTGGAACCTGGACCTGGTTGCTAGCCGTACCTCGCCCGATGACTTTATCGGGTCCATGAACAGCGACCTTGCCTTCAAAGACCATTACGCCATTCAGGGCAACTTCAATGGGTTTGTCGTATGGGATATAGCCGACCCGTCCAATCCGGAACTGGTGGTCGACTATCTCTGCCCGGCTTCTCAGAGCGACGTTTCGGTATTCGGTGATCTGCTGTTCGTATCCGGGGAGGGGCTGGAAGGCCGCCTGGATTGCGGCGATCAGGGTACTATGAACGCCGTAAGTGAAGAGCGTCTGCGGGGCATACGGATCTTTGACATTAGCGATATCCGGGACCCACAGTATATTTCCAATGTCCAAACCTGCAGGGGTTCGCATACCCATTCCGTGCTGGCCGATCCCAACGATGAGGAGCATGTCTACGTCTACGTATCCGGCTCCGCTCCGGTCCGCCCGGAGGAAGAACTTCCGGGATGCTCCGGGGCCATGCCGGATGAAGATCCCGAAACCGCCCTGTTCCGAATTGAGGTGATCAGGGTTCCTCTGGCCCATCCGGAACAGGCGGCCATAGCCAACTCCCCCAGGATTTTTGATGATCTGGCCGCTCCCCCCGTTCACGGGCCCGGCCCTGAAGAACTGGCCGCCATAAAGGAGGCCAGGGACGCCGGTGCCTTTGTAGGCCGTTTCGGAGGCCACCCCAGCGTGCTGAACGACGGACTGGTCCGCCGGCTGCTCAACGAGGTGGTAACCGAACGCGGTGGCAGCGGGTCGCCTACCGCTGCCGACAGCGCGGCGCTCAGGGAACGACTGCCGGATATTCTGGAGGAAATGATGGCTGAACGCGGCGCCGGGGAAGACCACGGGCCGAACCAGTGCCACGATATTACCTTATATCCTGAAATAGGCCTGGCTGGCGGGGCCTGTGAGGGATACGGCTTGCTGCTGGATATAACCGACCCGCTCAATCCCGTCCGCATGGACGCCGTAGCCGATTCCAATTTTGCCTACTGGCACTCGGCCACTTTCAACAATGACGGAACGACGGTCATCTTCACCGATGAATGGGGTGGCGGTACCCAGGCGAAATGCCGCGATAGCGATCCGTATGAGTGGGGAGCCAACGCTATTTTTACCATAAAAGACGGCCGGATGGAATTTCAAAGCTACTTCAAAATGGATGCGGCTCAGACGAAGGAAGAAAACTGTGTGGCCCATAACGGATCGCTGATCCCCATACCGGGCCGGGATATCATGGTCCAGTCCTGGTATCAGGGAGGGATCAACGTCTTCGACTTTACCGATCCGGCCAACCCGGTCGAAATAGCCTGGCATGACCGCGGACCCATCAGCGGGGAGCAGCGGGTAACCGGCGGCAGCTGGTCGGTATACTGGTACAACGGCTCCCTGGTCAATTCCGAGATTGCCCGCGGACTGGATGTATTTGAGTTGCTTCCCAGCGATTTTGTAACCGGGAACGAAATCGCCGCCGCCCGCACCGTAAAAATGGACTATCTCAATCCCCAGGGCCAGCCCAAATTCAAGTGGCCGCCGTCCTTTGCCCTGGCCCGGGCCAGCCTGGACCAGCTCGAACGAAACGGGGAGCTGGGGGCGGACAGCCTGACCGAGATCCGCCGGCGATTAACCCGGGCCGAACAGGCAAGAAGTTCCCGAAAGGCCCGTCAGCTCAATGAGCTGGCCGCCGAGGTGGAACGCCTGTCCGGGCGCTCGGCCAACACCGGAAAAATGGATCAGCTTGCAGTCACCATCAAAGAGCTTGCCATGGGATCATGAAAAGAGTTAATTGCGGATCAGCCCCGAGGGGTAGGAAACAACGCTTTCATGGCCATCCCTGCCAACCGAACTCACGCCAAAAAGGTAATTGTCGATCACGATGCCTTCCAGGGTAAACGAATCCACATCACCGACGTAGCGTGAATACTGCCAGACCGGCGAAGTGGTATCCCTCCAGTAAATCTTATAGCCCTCTGTAAGTTCACTGCCGGACCGGTCCCAGCTCAACAGGGTCGAAGGCTGCACGATACCGCCAATTTTTACATTGGCCGGGTCAGGCGGAGCCTGGGCAAGGGAAGCCAGGGCCACGGCATTTACAGCGGTCAGTTTTTTGGCGTATTCAAAATTCACCCCCTTCAGGACATCGCCGTATTCAATTCCGTTTTCCGTGCGGACATCCTGATGCTGCCGGTTATAATTTTCATGGGTTTCCATGATACGGATGCCCGCAAATCCGGCCTCATTAAACGACCGGTGGTGTCCGCCCCGGCCGAACCGGTCGAGACGATAAATAAGCACGGGATCCATCTCCGGCATGTAGGTGGTCGTGGTTTCATGAACATACCGGGCAAGCTGCCGGGAATCGCCATCATTCTCCCCGCCGTAGAAGCGTTTCTGCTGCAGCTCGCTCTGCGTGGCCCGGGCAGGATACGGCTCCGAAAAGATCCGGAAGCTCCGGTTGTCGATGACCCCGTCCAGCCCCTCAATATTCCCGATCATATCATTATTCAATACGCCAATGAGGTCCCACCCTTCCCCGATAGCCCTTTCGGCCATAAACTTTCCCCCATACAAACCCTGCTCCTCGCCGGAAAGTCCGGCCAGCACAATGCTGTTGTTAAACTCATGCTTTACCAATACCCGGGCCGCTTCGATCACACCGGCCATTCCCGAGGCGTTGTCGTTGGCCCCGGGGGCGTCGATGTCCGCATTCATGACATCGGAAGCCCGGCTGTCAATATCTCCGCTCATGATCACATAGCGGCCGGGATGCGTGGTGCCCCGGATCACCGCATATACATTGACGATCCAGGTATCTTCATCGATCCGGGTGCCGGGATCGCCCTCCAGCAGCGTCCGCTGCTCAAATACTTCCAGCCGGCCGTCATTATCCCTGCTTATTTTTTCAAATTCCTGTTTTATCCACCGGCGGGCCGCACCAATTCCCCGGGTGGAAGATACGGTATCCGACATCGTATGGCGGGTTCCAAAACCGGCAAGCGTGCGGATATCGCTCTCCAGCCTTTCCGCACTGACCGAATCGATGATGCCGTACATATGGGGATCGATTGACAGATCCTGAGCATGAAGGGGGAGTGAACATATCAGGCTCAGCAGCAAAGCCACGGGGTATCTCATATGATTAAGGAATAAAAGACAACGTTACCGGGAGTCCTTTTTCAGGGGCAATGATGAGGTTATCCACTACCAGTTTCAGGTCAACATTATCAAAGGACGAAGGGTTGCCGGTATAGATATTAATCGTTGTCTGCCTGCCTGCCGGCAGGGTCTTTGAACTAAAGAATTCAAGTGCCGGATCATTACCGGCAGCCTTTGACAACTCGAAAGGAATTTCTGTCGGATTATTGATGATGACCTGAAAGCCCTGACCGGTTCTCCTGACCGATTCCACCTGTATGGAATTAAAAAAAATGGGATCAAGAAATTTGGGGTCTCCGACCAGCTTATTATCGTAATAAGCCACGGTTCTGCGGTCAAAATAGGCTTCCTTAATCCCTTCCATGCTCCTTTCTTTGGCAAATACCAGGGTCATAGGCCGTCTTTCACCGTTATGAATATCGTAGGACATGCCAATGGGACCATGGATATCCGTATTGGCGATGATGGCCAGCTTCTTGTCAATCGCCCATTGGTGGGCCACCGGATCGTACCTTCTTCCGTTGACCACTTCAATGCCATGCATCATATCATTTTCCAGAAGCCAGGTATGCTCTTCCCACCAAATGGTTGTTCTTTCGGGAGCAGGAAAGGTTGCCGGGTGATTCCAGAAAATAAAAGCACCCTGCTTTCTGGCCTCCGTGAAAGCTTCTTTCCACTGGGGGTGGGGGGTGTTAATCTTGTTAACATCGTTTATGAAAACGGCATTGTGATGCCCCGGTGGCATGGTACGGGAGATCTCGACTCCTTTAAGCAATAAAATATCCCTGTTTTCTGCAGACGGTTTGGCAACTTCATAAGACCGGTTTCGATCGGGATAAAAGCCGCCTTCCCGGTCAATATTCTCCCCGAATATGCTCTTAAGACGGTACAGATTCGTGCTCTCCACATGGTCGGTCAGTGATATGATATCAATGCCCTCCTGCCAGGCCTCTTCCACGCGTATCGGGGGCCATACTTGTCCGTCTGAGAATACGGTATGGGTGTGGAGATCACTGGTAAGGGTTTTATAGCCCAGGATATCGGGGATATTAACAGAAGGTCTTTCCTGGGCAGCGCTTATGCCGAAGAAACCAAGACTGCATAGTATCAGACCAAAACGTTTCATAATAGCTGTGCTTAAAAATTGTTGAATTAGGTTGATTTTAAAAAGATCTCACAGCACGTACCTTGTGAACCATGTCTTTATGACCGTGTCCCTGGTTGGTACTCCCATAAAATCGACGGAACCAGACATTCCAGCTGCCGCTGCCTTCGCTCGAACTCCAGTAGTCGGCATTTTCGAAACCACCGATGGCTTTGCGGTTATCAAAAAGGATGTTCAGTTCATCTTTGCTGGGCAGGTACCAGTCACTATAGCCATTCAGTTCCAGTTCAAAGGCTATTTTCGCAGCCATGGTCCCGTCATTGTAAAAGCACTCTTCACGGCTTCCGGCATAATCTTTAAAGTTTTGGTCGTGGAAACCGATGATAGCGACCGTATTTTCCATTCCCGTACCCAGCCCGGGTGAAGTAATATCCACGCGGTTCATCAGGCATCCCCACTGTGCCCAGCCCTGGTCCTCCGGCGAGGCAATGAGTCCGTGCACTTCACCCGGAACATAGCCGTTATCTCCGGGCTGGAACAGATAGGCTACGATTCCACCGCCATAGGTGTCACCAATTATTAAGTCTTGATTTTCCTTAGCGCTTGCAACAGTTGCCAATGCCAGGATTACCATTGTTATCACGGGAACTGTCAAACCTTTATTTTTCTTCATATCCTGAATGATTCGTTTTAATATGTGCATATATTTAGCTAAATAATCCAAAATGTGCAACAGAAATAATTTTTACAAATGACCCCTATTTCCGTTTTAGATCTTGCCGTAGTTACCGAAGGAAACACCATTGCCGATGCCATACGCAACAGCCGCGATCTGGCTGTACATGCCGAGCAGTATGGCTATAAACGCTTCTGGATGGCCGAGCATCACAATATGGAGAATATTGCCAGTGCGGCTACCACCCTGTTACTGGGCCATGTAGCCGAGGCCACGAAATCCATACGGATCGGATCGGGCGGGATCATGCTGCCAAACCACTCCCCTTTGATCATTGCCGAGCAATTCGGAACCCTGGCCACCATGTACCCCGGTCGGGTGGATCTCGGTCTTGGCCGGGCACCGGGCACCGATCAGGCTACCGCCTATGCCATCCGTCCCGACAGGATGAAGGAAGTACAGCGTTTTCCGGAAAATGTGGTGATGCTGCAAAAGTACTTGTCTTCGGGTAATGGCAATATCCGTGCCATCCCCGGGGAGGGCACGAACATCCCCATATGGATTTTAGGTTCCAGTACCGACAGTGCCTTCCTGGCCGCTGAACTGGGACTGCCCTACGCGTTTGCCAGCCATTTTTCTCCCCAGCAGCTGATGGCAGCCCTGCGTATTTACCGGGAACATTTTAAGGCCTCCCGACAGCTGGAACAGCCATGGGTGATGCCCTGTGTAAACATAATAGCCGCGGATACCGATGAGCAGGCCCATTTTCTCTCAACCTCCATGAAACAGATGTTCATGGGTGTGGTAACCGGAAACCGCAGTCCGATGCCTCCACCTGTCGATGACATGGAAGCCATCTGGTCCCTTCCCCAAAAAATGGCGGTGGAACAGATGCTATCCTGCTCTTTTATCGGTGGCACCGGGAAGTTAAAAACCGAACTTGGCCGTTTCCTCGAAGAAACCGGAGCTGATGAAATCATGGTGGCTTCTTATGTTTACGATCATCAGCAGCGGTTGCAATCACACCGGCTGATTGCAGAAGTCATGCATGAATGACTACTGCACGCCTTGAATATCCATCTCAAGCAATGATTCCAGCTCCCATAAATAGTGGGAATCTTTGATGCTTGCGGACATGTTCTGCGACACCAATACGGCCGGAACATGAACCGCACGGATCAGTACCTGTTCAAATTCGTCATCGGGTTCCAATGGATAATTGGCATCAAGGAAGATGCATACATCCACGGCCGTAAAATCAAAATCAAAAAGCAGGGTACCTCTGTCGTTGAACTCGGTGACGGGTAATTGACGCCAAACACCGAGATCCTCATCCTCGATAAAATCTTCCAGTACATAGGCCAGCATCACGTCTGATTCGTAAACCTCAATTTGTCCCGGAATATCCGAACAAAATTCAAATCCATCCTCTTCAAGCAGGTCAACTTCAAATTCAAAAGAGATGGGAAGTACTTCGGGACCCGATGGTCCGGCAGGACCCGCGGGTCCTCTTTCGCCCGTGCAGGCCGCCAGTGAAATCAGGATCAAAGATATAAGCAGCGATTTATCGGAGAATTCATTCATATAAGAAAATAAAAAAATCAAACGCTTATACCTATTATTGAATCTGAACGGGCCGACGGGTTACTTCGGTCCGGTCCGTCACTTTGCGTTTTTTCGTTTTCTAATACTAAAATATAGTTATATATAATATATTGTATACTATTCTGTTTCTCTCTAACGGACGTAAGTGTTTACTGGTTATAACCAACATCGAAAGTCGAACAAACGCCCAATGAAGATATCTGAAATTAATCTCGAAGGTAAAACCATTGAAGTACCGGTTGTCACTGGAACCGAAAACGAAAAGGCCATTGATATAAGTGCGCTGAGAAAGGAAACCGGGTACATTACCCTGGACTACGGTTTAAAGAACACGGGGGTTACCCGCAGCGGGATTACCTATTTGGATGGGGAAAAAGGGATACTTCGATACCGGGGCTATCCCATCGAACAGCTGGCCGAAAAATCCAGCTTCCTGGAGGTAGCCTATCTGCTGATCTATGGGGAGCTGCCCACTACCGGACAACTGAATGATTTTACGGCGGGCGTGACCAATCATACGCTGATCCATGAGGACATGAAGAAGTTCTTCGAGGGATATCCCCAGCGCTCGCATCCGATGGGGGTGCTGGCCTCTATGACCTGCGCCCTCTCCTCTTTTTATCCGGATTCCCTGGACCCTCGAATGGGCAGAGAAGGCATTGACCTGACCATCAAACGCCTGATCGCAAAAACATCCACCATTGCGGCCTGGTCATATAAAAACAGCATTGGCCATCCGTTGATGTATCCCCAAAACCGGCTGGATTACAGCGCGAACATCTTGCATATGATGTTCGCCAAACCCACGGAACCATACGAAATCAACGAAACGGTGGTGAAGGCATTGAATAAACTGCTTATATTGCATGCCGATCATGAACAGAATTGCTCAACGTCAACGGTCCGGATCGTGGGTTCATCCCAATCCAACCTGTACGCAGCCACTTCATCCGGTATTATGGCCCTGTGGGGACCCTTGCACGGTGGGGCCAACCAGGCCGTCATTGAAATGCTGGAGGCCATTTATGCCGGGGGCGGTGAAGGCAGGGACAACATTCGGAAATGGGTTCAAAAATTCAAGGATAAAACGGCCGGACGGCGCCTGATGGGCTTCGGTCACCGGGTCTACAAGAACTTTGACCCCCGGGCTTTGATCATAAAACAGGCGTGCGATGAAGTTTTGGATGAATTAAATATCCGGGACCCCTTGCTGGAAGTAGCCAAACACCTCGAAGAGACCGCATTGAATGACGATTATTTTATAGAGAAGAAACTTTATCCAAACGTTGATTTTTATTCCGGTCTGCTGTACCGGGCCATGGATATTCCCGTAGAAATGTTCACCGTCATGTTCGCCCTGGGCCGGATGCCCGGATGGATCGCGCACTGGAAGGAAATGACCGAAGAGAAACAACCGATTACCAGACCCCGGCAGATCTACACGGGTGAGCGCAAGCGGGATTATCTTGAAATTAAGAACCGGTAGCTGATAATAGCTGAGGAACAGCCTTTTTGTGGATCGTATCAGTTTGTTAATGATCTGATAAAATCAGGTAATGAGGCCGGTTTACGGCCCAGCAGTTTTTCCAGATCACCGGACGTATAGGCCAACGCTCCGTTTGCAACGGTCCCGGCCGTCATCAGGGCCATCCCAATCGTCTCTTCCGGCAGGCCGGCTTGCTTAAGCTGCTCTGCATACTCTTTCACCGGCAGATCAATATAGGTGATCTCCGTTCCGGTTTTCTCGCTTAGGGTCTGCGCCAGTTCGCCGAGTGTATAAGCTTCCCCGTTTGCACCTGTTATAAGTATCATGGTTTATGGATTTAATACACTGTTTCTGTTTTTGACTTTATCCTTTTTTCTCACATTTTGTGTTATAAAGCAGCCGTTCAGTATTTATTCACATATTCCGAATCATATGATCAATGTATATGATTTTATGAAAACTCTTCCGGCCGATAAACGACTTTCTGTGAATGATCTTCTTTTTGCAGAATATAAATGTCCGCTGAATGATAACCGTTTCGACATGTGGACTCATCATAACTATTTTGTTTATGTAATAAAAGGAAAGAAGAAATGGTCTTCACGGGATCGGGAAGTGCTCGCACAGGCTGGAGATTGCCTATTTATTAAAAAAGGCGCTCATTCTATTTACCAGTATTTCGACGATGAGTTTTGCTCTTTGTTTATGTTTGTTCCGGATGAATTCATCAAAGATACCCTTTTCAAAAACCAGGTGAATATGAACGTTGATGATGATACGAATCCATCTCCTATCCTTCGGGTGCACAGTGATGAAATGTTATCAACCTACTTTTTTTCTTTTCTTTCCTATCTATCAAAGGGCAGTAACTCAGATAAAAAACTGGCAGAGCTTAAATTCAGGGAACTGATCCTGATGGTCGCTTCCGGGTCTCGCAATGAAGAAATTTCCAGCTATTTTAAAAACCTCTGCAACACTACTCTTACTTCTATTCAATACATCATGGAGACTAACTTTACCTACCCCATGAAGTTGGAAGAATATGCCCGGCTCAGCGGACGTAGCTTGTCTACTTTTAAACGGGATTTCAAAAACATCTACCATATAACTCCAGGCAAATGGCTGATACGGAAACGGCTGGATTATGGACGGTATTTACTGGATCAATCCGACAAATCTGTTTCTGAAGTTGTGCTCGAGTGCGGATTTAAGAACTTCTCTCACTTCAGCCGTGCCTTTAAAGAATACTTTAAGATTACTCCTGCTCATTATAAAAAACCTTCTGAGCAAAAGAATTGAACGAATAAGCAAAGCAGCATATACCGGTGGATATTAGATTACTTACAGAATGCAAGTTAATCAGGACTCCGGGCAAGTAATTTCCGGTACTCCTTTGCAAGTAATGTAAATTCAAAAAAAAGGTGCAAAAAAGTGAAAGACATAAATCAGTCCGGCAAATTCCGGGAGATTAGCATCAATCAGAAACAAACCTGGAGCAAAGGCGACTTCAATGAAATAGCTCGTCAAAATGTATTGATGGCCGAATCGCTGTGCCAGTACGTAGATCCGCTCCCTGGCCAAAAAGTGCTGGATATAGCTTGTGGAAGCGGCACGGCAGCACTGGTGGCGGCACGGCGATATTGTGAAGTAACAGGAATTGATTATGTACCCGAGCTGATCAAACGGGCCACAAAACGAGCGGAGGCCAGCGGCCTGAAGGCTAATTTCCGAATTGCAGACGCCCAGGAGCTTCCATTTCCGGATGATAGTTTCGACGTAGTTCTTTCGGTGTATGGCGTTCAATTTGCTCCCGACCAGGAAAAAGCAGCCAGTGAAATGCTTCGTGTTTGCCGGCCAGGCGGAAAAATTGGCCTTGCCAGTCCGATTCCCGAAGGCTGGAGTGGTGATTTTTTTTCTATACATGCAAGATATGTTCCCCCTCCGCCCGGGATAAAGCCACCATTGCGCTGGGGAACAGACACAGGATTAAATCAACTTCTTGGTCAGAGGACTGAATCTATCGAAAGTAAAAAACAGAAAACCCTGCAATACTACCTTTCTGTAGAACATGCGTTGAATGTATTCAGTACCTGGTTCGGCCCTACCCTTCAAGCTCTCGAAAAATTAGACGAAAAACAGCAAGAGAATTTGCTGAACGACCTCAATGAGGTTTTTAATTGTTATAACCGGTCAACAAATGGCACGGCGATTATAGAGAACAGATACCTTCAAAGCATTGCTTATAATATTTAAAAGAAAATTTCAGCATCATTGACCATTCGTAATACCTTGTTCTGTAGCAGGATCTTTTTTTGCCAGGGGGGTTTTTAGCATGCCCTGTACTGTTTGATCTGCTTCACGGTCAAGTTCATTGAGGCCAGGTTTTATCGTTTCCGGTTTCGGATTCAGGCGGAATGTCCGGGCAATACGATCCCAGAAGGAAAACAGCGAACTGTAATTGGAATCCGTTTCCGGCTGCCAGCGTGAATGGTGCACCCGGTGCATGTTGGGCGTTACAATTACCGTTCGCAATACACGATCATATCTTTCAGGAAGGCCAATATTGGCATGATGGAATTGTACGATGCCAAACATGATGATTTCATAAAAAACCAGTTCCCACAGGTATACCCCGAATAATGCGATCAATGGAATCCTAAACAGAGAGGAGAAGAAAATTTCCCCTAAATGAAAGCGGCTTGCCGTTGTAACATCCATTTTATTGTCAGAATGATGTACGCTGTGAAAACGCCAGAAGAACCGGATTTCATGGTTCATCCGGTGCCAGGAATACGTCCAGAAATCAAGCAACAGGACGGCCCCGGCTGCATGGGTCCAGATAGGTAAATCACCGGCATCCTGCAGCCAGTGCATAATTCCAAAGCGATTTTCTTCCGCCCAAACAGAAGCGGATAACCATAAGCCAATAAACACCATACTCACCAGTAAGCCGTTGATGGCTCCAATGATCAAATTTCGCGTGGCATGTTTGCCTCTGCTTTTAAATGTTCCGGTAAAGTAGGCGTAAAACGGGTGAACAGATTCCCACAAGAACAGTAGGATTAGTATACCTGCCATCACTATAATCTGCGCTTCCTGTAAAAATATGAGTACTGGTTCCATAGGCACCTCCCTATTATATTCTGCCTTTCAGTTTATCTTAATGCGTTTAGATTTTAGTTCTCAACAGGAAATCCCTTAGCTGACCATTCCGGGTAACCAACTTCCAGCCGGATTGCCCGGTAACCGTGTTCGTTTAATACCTTGATGGCATCATCGGCCAGCGCGCACAGCGGTCCCCTGCAATAGGCAACAATCTCTTTGTTTTTGGGGAGACTGCTGAGATGTTGCAAAAGCTCGTCATGCGGGATGGACAGAGCAGTGGAAATGTGTCCTTCGTTATATTCTGACTGGGGCCTCACGTCGAGTACCAGGGCTTTCCCACCCTGAACCCGTTCGAGAAGTTGATCCATGGTCACCGATTCAAGGTTATGTCTGGACTTGCGGAAATTATGGATGAGCTTTTCGACCTCGGCATTTTGAGACATGCCCAGGTCCCTCATCGCATTCCAAACATTATATACTTTTATATCAGCCAGTGAATAATAGCTGTATTTGCCCTTTTTCTCTGTTTTTACCAGCCTCGCCGCTTTTAACGTTTGCAGATGTTGGGAGGCATTTGCAATGCTCGTTTCTGTATTCTCTGCAATATGTTCAACAGAACCAGGACCCTGGGCCAGCAATTCAATGATTTCCATTCTATGCGGATTGGAAAGGGCCTTCGAGATGATGGCCAGTTCACTATAGATTCTATGTTTAAAATCGCGCGTGTTCATGAACGGGGTGATTGATTTGTGTTTTTCATATTATACCATTTTATAAACTATCATTCAATAGATTTATTGAATGAATATAATGAATAGACATTTTCCGGCAACCTGCGATTCAGGGAGTAGGAAAAGCTTATTGAAGGGAGAACAATACATCGGACCCAACCTGCCGGTCCTATCGTCCCGGTCTGCTCAATCCAAAGTATTTATGTGGTTTTAAATCCCGGAAAGCTGGAAAGTTTAAAGTTTAAACTAACACAATCAGACTAATACAGAGGTCGGTATCGGAACGTGGTTTTTTTCTGTTGTTGGTCTATTTCTTATTGTGTCATAATCGTCTAAGTTACAGCCGAAACAGGCATTCTCACATTCGAAAAATGAATTAATCATGTTTCAAAAAATCATGCACACCGACCATTCCAATGCAACGATTCTGATTCGTATCATGGTAGGATGTGTTTTTCTTGCTGAAGGTATTCAAAAATTTCTGTATCCATCTGCCCGTGGAGTTGGCCGGTTTGAAAGTATGGGTTTTCCCGCTCCTGAATTTTTTGGGAATTTCATAGGTGTATTTGAAATTCTTGGCGGCGTATTGATTTTAATAGGCCTTTTTACCCGGGGCGGGGCCCTGTTAACCTTCAGTATTATGACGGTGGCAATTATCGTGACCAAAATTCCCATCGCCTTTGGAGAAAGCTTTGGCCCCTTTGTGTTGCGTGATCTAAACACCTACGGCTTTTGGAGCATGGCTCACGAAATGCGTACTGACTGGGCTATGTGGTTAGGTAGCCTTTTTTTGATTATAAAAGGTGGTGGGAAATGGTCATTTGATTTAATGTGGCAAAAAAACATTATAGAATAATTAAGGATGGACGAACTCAAGCGAGATCTGAAAACGCCCGGTGCCATCCTGATGGGACTTGGTTCCATTGTGGGCACAGGCATTTTTGTAAGCATTGCTATCGCCACACAGGTTGCCGGCAATGGAATCATCATTGCCGTTGTCATTGCTGCAGTACTTGCCACGTTTAACGGCCTTAGTAGCGCTCAGCTCGCAGCCGCTCACCCGGTCAGTGGCGGCACCTATGAATACGGATATCAATTTTTAGGCTCCTGGTTTGGATTCACAGCGGGATGGATGTTTTTGATTGCTAAATCAGCTTCAGCCGCAACAGCGGTTTTGGGATGCATCGGCTACCTATTTTATGCATTTAACATAAATGCCGTAAACTGGATGATTGTTGGAGCCGGCTTATTTCTGCTTCTGCTGATGACGTTTTTGGTTTCTGGTGGAATAAGCCGAAGCAATCAGGCAAACAAAATAATTGTCACTATAACTCTTTTGGGGCTTACTGCGCTCGTAGTGGTTGGTCTCTTATTGAATGGGATACCGACACGTCCTATTGTGGATGCGGTGACAGAAACATCCGGATCATCCATTCTCTATGCATCGGCCCTGATGTTTGTAGCTTATACCGGATACGGACGCATTGCCACACTGGGAGAAGAAGTGGCTGAGCCCCGGACTACCATACCAAAAGCCATTATCCTGGCTATGGTATTTATCGTGATCCTTTATCTGACCGTATCTTTGACCGCACTGCAAGTGATGGGAGCTGAAGCTTTTGGCCAGACAGTTGTGGGTGAAGCGGCCCCCCTTATGGTCGTGGCGCAGACGCTGTCGGTGCCGGTAATCGGTCCCGTAATAACCGTTGCTGCCATCACAGCCATGCTGGGCGTATTATTAAATCTTATCCTGGGCCTGTCGCGCGTGATGTTGAGTATGGCCCGGCGTAAAGATTTGCCCGGTGCTTTGTCCTGGGTGAATACCGAAACCCAAAGTCCGGCAGTGGCTGTGTGGGTAACCGGCATAATTATTAGTTTTCTGGTGTTAAGCGGAGATGTCGTTTTCACTTGGTCGTTCAGTGCTTTCACTGTTCTGATTTATTATGCCATTACAAATTTATCAGCATTATACATGCCATCAGATTTAAGACTATATCCTCAATGGATACCGGCCCTGGGTTTGGCAGGATGTCTTTTTCTGGCATTTTGGATCGAACCCCAAATTTGGATCAGCGGTCTTGCACTACTTGGAGCCGGGCTGTTATGGCATTGGATGGCTCTGATATTGAAAGCACGTAAAGAATCATGATGCACTGTATACCTTTATTGGTGAAGCTTTTCCTATTCCGTGAATTTTTAATATCGCTTTTTCCGTACAGACGCTCACGTTTGATGGTGTGGTGTCGTGAGGGAATGTAGTGCGCTGGCTGTGCTGGCATTCTACTGTTCAATAAATTTTATTGTTTTTCTTATCGACTCATGTGAGTCATTTCCAATCCAAAACAAATGTCCCCATTCATTATCTAAGCCTATAAGCTTTGAATTCTTAATCATTGTATTGGCATATTCAGCGTGTTCATATGAAACACTGTTATCATTTTTGCTATGGATTACCAGAGTTGGACTTTGAATTTCTGAAATCAGTCCATTCTCAACATCATGATCTATATCACTCATAAAGCCAGATTTTGAACTAAAGTGTTTAAAGGTCGCCAGCAGCTCTTGTATATCTTTTTTTTCTAATCTGTGAGGTTTGTTTTTTGAAAATTGAGGGTAAAAATTATTCGCAATCATGCTTGGAAATATTCCCGAAAAGTTCCTTATTATGCCCCATACCAATCTTTCTGTTTTAGGATTAAATAGTTTTTTTGCTGCCTTATAAACCTGTCCATTTTTATCCAACCATTGTTTTGAAACGGCTGAAGCTAAGATTAGTTTCTCAACTCGTTCTGGATACTTTCCTGCAAATTCAATCGAAGTTGACCCACCTGCAGATATTGCATATAGAACTACTTTGTTAATTCCCAAATAGTCTAGTAATGCAACTAATAAATCTGCCGTTTTCTTTGGGGTGGTATTATCGGCAAGTGGAGTATTCCCATATCCAGGGCGTGAAGGAGTAATCAGCTGATATTTGCTTGTGTCAAATCCTTTGTGAAATAGAGTTTCCCGGCAATTTGAATGTCCACCATGAAGAAACAATACGGGTGTCCCCTCACCAACCATTGAGTATTCAATTTTACCTTTATTAGTTTCTATTATTTCAATCTTCATACAGGTTTTTTTTGCAGTATCGCTTTTGCTTGCACACAACTTACTTATATGCACGTTTCACAAACCAATATAGTTGTATATGCGAACATTTGCGGGCAACCATAAAAAAGCAAATCAACAGCACGCCTTTGCGTTTAGTTGTTTATATTTAAGTACTTAACCGCGCCGGTTATTTGCCAGACCGTTATTAAGGAGCTCAGTTTATGAAAATGACAAAGTCTATTCCTGCTCTTCCTGTCAAGGACATAGAACAAGCTGTCAATTTTTATGATAACATGTTGGGATTCTCTTGTCAGTACAAAGACGACGGATTTGCCAGGATAGTTCGAGATGAAGTAGAGCTCCATTTATGGTCGGCTTGTGATAAAAGTTGGAAACTTCGCAGTATCCTTCTTTTTGTCAGACCAATTTGGAGTGGAGCTGAAAGCTTTTTGGCAGGGACTGCAAGCTGTCGAATCGAAGTGAAAAATATCAATGACCTTTATTCTGAATATAAGGCAAGTGGTGTTCTTTATAATGATTCAACAAT
>JBBDRB010000025.1:0-1530 GCA_040905685.1 Balneolales bacterium | reverse complement strand
GTTCGGGACTTTCACCCTAGAGTAAGTGCCCGTGCCGGGCACACAAAAAAAAGCCAATGTATATTAACTATACATTGGCTTTTTTAAAATTGAATTAGTCAATCTTAATATCGGCGTTTAGACCTTCGCTCCTCTCTTTCTTTAGCCGCCTGAGGATCTTCGCTTGGCTTTGGAAAATCTGGTTTCTTTTTGGAAGCCTGTTTTGGAGCCGGTGCCGGGGCTGCCGGCCGGCTGGGCGGCTGACTCTGAGGCCGGGGCCGGGGCTGTGCCGGGGCCTGAGCGCCCCCTCCCTTTGTTCCCGATTTCTCTTTGAGCCAGAGAAAGATCAGCCCGATAATCAGCAGGACGGCGATGCCCAGGAATATGAGCATGGTATAGGAACGCGGCTCACTGGCCAGCCGCCAGGTGTTGAGCTTACTGTCGATCGTAGCGAAATTATCGTAGGTCATCAGATCGGCATTAATAAAATGCTCCTGCCAGCGACGTTTGACATCGTCTTCCCAAACATTTGAAAATTGTTCATAACGCTCCAGTTCTTCGCTGTCCCCGGAATCCTGTGCCCGGCTGATAGCGTTGTCCAGATAACTATTAAGGCTGGTGTAGAAAGAGATCCCGTCGCTAAAAGGCTGGAGTTCGATATTATGCTGCTCAAACGATGCGTTGAGCGATTGCCAGACCGCATCATCGACCAGCATTCCCCATTCATTGATCATCTCAGAGATTTGCTGGACACGGTCCTGTCTTTCCTGCTGGCCCACGTAAATCTGTGCAAGCTGAGGGCCTATATTCCCGTATACCTGGTTAAATTCATAATAGGTGGCGTACAGCCTTAAAAAATCTTCCGAACTAAGCTGGGTGTGGGTATCCAGGAAGGCGACGTTATTCTGGATAACAGATTCCAGATGACCGAACACATTATCGGCATCAATCTCCAGGGCGAGATCTCTTCGCTCTCCGGCTGAAAGGGAGGCCAGATCGAGATTGTCATAGGCCACGAACAGGGAATCGACAAGGTTGAGAATAAGTTCGTCACGGTCACGCAGGGCTGTCCGCAGATTTTGAACCTGTCCGGCCGATGCATCGCGGGCCCGCCGCGTCTGTGCCAGTTCCTGGCCAAGCTGCTCTATCTGCTGCCTGCGGTTTTCCAGGGTATCCGACATTTGGGAAATAAGCTCATCAAGGTCCTCCCCCCGGCCTTCGCTCTCTTCAATGCGAACGATCCGGTCTCGGGTGGTACTGGTCAGCTCGTCTATGAAGCTGACCCGGTTTTCCAGTGTTTCCGGATACAGAAGAACGTTCAGAAAATCTGAATAGTCACTGTACCGGTCCTCGAGTGCATTGACCTCTTCGACCAATTCCTGCGCTTCCTCTGCAGTTTCCACTTCCAGTATAGACTGATAGATGTTCTCTATATCCTCGTCAAAACTTCTTTTTATTTGAAAATCCGACTGGTTCTGGGTATAGGCAAATTGCGAAATACCGAAAGTCAGGGCTGAAATTACCAATAAAAACTTGGCTATCTTTAGATGT
>JBBDRB010000024.1:7369-49489 GCA_040905685.1 Balneolales bacterium | reverse complement strand
CCAGGCTCACCTTCCGGATCCCTTTGTACCATAATTCGAGAAGCTCCTGCTTTTTATCTTCAAGCTGAAGGTTCACATACCGGCTTATTAATACCGATCCCACGGCAAAGGGTATTACCCTTACGATGGGGATCTCCTGGGCTCCGACGTTATATTCGGCTAAGGCGGCAGCCGGCAAAATCAGGGAGACCACAAATTTATCAATAAATTTGTTGAAGCGGCTTACCAGAGAAGAGGCTCCAATGGGGATGGCAAACTTGATTTGCTCTTTAAGCAGGCTTTTACCTGATACTTCCACCAATGGAGGCAATACGGCCCAAAGCCAGAGAAACGATATAATAAACCGGATTATGGAATATCCCAGCAAACAATACAGGGACACCATCAGCGGATAGCCCAGGGCCAGGGGCCCGATAATGGCGGCAAAGGTCAGGCTGCTGGTAAGCAACTGATACCAGGCGGCATCTTTCTGGCGGTTGGCGGCCAGCAGCACATTGGAAACCGGCCAGGTGGGGATCTCCAGAAAAGCGACAAGGGCCATGATGGGCAAAAATTCCATTACCGCAGCCTGGTCGGCATCATTCCAGTGACCCAGCAGCCCCGGCACGGCGTAGGAAATACCAAATATGACCAAAGCCGATACGGTGGCCGTAACGACCATGATGGCACAGGTTTGCAGGACAAATGCTTTGCGTGCGTGCCGGGTAACACGCTCAAAGAAATAAAATACGCTTTCCGGAAAACCCAGTGTTGCCAGGTAGCGGGCACTCTCATAGATCAGCAGCAGATAACTGATTACAGCAAAATCAGTCTTGGAAAGCAGGTTGACCAGACTAATGGCCAGCCCCAGTTCAAGCACGGTCGTCAGGATCCTGGAGAATACGACAACACCTGTTTTTTCAGCCAGGGTGGCCTGTCTGGTATTATTTTTGATAAGACTGCCCTTTTTTACTTAGTTGATCAAACAGACCGGCCAGCTGAGCAGTCGTGCAGCGCGATGAATAGCGTTGGATCCGGCTGTGACCGGCGTTGTCGGAAAACGGCAGGGACTTACCCTGCCTCCATGCGTTGTGGCAGCGTACAACCAAAGCTGCTGCTTCGCCCGTCTCTGTTAGGGCAAACTGCCTCCCGGTATTCGTGCGCCTGAGAATCTCGTCGATTTCCGGGTTCTGTGAGAAAGACAGAATCGGTTTTCCTGCGGCCAGATAATCCCAGAATTTAGCGGGTATGATCTCATCCCGGCCCGGTTCCGTGCTGAGCAGCAGCATGTCGGCTTGCCCGAGGCAATTAAGCGTGTTTTCGTAGGGCTCGGCCGGTATCGTTTCGAAAGCCCCGTACACGCCGGCGCGGTCTGCCCTGATGACGTCTGCTGCAGGAAGGCTGCCGCTGGATTGCAGAGTGACGGTCTTATACACGTCCGGATCCATTTTTTTAACGGCTTCCATCAGCCCGACAGCCGGACCGGCCGGTGACAAGGCCCGGAACCGGCCATAAAACATGATCCTGAACTTCCCTTCATCCTCCGCATCTGCTGGCTTATTCGGCTGCAGGGGTTTAAAAAAAACATCATCAAAGGAGTTATAGATGGTGCTCACAGGCGTTGTCAGGGCGGTGTAATGCTGCAGGTAGCGTTTGGCCGTATTCTCAGCGGTGAACGTAACATGATCAGCATTTTCCAGAATGCTCTTCTCCGCCCTTTTGTCCATAGCCCTGGCCCAGGGCATCCGGCCACGGGAGCGAACCGGACACAGGGTCCACGGATCACGAAAATCAGCGATCCAGGGGATGTTATGGTTGCGGGCGATCTTCATAGCGGCCAGATGAACCGACCAGGGATCGGCCGTACTCCATAGCACATCAGGTTTAAATTCACGGACGATCCTCTGGAGCGTTTTATGATGATAGCTGAATACAGGCCACCAGGTATCAACCGGAAAAGCACGGTCGAAATAATCGGAGAACATGAATTTACGGGTCGTCCCGGGTTGATCCTTTCCGGGAGCATATGATCCGGATGAGGACGCAGTGAGGTCCAGGGGAGTGCTTAAGGGGATGCAGGGTACTTCACGAAGAAATTCTTTTTCCCGCTCACTCAACCGCTCATTCTTTTCCCTAAGGTGAACGACCAGGGGGTCCCAGCCGAATTTCCTGAGATGAATGGCAAATTTAAAAGCCCTGTAGGAACCGACCCTACGGCGTGGCGGAAAATAAGGGGCAAAAAGAAGTACCCGTTTCAAGCTATAGACTCATTAAATGAATGGATATTCAAAGCCCGTTTCCGGCATTAGGCTGGATTTCAAACCATTGTATTTGAATATTCACCATCCTCAGCTTCGGCCTTGCTGCTTTCCATACTGGCAGCCGCTTTCACCTTAAGGTCTTGCCATGTTTTATTAGAGAAATCAAAAAACGGCTGTTTTTGGTGATACCACCCGAAATGCAGGGCATAGGGTACAACTTTCATATGATCGCCATAGCCCGGAACAATGGAAAACAATTTGATCAGCATATTCCGGATGGCATCATATTTCAACCCACGGAACGAATAGACAAAATCATTGCTGTAATAGGTACAGGAAACATATTCGAAGTCACGATCGTGTGAGGTCATATCCTGAATGTAATCCAGCTGCGGACTCGTATGGCCCTGCAGCCATGGATGCACAGGGATGTTCAGTTTAGACATGGCCATGGCCAGACTCCATTCACAGGACTCTTCGTTACGTCCTTCCTCGAGGGTCCTGCTGAGAAAATGCGTTTCGTTCTTGCGTTCAAGCATCTTCTTTGCTGTCTGGCAGACTTCCCGGGTAAGATTGTAATCCTGGGCATACATCATGCCGGATTGCACCCGGCTCAGGTAGGACAGGCCAAAGTTCTTAAGGGTTCTTTGCCTCCGCCCTAAAATATAATCCGATATGATGGAAAAGTTTTTGGGTCCGCCAAAGAAATGATCGGCTGTCTGATTTCCCGTTATGGTAAAAGGATGAGCCGAAAGGCTGGTCCATAGCGGATCCGGGTCTTTGCACCATACCATGTCGCAATCCAGATACAGGTTCCGGTCAAATAGCATGTATTCGTTGATGTTATGTTTAAAACCAACGATGGAGGTGTGATTCTCGCCTAAGGGATAAATGAAATCGAAAACATCGAGCATGTTGTTTTTTTTCAGCTCATCGTGATGCTTCTGTTCACAGATCAGGGCAATAGGACGTTCATTATCATGGCGGCGAACCGTTGATGCAGCGGCAACGGCATGCTTCAGGTACTTAAAGTTACCGTATATGGCGAAAATATAGCCTTCTTTAGCAAGCGTTTTTCGAGGTAAAGCTCTTAACATGGAAAAAACAATTCTTAAGAAAATTAAGTAATCTTAATTTAACGTTTAATTTTCATTAATGAAAGTTATTGTTGTCTCTCCGCTCTTCTTTCCAGACTGGTCAGTAACGCATCGAAGCCCCGGCGCCGGATCTGATTTTGGAAAGATCGCTTGTAAGATTCTGCAGTCCAGAGATTATCGATAGCCATATCCGTAATGACCCATTCTCCGTTACGACGTTCCATTTCATACAATACAGGAGTTCTCACATCTTCCAGCATGGCTGTTGTTTCCACCATGGCTGAATCACCCACGACCTCTACGTTGTCGTACGTAACTTCAGCACGATAGATATTAAGCTGGCTAAGCGACTGCTGACGGATGATGGTCGAGAATAATTCGATGAACTTCTCCCTTTCTTCACTGCTGATCTCCTGCCAGGTGTCTTGCAGGGCCGTCTCCGCCATGGCGGAATAGTCAATGATGTCATTGATGATATTCGTCAGTTCCTGCCTTTGTTCTTCCGTATAAGTCGTTTCCTCCGGACCAATGAGGGTTTTAATCTGACGGTCTCTCTCATCAAGCAGGTTTATAATTTCTTCTTCTGCCGGCGAAGACTGTATGACAGCCATCGCCGGTATGGCCACGGCAAGCAGAGCCAGGGCAATTAAATGTTTTTTTAAGATTTTCATACGTTAATTTTATTCCAGTTCGCTTAATGTTATACCGGCTGCATGGTATAAACGGGCAATGCTTATATTATATTCGTGAATATGTTGCCGGTAACTTACTTCCAGTTCGAGGTTGGACCTGACGGCATCCACCAGATTCTCCACATCACCAAATCCAAGGTCGAAATCGATTTGTTCCATTCGAAGCCACTCGTTGCTTACGTTCAGAGCCTGACGGGTATTGGTAACTCTGGCCTCCGCAATTCTGACATCTCTATACTGTTCATTTAGTTCCAGAGAAATACCGTCAACGGCAGCGTCTTTAAAATATTTTGCCTGACGCAACTGGGCTTCAGAGCGTTCGGCTTCCCGTTTCATTCCACCAATGTTAAGATTCTGCCTTAATCCGACGCCGAAAGATCCCGACCCGTAATTCGTATTGTTAATAATGAACGGATTGGTCTGCCTCGGCCGGTTGGGGGTATAGGCAAAACGGCCCTGCAAACCCAGGAACAGGCCCGGAAGAAACTGAGCCCGGGTTGCCTTGACGCCATAACCGGCGGCTTCGGCAGCGGAATTCAGCCCTTTTATTTCAGGACGGTTATCCATGGCCTGGCTTCGATAGTAGTCGATTTCCTGTATATCATTGGCAACCGGGTCCAGGTAAGGATCCTCCGGATATAAGACCGCTTGCCCGCCGGGTTTCAAAGCCAGATCCCAGGCCTGTTCCACAAACAAAACGTTTTGCCTCACTTCCTCAGCCTGGGAAGCAAACTGATGACGGAATATATTGAACGTATAGACATCGGATTCTTCCAGATCCGGGTCGCCGTCTTCGATCATCCGTTCCATCATATTTTCCGCCCGGCTCAACTGATCGGAAGCCTCGGTCAGCAATCGCTCCATTTCCAGGGCCAGCACCCGGCCATAATACAGCTCCACGAGCTGAAGTTCATACCCGCTGCGTTCCACATCGAATTCGTGACGGGATGCCGTGGCACCGGCCTGGGCTGCATTTATAGCATTGTTAATGGCTCCCCAGGTATATATGGGCTGAATGGCTGAGAGTTCGGCCTGGGTAAATATACCCCAATTTTCCCAGTCATTCTCCAGGTTCGGGTCCAGGTACAGGGAGCCCTCTCCTATGCCGGGTACCCTGCTTATCACCCCGGGAACCAGTCCATGTGCGGTGGTGAGTTCGATTTCAGGCAAAATTCTCGAACCACGCGCTCTGGCAAACGTATTTTCGGCTAACTCGATATTCTGCCTTTCCGCATCCATCAACGAAGAACGCTCAATGCCCCGGTTGATGAAATCCTGTAGCGAGACCCTGACGGTATCCTGGGCCTGGAGTAGTGCAGGGAAAACAAAAAGCAAGCAGGCCAGGCAAAACAAGCGGCCGGTAGTGGTAGTATGATGTTTCATGAAGGAGAGAAAATTCAGCTGAGATTTAGACTTTGAAGATAAAACAGGGTAATCCCAAAAATAGTACGGAAGGAATAAAGCTTTAAAGGAAATAAATTTACAGGTAAATATATACACAAATATAAAGACTTTTTGTCAAAATATTGACGTGGCATGCCTGTTACTCCTCTATCGTTTCCACCTCATTTTTTGGATCTTTTCCCGCAGAAATGCTCATATATTCTTCCTGGGTAAAGGAATCCACCGTTATGGCCTCATAACGTGCTTCTTCTGCTTTTTTAACCAGATCCGCTTCATCTTTTGTGATGATCTTCTGTTCCAGTGCTTTGGCAACCAGTGCATTAGGCTTAGCTTTAGGCAATTTCCCGCTTTTAACAGCCTGCCTGATTTTTTTGAAAACAAGGTCACTCTCGGAAACGAGTAGAAAGGCATGTTCCAGTTGTCCGGAGGCCTCTTCCTTATTCCCGGAAATATAGGCCCCCTCGGTCATGGCATCGCGAACCGGGCCCGGAACCTGTATGGCCCGTGCCATACTGCTTCCCGTCTTATCAGACGGTTCGCGTCCAATAGGGTTCAGGCGGGACCAGAAAGCTACCGGACCCCTGAACAATCCCCCGATAACCGGAATATCGAGATTATCGAGGATCCCGTTGAAGGCTTCCTGTATACGGGCAAAACTATACTGCATGCTCCAGTGCATAAATGCCAGATCCTCTTTCGGTCGCCCTTCCGCCTCAAACCTGCGCAATACGGCCGAACCCAGATACATCCAGGATAAAATATCGGCAAACCGGCCGGTCAGCTTGCCTTTGGTCTTTAATCCCCCGCCAAAAGACGACATAGCCAGATCAGCCAGAAAGGCAAAAGAGGCCGACGACCAGGCCATCTTACGGTAATACCGGGCGGTGGGCCCGCCGATCCCCGGGAAGGCCAGATAGCCGCGCGACAGGCTCAGCACGATAGACCTGAACTTATTCCTTCCAACATGGCCGATGTGTTTCCAGAATACGGCGTCAAAGGCTTTCAGGTCACCGCGTGACAATGCATCAATTTCCTGATAGGCATAAGGGTGGCAGCGGATAGCGCCCTGTCCGAAGATCATTAGCGTTCTGGTAAGAATGTTGGCTCCTTCCACCGTGATGGCGATGGGCGTACTGATATAGCCATGAGCCAGAAGGTTGCGCGGACCCAGAGATATTGCGGCCCCTCCAAGGATATCCATCCCGTCGTTGATGATCTTCCGGGAAAGTTCGGTGAAGTTGTATTTGGCTATGGCCGTCACCACAGCCGGTTTAGCCCCGGAATCGAGAGCGCCGTTGGTGTATTTCCTGGCCGCTTCCATGATGTAGTTGAAGCCGGCTATGCGGGCCAGAGGTTCTTCTATGCCCTCAAACTTGCCTATGGGCAGGCCAAACTGCTGGCGGACCCTGGCATAGGCTCCGGTGACTCTGGTAACATGTTTCCCTCCGCCAGCGGCGGTTGCCGGCAGGGAGATGCCTCTTCCGGCGGCCAGGGATTCCATCAGCATGCGCCAGCCTTTTCCGGCCCCTTCGACACCGCCGATGATGTTATCCACCGGTACAATTACGTCCGTTCCTGTTGTGGGACAATTAATGAACGGTACTCCCACCGGATCATGCCGGCGGCTGATATCCACGCCTGGGAGACGGGTGGGGATGAGTCCGCAGGTAATGCCTAAATCAATCCCTTTCCCCAGCAGATTGTCAGGATCCTTCATTTTAAAAGCCAGACCAAGCACCGTGGATATAGCCGCCAGCGTGATGTAACGCTTATTCCAGTTTAGCTTGAGATACAACTTCCCGTCATCGCTTCTGAAGACCACACCTTCGGAGGTAATGGCCCCGGCATCGGATCCGGCCTGGGGTTCGGTCAGGGCAAAGCAGGGAATTTCTTCGGTCCTGGCCAGGCGTGGCAGGTAATAATCCTTTTGCTCCTGGGTGCCGTAATGGATCAGCAATTCAGCCGGACCCAGGGAATTCGGTACCATAATGGTAGTACCGAGGGGCCCGCAGCGGGTGGATATTTTAGATACGATGGCGCTGTTGGCCGAAGCGGAGAATTCCAGTCCGCCATATTGTTTGGGAATAATAAGCCCGAAGAACTTTTCCTGTTTGATATAATCCCAAATTTCCTGGTCAAACTCCCTGTTCCGGTAGATTTTCCAGTCATCGGCCATAACGCAAAGCTTCTCCACGGGTCCGTCGATAAATGCTTGTTCCTCTTCTGTTAGTCCCGGATAGGATTCCTTCATCATCTTTTTGAAGTCCGGTTTACCGGAAAACAGTTCCCCTTCCACCCAGACCGTTCCGGCTTCAATGGCCGTCCGTTCCGTCTGTGAAATAACGGGAAGAAAATTCAAAGCTTTCATCAGTTTCATAACCCCGGCCGACACGGTATACCTCCGGACCGGTGGAACCAAAAACAACACGGCTACCACACCCAACACCAGCCAGGCCCAGGCCGGTGCCGAAAAGCCGGCCATCAGGATGGCCGCAAACAGCAGCCAGGCCAAAAGCGGAGCCCCGTTGAAACCCAAAAGGATTACGGCGGCCGCAATACCCAGAATAAGCCATCCGGTACCGATCTCATGTAAAAAGCCTTGAATTTCCATAATTTTTTTATTTGGGTTGAAGAAATATTTATGTAAAGCAAGTATATGTTTAAGCGCAGGGTGTTATAACATCATATTTTCAAAGACACCAGCGGCTCCCATTCCTCCGCCGATACACATGGTGCAGATTCCATAGCGTTCTCCCCTTCGCTGCATTTCGTGGAGCAGGCTGGCCGTCAGCTTGGCGCCGGTACAGCCCAGGGGATGGCCCAGGGCAATGGCCCCGCCATTGACGTTGACCCGTTCTTCGTCCAGCCCGAGTTCCCTGACAATGGCAATGGTCTGTGATGCAAAGGCTTCATTCAGTTCGATAAGGCCAATATCGGCGAGTTTCAGGCCGGTTTGCTTAAGTACTTTGGGAATGGCTTTCACCGGCCCGATGCCCATCACCTCGGGGGCCACGCCAGCCGTTGCAAAACCCAGAAGCCTGGCCATAGGCTTCAACTCAAGCTCTTCCATTTTCGCCTTGCTCATGACTACCGTTGCAGCCGAACCATCCGACATTTGCGAGGAATTGCCTGCCGTTACGCTTCCTTTCGGACTGAAGGCCGGTCTTAATCCCGACAGCGCATCCGGGCTGGTATCGGCTCTCGGGCCTTCATCCGTTTTAAAAACCGTTTCCCTTTTCTCCGCCTTGCCGTTAAATGAAATGGTCTCGCTTACCTTTAAGGGGATGATCTCTTCCTCGTAGCGGCCTTGCTTTATCGCATCGGCCGCCCTGCTATGCGACCGGTAGGCGTAGGCATCCTGATCCTCGCGGGATATCTTGTAATCGCGAGCGACATTCTCGGCAGTAATCCCCATGTTCAGGTAAGCCTGCGGACGTTTTTCGGCCATTTCGGGATGAGGACTGAAAAAATAGCCGCTCATCGGGACCAGGCTCATGGACTCCGTACCGCCGGCCATCACGATTTTCGCATGACCGGCCATAATGGATTGCGTCGCCATGGCAATGGTTTGCAAACCCGATGAGCAAAAACGGTTTACGGTCGCTGCCGACACTTCATCGGGGAAGCCGGCACGAAGGGCGATCAGCCGGGCCATATTCATTCCCTGCTCCCCTTCGGGCATCGCACACCCCATAAGAATGTCATCGACCATAGCCGGCTCCAGTCCCTTTACTTTACCCAGGGCACCTTTCAGGACTTCAGCCCCCATATCCTCCGGCCGGTAATTCCTCAGAGTGCCTCTTTTTGCTTTTCCTACAGCGGTTCGGACGCTGCTCACGATATAGGCTCCGTTATTCATCATAATCTTATTTTCAGTTTCTCAATGGTTTATTGGTGGTCAGGATGCTGCGTATCCGGTCCTGGGTCTTCTTGTTGCCCAGCAGAGTGAGAAACACTTCCCGTTCGAGTTCCAGAAGATAATTTTCATGGACCCGGCTTTGTCCGCTGATTTCCCCACCGGTCATAATATGGGCCAGGCGTTCCGCCAAATAGCTGTCGTATTCGCTGACGTAGCCGGCTTCCTTCATATTCCCGGCCATGGTAACCAAAGATCCCTTGCCGGCTTTACCCTGCACCAGGATATGGGTGCGGACCGGCGGGGGAAGATAGCCCTGTTCAGCCAGGCAGATCACTTCCTGTTTGGCTGCATGGAGCCTGCGGCCGGAATTCACAATAATTTTAGCCGATTCCGCCAGGTAGCCAAGCTCTTTGGATTCCAGAGCGCTGCTTCCGGCCTTTGCCATGGCAATGGATTGAAAGGCCTGTTCAAGAAACGGCTGTATATGGCTTGCATGCTCATCGGCCGACCTTTCGGAAGCCCGTGCCGTCATATGCATGGTTCCCGTTCCGGCCGGGATCAGACCGACCCCCAGCTCAACCAGGCCGACGTAGGATTCAGCCGCGGCTATAACCTGATCCGACCCCATGGAAATTTCACAAGCGCCTCCCAGCACCCTTCCCTGAAGTGCGCTAACGACAGGTTTTGAAGCATACCTCAGTCCCTGTACCGTCTCCTGGAATTCCCGGATAGAGCGGTCTATCTCTTCATACTTGCCGCCTTCAACGGCCAGGCCAAATTCGCCGAGGTTGGCCCCCACCGAGAAGTTCGCCCCTTCGTTGCCAATGACCATGCCCTGTAGATCATTGGATTCCATGATCCGTGTAGCTTCCTTTAAACCCTGCATGACTTTAAAACCCAGGGTATTGGCTTTGGACCTGAATTCAAACAGGGCGACCTGATCCCCGATATCAAGCAAGGCGGACTCTTCGTTCTGCCAGATGATTTTCTTTTTGTCTGATTTGATAGCAAACAATTTTATCTCATCGGCCGGCACCGGATCAGGGACATACCCTTTATCCGGTATATACACATGTTGTTTTCCGTCTATTTCCCTGTAAAACGTGTCATCCCCGTCCCTTTTCATGACATACAACCAGCCGGGTATCTCCTTATCGGCACGGTCCATATCAAAGATGATCTTTTCTATACCGATGGCATCAAATATTTCAAACGGTCCCATTTCCCATCCAAAACCCCATCGCATGGCACGGTCTATGTCAGCCGGATTGTCGGTAATCTCATTCAGGCGGTGAATGGAGTAGTCGATAAGGTCGAGCGTATGCTCACGTATATAATCACCGCCCCGCCCTTTCATCTCATAAACGGCCTTCCACCGTTCCGGCAGATGTCTGATCTTTTTGACCGGGGCTATATCGCCCAGATCGGATTCCTCCGGCGGCTGGTATTCTTTGGTAACCGGATTGAGTTCTTTTATCTCCCCATTCTCCTTTTTATAGAACCCGGCTCCGGATTTAGCCCCTAAGTTCCGGGTAGCCACCAATTTTTCCAAAATCTCGGGTGTTTTAAACAGTTCCCTCTCGTGCTCACCGTCCAGGGCATTATACAGGTTCTCGGCCACATACATCAACGTATCCAGGCCCACCACATCAGCGGTCCGGAAAGTCGCCGATTTAGGCCGGCCGGTCAGGGGGCCGGTAAGCGTATCTATTTCCGTAATGCTGTACCGCCCCTCATCGTAAGCCTTCAGGCTGTGCATCATACTGAATATGCCAATCCTGTTGCCGATGAAATTGGGCGTATCACGGGCCAATACCACTCCCTTGCCAAGATGGATCCGTGCAAATTCCCGGATGCGCTCTACAACGACGGGATCGGTATGTTTCGTGGGAATGAGCTCCAGTAGCCTGAGATAGCGGGGGGGATTGAAAAAGTGAGTACCCAGAAAATTATTCCTGAACGCGGAAGAGCGGCCCTCGATAATCCGGTGAATTGGGATGCCGCTCGTGTTGCTGGAAATAATGGCATCGGCATGAACCAGCACTTCCACCTTTGCCATAAGTTCATGCTTGGCATTGAGATTCTCAATGATGGCTTCCACAACCCAGTCGGCATCACTGATCCGTTCGAGATGATCGTCGAAATTACCCAGGGTAATGCGTTCTGCAACCTTCTTCGTGAATAACGGGGCGGGGTTTCTTTTCAGATTCTTTTTAAATGCGGATTCAACGATTGCGTTCTTGTTGCCGTCATTGCCGGCCATGTCCAGCAAATGAACCTCGAGTCCGGCATTGGCCAGATGGGATGCAATTTGTGATCCCATCACCCCGGCTCCCAATACGGCCGCTTTTCGTATGGGTTTATTTACCATTGAAACCCGTTTCTCATTCGTTGTGCTTTCGGTCTTAACATCCATTTTTTTCCCTCCCCCGGGTAAGGCCCCGGATTACATGTTGAACCACTGAATCAATGAAATCCTGTTGATTTATACGTACATCAATACGGTTGGCCAGTATAGCCGTTATAGCTCCATGAAGTGACGACCAGATCACATGGGCTTCAACTACAGGATCCTGTATAGTAAAATAACCTGTTTTCTCACCCTGAAGCAGGGTATCCGCCAGGATGGATACCGGCCTTGTTGCGCGCCTGAAGTTTTCGGCCGGATACCTATCCATATTCTTCGGGTGAAGTAAGAACATGATCTCATAGTATTCAGGGTTATCCAAACCGAACTTAATGAACGTCCGGCAAAGAACTTCAAGATTGACTGCCGGGCGGTTGTCTTCCGAAATTTTGCCTTTGATCAATGAAAAGATCATTTCAAATCCCTCATCGATCAAAGCATGCAACAGGGCATCTTTATTCCTGAAATACAAATATATGCTGGTGGCACTGCAGCCGGCTTCACGGGCAATCTTACGCATGGACAAATGATTAAATCCCTCACTGACCAGCATGTGCCGGCTGGTGTCGAGGATTGACCTGCGCAAATCCTGTTTCTTTATGAGTTGAACTGCCATAGCTTTTCCCGAACGAAGTACTTAACACTGTTAAGTACTATACTTTTCAGGTTATTGTCAAGGGATTTTGAATTAGAAAGGTATAATATTTGTCATGTCCTGAATAAGAGATAATTCCGTAGATTAGAAAATCATCTTAACCAATGATTTTATTTATATGGATCGGCAAAGAGATAAAAAACTCAGGGAACAGCTTGTAGCTCATATTCACGGAGGCGAGGCATTTACACCGGTAGATGCTATTATGGACAAGGTAACTGCTGAAAAAGCGGGGGTCGTACCCGGGAAGCTGCCCTATTCCTTTTATCAGCAGTTTTATCATCTGCGGTTTACCCAGTATGACATTCTTGAATTTACCCGCAATTCCGGTTACATATCACCGCCATGGCCTAAAGGGTACTGGCCGGAACAGCCGGCACCTGAGAATAAAAAGAAATGGAGGGAAATAAAGGAAGCCTATGTTAAAGAAAGAAGGGAATTTTGTGAAATCCTCAATTCCACCCACGATCTTTTTCAACCCATCCCCCATGGCAACGGACAAACACTGCTTCGCGAAGCCCTCCTGGTGATCGAACATACAGCCTATCATACCGGCCAGCTTCACATCATCCTGAGGCTGCTGGGGAAGACATAGGTTCAGCATAACATTTGTCATAGCATCACGTTTTTGGCTCTGTAAGGAAAAAATATGACACCTGAATTTTTTATGCCGAAAATTATACCTGCCCTGGCCGTAACGGCCGCTGTTTACCTGGTAACCGGATGCAATCTCATCGATGAGAATGACTCTGAAACGGTCTTTGAATATGATTTCAGGGAATCTAAGGCTTCATGGGAGCCCTTCTTTACCGACTACAATGTCGGCTGGGGCGAGGATATGGAACTGACCTCTGAATACCGGACCCTCCCGGAACCTTTGAACACAGCAGATCATGCGCATTTTATCAGCGGCGTGAACCACAGCGATGACGTAAAGATGCTTTTCAGAAAGCAGGTTGACGAGCTGGAGCCCGATATGAGCTATCAGGTTGAATTTATTGTCCGTTTTGCAACCAATGTTCCCTCCGGCTGCGCCGGTATCGGAGGCCCACCTGGAGAAGCGGTACGGGTGATTGCTGACGCATCCGGGATCAGGCCCGAGCCCGTCGTGGGCGGAGCCGATGAAGATTACTATCTGCTCAATATTCAGCATCTGCAGGACCCGGCCGAATGGCATGAGAGTGCCATGATGGGCGATATCGCCAACACCCGGGAGTGTGAAGAGGGTTATGAATACGAAATCAAAGAAGTCAGTTCCGGTCGTGGTCATTCCACTGTAACCACGGATGACCAGGGCCGCGCATGGTTGATGTTTGGCACCCGCTCCGGCTTTGAGGGTCAAACAGACCTCTACTATACTTATTTCAGAGCCAACTTCAGTAACTAATTTCGGCGGACCCTAAAAAGCCGGGCTCCAAACGACATGCAGGACGTTGAAATCCCTTATATCTGTATCTATTTCTGTACTGGGCTTGTTGGACCGGCTGGAATTGTAATCCTTGGCCATTACCGACATGTCCGCGCCCGCCTGTGCCACGCTGGTAAACAAGATCTCCGTGCCGTCGGGCGACCAGACCGGGTAGGCCTGGGCATCGATAAATCCACGCGGAAAATCAGAGGTTGATTGCGTGTCGCCTTTTTCGGCATCGATGATCCGGAGGTTTTTTACGCCATCGGCATCTTCGGTCACAATGAGGATCTCGCGTCCGTCGGGCGACCAGGCCGGGTAGCCGTCAAAATGATCGTTGTTCGTCATATCCATCAGACCGTCGCCATCGGAATCCTCATCAATGAATACAATCTCGGCGTCTTCCCCCTGGCCCATGGTGGCAACAAGGTCATAATCCGATCCGCTGGTTCCTTCATACAAAGGGTTGGTGCGATCCTTACCGTCGGCCGCGTACAAAGGATTTTCCGTTACAATCCGCTTTTGATCCGAACCGTCGGCGTGCATTACATAGATTTGCTGAATTTCATCCCGCCGGCTGGTAAAGGCAATCCGGTCATTTTCCGAATACCAGGTGGGCTCCGTATCGGTCCCGCTGTCGGTCAGCTGGGTGACCCCGGTGCCGTCGGCGTTCATTACCCAGATATTGCCGTCACTGACGTAGGCAATCCGGGTGCCGTCGGAAGAAATGGCCGGATGACTTTCCGGATAATCGTCATGGGTCAGCCTCTCATAATCACTGAGCCCCTCTCCCGGACGAGCCCCGGGCTCGGCCACGTATAGATCGAACGGGCCATCGCGATCGCTGACCAGGACGATCTTGTTATTCAGGGCCGCCTTGCAACGAATATCAAATGTGATGTTCGCCGTCTCGCCGGACTTGATGGTGACTTCCACGGGATTGTCGCCTTCGACGGTGCAGTTGCGCGCTACGGCCGTTAGTTGTATGTCATGCGACCCCGCACCCAGCTGCAGGCTCGTGGCTTCGGTCCATTGTTCTTCCACATCTTCCCGCCCCGAGGTCGGCACCTGCTCTTCCGATGTCTCATCAATGACCAAGACGTATCCGTCAGCGCCCCGGTCGGGTCCGTCTGTGGTAACGACGACCTCGGCCGTGCCGGTATCCGAGCCCGGCCGGGTGGGATTGTCCCTGCAACCGGTGCCCAAGATGATGATTAAGGTGATACAGGTTAAAAATGGTAGTGATCTATGCATAGCGCCGGGTTAATGACTAATAAAAAGAACGGTAGATGTCTCCGTCTCCATGAACGGCATCAAAATAAAAAAATATTAAATAAAAACATAGGTTTAACAGATTATATGAATTCAAAGGAAAACGAGGGGCAAGCTCACTATCATCAGGCACGAAATAAGGCCGTTTTTTTCTTTGATATTAAGTTATCTATAACCTCTACAGCTCTTTAATGCAGATATTCCGGAACTGGATTTCACTACTCGTTGGCACCGTCTCCCTCAGGTATTTTCCAGCCTTCAAGATCATTTCCATTGAAAAGGGAAGTATAGCCTTCTTTCTCAAGGCTTAGAGAAACACTCTCATACTGATGCCGGTTACAGGTAGTAAATACCATCAAAAAAACAAACAGGTATTAGATTTATATTGGTATATTTCATAACAAAAACTGAAGCAGTTCCTCGTTTGCTTAAATTTATAATTCCCAACCGGGCCGTGTTTCTCTGGCTACAAATTCATTGGCCTCAGAAATATTGATTACCTTAAGATTGTCAATATCCCAGTTTAAACGTTGGTCCGTTCGGTAGGCCTGATCCGTTCTGATCGCCAAATTTCCAAGACAAATGGTTTCCGCAATAATCTGAGTATTAGGGTAATTTCCCCGGGAATTTTTCCTCCTTTGAAATAATTAATCATTTCATCAGTGTAATCAATCAGGTTAATATCTGGTGCTTTAAGGGTAGCGGCAATCTCATCAGCATTGTCGACGCCATGAATCCGGGGATTCCCATAGTTATAATCTGCCACTATGATCCCATCTTCCCCGACATACATGACACCTTCGGCAGGCAATTTTTTTTCTTCACGCCCCAATGCTTTAGGAGTTATCGGGCGCAACCCGCCTTCATACCAAAAAACATCGATCATTTCATTAGAATCTTTAACCGGAACTTCCCATTGAATAGTAGCTGCCTGAGGAAATGAAACGGTGTTTCTAACCCAACCGCTTCTATATTCCCGGACATCGCAAACAACATTTGCCGATGCTTCTGCAATTTGCGGCATACCCAAATTTAACACGCGCCAATCTGTCCATAATCCATAATAGCCCATATCTGCCAGACAGCCTCCTCCAAATTCATGCCATCCTCTAAATACAGTATGGGTATAATCAGGCGAATAGGTTCGGGGCAAAGAAGGACCTAACCATAGATCCCAATCAAAACCATCAGGCACAGGAGGGGTATTTTCAGGCAAATAGGGGGTCCCCTGTGGCCACATTGGACGGTTGGTCCAACGGTGCAATTCGTAAACTTTTCCTATAACACCTTGATGGATCCATTCATGGATATGATGGTTTTCTTCCTGATCCCGAAAAGCAAATAGCTGGGTTGGCATACCCGTTTCTTGAGCAGTCTCACAGGTGATCCTGGTTTCTTTCATGAAATTACCAATAGGTTTGTGTGAGCCCACCATTAAATTCTTCTTCATCGCGGCCGTCGCAATAGTGGCATGCAGATGATCAGGCGTCATGACAAATACAGCATCCAGATCATTTTCATTTTCCAGTAGATCCCTGAAATCAGCATAGGCCGTACAGCCATTGTATGCTGCTTTTCCATATTTTTGTTCATAATATCCGTTAATCAATTTTCTTCCAACTTCCCTGCCTCCCGGCGTGCCCCAAAGTTCACCATTTGGAGCACCCCATTGTGGATAATCATAGCTTTCTTTGTTAGGATCACAAACTGAAGTAAATTGCAGCTCAGGACGTTTCAACCAATCAGGCAGCATCTTAAGCGACTGTGATCCAAAGCCTATCAAGCCAATATTAAGTTTATCACTTGGTGGTGTGTGCCCGGACCGGCCTAATACGTTAGATGGGACAAAACTTGCTGCCATTCCTGCAGCGGTCGTTTTCTTGATGAAATCTCGCCGATTTATTCCACTTTTTTTCATAAATACGCTCTCCTGGATTTTGATGGCATTAATTTAGAAACCAAGCCCTGTGTGCCCCCTCTGGCCAATGGCCATATTTGCCCCTTAAAGATTGAGAATAATTGATTTTTATGCAAGTAATTATACTTCGGGCAATTACATCAAAACCCGTTCATCTTCTTATTGCCTTCAAAACCTCTCCTCCTGGATCAGCACATCCTTCAACAATAATTGATATGGAAATACCGTAGGCCTTGACTTTTTGAAGCCGTCGAGGATGTGAGGATGTCGTGAAATCGTTCAATTAGATAGCAAGGGTGAATGAACAACAAATGCCTATTTTCGGTTGTGCAATAAGATTGGGTGAAATTATTTACCTTAACCCTTACCAGAGATGTTTTTATTCCTTAACCGAGTATATCGTATGAATCGCAGGCACAGATATATGATCTTATTTATCTTCTTCCTGGCTCTGAACGCTACAACGGCCGCCCAGGATGCCCGCCCCTTTGAAAGCCTGGAAGAGGCTATCCTTTCGTCGGGACGGCTTAGCGGTCAATCCGGACCGGAGAGCGTTAACTGGATCGATGACGGTACCCGCTTTTCTTATCAAAGGATGGACGAAGAAACCGGAAGACAGGAAATCCGTTCGTTTGATCCCCGGACCCTGGAGGATGAGTTGATCTTTGACGGACAGGGACTCACCTTCCCTGAGAGCGGCCAGCCGTTTACCTACAATTCCTTTGAATGGGCAGATGATTCCCGGCATATCCTCTTCCAAAGTAATTTCAGGCCTGTTTACCGCCATTCCGGCATTGCCGATTTTTATTTTTATTCCCTTGAGGATGAAAATCTGGAGCTCGTTGCATCGGATGCCGGTTCCGCGGAACTGTCACCGGACGGTTCGATGATCGGGTTCGAACGCAGCGGCAACCTGTTTACCTATCATTTTGAAACCGGAGAAGAAACTCAACTCACCGATGACGCTGAAGATCATATTTTCAACGGTCGTTTCGGATGGGTTTATGAAGAAGAGTTTATGATCGCCCAGGCATGGAGCTGGTCACCTGACAGCCGGAAAATTGCCTTTTGGCAGGAAGACGAAAGGCAGGTGCCCGTATTTCAAATGACCGATTTTTCCGGACAGCATGCCGATTACGTGCAGATCCGGTATCCGAAGGTCGGGGATGTGAACCCGGTCGTGCGCATTGGCGTGGTTGACGTGAAGACAGAGCAGCGTATCTGGCTGGATCACGGAGAAGCCGGTGACAGTTACATACCCCGCATTTACTGGACCTCGGACCCCGGCCGCCTGGCTATGGTCCACCTGAACCGCAGGCAGGATCATCTCAAGCTCTTCTTTTTCGATGCTGCCTCCGGATCAGGGAGTCTCATCATGGAAGAAAAGTCGGAATACTGGGTGGATATATTCAATTTTTTCGAGCAGATAGATGATCTTTTCTTTTTCCCGTCCGGCCGGGAAGAATTTTTCTGGATATCCGACCGGGACGGCTATCGCCACCTGTACCGGTATGATTATGACGGAAAGATGATAAACCAGGTGACCGCCGGACCCTGGAACGTTACCAATGTGCAGGCCATGGATCCTGAAAAGAAGATCATCTATTATAGCTCAACCGAGGTATCTCCACTGGAAAGGCATCTTTACCGAATAGATTTTAACGGTGAGAACCCTACACGGTTAAGTGCGGCCAGGGGGCGGCATACTTTTAATATGTCCCCTGACGGCCGGCACTACATAGACCGCTATTCTGCGATCGGACAGCCCCTTCAGGTTGAACTGTGGAACACGGCCGGTGACAGGCTCGAGGTCCTGGAAGACAATCAATCCGTTTCCCGGTTTGTCACTCAGATACAGTATTCACCCGGCAGCCTCCGTCAATTCACAACCGGGGATGACCAGCCAATCGATTACCTGATGATCACACCTCCTGACTTTGAAGAAAGCGGAACCTATCCCCTGCTGCTGGATGTTTATGGGGGTCCGGGTGCCCAATCGGTCTACAACCAGTTCACCACATCAACCTGGCATCAATATCTGGCCCAGCAGGGCTTTATCGTTGTTCAAATCAATAACCGGGGCAGTGGCGGTTATGACCGTGACTTTGAAAAGTCGGTCTATAAAAACCTCGGTGATCTGGAAACCAGGGATTTCATGGAAACGGCTATGCACCTTTCCGGCTACGATTACATTGATGATCAGCGGGTTGGCATACGCGGACACAGTTACGGTGGTTATATGGCGGTTTATTCCATGCTGGCCTATCCCGAGGTTTTCCGGGCAGGCATTGCAACGGCTGCAATAACAGACTGGCGGTTGTACGATACCATTTACACGGAGCGATACATGGGTTTACCGGACGAAAACCCGGATGGCTATGAAAACAGTGCAACCGTTAATATGGCGGATGCACTGGAAGGCGACCTTTTGCTGGCTCATGCGGCTATGGATGAAAATGTGCATATGCAGCATACCATGCAGCTTGTCCGTGCCCTCACCGATTCCGGGAAAGATGCCGATTTGAGGATTTTTCCTCCCGGCGCACACGGGGTAGCTTATAACACTCCAAGTTATATCCTGTTATTTGAGATCTATACTGAATATTTGCTGAAACACCTGGCTGGCAAATAATTCAGATCTTCCTCTAAAAATAAATCAATTTTAATATTTCTTGTTGTTTTTTCTGGTTATTGTATAAAAATACCTAAAAATAAAACCATGCTGATAAGACTTCAAAAGACCTTTACCGCCGGACTGTGTGCACTGTTGATAGTTGGATTTTACGCCTGTGTAGTCCAGGAAAATCCGATCAGCGGATCCCAACGGGCCTTTGGATACAGCTGGGACCAGGAAGTCGAGCTGGGCAGGCAGTCTGACGAGGACATAACCGCTTATTATGGCCTTTATGATGACGATGAAATGGCGGCCTATGTGACAAGGGTTGGGGAGGAGGTGCTTCGGCAAAGCCATATGCGGCGCGAAGATACCCCTGAGCAATTTCGTGAAACGGAATTTTACTTTCGCGTTTTAGACAGTCCTGTGATCAATGCATTCGCCCTGCCGGGAGGTTACGTTTATGTCACACGCGGACTCATGGCGCATCTGAATAATGAAGCTCAGCTTGCCGTCGTATTGGGTCATGAAATTGGTCATGTGGCCGGGCGGCATGCATCCCAGCGAGCCTTTAATCAGCAAATAGGACAAATTGCATTAATTGGAGGAGCTATAGCCGGCCAGGAATTGCTGGGCATTCCCGGCCAGGAAATTCTGGGTCTCGGTGGCACCGCCGCTCAGCTCCTTTTCCTCCGCCACAGCCGGGACCATGAACGGGAATCCGATAAGGTGGGCGTCGAATACGCCGCAAAATCCGGCTACCGGGCTCACGAAGGGTCCGAATTTTTCAGGACTTTGAAAAGGCTGGGAGAGCGTCAGGAAGGCACGCTGCCCAATTTTCTTTCCACACATCCGGATCCCGGTGATCGTGAACGTGCTATTATCGATATGGCCGAAGATTGGGCTGAGGCCGGGGAGAATCTGGAAACGATCGACCGGGATCAGTATTTCAGTGTGGTTGACGGTATCATCTTCGGTAACAATCCCAGGGATGGATTTGTGGAAAACGGGGTATTTTATCATCCCAATAACAGGTTCCGGTTCCAGATCCCGGAAAACTGGGAACAGCAGCATGAAGGCAACCAAATGGTATTGATTGAACAAAATCAGGAAGCCATTATGATCTTTCAGGCTATACAGGATTTACAATCGGCTGAGGAGGCCGTTGATCAGTTCGGCATGCAGGAGGGGGTCGAGGTCACCCAAAAACAATCTGTCCGCGCCAATGGTTTGCCTGCATGGATGCTTCGGGCACAGGGGCAGACAGAGGATGGCGAACTTGAATTCATGGTTTTTGGAATTGAATATAACAACGCGGTTTACCGGTTCGTCAATTATTCCACAGCCTCGGATTTCTCACAATATGAACAGATATTCACTTCCACGATCACCAGTTTTCAGGAGCTGACAGATCAATCAAGGCTGAATGTAAATCCGGTCCGGCTGGAAACGACCGTGGTTAACCGCAGCGGAAGTTTTGAATCCTTTCTGCCGTCTTCGCTGCCCATGGATATAGATCCTCTGGAAATAGCCATTGTCAACCAGGTTGATCCCGATACCCAAATATCCAGTGGCACACGGCTTAAACTACCCGTTCAGTAAGGTCTCAAAAAATCCATCGCCAGGTTATATTGCCCGTCCGTCCGGGCATAGGATAATTTCGGTTCTCAACCCTCGACAGGTGATCCCTGTAACGGGTATTGGTGGCATTATCCAGGCGAACGGAAATAACATGGTTGCCAGGCGGACGAAACCTGTAGCCTCCATTTATATGCAATAAAGCATATCCTTCCGTTTCGGGTTCATCCTTGGCAGTTCTGTTTTGGCCATGCACGAGATTGGACTGCGTTCCCACCCACCAGGAACCGGTATCATAGCTTAGAGCCACATTGTGTTTTAAAGGCGGCATGAAGGGCAAAGGTTCAAATAGGTCATTGATATACGTGCCATGGGTATAATCTGTACTACCGGAAAAAATAATGTTCTTTGCCGGACGGACTTTAACTTCAATTTCACCACCCCAGAGCTCAGCGTCCGCACTCTGAAATTCGAATACCGGAAAGCCAGAGGGAGCATGGATTTCTCCGGCCGGCTGACGGACTATGAAATCGTTTATTCTGTTGTAGAACGTGGCTGCCTCCAGGGAGAGCCATTCGGTGGCAAACCGGCCAAACAGGTCAAACCCGTGGCCAATTTCATTCCCCAGGGAAGGGTCGCCGATTTCATAGGCCGCCACGCCCAAATGTGGGGCATTTGCATACAGTTCCTCCACCGTGGGCGTCCGGTGGGCTCTGGCTACCTGAGCCCCGAGTTCCAAATGCGGTAAGGGCTGATAATGCAATCCGAGAGAACCAGACAGGGTTCCGGTTACCTTTTTTTCATTGAAACCCGGATACAACGCATTTTCAACAGCATCAAGGTCACGAAGGTCAAAACGGGCACCGAACTGAAAGGTCAGGGCTGGAGACAGCGGGGCTTCTTCATAGATAAATCCGGCAATGGACCTGGAATTCGCATCGGGCGTCAAAGCTTCATGCCCGCCAACCCGGAAAGAACGGATTTGGGTATGGAAACCGACAGCCCCTTTGCCCAAAAATGCAAGTGGCTTGTGACGCAGCGTTACCGTTGAATTAAAGCTATGCTGATGGAAATCCAGGGATACGTCTTCCTGTCTGAGAGTCCGGCGAGAGCTAATTCCAACTTCTTCATGAAAATATCTGACGGCATTCATCCGAAATTCAATGTTATTGATAAAACCATCGCTTTCCCGGTTTAGCTTGCCCTGCAGCGCCTGGTTATTCATCCGGATTTCGATCTCTTCGTTTGGATCATCAACAGACTCCGGCAAACCGTATGCTTTATCCAGTCCGCCGAGAGCCAACCCTCCGGTAACCCTGTCGTTTTTATAACCCACACCTGCCGACCCTGTAAGGTTTTGCAGATAAGTTCCCGGAAGTCGTCCGTCCGGCGTAGTCAGATCCCCGGCCTGGCGATAGGACAAACGTGAGTTCATGGCCCAGTGATCCGTTCCATAAATTATGTGTCCATATCCTGCCCCGGAACGATTTCCGGTATTTCCAAAAAATGCCGCATTACCATGTACATTATTTTCCCACCGCTCCGGAACATCGTCCGTAAAAATATTTACCACTCCACCCAGGGCACTTGATCCATAAAGTAGGCTGGCCGGACCCCGCACAACCTCTACACGGTACGCCGCCAGAGGTTCCATACTGATGGAATGATCATGGGCTGTTTCAGATAAATCACCCATCCGTTCACCATTTTGCAAGACCAGAACACGGTCACCATCCAGTCCGCGGATCACCGGACGACTGGTCACAGAACCGAAAGATCGCATAGATACTCCGGGAGAGCCGTCCAGCATCTCACCAAAAGAATTAGAAGAGCGAACCTGCAGATCCCCGGCATTAAATGACTGAACCGGCTGATAGCTTATGCTGCTTCCCGTCGGTGAAGTCGTCAGCATAATTTCCCGTATTAAGAGATTCCGGCGCGTCAGCCTGATATCCAAAACTTCCGCTGTGTCATCAGGCAATGTAATCACTATACCAGATGAAGCATAGCCCAGGTGCTGAACACGGAGGCTATAGGCTCCCTTGGCTTCCAAAACCGGAAATATAAATTCACCGTTTTTGTTTGTCGTGGTGCCCTCGCCCAACTCCACAATCAGCAATGATACAGATACCAGTGGCTCTCCTGATTCGCCGTCCCTGACAATTCCCTTTATGTTCTGAGCTGCAGTTGATTGGGCAGCGATAAATAACCATATGACTGTTGGAAAGATTATCTTAAGCATTATTACACATAAAGGGTTAGTCCGGATTTATTTTAATTTAGCCAAGACTAAATATTATTGCAAAATATTTTATTTGGTGCATATTATTTTTCATAAATTATTACCGATGTAATGCACCTTCAATCAGGAAGAATATTTTACCCATATCGCAGTTGTTTATTTAGTATTTTTAAATTCCAGTAACCAAACCTGAAAAACCTCATTGTACATGAAAACTAAAATTTCCACCCTCCTTGCCCTCCTTCTTGGCTTCCTGTTTATTTTTTCGGGAGTTACCAAGCTGTTGGATGTCCGCTCTTTCGTTGATCTGGTGGACGCCTATCCCCTGTTCTCCTTCGCCTCTCCCCTGGCCATGGTCATACCCCCACTGGAGATCTTACTCGGTTCGGGTCTGGTTTTGCTGATGTATACCAATAGACTTGCTCAGATAACAGCAGGAGTATTGGTATTTTTCACAGTGATATATTTGTATGGCTATTACGCAGTGGGGATTACGGACTGCGGATGTTTTGGTGCCTTGGGGTTTCTGGACAGTTCACCCACCGTTGTGGTCTTCAGAAATTTAATGCTGGTTGCAGCTTCCCTTTTCGTCTGGAAGAACGGAACCCTGACCTATTTTAACAGCCGAATGAAAGTCAAACAATATAGTTTATATACGGGGGCTGTCCTGTTTTTTGCCCTGGCATTTATTTCTTCCAAAAACCCTTTGGTTATTCAGGCACCGGTATACCAGGGCATAGACCGTGACATATCTGCAGTGGTCGATTTTGCCAATATGCAGGAAGATAAAACCTACCTCATTTTTGTGTTCAGTATGACCTGTCCCAGTTGCTGGAATTCAGTGGATGCCATAAAGGAATTTCAGGCATCCGACGAGATTGATGAAGTGATCGGAATCACGTTCGGCAGCAGGGAACAGCTAGAGGACTTCAATGACCGGTTTAACCTGAATTTCCCTTCCTATCTGGTAAACAGAGGATTAATTCAACAACTTACCGATGCCTTTCCCGGAACCTATCTTGTTAAAAATAATGTGGCTGTCGACGACCTTGGCTATCCCGTCCCCACCCCAGTGGAATATGCCCGAAGAAATAATGAATGATTGATGTCATGCTACCCCAATTCAACCGTATATAACTCCTCATACGGTCTCATACGGTTGAATTGTTGGAGAAACAGGACGTCCCGGAAACAGGCAACAACTAGTCGCCTTTGAGGATAAATCCTTTTTTTCGGACGGTTTGAATATAGTTCTTCGAGGTTACCTCGTTAATTTTCTTTCTCAGATAACTGATGTAAACATTCAGGAAGTTGGTCTGTGTGTCAAAGGTGACTTCCCAGACATTTTTGGTCAGTTCATCTTTTCCAATTACCCTCTCCGGGTTCTTAAGGAAGTAGGCTAACAGGTTAAACTCATTATTAGTCAGCCATATTTTTTCACCATTGACTGTAAACTCCCGTTTAATCAGGTCCATATTCAACTCACCGAATTGCAGGCGTTCCTTAACTCCGTTAGACTGGTCCCGCGTTCGCCGCGTAACGGCTTCTATGCGTGCCAGCAACTCTTCATTTTCAAAGGGTTTGGTCAGATAATCATCAGCTCCGGTATTCAATCCGGTCACCTTTGAATCGGTCGTTTTATGTGCTGATAAGATCAGGACCGGTGTCTGGACCTCATTCGCCCTGATGTTTCTGCAAACCTCAATTCCGTTTTTATCCGGCAATGCCAAATCCAGTATAATGCAGTCATAACCATTTTGAATGGCCCTGGTTTCTCCCTCTTGTCCATGCTCAACGGATTCTACTTCGTGACCGTGCTTGTCCAGAACACGCTCAATCAAAGAACGGACAACATAGTCGTCCTCAATTACTAATATTTTCATGCTTGGCTTTTTATTATGATTAGAAAAACAGTGGATTTTCACTCCACCGTTAATGTTAATATGAATAGTTCATGGATATTTAAAACCTTAACAACTTAATTAAGAATCTTAAAATCTACTCTTTAACAGTAACAAATTATTTTAAACAAGTAAAGTGATTTAATGAAGAAAAACTGAATAAATTAATGTTAATAATTATGATAAAACCATTAATTAATACCTTTTAAACTCCTGTTTCAGATTATAAACCACCAATAAACTGCTTTAATTGAATAAGGTTAAGCATTTTCAGGCACAAAATGAACTCGTTGTCACCTGTTTTATGCGTTAGAAAGCCCTGAACCCGTTTACAGGCTTGGAAATGGCACCTTATTTATAGGAAAATTCTAATGCGCCGATCGGTGATCAAGGTAAATAACAGTTAAAGTTTTCATTGATATTGTTCCTGAATCGACCGTACTTTAATCACCAAAATAATGTCACTATTAACAGGATATAAATATGACGGGCTTGAGGAACGACTGGAGTAAAGACGAAATTAAGGAAATTTATAACACTCCCTTCATGGAGCTGATGTACCGGGCCGCCACGGTTCACCGAGAGTATCATGATCCCGGCGAAATACAGGTTTGTACCCTGTTATCCATCAAGACCGGCGGATGCCCTGAAGACTGTTCGTATTGCCCTCAGTCCGCCCGTTACAATACCGGAGTCGAAGCTGAGAAACTACTGGATAATGATGTGGTGATGGAGAAGGCCCGAAGAGCCCGGGCCGCCGGGAGCACCCGGTTCTGCATGGGCGCGGCATGGAGGGACGCCCGTAAGAATACGGATTTTGACCGGGTCCTGACCATGGTGAAAGGAATAACCAACATGGGCATGGAAGTTTGCTGCACACTCGGCATGCTTACCGGCGAACAGGCGGCCAAACTTAAAGAAGCCGGATTATACGCCTATAATCACAATCTCGATACCAGTGAGAACTACTACAGGGAAGTCATCACAACGCGAACGTATGAAGACCGCCTCAATACGCTAAAGACCGTAAGGGAACACGATATTTCCGTTTGCTGCGGCGGCATCATAGGAATGGGTGAAAGTGACCAGGACAGGATGGACCTGCTCCATACCCTGGCCACCTTGCCGGAACATCCTGAATCCGTTCCGGTAAATGCACTGCTGCCGGTGAAAGGCACGCCCATGGAAGACATGAAACGGGTTCCCGTTTGGGAAATGGTCCGGATGATTGCCACGGCCAGGATCACCATGCCGGCGGCCATGGTCAGGCTTTCCGCCGGAAGGGTCAATATGCCAGAGCAGGAACAGGCTCTGTGTTTTATGGCCGGCGCCAATTCTATATTTGCCGGCGAGAAACTCCTGATCACTGCCAATAATGATCATGATGAGGATATGCAGATGTTCAAAACGCTCGGACTCAAACCCAGGAAAGCCTTCAAGAATGCAAAGGGCAAGCATCTGCCCGAGGTTGAGATATAGGCTTGTGGCTCAGATCCGGCCAAGGATATCATGTATGCCGTTGTAGACCCGCTGCAATTCATCGCTGGTGATGCAATAGGGTGGCATAAGGTAAAGGGTATTTCCCAGCGGCCTGAGCAGCATATTTCGTTCGAGCGCCAGTTTCTTTATGGTTCCGGAAACCTGGTTTAAATATCCTTCTTCATCACCGGTCACGATATCCATAGCTAAAATGGTTCCGCAGAGGCGGATATTTTTGGCGACGGGGCTATCGGCCAGTTCATGGGCAAAACCCAGATGCTCGTGATGCATATTACGGAACCGTCCCGGATCTTCTTCAAGCAGGGATAAAGAAGCAAGTCCGGCAGCGCAACCCAATGGATTTGCCGTATAGGAATGTCCATGGTATAAGGTCTTTAACGGATCGTCACTGTAGAAAGCCTGATATATTTCTTCATTGCAGGCTGTGACGGACAAAGGAAGAAATCCCCCGGTAATCCCCTTGGAGAGGCACATTAAATCGGGTTGGGTTTGTGATTTGATCGAGGCAAACCAGTCCCCCGTCCGGCCGAACCCGGTCATAACCTCATCATATATCAGTAGTATCTGATGGTCTTTCAACACCCTGTCCAGCTTTTGAAGAAATTCAGGGCGGCACATCCGCATCCCCCCGGCTCCCTGGACCAGGGGTTCGATAATGAGTCCGGCATACCTTTCCGGGTCTTTAAGCAACAGATTTGAAACCGCTCTGAGGCAATCGGCTTCTTTTTGCTCAACGTCCGGATCATTCAGGAATGTTGATGGATAGGGCACGTACTCCGCGTCAAACATCAGCTTTCCGAATACCTGGGAGAAAATGGACCTTGATCCGGCCGACATGGCCCCGAGGGTATCCCCATGGTAGCTCCCCTCAAAACCGATGAACGTTTTCCTGCCCGTGTCACCACGATTGGCCCAGTATTGCCAGGCCATCTTCAGGGCTACTTCCACGGCTGTTGAGCCGTTGTCGGAGAAAAAGATGTGGTCCAGGTTATCCGGCAGATGGGGTAACAGGCGCGCTGACAGCTGTTCGGCCGGGTCATGGGTAAAGCCGGCAAAGATCACATGCTCGAGATTAAGGGACTGATCATAGATGGCTTTGGCAATATCCGGATGGCTGTGTCCGTGAAGATTAACCCACCAGCTTGATATAAGGTCCATAATGTGCTGTCCGCCTTCCAGTTCCAGCCATAACCCTTTGCCCGAAAGCACTTTCAGGGGCGGTTCCGCGGTTTTCATTTGTGTAAATGGATGCCAGATTGAAGATTTCATCATGTATTAAACAGTTGACCAAACAGATGTTTGTTTTGGGCGGGGGATTGGTGATCAAAGGGTTCGATTTCGGCAATCACCGTTGCGTTTCCATACTTTTCAATGGCCTGCTTGTTGCCGGGATTCTTCTTTCCGTTCATTACGACGCCAAAAACAGGAATGCTCATCCGCTGAAGTTTTTCGAGGGTAAGCAAGGTATGATTGATGGTTCCCAGTCCGCTTCGGGTGACCAGGATCACCGAAGATTCAAGGTTCCGGATCAGATCGATCATTAGGTGTTTGTCATTCAAAGGTACCATGACCCCTCCGGCCCCTTCGATGACCAGGTGCTTCTGCTTATAATCAGGCAGCATAATGCCATCCAGCCGGATATGCACGCCGTCCATCCGGGAAGACAAATGCGGGGACAAGGGCCTGGTAAGCCGGTAGGCCTCCGGGAAAAAATGGGATCCTGGCAAACCCGTATGGCGCTGAACCAAAGTGGTATCGGTATCCTCCTCTAAACCGGACTGCACGGGCTTCCAGTAGGCCGCCTGTAAGCCGGCGGTCAATATCGCCGATACGACGGTCTTGCCCACCGACGTGTCGGTACCCGTAATAAAAATCCTGCCCGGGAAATCCAAAGTTGAGGTGTTTATGTTTAAACCGTTATAATACCGTAAACGAGGTGGTGACTAACCTCACAACCTTTGCCGTTACTGTGAAAATGATTAAGTTCACGAAGCCCGGACACCGAAGGGCATTTTCCCTGTGAAGGCATTCTGCAAGACGCGCCGATCCGTTTTAATTCCGAGAAAAAATGAAGCAGGGAGTCATAGCCCAGGGTTTTAAATTCACTCTCCCACAAGCATCTCACATCCCTGTTTGCTGATATTTTTTTCAGCAGATCATGGTCAGGCAATGCATTTCCACTGTAAGGGATGCCTGTCTGCCGGCATGAATCTTTCCATTCAGGAAAGCTTCTGCCGGATAAATAGGATAAAGCTATGGTGGACCCGGTTCGCAAGGTGGCGATCCCCTGCCGAAGCCAGGAAGGGAAGTCATCAAACCATTGTACCGTAAGCCCGGAAACGATAAGATCATATCGCTCAAATGATTTTATGGTTTCCCCGTCCAGGACCTGAAAATAAACCGATTCCAGATCCATTTCCTTTTTTACCAGATTATCCCGGCATTGTTTGAGCATGCCGGGGGAAATATCCGTGATGATATAGGTACAATCGGGAAACATGCCGATGAGCTGTTCGCTCACAAATCCGGTGCCGCATCCGATTTCAAGTATGGTACTGTTGGGCGTGATCTTCAGTTCCTTCACATAGCTGCATAAACGAGCGGCTGCATACTTTTGCACGTGGGCATGCTGATCATAATGTTCAGCATGTAAAGAAAAATTATGAATGATCTGTTGCCTGCTGTCTTGCATAGATAGGTTCAAAAGGAGTTAACTGAGTTGGGCCATCCGGTCGAGGCACCATCGGGCATGTGTTACCGGAATCATATGACTGCCATCCTCATGGGTGATGATTTCACTCCCGGGCAAACTATACTGAAGCTGAAACGCCTTATTATGAGGAACAATGCCGTCTTTCATGCCATGTATGATAACTATCCTGCCGGCCAAACGCAGTAAATTGATATCCAGTTTATGGCAGTCCAGGGAGACCAGATCTTCGTGCAGGCGTTTGGCATCGATAACCGGTGGAACCGGGCAATCCGATTCGTCGGGATGATAACAGTTTTGGCAGAATTTTTTCAGTACCGTTTCGCTGTCCCCTTCAATATTCCTCAGCATATACCTGACAATTCGCTGAGAAAAGGTCCGCTCAATGGGCGTATTAGGATGAAACTCCTGAAATCCCGACAGGATGACCAACTGCTTTAGCCGGGGTATGAGCTCGGCGGGCAGCAGATGCAAGCCGAATGAATGTGTAACAGCCATTTCCACCTGCGCTACATCAACTATTTTCTCCTCCCCGAAATAGCCCCGGTCAGGCAGGATAAAATCATCATCCCCGGAGGTATGCACCCAGTTCTTCCACATACTGCTGTCGAATCCCCAGCCATGCTGTAGAAGTATTGGTCTATTTCCGGCCATTCCAGTTAATTAAAGCGTTCAGAAGTTCATCGATGTGCTGACGTGTATGTAGCGCACTAAGTGTAATGCGGATCCTGGAACTCCCGGCCGCTACCGTAGGCGGACGTATGGCTATTGCGAACATACCCTGATCCTGTAAATAACCGGATAAGGAAAGCGTCTCATCCTCATCCCCGATTAGGATGGGTATGATCGGCGAGTCGGATTTTGACGTTTTGAATCCAAGTTTTTTCAGGGCCTTGCGAAGGTAAGCGGCGTTACGGGCAAGGCGGTCTCGTTCAGCCCCCATCTCCGGGATCAATTCCAGTGATTTGCCGGCGGCGCCGATTACCCCGGGGGGCAACGCTGTTGAATAGATAAAACCTCCACAGAAATTTACCAGATAATCACGCATCTCCGCTGAACAGGCAGCAAAAGCGCCGAATGAGCCGAATGATTTCCCGAACGTGCCCATAACCAGGTCGATGCCCGTTTTTCCGGAACACAGGCCCATTCCATTTCTTCCAAGCACACCCAGGGCGTGCGCTTCGTCGACCATCACAAGGGCGCCATAGGCTTCGGCCAGCTTAATAATACACTCCAGGTCGGCCCGGTCTCCATCCATGCTGAAGACCGATTCCGTGACGATCAGGGTTCGCCCGTATTGGCCTTCGTTTTTTTTTAGCAAGCTCTCCAAATGGGGCATATCATTGTGCCGGTACCGGAGGAGAGTGGCCATGCTGAGTTGGGCTCCCTGCAAAAGACTGTTATGATTCAGTTTATCGGACAGGACCAGCGACGAACGATTTAGGAGAGCGGGAATAATAGTGGCATTGGCCTGATAACCGCTGTTAAAAAGAAGAGCGGCCTGGGTCCCCATGGCTTCGGCAAGCCTGCTTTCCAGCTCCAGATGGTAGGTTCCGGTGCCGGTAATCAGCCGGGAGGCCGTTGCGCCGGTCCCGTACCGGTCCGTACATGCCATGGAAGCGCGGCGGACCCGGTCATCGCATGCCAGCCCGAGGTAATCGTTGGAACTAAAATTGACAAACTTACCCTGATCGCGAATCACGTGCACGCCCACTGTTTCCGAACCCGCAAGCCGGCGTAACCGGCTCGATTGCTTTCTTTCCTCCAGTTCTTTTTTTATAAACGAGGGAAGGGGCAAATCAGTTGGAACTTGTAATCGCTTGTTGATTCATCCAGGTGCTGTCGGTATCAAAGGTATTGGCCATGGCTTCAAACTGATAGACAAACCTGCGTTTGGTGTGACCCGGCGCAAACTGAGCAAATTCCATAAGATAAAGCCGGTCCTGATCTTCGTCGAATACGGTATAATTCAAAAAAGGTCCACCCATCAAATCGTTTTCCATCCTCCAGGTGCCCCTGGTCTCAAAGGCACGTCGTCCGTTAATCCGGGTGGGCGTTGTTTCTACCTGTCGCCGGTATTCGGTCTGTACATAGGATTCCTCTCTGGATCCACGAATGTATTGTTCCTGCAGGCTGTCTCTTTTGGCATTGATCCATTCACTGTCAATGTGATCTATATTATCGACGTCATCCTGCCACCATACCCATATCCAGCGGTCATTATCGCTTAAAAAGCGCCTCAGACTCACAAAGTCCGTCGTATCAACGCCAATATTATAATCATGCTGAACACGAATGCTGAAGCCGTGCGTGTTCATCAAAGAGTCGCTGAGCTCAATCTGCTCCCCCCTGCGGTAAACTTCCTGCTGCCATCGCTGAATTTCCACGCTGTCCAGATTGCTAACCAGTGACTGGCCCGTATCCCTGATTTTGGCGGCCAGTGTTTCATCGTCGGTTGAAGAAAGTATGAGGGTCCATTGGTTTTTATACCAGCGATCCCTCAATGGAAAGGCAAAATTCTGTTCCGAACGGACCCTTTCAGCAATATCATCGCTGATCGTCGAGCGTATATAGGAGCCGACATTGCTTTCCTCGTCAATGGTGGCAACAAATATGGCATTTTTATGCCTTTTGGCATATTCCAGATCATTATTCGACCGAAGGGTCATGAAACGCAGATCATAACGCTCTTCAGGCCGCGGCAGCGTCATGATCTCACTGCCGAAAGTATGCCGGATGGCTTCCGCCGTGGAACTGTCCCACCGGGTGGAATCCATCACCACCAGCACTTCCGAAAAGGGACCCTGGGCCGGACGGCGGTAATCATTGTCACAGGCACTGATCCCAGCCAGAAACAGCAGAGGCCATAAGAATAGGAACGTATTTCTCATAAACAGACGGTGTTTGCCGCAGGTACTGTCGCTTAATCCTGCAGACGGATAGGTTAATGTAAACATTTAAGTAAGTTATTTATAACATAAATTAAGGGTCCTTTAGTATCACCCGTTCTTCAGCCTGTATGCAAAATCAAATAAATCCTGTTTCCAGTCCGCCTGGGGGTAATGTTCCCGGATGTTATCGATCAGGGCACTGCCGACGATAAAGCCCTTGCAGTTGCGGGATATGAGCATGGCATCTTCATGGGTCTTTATTCCAAACCCCACTAAAACGGGGTTTTTAGTAATATTCTTGTTAACCCTGTCCATAAACCGTTCGACCGACCTGGATACCTCCTCCCCGCTCCGTGCGCCCGTTACCCCGGTCACGGAGACGCAATACACAAAGCCGGTTGCCAGATCATCGATTCTTTGCATTCTTTCGTCACTGGTATTGGGGGCCACCAAATAAATCAGATCGATATGGTGGTTCCGGCTAAGATCAACGACCAGACCGGATTCTTCAACCGGCACATCCGGCAGAATGAGCCCGTCCACCCCCGCAGCTTCCGCTTCAGCAAAGAATTTTTCCAGGCCGTAATGCAATACCGGATTCAGGTATCCCATCAAGACCATGGGGATCTCTGATTTTTTCCTGACCGTCCTGACCGTATCGAGCACCGTGCCCAGATTCGTGCCGTTCTCGATGGCAATGTTACTGGAATACTGAATGGTGGGTCCGTCGGCCAGAGGGTCGCTGAAAGGCATCCCCAGTTCAACCAAATCGGCCCCCGCCCTCTCCAGGCCCAGTATCATGTCGGCCGTCGAATCCCTATCCGGATAGCCTGCCGTTACGAACAGGGACATGATCTTCTCGCCGGCCGGTTTATTTTCAAACAGCTCGGCTATGCGTGATTTCCCGGTAATCATCAGGTATGGATTTGTTTTTTGAGTTCTGCGGAAATGGTATTCATGTCTTTATCGCCCCTTCCCGACAGGCAGACCACTACGATTTCCCCTTCTGAAGTTTCTGGCATCAGGTCATCGAGGTAGGCCAGGGCATGGGCCGTCTCCAGGGCCGGAATGATTCCCTCGAGTTCAGAGGTCAGTTTAACGCCCTCCATGGCCCGAAAATCATCTATGGGAACATATCGGGCTCTTTTGGTGTCGAACAGGTGGGCATGTTCCGGACCAATGCCGGGATAATCCAGCCCGGCGCTGATGGAATGAGCCAGGGTTACCTGACCGTCTTCATTTTGAAGCAGCATGCTCAAAAACCCGTGCAGGATGCCGGGCGTGCCCCGTGTTAGGGTCGCTGCTGTTTTACCGCTGTCAATGCCGAGCCCGGCCGCTTCGACGGCAATCAGCCTGACCGCCTTGTCGTTTATAAACGGATAAAAGATCCCTGCGGCATTGGAACCGCCCCCGACACAGGCCACCACATAATCCGGTGAGCGGCCGGTTTTCTCATGAAGCTGAACTTTGGTTTCTTCGCCGATCACACTTTGGAAATCCCTGACCAGCATAGGATATGGATGGGGACCCACGGCAGAGCCGATAATGTAAAAGGTATCGCCGACATGGGTCACCCAATCGCGGATCGCTTCATTGGTAGCATCCTTGAGCGTTTTTGAGCCGCTGTGCACGGGAATAACTTCAGCTCCAAGAAGCCTCATGCGGTCCACATTCAGACTTTGACGCTCAATGTCTTCCGCACCCATATAAATAACACATTCCATTCCGAACCTGGCACAGGCTGTGGCTGTGGCCACGCCATGCTGACCGGCCCCGGTTTCGGCAATGATGCGGGTTTTACCCATCCTCCGGGCCAGCAGTATTTGTCCAAGGGCGTTATTGATTTTATGGGCCCCTGTATGGCAAAGATCTTCCCGCTTAAGATATATATCGGCTTTGCCATAATGGCTGGTGAGCCGGTTTGCATAGGTCAGTGGAGTTTCGCGGCCTACGTATTCTTTAAGCAGTTCCCGGTATTCCTGCCTGAACAGGGGATCGGGTTTGGCAGACTGATACGCGTCTTCCAGTTCTTCAAGGGCCGGTATAAGGATTTCAGGTACAAATTTACCCCCGAATTTCCCATAATACCCTCTTGCATCGGGAGCGTTATACAGAGATTCTAAGACCATGCCTGGCATATTATTAACCTTCATTAATTGTTCTTATTTTATCAAAAAAGACAGTCATCTTTTCAAAATCCTTGATACCGGGCTCAAGTTCGACGCCGCTGGAGACATCTACTGCAAATGGTTTTACCGTTTCAATGGCGCGGGCAATATTTTCCGGGTTAAGTCCGCCTGCAAGGATAACGGGGATACGCTCATTAAGTTTTTCAATCAGCCCCCAGTCAAAAGTCTTTCCTGAACCGCCCTGAACTTCCCTGTCAAAGGAATCAAAAAGGATGAAGGCTACATGGCTCAGATAGGGAAGGATCATATCCTGAAGATCCTCAGCGGTCATGCCCGGTTTTACCCGGAAGCTCTTGATCACGGGTTTGTTCATCTGAAGGCAGTAATCCACACTTTCATCCCCGTGGAGCTGAACCAGGTCAATGCCCGTTTCCTCCGCCAGACGGTTTACCTCCTCAGCGGGTTGATCCACGAATACCCCAACGCACTCCGGACCCTCAATCCAGTCAATAATCCCCGCCGCCGTTTCGGCCGTAACGAAACGGGGACTTCCCGGCCAGAATATGAAACCCAGAAAATCGGCCTGGGCCCCGGAAGCAAAGCGTCCGTCCTCCAGGGTAGTGATGCCGCAGATCTTCACGCGGGTATGGTTGCCTTCCGTTTCCATGTGGATAATATATTGATCAAAAAAATACAAGTTCTCAAAATAGCAATAAGAAAACTCATGGTAAAGAAACCGGCCTGAAATCAGAAGGCTTATCAGTCAATGATTTCCTTCAGTCCCTTTCCGGGATCATCCTGCCTCATAAAATGTTCGCCGATCAGTGCGGCATGAACACCATTGTCTTTCAGCAAAAGCAGATCGTCTCTGGTGGTCAGTCCGCTTTCCGATACCCTTATGACCCCGTCGGGAGCCATATTCAGCAGTTTTATGCCCCGGTGTACGTCCACTTTGAACGTATTTAAATCCCGGTTGTTCACGCCAAACAGGCTGACCTGTCCAAAATCGACCTTTTGGGTATCCTCTTCGCTATAGCATTCCACCAATGCCGCAAGGCCGGCCTCACGGGCTGCATGGTGCAGTTCGGAAAGCTGGCTGCCGTCGGTGATCGAAGCGATCAGCAGCACGGCATCGGCCCCAAAGGCAACAGCCTCCCGGATCTGGTAAAAATCGACAATAAAATCCTTTCTGAGTACCGGCAGTGATGTTTCCCGCGATACCATCTTAAGATATTGAAGATCCCCCTGAAAAAACGGTTGGTCTGTCAGGACAGACAGGGCCGATGCTCCCCCCTTTTCGTACTGACCGGCATGTTTGCAGGGGTTAAAATCTTCCCTGATTACGCCTTTAGAGGGCGATGCCTTTTTAATTTCGGCAATGACGGCCACTTTTCCGGGGGTATCCAGGGCCGCTTCAAAATCCCTGCGCGGACGGCCGAAGTCAGGCAGGTCACCCAGGCCATGCCAGGAGATTTTCTTCTTGCGCCTTGCAATATCCCCGCGTGTCTGCTCTACTATTTTATCCAGAATTGTGATGTGATTATCCCAGGTCGTTTGTGCTTTGGATAAAATCGTTGAGGGCTTTCTTAGCTTTACCGGCCTCCAGGCTTTCCCGGGCCGCCAGATGGGATTCCTGCAAATCCTCAAAGATGCCGGATGCATGAATAGCAAAAGTGGCGTTCAACATGACTATTTCAGCCTGGGCCTCTGTCGCCTTATTGTCGAATATGGCCTGGATGATGCCCGCATTTTCATCGGCATTGCCTCCTTCCAGGGATTTCATATCCGTTTCAGAAAACCCGAGCGTGCGGGAATCAAAACGGGCGGGGCCGGTAAATACACTGTTCTTAAGTTCAAAAACATCCGTTGCCGACGTAGTGGAGAATTCATCCAGCCCGTCATGGGCATGCAGCACGTAGGCAAATTCGGTCCCGAGTTTAGCCAGTATGCTGATGATCGTCTGGGCGGCTTCCCGGCTGTAAGCCCCGATTACCTGACGTTTCACCCCTGCAGGATTCAGCAAGGGTCCAAGGAGATTAAAAAACGTGCGCATAGCCAGGTCCTTGCGGGCCGGCATGACATATTTCATGGCCGGATGGAAATACGGGGCAAACATGAAGGCCATCTTTGTTTCCCTGAAGCAATCTTCAACAGCCTTTTTCTCCAGTACTGGCTTAGCTCCCAAACTTTCGAGCACATCGGCACTGCCGCTGTTACTGGAAACGCTGCGGTTCCCGTGTTTCAAAACCGGCACTCCGGCCCCGGCCACCAGGAACATCGCCGCCGTGGAAATATTAAAGGTATTGGAATGATCCCCGCCGGTACCGCAAAGGTCGACGGCATATTCATGTGCGGCATCAACCGGTACGGCGGCATTGCGCATAACCTGCACAAAAGCCGTGAGTTCGTCAACCGTTTCACCTTTGCTTCGCATGCCGAATAAAAATGCGGCAATCCTTGACTGGTTCACATTTCCGGAGACGATCTCGCTCAGGGCATAACCGGATTCCTCTTCGGTCAGGTTCTGCCCGAAACTTAGTTTTTCCAATATATCGGTAAAGCTCATACTGTATTTTTTAGGGTAACAGGGGTACAGCCAATATTCAATAGCAGCCGTCTGATTACTGGAAAATCCAGTTTTTAATGATTTTAGGACCTTCGGTGGTCAATATACTTTCAGGGTGGAACTGAATGCCCTCAACAGGATAATGGTTATGGCGGACACCCATAACGGTGCCGTCCGCTGATTTTGATGTCACGGTCAGGTCCTTCGGGATGGCAGCGGGATTTAAGACCAGGGAATGATAACGGGTTGCTGTAAAGTTCTGGGTGATGTTTTTATAGATCGACAAACTGTCATGCTCAACAAGCGATGTCTTTCCATGCATCAGCACCGGAGCATACGAAACCTCGCAGCCGTATACATGACCGATGGCCTGATGTCCCAGGCATACGCCAAGGATGGGGATTTGCTTACCCAATTCACGGATTACCCGTTCGGTAATGCCTGCATTCTCGGGCCGGCCCGGACCGGGGGATATGAGAATTTTCGCCGGATTAAGATTTTTGATCTCTTCCAGGGTCAGCGCATCGTTTCGAACGACCTTATAATCGCCTTCATGTTCAGCGATCAGATGAACCAGGTTATAGGTAAAGGAATCGTAATTGTCAATTATAAGAATCATATTGGTGCCTTAGTTGCCTTAATATACTAATTCAGTGCACTATGTGTACAGATTAATGCCGGTAACATCGCGAACAAGGACCATTGTTTCGCCGGCGCGTTTGCGGGCTTTTTCGCCCCCTTCACGCAGGATATCAAGAACGTAGCCTTCGTTTTCTGCCAGTACTTTTCGTTTTTCCCTGGCTTCGGCAAAATAATCTTCAATGAGTTCAAGAAGCCGTTTTTTAGCATCGCCGTATCCAAACCCGCCGGCCCTGTATTTTTTCTCCGTATCGGCAATGATCTCCTTGTCGGCAAATAATCTTATCAATGCAAATACATTGCATGCATCGGGATCTTTGGGGTCTTCGAGTCCCTTCGAATCCGTTTGTATGGACATGACCTTCTTCCGGAGCGTTTTGCCTTCATCGAAAATATTGATCGCGTTGTTATATGACTTGCTCATTTTCCGGCCGTCTGTACCCGGCACGCTGGCAACGGATTTTACAATACAGGCTTCCGGTAGGGTCAAGACATCGCAATCATAAGTATGATTGAATTTAGCGGCCAGATCGCGGGCTATTTCAATGTTCTGTTTCTGATCGGCTCCTACCGGAACCAGATCGGAACCGTATATCAGTATATCGGCGGCCTGCAAGATAGGATAGGTAAATAAACCTACATTGGCAGGCAGACCCTGAGCCACTTTATCTTTATAGGATACTCCCTTTTCCATCAGGCTAACCGGACACAGGGTACCCAGTATCCAGGCCAGCTCGGTAACCTGGGGCACTTCACTGTGCGCAAAAAATGTGCAATTCTCCGGATCCATTCCGAGAGCCAGGTAATCCAGTGTAACATCCAGTGTGTACCGGCGCAATTTATCGCCGTCAGCTAACGAGGTTAGGGAATGGTAATTGGCGATGAAATAAAATGCCTCTCCTTTTGTCTGCATTTCGAGATGCTGCTTAATGGCCCCAAAATAATTACCGATATGCAAGAGGCCTGAAGGCTGTATACCGGAGAGAATGGTCTTATTCATTGTTCAGGTTAATTTCATACTTCCAAAGCCACGTCCAATGCCTCAATAAGCGCTTTGGCTTTGTTGACGGTTTCTTCGTATTCGTTTTCCGGGACGCTGTCGGCCACGATCCCGGCCCCGGCCTGTATATAGACCGAGTCTTCGGTAGCAACCATTGTTCTTATGGCAATGCATGTATCCATGTTACCGGAGAAGTCGATATATCCCACGGCGCCGGCATACGGACCTCTCTTGGTGGTTTCCAGTTCATCTATGATCTCCATGGCCCGCACTTTCGGCGCTCCGCTTACGGTTCCGGCAGGAAAACAATGGATGAGTGCATCAACAGGATGGTTGTGTTGGCTGAGCTTCCCGGCCACATCAGAAACTATATGCATGACATGGGAATAACGCTCGACAACCTGGTTGCGGCGCATTTTTACCGTTTTGGGCTCACAAATGCGGGACAGGTCATTCCGGCCCAGATCGACGAGCATAATATGTTCGGCAACTTCCTTGGGATCATTTTTAAGATCCAGTTCCAGTGACCGGTCCTCTTCATCCGTTTTCCCGCGGGGGCGTGTACCGGCTATCGGCAGTACCTGTGCCTCGCCGTCCTGAACGCGGACCAGTACTTCCGGTGACGAACCAACCAGAGAGAAAGCATGAAAATCCAGATAAAACAAATACGGGGACGGATTCACCATTCTCAGCGCACGGTAAAGCATAAAGCGGTCACCGTCAAAAGTACTTTTGAACCGCTGGGAGAGGACGACCTGAAAGATATCCCCTTCCCGGATGTATTCCTTTGCTTTTAAAACTTTCCGGCAAAAATCATCTTTATCTGTATTGCTTTCAAGTCGGTCGCCGGTGAGGGAAAAAGGCAAAGCGGTCTCGGCGTGTTTTTTGGTATTGGCCTCCATCGCGCCCAGAGCTTCCCGGGCATGGCCATAGACTTCAGCGGGATCCGAATCTTTATCAATAAACGCGGTCTTGATCAGCAGTATCCTATGCTTAACATGATCGAAGGCATAAATTTCATCGTAAAAAGCCCAGATGGCTTCCGGCAAATTCAGGTCATCTTCCGGTATATTCGGCAGATGTTCTGTCAGGCGGACCGTGTCATAGGCGGAATAGCCTACCGCTCCCCCGGTGAGCCGCGGTATACCCGGCAGGCTGGGTTCCTTATAATTTCCTGTCAAATCTTTAAGCACCCGATAATAGTCTCCGTCAAGGGTCTGCGTACTGCCGTCCCGGCTAAGGGTCAGGTTCTGATCTTTGAATTCAAGCACCTGATAGGGATTGCACCCCAGGAAAGAGTACCTGGCCAGATGCTCCCCTCCTTCGACTGATTCAAACAGGAAGGGATACCTGCTATTTTCCCGCAGTTTTAGAAACAGGGAAACGGGCGTAACGGTATCGGCCATCAGGGTGTGATGCACCGGAATGGCCGTATAATCTTTGGCTAATAGCTTAAATCGTTCGTAATCCATACGTCATGACATAAAAAAACCCACATCCAGGAATCTGAAGCGGGTTAGGGAGCGTTAAACAGGAAGTAATACACACGCAACGTCAATCCGCTCAGCGAATCGTCGGCCACCAGGAATTAATATGTTTAGCGTGTTTGAAAATCATGATGAGAAGTTAGCTTGCCGGTGCATGAAAGTCAAGCCGGGGCCTCTTTAAAAAATAATACCACATTTGTTTGTGTGATGATATCTTATACCCTGTTACTTTCGCCCAGAATTCCTGAATGCCTGCTCTATGGTCCGGATTGCGCTGCTTACAACATTACTGCTCACTTTCTTTGGTTGCTATAAAAACGGCTATGCCCAGCACTCAAGCGGAATGCAATTTTTGAATATGGGTCCGTCCGCAAGGTCACTTGGCATGTCGGAAGCCCACACGGCCATCCCTTCCGGAGCATCTTCTCTGTTTACCAACCCTGCCTTGCTTTCCCTTGAAAAGCAGTCGGCCGGGATCCTCTCTTATATAACATGGGGGGCGGCCGGAACCCGGAACAGTCATGCCGCCGTCAATTTTAAGCGGGACCGGGACGCCTTCGCCTTTGGCATTATCTCCTCTTTGGTAGAGGATATTGAACAGCGTGACAGTCCTGGTGAGCATTACCTATCCATAGCCGGGGCCTATTCCCATGACCTGGGTCCGTTTTCCCTCGGCCTGACAGGAATGTTTCTGCATGAACAGCTTTTCCTCCAGAATGCCAGTGGCGTGGCCGTGTCGGCAGGTGCGGCGGCCGACTTTTATGATGAGCGGATCCGTCTCGGAGCCGCTTTGCTTAATTACGGTCAAATGCAGGAACTTTACCTTGAAGCTACCCATCTGCCGACGTCTATCCGTGCCGGAGTGGATATACAGGCTCTGCAGTTCTCAACACAGGGTAATACGGCTTCAGTGCCTTTACTTTTTATAATTAGTTCTGATTATGTAAAACCACTCAATGAGGTCCGCCCTGATGATGAGAATTCGGATATCATAAGCCAGGATGAAGCTCATTTCAACCTGGCCTTAAGGGTGGAAATATCGGAGATGCTGATCCTCAGAAGCGGGTATAAAACCCATCATCCAACCAGGAGCATATCCCTTGGCGCGGGGGTCCGTGTTAATAATTTCGATTTCGATTATGCATTTGCCCCGTTTGCTGCCGGTTTTGGAACGGCACATGGCATCAGCGCAGGCTATTTTTTTTAGGTTACCGCATCCTAACGGTTATCATAAAAGTAAATAATAAGTTAAAAGTTAATAAATATTCTCCTGTGATTTTTTTTTAATTAGCCAATCAAATAGATTGAAAAATATGGATTCTATTTAGTTACTAAACTATGATATGGTGCTTCCTCTAAAACATAGTGCCTGCTTTATAACCGGTTTCTTTTTTATGATTGGCTGCGTACAGACCGACAGTGGCCCCTCTGATGTCTGGTATTCTCTTGAAGAAGCCCAGGAAACCGTTGCCGGTAACAACAAAAAAGTGCTTTTGGATGTTTACGTTGAAGACTGTCCCGAAAGCCGGCAATTTCATGACGATGTCTATACGGACCTGAAAGTGGAAGAGACGCTGGACAAATACTTCTGCTCCGTCCGCATTAACGCCGAATCGGAAGACAGCCTCATGTTTAACGGAAATTACAGGACCGAAAAAGAAATTGCTGAATTGATGGGCGTCACTTCGTATCCCGCTATGGTCTTTCTGAACAGCGAAGGAGAGAAGATCATTATCACTAACGGGGTTATGAAAACAGAAATGTTCATCAACATCCTCTCCTATGTAGGCAGCGATGCCTACCTGACGACAGAATTTGATCTTTATGTATCCGAACGGCGGTAACGGGAGTATTTTACCTGATACCGTAGTCATTGATCATTCCCGTATCCTCATCCTCATCCTCATCCTC
>JBBDRB010000024.1:0-7269 GCA_040905685.1 Balneolales bacterium | reverse complement strand
ACCTGATACCGTAGTCATTGATCATTCCCGTATCCTCATCCTCATCCTCATCCTCTTCTCCATTGCTGATGCTGTTCCAGAAACGAAAAACGGCCGTCGTTAGCCCTTTCAGAATAAAGACGCTGAAGACAATCATCAATCCATATTCCTGCAGGGTCAGGATGACGATAGAATAGGCGGCAAACAACAAAATACGTCCCTTGAATTGTTTCATCTGCCCCCGGCTGAAACGGGGCACCTTATCAAAGGGGACCGTGCTTACCATCAAAAAGGAAAGCAAAACGATGATCGGAATGATGACGCTGTTCACGCCATACTCAAATCCGCTGAAGAGCTCGAAATTACCGGCAAAAGTCAGATAAAAGGCCGCTACCATCAAGGCCTGGGCAGGAATGGGCAAACCCTTGAAGTAACCGGGATCACCGTCTGTTTTGGCATCCACGTTGAAGCGGGCAAGGCGTACAGCCCCGCACAAGGGTATAAAGGAGCAAATTATAATACCCAGCAATTGCAATTCATTCAGCCCAAATGTGTAGAGTAAAATGGCCGGAGCCGCACCGAACGAAACCATATCGCTCAGGGAATCCAGTTCAATGCCGAATTCGCTGTCGGCATTGGCCAGCCGCGCCATGAATCCATCGAGCATATCAAATACTCCGGCAAAGACAATAAGCCAGGCACCCAGAACCGGGTTGCCTTCAAGTATCTGAATAATGGCAATGAACCCGCAAAACAGATTCATAAGGGTAAAGAAGCTGGGTACCACCAGCCTGGGTATAGGTCTGGGCTTCAGTTTCTTCCTAAGCCGCCTGTTACGACGTTTCCGGTGTTTCTTTTTTTGGATTTTGTATTGCACTGACGTCTTCTATGGTTCCAATCACTGTTTCCCCGGCCACGACACGGTCGTCCACTTCAATATTCAACTTTACGTTGGAAGGTACAAGTATATCCATTCTTGAACCAAACTTCATCATGCCAAAACGCTTGCCGGCAACGAGCTGATTCCCCTGCTTTACATGGAATACGATCCGCCGGGCAACAAAGCCGGCAATTTGCTTATAGAAGATCCTTGTATGATTGTTGTGCAGCACGCCAAATTCCGCTCTCTCGTTAAGTTCGGATGATTTTTCGTGCCAGGCTACCAAATATTTACCGGGAATGTATTTCACATATTCAAGAAGTCCGTTCACCGGATTGCGGTTAACATGCACGTCGAGCGGCGATAGAAAAATACTTACCTGGCGTGCAACTCCCTTCAGGTATGTATTCTCAACGGCTTCTTTTACAATGATGACTTTACCGTCGGCCGGGGAAATAAGCAGATTCTCCCCTTCCGGAGTGGTTCGGTCCGGATCACGGAAAAAGTACAGGGTAAAGACGATCAAAAATAAGGCCGCAAGGTAAAACAACCAGGAAATGGCATTACCTATTAACAGGCCTGCAAATACAATAATGAATGAAAAAAATAAAGTAAATAGGATTACAAAAAATCCGTCTCTGGCAAACATGGGTTTAGCTTTCTGGGTATGGAATAATTATCCGACGTAGCGCAGGATATCGTTGAAGGTAACGAAGATCATCAAGCCGATAAGAAGGATAAAACCAATCTGCTGCAGAGCCATTTTGACCCTCATGGAAGGTTCACGCCGGGTTATGCCTTCATAGACAAGGAACATAAGGTGACCACCGTCCAGCATCGGAATGGGCAGGATATTCATAATGGCCAGGGTAATACTCAGAAAAGCGGTAATGTTCCAGAAGCCCAGCATGCCACCCCTTTCCGTTGCTTCGGCTGTGACCGAGGCAATGGCCACGGGTCCGCCAAGATTTTCCCTGAAAGATATGGCTCCCGTAAAAAGCTGTTTAAATCCGTTAATAATACCCATAAAGGTATCATTACCCTGTTTTATACCCTTTGGTATGGATGCAAACAAGCCATAATGTTCGGTGTTGGAATCAAAGTAATCGAAGGCATTTATCTGAGCGATGCCAATAATATTGCGTTCCGTGTCCGGAGTAATGAGAAACTCTTGGTGTTCTCCGTTCCTTACAACCTCAAAATGCAAGGCTGATTCGGCGTTTTGAATTTTTTCCACCATCTGAAGCCAGTAGTCAACCGGCTCGCCGTCTATGGAAACGATCCGGTCACCTTCCTGAAGGCCGGCTTCCTCAGCGGGTGTACCCGGCTGCACCGCACCGACATGACTGGGAATAGCGTTCTGCAGCATGTCAATAAACTCCGGCTCATCCGATAATTCATCCATAAAGCCCGGAGGTGCCGATATTTGGACCTGCTCTTCGTTCCGTTCAACCGTAAAACTAAGATCGCCGCGGGTCAGGTCGCTCATGGAAAACAGGCGGGTATTTTCAATATTATCCAATTCCCGGTCATTGACGGCCAAAATGCGGTCACCGGTCTCAAAGCCGATTTTGTCGGCAAGGGAACTATCCGGTATATACAAACCGGGTATGTTTTCTGCCGGAATCTGATTAACGCCATAGGTATACACAATGCCCGTAAAAATGACATACGCCAGGATCATATTCATAATCACCCCGGCGGTGATCACGATGACACGCTGCCAGACGGGTTTGCTCCGGTACTCCCAGGGCTTTGGTTCTTCGTCTTCAAAACTGCTGTCCATGCTTTCATCGATCATGCCGGCAATTTTTACATACCCTCCGAGAGGCGTTCCGGAAATGCAGTAATCGGTGTCACCGATTTTCTTACCGAACAGCCGAGGCGGGAAACCAATGGAAAATTGATCAACCCGCATGCCGAAAATTTTGGCCGCGACAAAGTGGCCTAATTCATGGACGATCACGAGTATAAAAATCGCCGCTCCGAAAATTAATAGAGTTGTTACGAGACTAAAAAGCCAATCCATTATGTCTGAAATGTTTTAAAAATAATATTTTTTGCGAAATTACGGGTTTCATAATCAACCTCTTCAAGCGAAGAAATTGATAGTTCTTCTCCGGATGATATCTTTTCAAGACTTTTTTCTATTATCTGCGCTATTTGAATATACGTAATTTCATGATTGAGAAATCGCTTAACGGCTATTTCATTTGCGGCGTTTAAAACCGCCGGCGCATGTCCTCCCTTTTTTAAAGAATCCAGGGCGAGCTGCATACAGGGAAACCGCGAATAGTCAACGGGTTCAAAAGTCAGTTGTTGTGATAATGTCCAGTCCTGACGCGGTACATCCAGTTTCCATCGGTCCGGCCAGGACAAGGCATATTGAATCGGGACCTTCATATCAGGCAGTCCCATCTGCGCTTTGGTCGACCCGTCGGTGAAGGTAACCATGGAATGGATGATGCTTTGAGGATGTACCACTGCGTCTATCTGCTCCGGCGGAATATCAAACAGCCAGTGGGCCTCAATTAACTCAAGCCCTTTGTTCATCATGGTGGCCGAATCAATGGTTATTTTTGCCCCCATGTCCCAGTTCGGATGGTCCAGGGCATCATCGACCGTAATGTCCCGCATAGCCTCAAGGCTCCAGGTCCGGAAAGGTCCGCCACTGGCGGTCAGGATGAGTTTTTCGATCGATTTTTCAGGCTCTCCGGCCAGGCATTGCAAAATGGCACTGTGCTCGGAATCCACAGGCAGCAACTTCCTGGTCTTACCCTTAAGGTAGCTGCCGAGAAGCTCCCCTCCGACAACCAGGGATTCCTTATTGGCCAGGGCCACTTTTTTTCCGGCTTGCAAAGCCCGGCAGGTTGGCAAAAACCCTGAAAAACCTACCAGGCTGTTTACAATGGTATCGACCCCGTCGTGCACTACAAGTTCAATTAATGCCTCATCGCCAGCCAGAATTTTTGTAGCGTCATGGGTGAGGTGATCCAAAAGTTTGTTTTTGTCCCGGCCATTTGCCAGGCAGGCATATTTCGGCTTGAACCGATTAATCTGCGAGGCCAGTTTTTTCCAGTTGGTGTTCGCGGTAAGCCCAAAAACATGGAATCTTTCGGGGTGCTGTTCTACGATTTCAAGTGTTTGTGTACCGATGGAACCGGTTGACCCGAGCACTAGTAAATTTTGAGTATCCAACGAAAATAAATTAAAAAGAATTATTCACGGAAGATAAAAAAGTACGACTCAAAAGTATAGTGAACCGTCGCGGGACGTCAAAACCTTCTCCCGGGTCACGGTCCGGTCGGGTATTTACTCAAGCATGAATATAAAATCAGTGGGAGCTATACCGGTATCAAAAGAATCCACGGCCGCGCCGTTCAGGGTATAGAGGAGGGCCTGACCCGATTGTGTATACCCTTTATTATGCGCCAGATACAATAGGTTTTCGGCTGACGAATACCCAATGCCGTTGAAACTGCGGTTTATAAACTGTTCATCAACAACCTGATAGGTATTCATATCGATTTGCTGAACCGTATTTTCATTGACCGCCCATGCACGGCCCCCTACCCCATCGATTGCCAGAGAATTTGGAAAACCTCCCGTTTCAACAGTTTGCAGACGTTCCCCGCTGACGCCATCCAGCACGGTCAGCCCGCCTTCAATATCGTTAACGGGATCAGGATCCCAGTTCTCATCATAAGCTTTACGTCCCCTGCATACGACCCATACCCTGCCCTCATTATCCTGAATCAGTTCGGACGGGGCAGCACCTACCGTTACCGTGGATGTAACTTCATCCGTATCGGTATTGATTATGGAAACGGTATTTTCACCGCTGTTTGCTACGAAAAGACGATTACCGGAAACCAGCATGCCACGCGGACTCATTCCCACGTCGATCCGTGTTCCGGTAAGGGTGTGGCTCTCGAGGTCAATCACCATGACAGAGTTATCATAGAAACTGCTGGCATATCCCTTATTTGCCCCGGCCGGGGCAAAACCTGCCGGAGTTGCGGTATCGAAGGAAATCGTGGCAATGCTTTGCATGGTAAGCACATCCGTTACTTCAATTTTATTGGTATTATTGGCAACAATAAAAAGTTTTTCTTCGTACAGGACCAATGTCTGAATGATTCCGGCAAAAGGCCTGTCATTGTTATTCGCGAACAGGGTCTGGACAACGTGCCCGCTTTCCGGGACATAGCTGGTTATAGATCCGTTACCATCTGACCAGTTGCCTTCATTGGCTACCAGAAGCGATGCCATTTCATTTTCCTGCCTATCCGAAACAGGATCGTCGCTGCAGGCCGAAAATACGGTTATTAGAAAGAAAAGGATAAAACAGGCGTACTTATTTTGTAGTGGATGCATAATGATAGGATTGTTTTAGGATTAAAGACCAACAGACAGGGAAAATTCAAGATGGCGCCCGGGCATCGGATACCATTGAATAATCTCATAGCGTTCGTCCAGTATATTATTAGCGGCAAGCCGGATTTGCCAGCTTGCCTGCAGGAAGTCTCTTTTATAGTTCATCGAAAGATCCAGCACCTGAAAAGGGTCGAGGCCGGAACTATGATCCTCCGTTATGTAGCGTCGCCCGGTCCGCCGGTAAGCGGCATTCAGGGCAACCGGATCCAGGTTGATGCTCAGGGTGCTGCGGGTGCTCCAGGCCGGTACATAACGCATCTGGCGGCCTGCAGCCTGGTCACCGGGGAAACGCATCCTGGCTATTTCTGCCTTTCTGTAGTCGGCTCCCAGTATCCACCGGAACACGGCAGAGCGGACTTGCCAGCGTAAGTTTATCCTGCTTTCCATTCCATAGGCATCCACTTTCTCCACATTGGCCGGTGACCATACCCCGTCCCCGGAGGGAAACCAATAAATGCCGTCATCCAGCCAGATCCGGTATCCGGTCATATTAACGCTTTCAATCAACGGCACGGCAGGAAGATAAATAAACCCTCCTTCTCCCTTCAGGCTTCGTTCCGGCTCAAGGCCGGGATTGCCTCCGGGCACCCAGTACAGATCGTTAAACGTCGGAGGATTGAAATCGCGGCTGATCATGCCCTTCAGGTGAAGGTGTTCCCCGGCAACTTTCCAGTTGATCCCCAGAGAAGGGCTGAAAATCCCGCCGAAATCCGTATACGCATCCAGACGGGCCGTGGGCGTGACCCGCAGGCTTCCACCGGCCAGGCGAATAACCGGGTCCAGGCGCAGGCCCAGGCTGTTTCGCCTGTACTTATCCGAATAATTCCCGGTATTCACCATCTCAAGGCCGCCGCTGAGCCCTCCCTTCCAGACAACCGCACCCGGTGAGGGACGGGTAATATCCAGGTTGACCAACCATCGCCCAGTCTGGAAATGGCTGTCTGTATTTGCGGGGGGATCCACATAATGAAAAACATCACGGTCAATCAGGCTTCGCAAACTCAAATTCCAGCCATCAACCGATGTTTCCAGTCCGGTCAGAAAACGAACGCTGCGATCCGATTGCCGGGCTTCTGAACTACCTGTCAAAATGCTGCCGGGTATCTGCTCTTCCCGGTCAGAAAACCAGACCGTAGAGTAAATACGAACGTTTTGCAGCCGGTAACCGAAATTACCCATCAGCTGCCCCCCCCGGCCTGCATTATTACGGCGGTTTTCATTCAAGCCGTTGGCCCGGTTTTCATAACTGAAATCATTATCGGCCCTGCGGTACAAGGCCTGCATGGAAACGGACCACCGGCCTTTGCCGTAACGGCCGCCCACCAGGCTTTGGTAGGTCCCGAAGGCGCCTGCCGATTGCTGAACCTCCATACCTGGCTGCTGCGGACGGGAGGAGGAAAGGTAAACGGTGCCCCCCAGGCTGCCTCCCCCAAAAGCACTGCTCGGGGTTCCTGGACTCACCTCTACCGACCCGAACAAACCGGCGGGGATCAGCGACAGATCGGCCATGCCCAGCGAAAGGCTGTTCAGGGGAAATCCCTCCCACAAAACCTGGGTCTGACCCGGCGATAATCCGCGTTGAGAAAGGGAAGCCATGCCACCCGGACCGTTATCGCGGATATACAAACTCGTATAACGCGCCAGGATGACCGATAACGGCATGGTCCGGTCCATAGCCAGGTGCAGGGAATCGACGACCTGCACGTCAACGGGCTGATAACGGACAGGTTCATAGATCCGCGTAGACTCTATTAGGATCTCATCGAGAATAATGATGGTATCCCCCGGCTGGGATGCATGCGGATCCTGAGTCAGGCCCCGGGCCGGTGACCGGGCCGAAAAAATGGAAATAAGGAGCAGTGAGAATGTAAATGCCCATGCAAGGCACGAGTAACGCGATAGAAACATGATCAAGCCATTTGCGAAACCTTTAACCCGAAGGTTCCAGCAGTTTGATGCCTGGCAGGTCTCCT
>JBBDRB010000023.1:0-1595 GCA_040905685.1 Balneolales bacterium | reverse complement strand
GTTCGTTAAAACGCATTTCAATCGGCTGAGAAAAAGCAAACTCATATCCCGGAAGAGAACTCATCGTTGCACGCATCTTTTCAATCAGCTCTTCTTTCGTTTCGGCGCTTTCCCATTCATCCTTGTCTTTTAAGATAATCAGCAGATCCGACATATCGAGCGACATCGGGTCATTGGGTATTTCGCCTGTTCCGATCCGCGATACCACTTGCGCAATCTCCGGAAATTCTTCCAGTAGCATGGCTTCCAGCCGGGTATTGTTCTCCACAACCTGGCTCAGCGATGTTCCCGGTTTGGTGATGGGATGAACCGCCAGGTTGCCTTCATCAAGTTGCGGTATGAACTCTCCACCCATGCGGCTGAACAAAATCAGGCTGATTCCCAGCAATATTACCGCACCGCCAATAACGATTCCTTTATAACGAAGTGCGGCAACAATCGATGGCCGGTACAGTCGATAGGTTAGAAAATCCATCGCCTTATGAGAGAACGCCAAGTCCCCTTTGCCTTCGGGCTTCAGGAACAGCGCCGAGGCTGCCGGTACGTACGTCAGACACAAAAGAATGGCCCCGATCATGGCAAAGCCAAAGGTGAAGGCCATTGGCTGGAACATTTTCCCTTCCACACCGGTGAGCGTCAGGATGGGAACAAACACAATCAGGATAATCAACTGGCCAAAGAAAGCTGAACTCATCATCCGGCTTCCGGACTCAATGGCAAGTTCATCGATTTTATGTTTTACCTGCTGACCTTTGAGTTTGCTGAGCTCCTGTTTTTTAGAGGCGATTAGATAGGCGGTAAACTCTACGATAATTACCGCTCCGTCAATGATAATCCCGAAATCGAGTGCTCCCAGACTCATCAGGTTGGCGGATACACCGAAAAGCCGCATCATCCCGATGGCAAAGAGCATAGCCAGCGGAATTACCGAAGCGACAATCAACCCTGAGCGCAGGTTCCCCAGCAGCAGCACCAGGAAGAAAATAACGATAAGCGCTCCCAGCAGCAGGTTTTCAGTAACTGTTGATGTGGTTTTGTCGATCAGTCTGGTGCGGTCAATAAACGGTTCGATGCGAACGCCTTCGGGCAGGGAAGCCTGAATTTCTTTAATACGCTCTTTTACGTTTTCAATGACCTGATCGGAGTTTTCACCTTTGAGCATAAGTGCCTGTCCACCAACTGCATCGCCTTCTCCGTTGCGGGTCAGCGCTCCAAACCGGACGGCATGGCCATAGCGGACATCAGCAATATCGCGAACAAATACCGGGATTCTATTTTGGGCCTCCACCACAATGTTTTCCAGGTCTTCAAGGCTTTGAGCAAGTCCTTCACCCCGGATAAACAAAGCTTCCGGGCCTTTCTCCACGTAACTTCCCCCGGTATTCCGATTATTTCGCTCCAGGGCATCCATCACGTCGCTGAGTGTTAAATCCATGCTGCGGAGCTGTTCGGGATTAATGGAAACTTCATATTGCTTTACAAATCCGCCCCAGCTGTTGATCTCCACAACGCCCGGAACCCCGGTAAGCTGACGCCGGATAATCCAGTCCTGTATGGTCCGCAGATTGGTGGCATCGTACTGCTCCTTGTATTCC
>JBBDRB010000022.1:0-9673 GCA_040905685.1 Balneolales bacterium | reverse complement strand
GAACAAAACTTTTTATTGCAAAAACTTCGCGGCATCCACCCCCCGGCCGCTGTCTAAAGTTCTTGAATGTATATATTGCGGAACTGTACCAGCGATGGCGGGCTGGTCCATTCCCCGTTTTGCTGGCTACCGTGATGCTGAAGGGCTATTCGTCCCCTGTCTTCGATATCCGGCAGACGGGCGCCATCGATTACCGTTTGGTCATTGAGCACCACGGTCAGGCGGTCGCCTATCATGGTGATCTCAAAGGAATTCCATTCGCCTATGTGGTTGTCGGCGAATTTAACCGGGGTAACGCCGGCTACAACTTCAGGCGGCATGTCTGAATCCATCCGGTATCCATAAACCTCTCCTGAACCAACAGGCCAGGCCCAGATGTTGATCTGTGCCTTTGATGAACCCCTTACATAAATGCCGGAGTCGGCGTCCGGCAAAGCCATTCGGATCACTTCATTCCGGTCATTGAGCTGGTGGGTTCCATCGGGCCGGACGATAGGCACGTTTCTGTTGATATACGGCGTTTCCTTAAGGCGCCATTCCAGCCTTAACACAAAGTTCCCAAATTCATCTTCTGACCATAGATTCTTGTCACCCTGAGCCTGACTCAACGCATCATAATCTATAACCCCGTCCACAACACTCCAGTGTCCTCCATCCTCTTCAGGAATGATCCATCCGTCCAGATTCTGCCCGTTGAAGAGTGACCTGAACTCATCATCACCCGGAGGATTACAAGCCAGCGCAAGGGTGGTCGTAATCAAAATAGCAAGTACAAAATTACCCGTAGAACGATTTCCTGAATATGTCATGGTCAATGGTTGGTTAGTTGAGGTTTTATACGGCCTTAGCCAGTAATTCTTTCATCGTGGCGCCTATATCGGCGGGATTTTCACAAACGGTAATTCCTGCCGCTCTCAGTGCAGCCATTTTTTCATCGGCTGTGCCCTTGCCACCGGAAACAATAGCACCGGCATGGCCCATTCTTCGTCCCGGGGGGGCTGTACGCCCGGCAATAAAGGCAACCACCGGCTTGTGAACATGTTCTTTAATATATTCCGCAGCTTCTTCTTCAGCGGTTCCACCGATCTCACCGATCAGCACGATGGCTTCGGTTTCCGGATCTTCGTTAAACAATCGCACGGCATCGGTGTGTGTGGTTCCGATTATCGGATCTCCGCCGATGCCTATGGCTGTGCTTTGACCCAGATCAACCTTGGTAAGCTGGTCGACAGCTTCATAGGTCAGCGTGCCGGAGCGGGAAATGAGGCCTATGTTCCCGGTCCGGAATATATCGCCGGGCATGATACCGACCTTGGCCTGACCGGGCGTGATGATTCCAGGGCAGTTGGGTCCGATAAGATGAGCGCCATGCCGGTCAACGATCGCCTTGGCCACAAGCATGTCTTTTACAGGGACTCCTTCGGTGATACAGATAATAACCTTGATCCCGGCTATGGCCGCCTCGCTAATCGCATCACCGGCAAAAGGCGGCGGGACAAAAATGACGGAAGCATTGGCACCCTTGCTTACAGCATCAGCAACAGTATTGAAAACAGGGCGATCGAGATGGGTCATCCCTCCCTTTCCCGGAGTGACTCCACCGATTACATCGGTTCCATATTCGATCATTTGTGAGGCATGAAAACTCCCTTCTTTGCCGGTAAATCCCTGTATAACTAATTTTGTATCTTTTCCAACAAGTATGCTCATGCGCTGAACCTCTTCCTTTTTTTGATGTTAAATTCGGCTTTAAATATACCGACCTTGCATGTGAGTCACAATAAAAACTCCCCTCCTATTTATTACTCCCCCTTTTCTGATTTTCACCGTATTATAAGCCCATGATTCCCGACGAAAAAAAAGAGGAAGTCCGGGATGCCGCAGATATCGTGGATGTGGTTTCGGACTATGTTAAGTTAAAACGCTCCGGGAGCGGATTTTCGGGTTTATGCCCCTTCCACAATGAAAAAACGCCCTCCTTTCATGTCACTCCTGCCATGAGCATCTATAAATGTTTCGGCTGCGGGGCAGGCGGGGATGTTTTCAATTTTGTGATGGAAATGGAAGGGATTGGCTTCACGGAGTCCATCCGGACCCTGGCCGAACGCTATAACATCGTTCTGCCGGATGATCATCATCCACAAGCCGATCCGTCGCACACCGAAAATGAGGGCATTTATCACGCACTGCGTTACGCGGGGATATACTTTTACCGGACCCTGATGGAGCACGAGGAAGCCGGAACAGCCCGCGATTACCTGCATAAACGAGGATACACCAAAGAAACCGTCAAAAAATTCGGGCTCGGATACTCGCTGCAGAGCGGAGATGGCCTGAAACAAATGGCTGCCAGGGAAAAGATCAACGAAGAATACCTGCACAAGGCCGGCCTGCTTAAATCGGATGCTAACGGGGAGCGCAGCTATGATACCTTCAGGGGAAGGCTGATGTTCCCCATCTTTAATCCGGCAGGTAAAGTAATTGCCTATGGCGGCCGGATTTTGAATGCCTCGAAAAAGGCCCCGAAATATATAAACTCCCCCCAGACGGAGGTCTATAACAAAAGCGAAGTCCTTTACGGTATCCATTCGGCCAAAAATGAAATTAGAAGGGTAAAGGAAGTTATTCTGGTCGAAGGCTATACCGATGTCATAACCCTGTTTCAGAGCGGCATCCGCAACGTCGTCGCCACCAGCGGAACTTCCCTTACGTATAGTCAAATGCGGATCCTGCATCGTTATGCCGAAACCCTGCTGATGATCTACGATTCGGATTCAGCCGGACAAAACGCCATGATCCGGGGCATTGATATTGCCCTGACCGAGGGGCTCGGTATCCGCCTGCTTCAGTTGCCGGAGGGGGAAGACCCGGATTCATTTGTGAAGCAATTTGGCAAAGAAGGCTTTCTGGGGTTTAAAAAAGATAATTCATACGACTTTTTAAGCTTCCTGATTCAGGGTGCCATCCGGTCGGGGGAATGGGATGATCCCCTCGGTAAGCCTAAAGTGATCGGCCGGATGCTGGAAAGCATATCCTGCATCCCGGATGGGGTCACCCGGGAAACGTTCATACAGAAACTGAGCCGGGAATCCCGGATCGGCGACCGGAAATTGTTTGAACAGCTAGACCTCACCATGGAAAAGAAGAAGGTCAGCGAAAAAAGGCAAAAGGACCGGGTGGCCAGACTGGAACCGAATTCAGCGGGTCCGCGTGAAGCCGGCTCCGGCAATGAAACTGAAAGAGATGAAAGGCCGGAAAGGGATCCTGCTGAAAAAACCAGAAAAATGCACGGTTATGAAAAAGAGGTCCTGCGCCTTATGCTGGTTCATGAAAACCCAATGATAGAATACGTCGGAACCCTGATTAATGAAGATCATTTCGAGGATGACCGCCTCAGAGCCCTCTTTGTCGACATTATCCAACGTTATGAGAGCGGCAAACCAATCGGTGTGGAGTCGTATTCCGCCAGGGAACACCCCTATCCTGAATTGCTGGGAGAGTTAGTCATCGAACGGTTTTCCCTCAGCGAACGGGGCAACGAAAAACGGGACCGGATCCTCAGCCAGGACAGCGACCCTTATAAAACAGCCCGGGGGGCCATCAAACTTCTGAAGCTGCAGTTCCTGCATAACCTGAATGCCCAATACAGTGAGGAGTACTTTCAGGCCGAGGGAGAGGAGAAAATCAGGTTAAACAGCCTGATCCACAGGATATCCCGGGAACGAAATAAAATTGCAGGGCTCACGCCGGATAAGGCCTTTCCGGAGGCAAAGGCCGAAACCACAGAGCGCAAAAAGCATATGAACGCAAAGTAACGTTACCTGCCATAGGAGATCACAGACAAAGGGTTCATCCTTGCCGCAACCCTGGCGGGAAGCCATGAGGCCAGGGCGCAAAGCAGCATGGTAACTATGGAAACGATCGCAAAATCGAATACATGCGGCTCAACCGGAGCGGCCGACATATAATAGGTCTCTTCGGGCAGAGGAATGATTTGCCAGGTGGCCTGCAGCCAGTAAAATAACAGCGACAAAACGATTCCGAGTATCAGGCCCGTCAGGCCCACGATTAATCCTTCAATGAGGAAAACGGACCGGATATTCTTATCACCGGCCCCCATGGTTTTGAGGATACCGATGTCTTTTGTTCGTTCCAGTACCATCATCAGAACGGTGCCGATCAGATTGAAAGCCGCGACGATTATCATCACGGCGATCACAAACGGTATGGTTTGTTCCTGCAGATTAATCCAGGCAAAAATACTGCTGTACCGCTGGTAAATGGTTTCGGTGTAATAGGGAAAGGGCAAAGCCTCACTGATGGCGGCGTCAACGTCGCGAATGTGACCGGCCCCGGTTGCCTGAACATCAATCTGGCTGGCGCTTGGCGGAGGCAGGTCAAAAAGCACACGGGCGTAATCCCTTTCCATCAGCACCAGTAAATCGTCAAACATATCCACCCCGGTCTGGTAGATACCGGCAATATGAAACTGGATGATTTCAGGCATATTGACCGGACTGGGAACGCCCTGAAGCGTGTAAACGGTGAGCGCGCTGCCGATCCGGGCATTCAGGTTACGGGCAAGCCTGCTGCCGATGACCACTCCCGGCAGCCCGTTTTCATCGGCACTGAAATCATACCGGCCCCGGTTGACGTACTGGTGTATGTCGGACAGATCACCCTCCGGACCCACCCCCTTTATAAAGCTGCCTTCGACAAAATCCCGCGTCTGCACCATAGCCTGTCCATAGACCACTTCCTGGATTTCGGAGATTTCAGGAATGCCCGCAAGCCGGGTGAGTACGGTATCTGCCCGGTAAATGGGGCTGTCGGAATAGGTCATCACGGTGATGTTATTGCCAAATCCAAGGATTTTTTCCTGGATCACGGATTTAAAGCCATGAACAATGGACAGGGATATCAGCAGTCCGGCCACCCCGACCGCTACCCCGGAAATGGCCATCACCTTGATAAAAGAAAGGAAAGAAGAATCTTTCCTGCCCCCGCGAAAATAACGCAGGGCTAAAAACCATTCGAATTTCAAATTGAACTCTTAGTTAATTTATTCAGGCCTCATATGGGGAAAGAACAACACATCCCGTATGGATTCCTGATTGGTCATGATCATGGCCAGACGATCGATGCCGATGCCAAGTCCGGCCGTAGGCGGCATGCCATGTTCTATAGCCCGAAGGAAATCTTCGTCAAGGGCCATGGCCTCCTCATCACCCCCGGCACGCAGGTTAGCCTGTTCTTCAAAACGTCTGCGCTGTTCCACAGGATCATTCAACTCACTAAAGGCATTGCAGATTTCCTTGCCGTTACAGATTAATTCAAAACGCTCAACCAGTCCCGGTTTACTGCGGTGTTTTTTCGCCAGCGGGCTCATCTCTATCGGGTAATCGGTGATGAAGGTGGGCTGTATCAGTTTCGGTTCCACGTACTCGCCGAAGATTTCGTCGATAAGCTTGCCGATGCCCATCGTTTCATCAATTCCAACATTCAACTTGCGGGCTGTATCCTGCAGGGCTTTCTGGTCCATCCCCTCAAGATCAATGCCTGTTTCCTTTTCAATGGCCTCGAGCATGGGGACCCGGGGCCAGGGCTTTCCGAAATCAATGATATTTTTCCCAACGTGGACTTGGGTGGTATGATGAAGGGTCAGGGCCACATGCTCTAAAAGACTCTCCACGAAATCCATCATCCAGTTATAATCCTTATAGGCTACATAAAGTTCAACCTGGGTGAATTCAGGGTTGTGAAAACGGCTCATCCCCTCATTCCTGAAATCCTTGGCAAATTCAAAAACCCCGTTGAATCCTCCAACAATAAGGCGTTTAAGATAGAGTTCATTGGCAACGCGCAGGTACAGCTGCATATCCAGGGCGTTGTGGTGGGTCGTGAACGGCTTTGCGGAAGCCCCTCCGTAGACCGGCTGCAGTACTGGAGTTTCAACTTCAAGATAATCTTTATCCAGCATATAACTGCGGATAGCATGCACCATGCCGGATCGCTTCCGGAATACGTCACGTACCTCCGGATTGACCATTAGATCGAGATAACGATGCCGGTAACGTTGTTCTTTGTCTGCAAAAGCATCGTAGGTAACCGTCTCGCCCTTTTCGTCAGTAACTTCTTTTGGTACCGGCATAGGGCGAACCGATTTGCTTAACAATTCAAAATGCTCGGCATGAACCGTTATTTCCCCGGTCCGGGTTTTGAAAACAAAGCCTTTTATGCCGACAATGTCGCCCAGGTCAACAAACTTCTTGAATACCGTATTGTAGTTTTCAACTCCGATATCATCCCTGCGCAAATAAACCTGAATACGTCCTTCCTGATCCTGCAAATTAAAAAAAGATGCCTTACCCATAATCCGGCGGGTCATTATCCGGCCAGCAAGGCTAACTCTTTCGGTCTCTTCCTCCCCGACGCGCAAAAGATCAGGGGTTTCCAGGATCTGCCTGCTGCTGTGATCAATATCAAAACTATAGGGGAAGGGGTTTATATCAAGGTTTTTTAATTCTTTTAACTTTTCAAGGCGAAGATGAGCCTGTTCACTCAGGCTGATTTCAGGTTTGTCCATGGGCTAAATTAATAATCGGGAAAAAATTAGATAATCTATAATATAACAATGTCATCCCGAAGTTGTTTTGCCGAACTTGCCTTTTCTCTTGCCTTTTTTGCCGATTTAATGCTCTTCCAGATTCATAGCAACCGAATTGATGCAGTATCGCAACCCGGTAGGGTCCGGTCCGTCCTCAAATACGTGACCGAGATGGGAATCACATCTCGCACAGAGGACCTCCGTTCTTTCCATGAAAAAACTGGTGTCCAGGGTTGTGATGATATGACCCTCTATGGGTGCGTAAAAGGCCGGCCAACCAGAGCCGGAATCATATTTGGTTTCCGAATCAAATACCGGCAAATCACAGGCTGCGCATTGATAGATCCCTTTTACCCTGGTTTTGTAGTATTCATTAATGTAAGGCAGTTCGGTTCCGGCCCGGCGCAAAATCCGGTATTCGGAGGCGGTTAAAAGCCCCCTCCACTCATCATCGGTTTTAGTCACTTTCTCCATTGCACTGACGGTCTGTTGATGGCTCCGATCATACTCTTTGGCTGCAGCATTGGCATAGCCGGTTTGTTCCTGCTGGCAACCGGCCACCACGGCACTCGCAAGAATCAGGCAGAAATAAAAGGGGTAACGTATCTTTAACATAACCTTTAATACTGTGTTTTCATTCATCTTCGTGTATTCGGCGCTTTTTGGGGCCGGTCTTTTCCCACATTACCGGGCGTATCATGCTGCTGCTCATCCTGGGGTATGTCACGCTGAGCGGTTTTGTCTTTTCTGTTTTCCCGGATGTCGGTCATTGCACTAAACAGCACAATTAAACTCACGACAAAGCCAATAGCAAGAATACCATAGAGAAATATAGTCATTGTATCCGGTTTATTGATTTCATTGCTTGATACGGGCATCGTCCGACTGATCGGTCTGATCCCCCTTTCTGATCGGTTCGGTGGCATTAGAGCCTGATTTATCTGCCATTACGCCGGCCAGGACGATCATGCAGACGATAAAGCCGATTACAAAGAGTGTCACCAATAAAGTCATACGGTAGCGGTTAGATGCTATGTTCTACCTGCATAACGAACAATCAGAAGCAAAGTTCAGTTAGGAAAGATTAACTTAAGGCTCCTCACCATCGGGGTCGGATCCGTTCATTAAAATGCCTGATGGCAAGGCTTTCCTGGACTTGACACCCAACTTGCGGATTTTTTCCGTGCTGCTGATCAGATTGCCTTTACCCGTTTTCAGCTTGTTCATGGCCGCATCGTAGCTTTTGCGGGTTTGATCCATTCGTTCACCGACTTTCTCCAAATCGGCAACAAAGTTCACAAATTTATCCAGCAACCCTGCGCTTTGGCGGGCTATTTCGGCGGCATTCCTGCTCTGGTACTCCTGTTTCCAGATGCTTTTGATGGTAGCCAGGGTAGCCAGCAACGTGGTGGGGCTTACGATGACGATGTTCTTATCAAAAGCGTCTTCGTAAAGCTGTGGATCATACTGTATGGCCAGGGCGAAAGCGGGTTCAATGGGTACAAACAGCAGCACGAAATTCGGGCTGTTGATATCATATAGATCCTGATAATTCTTGTCGCTCAATTGGCGCACATGGGTCCGGAGTGATTGGATGTGGCTTTTACGGCATAAGAGCTGCTCGGCCTCTTCCTCAGAAGACGAATACCGCTCGTAGGCATTCAGCGAAACTTTGGAATCGACAACCAGGTTCTTCCGATCAGGCAGGTTAATGATCACGTCAGGCTGCTGCCGGCGACCGCTGTCATCTTTCAGGCTTTCCTGAACCCTGTATTCACGGTCTTTCTGAAGGCCGGACTTCTCGAGAATACGCTCCAGGATCATTTCACCCCAGTTTCCCTGGGTTTTAGCCTGGCCTTTCAGTGCTTTGACGAGGTTGTTGGCTTCCAGGCTCATTCTCTGGTTCAGATCCGTCAGGCCTTTTATCTGCTCCTGCAGGGAACTGCGTTCCCGCACATCGGTAATATGGGTTTCTTCCACTTTTTTCTGGAACGTTTTGATCTTTTCGCCAAGCGGCTGAAGCAGTATATCCAGATTAGCCTTGTTCTGGTCGGTAAATTTCTTGCTTTTCTCGTCAAGGATTTGATTAGCCAGATTCTTGAATTCAGAGGAAAATTTCTGCTGAAGCTGGTTTACTTCCTCTTTGTGGCTGGAAAGTTTTTCTTCCAGGTTCCTGTAATCCGCTTTTACCGTGGCGTAATTTTGATGAAGGACCGATAGCTCCGTTTGCTGATCTTTAGACCGGGCTTCGGTTTTTTCGATATCCGATTTGAGGAATTCGTTGCGTTCGGCGAACCGGTCATTATCCGATTTCAGATGGCTTAATTCCCGTTTCATGATCTCCGCCTTTAACAGCCAAGCCGTTAGAAAACCAATGAGCAGCCCTGTTGTCAGGAAAATAAGCTCCATTATTACCTACACTCCGTTTTTTTTACGTTTCTTTTTAAAATTGACATAGCGGGCACCGTAAATTTTTAACATTTCCTGGTCGCGGAAGCGTATGGCATCCTCAAGTTTCAGATCATAGTTTTTCTTGAAATCCCGCTTTGATTTTGCCTTCGGTATGTAAAAAGACTTGTTCTTATGCACCCCCTTTTCCGGGGAGAACGACACCTGGAAGACATGCTCCTTGTATTCTTCTCCATTTCGCAGCTTGGTTTTGATACAATAACTTATGCCGGGATAACCGATATTGCTTTTTTTGCCGACATGCATGGACCGGTCAAAGTTTTTTGCAAATTTCTCCCATTTTCCTAAATTTTCATCCCGGAAAGCCCTGGCCATTTCGATGGCTTTTTCTTTTCCGCCGTACTTCCCATCGCTGAAAAACTTACTCACCCTGTTTCCGTCCCGCCTGATGCGAACAAACCAACCGAAGGTATTCTTGGAGGGCTGATCTATCCGGCTAATGTTTTTTGTATCGATTTCAATGGACACAATGCATGATTTTTAGAAGTCCAGGGACGCAAACGGCCCGTATAGTGAAGCATTAAGAGGTTTTAACAATTTTATCAATATATAAGAAGTCGTTAACATTCCAAAAAAAGAATGTACCGGTGCGGGATA
>JBBDRB010000021.1:0-1618 GCA_040905685.1 Balneolales bacterium | reverse complement strand
TTCGGGACTTTCACCCTAGAGTAAGTGCCCGTGCCGGGCACACAAAAAAAGGGAACAAAATTTAACTTTTATTCCCTTTACAGCAGATGTTACTGACAAGCTTAATTAAATATATTCAGGACTTTGTTCCAAATCCCCTTTTTCGAATTCAGGGTTTTATCCAGTTTCTTCGTATCAGGCGACTGTACGTTGTCCAGCAACTTCTTACGTGAATTACCATTACGCGAATGGTTTTTTTCATTACGGTCATCGGTGCGCACGCGGTTCCGGCTGTCGGATTGGTGCACCGGCTTTTGTTCTATTTTAGAGGGAGCCCGTTTTGGCCTGGACGGCGGTCTTTTGCTCGCCGGGCGGGGCGGGACGGCCTCTCCATTTGTTTTTTGAGCCCCGGCCTTTTCCGTATTACGTGCTGCCGGTTTCCTGGCGGATGGTTTGCGGGTTGATCCTTTTTGACCGGCCGGCCCCCGGCCCCTTCGTGCAGGAGCGTTATTTTGTTCCCCATCAGTTGAAGGTTGCATGGCGGCAATTTTTTCCGGCAAAGGCAGAACCTCAATATGCTGATTCAGGCTTTTATAGATGTTTTTCATGTACTGCTTATCATCTCTGGACACAAGCGTGATGGCATCACCGGTCGTTTCGGCGCGGGCCGTCCTCCCTATGCGGTGCACATAATCCTCCGCGTCATGAGGGACACTGAAATTAATCACGTGGGATACATTATCCACGTCAATGCCACGCGACATAACATCGGTGGCTACGATAACCTTGTATTTCCCGCTTTTAAACTGAGCCAGAGCGGCTTCACGTTCTTTCTGACTTCGATCGCCATGAATGCTGGTCACGCTGGCACCCTTTTGAGATAGTTTTCGGGAAAGTTTATCGGCAAGGCGTTTTGTTGAGGTAAAAACAATGGTTGATACCCATTCGCTTTTATCAAATAATTCCAGAAGCAGTGGGATCTTACTGTCTTCGCTCAGTTCATAGGCTACCTGGCGTATGCCTGCGGCCGGTTTAAGGGAAGAGATGTTAATCCGCTTGGGATCCGACATGATCTTGCTGACAAGCAGATCAATTTTAGACGGCATCGTTGCCGAAAACATCAGGTTTTGGCGTTTTTGAGGCAGGGCTTTAATAATTCTCTGCACGTCGGGTATGAAACCCATATCCAGCATCCGGTCGGCTTCATCCAGAACCAGAAAACTCAGGTTGTCGAAATTGACCGTGCCTGTTTTGATATGGTCGAGCAAACGACCCGGCGTGGCAACCACTACGCTGACCCCTTTCTTCATGGCTTTCTCCTGCTGAGAATAACCACCGCTGCCACCGTATACGGTGACCGTCGTCAGGCCTGTGTGATATCCCAGGCTCCAGAATTGTTCGTCTATTTGTTGGGCTAATTCCCTGGTAGGTGTTAAAATGAGGGCTTGAGTTCCCGTTTTCTTATTGTTAACAATATGATTTAAAATTGGGAGTACAAAGGCTGCCGTTTTGCCGGTGCCGGTTTGCGCTGAGGCCAATACATCGTGGCCTTCCAAAATAAAGGGAATGCATTTTTCTTGAATGGGGGTTGGTTTTTCAAAACCCACATCCTTCAAGCCCATTTCAACTTTTTCGTTGA
>JBBDRB010000020.1:0-51270 GCA_040905685.1 Balneolales bacterium | reverse complement strand
GCAGAATGCATATTCCAGAAGGGAATTTCAGCAATAAAGCGGCCTAAACGTTCTATGGCCGCATGCTGAAAGTCGATTACTTCATTGCCATGCTGGACACCCGGGCGGTGAAAACGAGCAGCCGCAGCTCCGCCGGCAAACCGGCTCCACAGAACCATATCGCCCCCCTCCTGGTCCCTGGTATAGTCTTTGCTAACCAACATAGGGCGGGGTCCGGCCGCAGCGGCCATAGCCTGCCGGTACGTATTCAGCCGGCGCCCTCCCCCCAGAGCCTGTTCTTTTGGTGATCCGAATTCATGACCCGAAACACCCTGAGCGACATCAACAAAATCATAGAGCGGATCGGTCACCAGGGTGGCCGGACTAAAATCGTGTTCACATTCACCTCCGCCATCCTTCCGGTTTGTCGAAGGCATTTCCCCGATCATCACCTCCGCTGCCACCTTCGTTCTGATATATTTGGCCCAGTACCGGCTCCATTCAAGGTGAGCCCGGCTTTCATTGCTTATATTAATCAGCACATTGGGATAGCCGGCCGCTATTTCCAGCACCCGGTCGGCATACCGCTTCTGGAGCTGAAGCACCAACTCATTATGGTCGATCGAGGGTATTGTACTGTAAAAGGGTGCATTACAAACCGAAGTTTCCAGCGGTAACATTTCCTCATCATAGTTGATGTTGTTTTTCGGATTAAAGGGATGGGCATTCCAGGCGGCCCCCTCCCCCGGATCATATTCTCCTCCGGGTCCGCGGGTCACCGACCAGTCATCCCAAATTTCCATGGATATGATGAACTGACGAGCCAGGGCGGCATCCAGGTATTCGACCATGCGCTCCTCCCATTCCGGTTCAAATTTTGACAGGTCGTATCGTCCGTCCTCCAGCCGCACCCAGGGCTGCAAGACCCGTTCAACGGGTCCGTCATGCAGATGGTTCATGGGGTCATAAGGCAGAAAACGCATGAAGCCGCGGACATGGGGACTGCCGATATCCTCCATGATATCGTGCAGCCGGTCCATATGAGCCAAAAAGTTACTGGTCCCCGGCCGGCTGATGGGTGTCCAGCTGTGAAGATTGGCCGGTCCGAGTGGAAAAACCGGCACATCCCCCCAGGCCAGGTAATTCGGATTTTCAGCAAAAGGTTGAACGACGCTCTCGGAAGACGGTTGCGCACTGCAGGCCGACAGGACCAGTAAAAAAGCTAACTGAAGGTATTTCATCAAATTGGAGTTGAATATAATAAGTTTATTACCATGATGCACTTTAGAGTAATCAATCTTTAGCGCTTATTCAATTGCCATTCTACCATGTCCCTATCGCAAATGAGGCACGATCTCCCTGTCCAGCGCAGCCATCATGCGCCGGCTGTAGTTTCTGGTAATCCCGCTTGCGTTGGTTGAAGTCACGGCGATGACCGCTTCCAGCTCCGGGAGTATCATGATGAACTGGCCCCCATTGCCCCAGGCGTAGATCACATGGTTTTCGCCGGCCATGCGCCTGAACCACAAATAACCATAATCATCGACAGCCCGGCGCCCGGTTACCGGCTCGATCGAACGAAGGACCCATTCCGGCGATACAATGCGCTGCTTATTATATAGACCCATGTTCATCATCATCTCCCCGATCCTGACCATATCCGATGGAAGCAATGCCATATTGTTGCCACCCAGATAGTAGCCCTGGGGGTCGCGGTCCCATCCGGCGACCTTGATATCCAGGGGTCCGAATAAATAGCGATTGGCAAAGGCCAGCGTACTCATATCCGTGGCTTTGGCCAATATGACGGAAAGCAAATGGGTGGTGCCGGTGCTGTAGATCCTCTGCACGCCCGGTTCCCCTTCCAGGGGACGGTCCAGCGCATAGCGGACCCAGTTGCGACTGGTCACCCAGCGGCCGTAACTGCGCCCGCTTGTCGATTCCAGGCCGGCCCGCATGGTTAACATATCGGCTATGGTGATGGAGGCTTTCAATGAATCGGGATTCTCCGCAAAATATTCCGGAAAAAATTCCCCTATGGCCTGATCCACGTTTTCTAAATATCCCCGGTCAATGGCAATTCCTACCAGAATGGAAAGAATGCTTTTTGATGCTGATTTTATATTATTTGCCCTCCGCGAATGCATCCCCCGGAAATACTCTTCGACGATGAGTTCCCCTTTCTGACTTATCAGGATACTGTTTATGGGTCCGATCGCTTCCAGCCGGTATACCAGGGTATCCAGCGCGGCCGCACCGGAACCCACCTCAACAGACGAACGATCGCCCGGGGTAAAGACCACGTCCTCCTCATCCGGCGAGCCATCCGGTCGTATCATCTCCGGGTACACCACCCATAACAGGCTGCTCACCATAACCGCCGGCACCATATATATCATTATTTTTTTTATTGCCCCCATTTGCTTGTCTGTATTTATAGATAACCCGGACTGGTTTATGATACATGATTTGCCGACCGGATTAAACAGGTGAGCGATAAAAATCCGACCTAAATTTGTTCGACCCCTTCCGTCTTATTATATTAATTCCTTAATACAAACTATTTCCTGAACCGACTGATATGAATATGTATCCAAAGATGACCCTGAGTTTCCTTATTTTTATTGCCATGGCCCTGTTCGTTTACGGCTGCACTTCCACATCGGATGAAAAGGCGGCTGCTGATGCGGCCGGATCTGCAATACAATCTCAACACCATGCATTCCGGGTCGTGACCGTGGTCGAAGGGCTGCATCATCCCTGGTCCATTGCCTTTTTACCGGATGGTGACCGGCTGGTGACCGAACGCGGGACGCCGGGCGAAAACGGTCACCCTGCCGGACTGCGGATCATCCGGGACGGTGTACTTCTCCCGGATCCGGTTCCGGGACTTCCGGAAATCCGTATTGGCGGACAAGGTGGATTGCTGGATGTTGTTATTCACCCTGATTTTGAACAGAACCGTCTTATTTATCTGACTTACGCCAAACCGAACGAGGATGATTCAGAAGGTACCACCGCCGTGATCCGCGGCCGATTTGAAAATGATGAACTTAACGAAGTGGAAGAAATATTTGAAGCCCAGGCATGGACCAGCGGACGAGGGCATCATGGCTCACGTTTGGTATTTGACCCGGACGGCTACCTTTTCGTTACCGTCGGTGACCGCCAGTCATCACCCGGAGGAAGTGCTGAGGATCAGCACGCTCATCCGGCTCAGGACCTTAGCAATCATTTTGGCACCATCAACCGTCTCAATGACGATGGCAATGTACCTGCCGATAACCCCTTTTACAACCAGGAAGGCGCTCTCCCTGAAATCTGGAGTTACGGTCACCGGAATCCCCAGGGCATGGCGTTTAATTTTGAGACCCGGGAATTATGGGCAAATGAGCATGGCCCCCAGGGCGGCGATGAAATTAACCTCATACAGGCCGGTCTGAATTATGGCTGGCCCGTGATAGGTTTTGGGGTGAACTACGGCGTGGGTGAACCTCTGCATCATACGATCAGCAATGAGGATATGGAAGAACCGGTTCACCACTGGGCTCCTTCCATAGCGCCGGCCGGCATGATGGTGTATTCCGGAGAACAGTTCCCGAAATGGAAAGGAAGCATATTCTCAGGGGGTATGTCAGGCCAGCATCAGGTTTTGTCACGGGTGGTCACAGACGGAACCACGATGCTTAACGAGGAGCTGCTGCTTCACGACGAAATGAGGATCCGCGATGTTCGCCAGGGCCCGGACGGATATATTTATCTGGTCGTTGATGACCGCGGCGGCGACCCTACACCTATTGTCCGGCTGGAACCCGTCCGGTAAGCGCCCACGGCGCGTCATCGGATTTCTCCTGTTACCTCCCCAAAACCGACCGTATAGCCGTCACCCTCGCACCATCCGGTCATGGTGACGGTATCCCCGTCATGTAAAAATTTTCGCTCTTCCCCCGTGGGGAGCTTCAAAGGTCTGGAACCCCGCCAGGTCAACTCAAGCATAGACCCGTAACTTTCCGGATCAGGTCCGCTTATCGTACCTGATGCATACAGGTCTCCCGGCCTGACGTTGCAGCCGGTGATCGTTTGATGGGCCAGTTGCTGGACCATGCTCCAGTACAGATACCTGAAATTCGACCGGCAAATTCGCTGATCCTCATCCATACCCCGGCAACGCAGCATGACCTCCAGTTCAATATCGTAGGTTTGCCGTTCTCCGGTTTGTAAATAAGCCAACGGCTCGGGATCCTGCCGGGGTCCGGCCGTCCGGAAAGGCTCGAGGGCATCAAGGGTAACGACCCAGGGTGAAACCGAAGTACAGAAATCCTTAGACAAAAAGGGTCCCAGAGGCACGTATTCCCATTTTTGAATATCCCTGGCGCTCCAGTCATTTACGATTACCATTCCGAAAATATGGTTTTCCGCTTCGTCTGCCGGTATGGGTTTGCCTAGCTCATTACCCGGACCGGTGAAGAATCCCATTTCCAGTTCGAAATCCAGCAGCTTCGACGGACCGAACACCGGCGTTTCATCCTCTTCACCTTTTGTTTGCCCGGATGGCCGGTAAACAGGGGCGCCGCTTGCAACGACAGAGCTGCTTCGTCCGTGATACCCGACGGGCAGATACAGCCAGTTCGGCATCAGTGCCTTATCGGCACCCCGGAACATGGTACCCACATTGGCAGCATGCTCTTTCGACGAATAAAAATCGGTGTAGTCGCCAATATCCGCCGGCAATTTCATCAAGACCTCATCGTGACGAAAAAATACCGCCTTCCTGATCGCAGCGTTGTCACGCAGGGCCGCTTCGTCGCTGCGCAGCAAGCGGCTTAATCGTTCACGGGCCTGGGTCCATGCCGGTCTCCCAAGCTTCATAAAAGCATTAAGGGCCCCTTTTGCAAACACCCCGGTCCCGTGCAGCAGATCATCCTCCTCAAAAAAGCCCTGCTTTTCGAGTTCAGCAAGATCCAGCACATATTCCCCGATGGCCGTACCGATCCTTGGTTCACCACCGGCAAGGGGTTGAAACACCCCGTAAGGCAGGTTTTGAATGGGAAAATGAGAGCCGGGACGAACGGGTATAAACGAATGTAAGAGAGGGCCGGTTGTATCAGGCATAATACCGTTATCAGAATAGTTTTAAACCCATCAGATCTTCTCTCGGTTCGTCAAAGCTGCAGCTTCCCAGGGAAATAACGTTTTCCCTGCGGATGGTTTGCAGCTGGCTGATGGAAATACGGATATCTCTCCAACCGATGTAATCTTCGTTAAAGAAGAAACTATCCGGATCATCATCTTCCAGAATGGACAAAATAATAATATCAGGCAACCGATGGCTGCAGGTCAGAATGCCGGCCAGAAATACATTAAAGAACCCGTGGGCCCATACCTGATAAGTCTCATCAAAATACCGTACCGGATGGTGAAGTCCTGCGGTAGCTTTAAAGGGTATATTTACGCTGCAGCAAAGTTTTATTACCTGCGCCACCTCTTCCACGCTGGGAAACATTTCTGCTTTAGTTCCCCCTGATCGTAGCTTATATCCTGCTCTTTGAAGTTTCAGGGAAGGTTTATCATTATTGTAGGCGGCAATGACCGGTATGGCTTTGTTTATTTTACCCAGCCATCCATCGCCCTGCTGTTCTTCAAAAAAAACCATCGTCTCTTCGGACGACAGCTCATCCACCATTTGCCCCGTTAGCTGCAAGACCCCGGCATGGACGGCATGGTCTTTGGGGAAATGCAACTCCAGCATGCCGGTATCGACCCCAGGGCCGTGGCGTTGACGGAACCTGCTGATTTCCAGCAGGGTTTCTTCTAAATTTCTTTTAAATTCATGCAGGTCTTCAGAAGGCTTTCCTATAATTGAAAATCTGTAGGGCTCATCCTGGCGGAACATTTCACTGTAGGCATCCAGCTCATGCAGTCTGGAAGCCGGGCAAATAAACCGCGACAGCATCCAGTTGTCGACATCCTCACGATAACGGGCATAATTTTGAATGGCTTCATCCATTGGCAGTTCGGAGGGTGGGAACAAGCCGGCATAATCTATGATCTTCTCCAGAAATTTTTGCAGCCCTGACGTCATGGCATCAATATAATCTAGTTTTATATATGATTCAAGACAATGGAGATTACTGAAGCAATGTTAATATTATCGTGTCCGCTAGTTTCAGACCTTTCGGGGTTAGCTTCAGCGCCTGATCCATGGTCATATAACCTTCAGCACATATCCTGTTGAGGTACTGCAATTGGGTTTCCGACAGGCTATACTCATATGTATGCTTCAGCTGATCCGGTAAAACCCCCTCTCTGGTCCGCAGGCCCATCATCAACCGCTCTTCGGCCAGGTGATCCAGGCCGAGATGTTCCACCGAATTTTGATCTGTTTTATTTTTATCAGCCATATAGGATTTCAGGCTGGCCGTATTTTTCCACCGCCGGGCCTTACGGGTGGCTTTATCCCATACGAACGAATGGGCGGCAGGGCCAAAACCAATGTAATCGGCATGATTCCAGTACCCTGAATTATGCCGGGCTTCCTGGCCGGGTTTAGCATAGTTGCTTACTTCGTAACGCAGGGTATTCCGGGAAGCCAGCATATGAGACAAATAATCCATATGCTGGGCCACCATATCATCATCGGCGGCTTTCAAAATCCCTTTTTTACTGAGCATACCTAAGCGGGTACGCGGTTCGATGGTCAGGGCATAAGCCGATAGGTGAGGCGGATCGTATTGCATCAATACCTCCACATCGGCGGCCAGATCGCCGACGGTCTGACCCGGATTTCCATATATCAGGTCCACATTATACGACCGCAGCGGCGAAAGTCCAAGCAGTTCCAGGCTTTGAATAGCCTCCTGCCGTGAATGCGCCCGGTTCATGAATCGAAGCCGTTCCGCATCGAAGGTCTGCACACCCATACTTACCCTTGTAATTCCGGCCCCGGCCAATTCGGCCAGATATCCGGCGTTCACATCATCCGGGTTCATCTCAAAGGTGACTTCCTGTAGACCAGACAGATCGTAATGACGCCGGAGGCAAGACATTATGCCGTTCACTTCGTCTGCGGCAAGCAGCGATGGTGTGCCTCCGCCGAAGTAAATGGTATTGACCTGTTTATCAATTGATTTTTCAGCAGCCCTTGCTATTTCTTCGGTCAGACTCCGTACAAACCCGGCCTTCTGCCCGGTGCGGGTCACAAAGTAGAAATCACAGTAGGAACAGGCCTGTTTGCAAAATGGGATGTGAAGATATATACCGGTCACGGGGGGTTGTCGATTTTGCTTTATAGGGACATACCGGTTAACGAAGGATTGCCAATGTATCGTTTTTTTCCCTGTAAAGCCGGTAATGTTTTCGTTTTAAGTGTGCTATGGCTTCTGTATATACGGGAATACTCAGGTGTTTATGTTCAAAAAGAATAACCTCCGGCTTGAATTTGCTCATATCCAGCATTTTGATGATCTCATAATCATACCCTTCGGAATCGATGTGCAGCAGATCCAGTTTTCGTACTTTTTTATCATTAAGCAGGGTATCTAATGTAACACATCGAACCTGGTCGGTCATCAGATACCTGTCGAACCCTTCGATTTTGTGCCTGTGGGCTAATACGACACCCAGATCAAAGGATCCTATCTGATCATACCAAACAGGCAAACCGTCGTCGTTCTCCCGGAGGCGGTAAAAGTTTCTGAACCCGTTTTCATCTCCTATAGCCAGGTTTTCGCAGGTCACCCTATGGTGGCTGCTGTAGTTGCGGACCAGTTTTTCGTAGATATACCTTACCGGTTCCACCACAATACCCTGCCATTGATCTTCGATGATATGACGATAGAGAGGATCACGGGTAACTCCGTCGTTAGAACCTATCTGAATAAAGAATATATCGTCTTTGCTTTTGGAATACTTTCTGATACGGGCCTGTACAGAGGTTTTTACCGGCCTCCATTTTAAATTAAAAGTTATCTTTTCCAGAAATTGGGTCATAGAGATGCTTCTGATGAGTGCCTGTTAATAAACATTTACTTTATAATACTTCTTTAAGATAGCGTCCGGTGTAACTATTTTCACAGGTGGCAATGTCTTCCGGCGTTCCTGTACAAACAACATAGCCTCCTTTAAATCCGCCCTCCGGACCAATATCAATTACCCAGTCAGCGCTCTTGATGATGTCGAGGTTATGTTCAATGATGATAACCGAATTACCCTTTTCCAGAAGACGGTTGAATGAAGAAAGAAGACGGGCCACATCTTCAAAATGCAATCCGGTGGTCGGTTCATCAAAGAAATACAGGGTAGGTTCAGATTCACTCTTGGACAGATATCTGGCCAGCTTCACACGCTGGGCCTCTCCGCCGGATAGCGTCGTTGCGCTTTGCCCCAGTTTCAAATAGCCAAGACCTACATCTTCCATCACCTGCAGCCTTGAGGTAATGAACTCCTCATCAAAAAACTCCAGCGCTTCGGTAATGGACATTTCCAGCACTTGATGAATATTCTTACCCTGATAATGAATACCCAGCACATCTTTACGGTAACGGGTTCCGCCGCACACCTCACAAGGCAATTCAATATCGGCCAGAAATTGCATCTCGATTTTCTGAATACCTTCGCCCTGGCAGGTCTCACACCTTCCGCCGGGGACATTGAAAGAAAAATGCCCCGACTGATACCCCATTATCTTTGCCTGGCGGGTTTTGGAAAATACATCGCGGATACCGTCGAACGCCTTCGTATAGGTTGCCGAATTGGATCTCGTAGACCGGCCAATGGGTGACTGGTCCACCATCTCCACGTTTCCTATATGCCTGAGGCCGGAAATTTTTTTATACCGGCCCACTGCATAACCATACGATCCGATTTCTTTTTTTATGGCCCCGTACAACGTGCTGTGCACCAGGGTTGATTTACCGGAACCACTTACCCCGGTTACACAAACCATTTTACCCAAAGGAATCTCTACGTCAATATTTTTGAGATTATTTTCCGTTGCTCCCTCAAGCACCACCCTTTTCCCATTTCCCTTTCTTCTTTGTTCCGGCAGTGGAATGCTTTTTCTTCCGCTCAGGTATTTGCCTGTCAGCGAGGTCGAAGTGAGCAGATCCTCGTATGAACCCGCAAAGGTAACTTCGCCGCCGTATCTTCCGGCAAATGGCCCGATGTCAATGATATGGTCAGCCGAACGGATCATCTCGGGGTCATGCTCTACTACCAGCACCGTATTGCCAATATCCCGCAGGGATTTAAGAATATTAATCAGACTGGTGTTATCGCGGGGGTGCAGGCCAATCGTAGGTTCATCCAGTACATACATGCTTCCGATAAGGGAACTGCCCAGGGCGGTCGCCAGGTTTATCCGCTGTGCTTCCCCCCCGCTAAGCGTCCTGGTTTGCCGTTCCAGGGTAAGGTAATGCAACCCCACTTCATCCAGAAACTTCAGCCGTTTACGGATTTCAAACAGAATTTGTCCGGCCACACCCTGTTCGAATTCCGTCAGGGTTAGTTCTTCAAAAAAATCCCGGGCATGACCAATGGTCATCTCCGTGATCTGACCGATATTCAATCCGGCCACCTTCACATAAAGGGCATCTTTTCGTACCCGGAAGCCCTCGCATTCCGGACAACGGGAAAATCCACGGTAACGTGCATAGAAAACACGCATATGCACCTTGTAGAATTCCGACTTGACGGCTTTAAAAAAATTGTCAATGCCGATGAACTCGTCTTTACCCTTCCACAGGATTGTGCGAACCTCTTTGGGAAGATCCTTGTAGGGCACATCAATGGGCAGCCGGTAGTTGGCCGCCACCCGGATCAGGTCATGCAAATGCTTGCTGTATTTCGGGGAATTAAACGGGGCGATTACCCCCCCGCGGATCGTCAGTTCGGGGTCAGGGATGACCCGATCTTCGTCTATACCCTGAACCCGGCCAAAGCCCTCACAATTCGGACAGGCCCCGAATGGATTATTGAAAGAGAACATCTGGGGGGTAGGCTCTGTAAAATCTATGCCGTCACGCTCGAAATGTTCGCTGAAAGCGTGCTCTATTCCGTCTTTAATTTTGACCGAGCACCGGCCTTTGCCTTCATAAAACGCCGTCTCCAGGGAATCAGCCAGCCGGGAGCGGAAGTCATTGTTTTTTTTAACGGACAGCCGGTCAACCAGCACCCGTATTTTAGCGGGAGGATTTTTTTTAAGGTCCACCTGGTCCGTGTTCAGGTCAACCACGGTTTCATCGGCAAGCATAATCCTGGTAAAACCTTTTTCCTTAAAAAGGTCGAGCTCCCCTGCCGCTTTTTTCTTTTCTTTTTGGCTTAAGGGTAACAGCACATAAAACCGGGTTTTTTCATCGTATTTGTTGAATATTTCAGTGATAACCGTGGCCGTGGTGTCTTTTTTGACTTCCTTTCCCGATACCGGGGAGATGGTCCGTCCGATCCTGGCAAACATAAGACGTACATAATCATAGATCTCCGTGGTGGTGCCCACGGTAGAACGGGGATTGGTCGTCGTATTTTTTTGCTGGATGGCCATGGCCGGTGAAACCCCCTGCATCAGATCAACATCGGGCTTGTCCATCCGCTGCAAAAATTGCCGGGCATAACTCGAAAGGCTCTCTACATACCGTCGTTGTCCCTCTGCATAAATCGTATCAAAAGCCAGGCTGGATTTACCGGAGCCGGAGACCCCGGTTATCACGGTAATCTTGTTGCGGGGAATACTTACGTCTATGTTCTTCAGGTTGTGGACACGTGCACCTTTTATAATTACAGGCTTTTCGTGAACGGAAACTTTAGACGGTTCTATATTTTTAATTTCCATTAAGCACTACAGCGTCTTGTGGGTAAAAAATCAGATTATTCTCTAAATAGTTAGATCATCCTTACAGAAACGCAGGCGTCCGGTTCATATTTTTCATGAAACCAACCGTACGATTACCCTGAACCCTGACGCACGACCCTGAGCAGTCGCCTTTCCATACCGCTTTTTACTTCTTTCCGGACAGCCTCAACATCGGTATCAATATACATGGCATGGATATAGAGTTTGGTCCGGTCATCGGAAACATCCAGGCTGAGGGTACCCGGGGTAAGGGAAATCATATTGGCCAGCATGGTTATTTCCATGTCTGTACGGGCATCAAGGGGAATGGCCACCACGCCCGATCGCATATTAAAGCCGGGCTTCACGACATCGACCGCCACACGGATGCTGGAAACAAAAAGCTCCTTTAAGAAATAGATGCCCAGGCCGATCGCTCTCCAGAAATTATTTGCGTAATCGGATTCATACAGAACAGGCCGGGAAATCAGCAAAATGATATAACCCAGAATAAACCCGACAGCCAGGTTACCGATTGAAAAATGCCCGGTTACGGTGCCCCAGATAAATGCGAGCAGGATGTTGATGAGAAATATGTTCATGGGTTATTACCTAGTACGGCCTGTATGTAAACGGAAGGTTCCAAAAGTTGTTCAGCCGCTTCTAACGATATTTCGAAAAACGGCTGCGCGTATAATCCTATCGTTAACGTAAGCATGGCGAGGATTACCATGGGTATGACCAGCATGGCCATGTCCCATGGGGTAATCCTGCTTTTATAACCGGATATGTCCGGTTTTTCACCGGACAAGGGAGACCAAAATGCCGCCGCCCATATTTTCGTCATGGAAAATAAAGTCAGCAAGCCCACCACAAGGGCGACGATAACGATGGGATAGGATTCGATTTCCAGGGCCGCATATATTAGGGTCAGCTTGGCCCAGAATCCGGACAACGGAGGGAAACCGGCCAGTGAAAAAGCCGGGATCAGAAACAGGACCCCCAACCAGGGATAATGGCGGTACAGTCCCCCCATTTTACTTAATTCAAATGAACCCACCAGACGGTTTGCAACCCCGCTTACCAAAAAAAGATTTGTTTTAACTATGATATGATGCACGATATAAAACACCGACCCCACAATGGCCAGAGGTGTAAACAAAGCCAGCCCCATTACCATATAACCGATCTGGCTGATAATATGAAAAGACAGAATTTTCCTGAATTCATTCTGTGACGCCGCCCCCAAAACGCCGGTCAGCATAGTGAGGCCGGCCGCCCAAAGCAGAATAGTATGCGTATAGGCTACATCCTGAACAAAAATAAGGGTAAAAAAGCGGATCAGGGTATACACCCCCACCTTGGTGAGCAATCCGGCAAAAATTGCGGAAATGGCCACCGGTGGCGTATGGTAGGATGCGGGCAGCCAGAAAAATAGCGGAAACATCGCCGCCTTGATGCTAAAGGATACCATGAACAGCATGGATACGGCCGTGACCATACCCGGAGATTCAAAGTCGGCCACCCGGTTAGCCAGGTCAGCCATATTCAGCGTTCCGAACATGCCATACATGAGGCCTGTGCCGGCCAGCAGGAAGGCCGAAGAGATTATATTGATAATCACATACTTGATGGCCCCCTCCATTTGCGTTTTCTCATTGCCCAAAGCAAGCAGCACAAAAGAAGAGATCAACATCACCTCAAACCAGACATAGAGGTTGAAAATATCGCCGGTCAGGAAGGTTCCGTTCACGCCCATCAGCAGCAGATGCAATAGCGGATAATAACTGAAGGATTCCCTGGTTTTATCGATATCGGCCAGAGAATAAACCGCAACGGCAAAACCCATTACGGCGGTGATCACGATCATAATGGCGCTGAGCAGATCAGCGACCAGGGTTATGCCGAAGGGAGCTGCCCAGTTTCCCATCTGGTCGGCCAGTATGCCGTCTGTCATGACCGTCCAAAGCAGCAGAATGGAGACGATTATCTGCGCGACCATTCCTAAAACACCCAGCCAGCGCTGCAGTTTATTGGATTTCCGGGCAATGACAGCCAGACAGGCCGTCAAAAGCGGAATGATAATCGGAAGCACCAGTAAATGCGTCATGCCCCGGCCCCCTTGTTATCAGGTTGATTGACCGGTTCTCCGCCGGCAGAGGGAACCATTTCCGGTTTTGACCGGACCGAACCCTTAGAAGGTCCCGTTGGCTCACCGGGATAAGGCGGTTCGGCTATGCGCATTTCATCGACATCAATGGTATTCAATTCCTTATAGGTGCGATAAGCCAGAACAAGGGCGAAGGCAAGCAATCCGAAGCCGATCACGATGGCTGTCAGAACCAGGGCCTGGGGAAGGGGATTGGCCATACCGGCCGAGCCTATGGTTGCGTCCTCACCAATGAGAGGCGGATGGGCGGCCGTTATCCGGCCCATGGTGAAAATTAGCAGGTTAACTGCATTGCTCAGCATGATCAGGCCAATGACGATCCTGATCAGATTTTTCCGGAGCATCAGAAAAATACTTGAGGCAAAAAGCACGCCTACAATAAAGGCTAACAAAGTCTCCATTTACGATTCTTCTTCAAGTGAATAAATGACGGTGAGCGTGAATCCAATAACAACCAGGTACACCCCTAAATCAAAAATGAGCGGGGTTCCCAAATGGAGTTCGTTTCCGAATAATACGGGAGTAGTCCACACACCAGTCAGGTAGGAATTGCCGAACAGCATGGAAATAATGCCGCTGCTAACGGCGAACAGCAACCCCCAGCCAATAAATGTCCGGGGTTCAAATCTCAGGATCCGTCGGGCATCATCGGGTCCGTAGGCAATGATAAATAAAACGAAAGCCCCTGCTCCGACCAGTCCCCCGATGAATCCACCCCCCGGTTCGTTATGTCCCCGGATAAATAAATACACGGATATAAGCAGCAACAGCGCGAAAAGGAGTCCCGATATGGTTTTTAAGATCAGGCTGTTCATCTGACTTCCTCCCTGGTTTTTCCGCCCATGAATAATTTGATCAGCGCAAAAATCCCCAGGCCGGCTATGGCCAGGACCGTAACCTCACCGAGCGTATCCAAAGCCCGGAAGTCGACTAGTATCACATTGACAATATTTTTACCGTGAGCCGTCACATAACTGTGATCGGCATAATAATCGCTGATGAAAGGGTCAAACTCAAAAGTCAGGGCGGCAAGCATAAGCATGGTCATCACCCCCCCGGCGCTGATGGCGATCACCGCATCGCGAAACGTGCCGGAATCGGCCGGTTCGGATGCCAGTTTGGGGAGATGGATCAGAACGAGCGCAAACAGGATCACCGTCAGCGTTTCCACCAGGATCTGCGTTAGGGCCAGATCCGGTGCGCTATAGAGAATGAATATCAAGGCAACGCTGAAGCCGACTACAGCTAAGGCTGTAATAGCTGTCAGGCTTGTCTCCGCACGGATGGCCGCATAGCAGCCCAGAAAGATCAGGCCGGCCAGAAGCCATTCATAATACGCGATCTCAGCCCATCCCGCCGGCCAGGGCACCGAAGCCTTGGCAAATAGCGTATAGCCTACGGCTAATACCATTACAGAAACCATGCTGGCCACATAATAGCGCAAATAACCGCTTTGCAACAGACGGGTCTGCCAACCGGCGATGCGCAGCATTCCGGCTACCGTATGATCGTAGCCGTTTTCAGGCATATTGCTGAATACGGTGTTGAAGGTTTTCAGGCTCATGCTTTCCCGTAGCGGATCCCAGTACAGATAGACGAGGACCCCGCCCATCAGGGTAAAAACGCTCAGAGCCAAAGCGGCATTGAAACCGTGCCAGAGCGATAACTGGGAAACCATAGTTTGTCCGCCAATGGCACTGGCCGTAGCCGATATCAGCGATTCATCGATTACTGAGGGTAAAATCCCCAAAAGCAGGCTTGCCGCTCCGAGAATAGCCGGGCCGATCCACATGGCCCATGGGGCCTCATGTGCATGCCTGGGTGTTTCCTTATAGACTCCGTAAAACGGCCGGATAGCCACAATGCCTGCGGAAGCGACAACAGCAATATTAGCCAGGACGGCAAAAATTATCATCACCACAGCGATGGTTTCAAAGCCAAGAGCCGCTTCATATACCAGTTCTTTAGCAATAAATCCCACGAAGGGAACAATCCCTGACATAGACAGGGCCGCCAGGGCCGCACACACTGCCGTGACAGGCATAAGCTTTCTCAGCCCGCCCAGCCGGGTGGCATCCCGCGTTCCGGTCTCATGGTCGAGGGTCCCGGCAACCATGAACAGGGCACCTTTATAAAAACTATGGCCAATAATGAAGAGTCCGGCCGCTTCCACGGCATAGGAATGGCCCATGCCCAACAGCATGGTCAGCGTACCGAGGGCCATGATGGTAGAGTGGGCCAGAATCTGTTTTAAATCGGTATAGCAAAGGGCCAGCCAGGCGCCGATCACCATGGTAAGGGCTCCGGCAATGGTCACCACATAAATCCAGGGATCGGTTCCTCCAAGGATGGGATTCATCCGGGCCAGAAGATAGATCCCGGCTTTTACCATGGTGGCTGAGTGCAGATAGGCGCTGACCGGCGTTGGCGCTTCCATCGCATTTGGCAACCAGAAATGAAAGGGGAACTGGGCCGATTTGGTGAAAGCCCCCGCCAGGATCAGGATCATGATCGGCAAATACAAGGCATGATCTCTGAGCACATCCCCTTCGGTAAGCAATACCGACATTTCCAGGCTGCCTCCGGCCAGGCCCATAAGCAGTACCCCGGCCAGCAAAGCCAGTCCCCCGCCTCCGGTCACCAGAAGGGCCTGCAGGGCCGACCTCCTGGATTTAGGATTTTCGTGATTGAAACCGATAAGCAAATAAGAGGTAAAACTGGTCAGCTCCCAAAAGACAAACAGGGTAATCAGGTTATCGGAAAGGACCACGCCAAGCATGGAGGCCATAAACAGCAGCAAACTTAAATAAAAGCGCCCCAGGAATGGGTGGCCTTTGAGGTAACCGCTGGCGTACAGAACAATAAAGGTACCCATTCCGGTTATAAGCAGGGCAAACAGGTAACTCAGTCCATCGAGAAAGAAAGACAGGTTTACCTCGAGTCCGCTAAACCAGGGGATGGAGGTCCGGATGATCTCGCCGCCGGTAATAAAAGGGAAAAGGCTAAGAAAATAAGCAAATATACCAAGGGGGAGCAAGGCCAGCACATAACCGGTGTTATGCTTCAGGTATTTCTGCACAATGGGGGCCACCAGGGCGAGTGCAAAAATGGATAAAATGGAGATCAGCATAAAATTCACGGTTTGCCCCCGTTTTTATGGATGAACCGGTATGCTACGGCTTTACAAATGCTCATGAATGGGTGTCTTTATCGACTGAATTTCTGTGCTCGATTTCTTCCTTCAGTTCATCCACTATGGTGCCTTTCCACAGATCAATGTTGCAATAATACGCGGCCCTGCCTATGATATGGGCAGCAACCGGTGCCGTAAGAAGAATAAAAATGATGATGGTCAGCGAACGGGTAGAGACGGCCAGGTCTGCAAAAGCAAAGGCCACCGCCAGCAAAATGAGTCCCGCGCCCAGAGTCCCGGCCTTTGTACTGGCATGCATGCGCATCAGCAGGTCCGGCAGGCGGACCACCCCTATAGAGGCTATGAGCATGAAGGCCGCTCCTAACAGTAACAGTATCCCGCTTATTATTTCAAGTATCACAACCTATTCTCCACTTTTGGATGAGCTATGTAGCGGGCGAAAGCCATGGTACCAAGAAAAGCGATCAACGCAAGTATTATGGCCGCATCCAGATATACAGGCTGACCCACGCTTATGCAGTAAGTGGCAATGAAACCAATAACCAGATAGGCTATCAAGTCAATGGCAACCACGCGGTCAGGCAGACTCGGGCCGGCTATGACTCTGTAGAATGCCAGCACCAGTGATATACACAAGGCAATGAACGTTATATGTACCGCTATTGAAAGAAAATCCATAAGTTAAACGTGCAGGGTAATCAAAAATCTATTTTACAGATTGTCAGGCTTTTCTTGAGCAGCTGTATTCATTCCCATCCAATCATTTAGCTTAACCGGCTTAAGCATCTCAACTTTAAAAGCCATTTCAAAACAGCCTTTAATATAGTAAATATGGTCATATCGGGCAAGAACAAGCCCCTTTATATATCTGTAAAAACTTGTATGATTTGATAAAACCAGGGTCTAAAATCTATAGCTCTTGCTTTTTGATGAATGTCTGCCTCCCCCACCCCATGTTCTCAGGATGACGGGAATGCCGCCCTCATTGATTTTTCCGATGATCCGGTTGCTTTCTGAGGTGCCGCTGAAATTTATCAGATGGGTCTGAACACGTTGTGAGGGTCTGTATTGCGGCCGGTGGAGGCGGAGGGCAACTGCAGGTAAGTAAAAGCGGCAGCCAGTCCTATGACGATAAAAAATTTCATATCTTTGAGGTATGTTGGATTGAAATTATTTCAGACCATACGGGAACCGCCGGTAAAAGTTCCCGGACAGGATACATTTCTCAACTAAAAGCATGGTCCGTATGAAGCTTCCTTATTTTCTGGCGAAACGATTTGTTGCAGGTGAGACTTTTGAAGCCGCCGTACCTAAAATTATGGAACTGAATAATAAGGGCATTAAGACGACGCTGGATCTTCTTGGTGAACAGGTTACCGAGCGAAAATCCGCTGATCAGGCATTGCAGGATTACCGGATCGTACTAAAAAAAATCGAAGAGCAACGCCTTAGATCAAATATATCGGTCAAGCTGAGTATGATGGGCCTCAACATCAACAAGGATTACTGCCGGGACAATCTGTTTGCCCTGCTCGATACGGCCCGGGAAACGGATAATTTTGTACGCATCGACATGGAAGGATCGGTCCTGACCCAGCCCATACTGGATCTGTTTAAGGAAGCCTACAAGATATATGGCAGGCATGTAGGCATTGTGATCCAGGCTTATCTGCACCGTTCCAAGGATGATATAGCCAGGCTGGCGGAGATGGGTGCCGATGTGCGTTTATGCAAGGGGGCTTATCATGAACCTGAGCGCGTTGCCCTTCAGCATATGCCGGCTATCCGGGATGCTTTTAAGGAATATGCCGCCATATTGCTGCAAAAAACGACCTTCCCCAGGATCGCCACCCATGATGAAGAGCTCGTGGAGTGGGTTAAAAATTATGCTGCGGCTAACAAGATCGGTAAAGCACGCTATGAATTTCAGATGCTTTACGGACTCCGTCAGAACACCTGTGAGGATCTTGCCGCTCAGGGTTATAATGTACGTATCTATGTTCCGTTCGGGACCCGGTGGCTGCCCTATTTTACCCGAAGAATAAAAGAGCGCAAAGAAAATGTCTGGTTTATTTTAAGTACGATGCTTAAAAGATAATTTAAGAACACACCAGCCGCCTGAATTGGTTATCTTTACGGTGTATAGCTTTCGATATTTAACTAACACAGCAGTCCCCATTTACATTTTGACTAACCCAGTTGTATCCATACAGGGCGGTGCAGGTTCCTTTCATCATATAGCGGCCGGTCGGCTTTTTAAGGAGCTTTCCCTGCTCGAAAGGCCGGCTTTCCGCGATATTTTCGAGGATGTATTCACCGGCAAGGCTGATTTCGGCCTGCTGGCCATCGAGAATTCCATTGCCGGATCGCTGACCTATAATTATGATTTGCTGGGTGAATTTAACCTGCCCATCGTCGGGGAAACCTATCTGCGCATCGCTCACCATCTGATCGCCCTTCCGGGTGTTGATCTGGATGAACTTAAGATGATCTTGTCCCATCCGATGGCCATTCAGCAATCCCGCGTGTATCTTCGGTCGCTGAACGTAAAGATCACGGAACATGAGGATACGGCCGGGGCGGTGGCCGATATAAAGAAAGACAATCGAATGGATGTAGCCGCCGTTGGCAGTTACAAAGCGGCCGAATTATATGAAATGAATATCCTGAAAAAAAACATTGAAACCGATCCCAATAATTATACCCGATTTTTATTGATCGCAGCCAACGGATCCAAATGGTTTAACAGGGAAAACAGAGACTATAAAACATCCTTGCATTTAGGCTTTCAGGACCGGCCCGGAGCCCTGGTGGAAATACTCCGGATCATTGCATCGGCCGGCGTAAACATGAGCAAGATTGAGTCGCGGCCACGTTTAGGTTCCCCCTGGCGTTATGATTTTTATATCGATCTGGAAATGAATGCCCGGTCGGGTCCGGCAAAAAACGTGCTGGCTGACCTTGAAAGCCAAACTGAATTTTTAAGGATCCTGGGAACGTATCCACGCTTAAATGGTGATTTTTAGTATGAAACTATTTGCAAAGACCCTTCAGGGTTTTGAACCGCTGTTGAAAGAGGAACTGGAAAAATTCGGTGCTGTAAATATCACTGTTCAACAACGGGGACTCGAATTTGAAGGCGACGAAGAGACCCTTTACCGGGTCCTCATCAATACAACGCTGGCCCTGCGGATCTTGCTGCCCATTGCATCGGCCCGGGTTGAAAATGAAGAAGAGCTGTATGATTTCGTGCATACCGTGAACTGGCACGATCACATTGGCCTGAAAAATACGTTTGCCTTTGACAGCGTCACATTCCACGAGACGATGAACCACAATGTGTTCCTGGCCCAGAAGAGCAAAGATGCCATAGTCGACCAATACCGGGATACGTTTGGCATCAGGCCGGATGTAGATCCCAAAAACCCGGATGTGCTTATTAACCTGCATATATCCAGGGAAGGGGATTGCCATCTGGCCCTGGATGCGTCCGGTCGATCATTAAACCAGCGCGGATACAGGGTAAACGGCGGGGATGCCCCGTTGAACGAAGTACTGGCCGCCGGACTCATAAAACTCAGCGGATGGGATCCGGAGACGCCATTTATTGACCCCATGTGCGGATCAGGGACCCTGCTGATCGAGGCGGCTTTAATGGCCAAGAACAAGCCGCCCGGGTTGGTCAACGAACATTTTGGCATTCAGAAATGGTCCTGGTTCCGAAAGGGATTGTGGACGATGATGATCGATGAGGCCAAGAGCCGTCTGCGCAAGGATGTGAACTGGATCGAAGGCAGTGATATTAACCCGCGCCAGATTGAAATTGCAAAACAAAATATCAGGAAGGCCCGGTTAACCAAAAACATCCGGGTCCGGGTAAAACCCATCGATAATGTTTGGATCCCGGAGAAAAAGGGCACCATTATAATTAATTTGCCTTACGGGGAGCGGATTGGTCAAAAAGAAAAACTAAATGAACTGTACTCCCTGGTGGCAAAGAAATTAAAGTTCAAGGCCCGGGGGTACAAAGTGTGCATCTTTACCGGTGATCCTGAATTTAAAAATCTCGTCAAGCTGGCCCCCCTGAAGATGACTCCCTTAATGAACGGGACGATCCCGTGTGATTTTATCGAGTATAAAATCGATGATACCGACGGCCCGCCGGCTGAAAAACGATCCGTCGCCGGGAGACAGCCTCAGAGAAAAACTTCCGGGATTCTTTCCAGGGGCAAACCAGGTAAAAAGTTCGGCGGTTCCGACACTAAAAAATCATTCGTCCGCAAGCCCGACAGCTCTCATTCGGTCAAACGGGCAGACAGTAAAAAACCCGTTAAACGGAAAACGGGCAGCTCGGGCTCGGGGTTTGGTAAAAACCGCCGCAAAGAATGAAGGCTATAGATTCTTCACCGTATCCAGCCACGCATGGGCCATTAAATTGCTTCCGGCGATGGTAGGGTGAACTCCGTCAGCAGTCCAGTATACGGACGGAACATCCCCGGAGGCTTCATCGAAGACCGATTGGTAAGGTATGAAAGCGGCGTCATAGTCCCGGGCAATGCGCCGGGCAGCAGCCTGATACCGGGCAAATTCCGGAACCCATGCTTCTGCCGTGATGGCCGATCCCTCCAGAATGACGAAAGGCTCCCCTATGACTAGTTTCACCTCAGGCAAAGCCTCTTTGGTCCGGTCCAGTAACGAACGGAAATCGTTCTCGTATTTTTCAGCCGAACCCTTATAGGTATTGTTGAGCGTGTGCCAGAAATCATTTACGCCTACCAGTATGCTTACCATATCCGGTTTCAGCTGCAGGCAATCCTCCTCCCACCGGTCAGCCAGTTCGAAAACCTTATTGCCACTAATGCCTTTGTTATAAATCTGCAGATCATGAGCCGGAAGGTTGTATCTGAGGTTGCCGGCAGCTAATAAGGCGTACCCCCCGCCCAAACCGCTCTGGCTGTTTGGTGAGGAATCCTCCCGGTTTCGCCGGGCATCCGTAATGGAATCGCCCTGAAATAGTATGGTCGATCCTTTATTCACGTTGAGAAAATGACCGGCTTGTCCGGTGGCGGATCGCCCGGCTACCATGGACGGCAACAAGATCCCCGATCCCAGTGAAGCAGCTGTAAGACCTAAAAAATGACGACGCGAAAATTCTTTTTTATCCATGCTGATGGTGGCTCAGGTTATCTTGGAAATGCTCTTAATATAAAGTACTATTATTATAAACATATAATGTAAACCAGGCAATGCTGTTAAAGTAACTTTTTCTTATCACCTGAGTATAGTTTAACTTATACCTCTCCAAAAAAATCTTTATACATTCGTCTCCTTATGATCGCTATTATAATTATCCTTGCCGTAATTGTGCTGACGGTTTTCTTTATCATCAGCATTTACAATCGTTTGATAACCCTTCGAAACCGTTTCAAGAATGCGTTTGCTCAGATTGATGTGCAGTTAAAACGCCGGTACGACCTCATCCCGAATCTGATAGAAACGGCCAAAGGATACATGAAGCATGAACGCGAAACGCTGGAAGCCGTCATCCAGGCCAGGAACCAGGCCGCTCAGGCAGAACAGGATGTGGCAGGCAAGCCGGACGACCCGGCCGCAATGAAAAAATTAATGGGGGCGGAACAAACCCTTTCCGGCACTCTCGGCCGTCTGTTTGCCCTGTCGGAAAACTACCCTGATCTCAAAGCCAACCAAAATATGATGCAGCTTTCCGAAGAGCTCTCGTCAACGGAAAACAAAATATCTTTTGCCAGACAGGCTTTTAACGACTCCGTCATGCAGTATAACACCGCCCGTGAAGTCTTTCCGAACAGTGTTATCGCCGGAATGTTCAGTTTTAATGAAGCCCAGCTGTTTGAGATTGAATCGCCGGACGAAAGAGCCGCACCCAGGGTGTCCTTTTAGATTAGATCAAAACCAATTACAATCGAATGGATTTTTTTGAATCCCAGGAGCGGGCGCGCAAAGTCACGCGACAGCTTGTTTTCCTTTATTTGCTCGCCGTCGTTCTTATTATACTTACGGTCTATGTTGTGGTCTCCATTATTTTTCTGGATCCGGCCGCCCGTACAGGAGAAACCGCACTGCTGCGTTTTTGGAACGCCGAATTGTTTTTTTCCGTGGCCGTCATTACGCTTATGATCATCATCTCGGGAACCCTTTTTCGTGTGCTCCAGCTCCGAGGTGGCGGCTCTTCGGTTGCTGAAATGATGGGTGGAAGAAAAGTAAATCACAGCACAACCGATCTCAACGAGCGCCGGCTGGTTAATGTAGTTGAGGAAATGTCGATAGCATCGGGCATTGGCGTGCCCGACATCTTTGTAATGGACGGGGAAGACAGCATCAATGCCTTTGCCGCCGGATACAGCACCAACGATGCAGCCGTGGCTGTTACGAGGGGTACACTGGAACAGTTGAACCGGGATGAGCTTCAGGGAGTCATAGCCCATGAATTCAGTCATATTTTCAACGGGGACATGAAACTCAATATCCGGCTGATTGGCATTCTAAACGGCATTCTTCTGATCAATTTATTGGGTTTTATGTTATTGCGGGGCGGCATCTATGGAAGCATGGGACGGCGAAGCCGCCGCTCCAGCGAAAAAGGCGGGGGCGCGGCGGCCATTCTGGCTCTGGCCATCGGCTTAATCGTTATCGGCTATATCGGCATGCTGTTCGGAAGGATAATCCAGTCGGCCGTCTCACGCCAGCGCGAATACCTGGCCGATGCCGCCGCCGTTCAGTATACCCGCAACCCGGACGGGCTTTCCGGTGCTCTTCGCAAGATCAGGGATGCGGCTCATGGATCTACCATCCAGGATGCCCATGCCATGGAGCTTAGCCATATGTTCTTCGCACCGGGATTCCGTTCGGCGCTGGATTCGGTTTTTGCTACCCACCCGCCGATTGATAAACGATTGCAGGCTATTGATCCCAACTTTATAAGAAGACGGCAGGCAGAGAAATCAGGATCAGCATCCGGTGAAAAAGCCAGAGCAATGGCTGAACGGGCATCCTCCGCTAAACAGGCCTCCCCTTCCAGTGGCGGAGCCCTCTCCGGTTCGGCCACTTCCAGCCATGCCTTTATCAGCCCGGAGATGCTATTTGGCGCCATCGGCATTCCGGGTGAACATAACCGCTCACGGGCGGCGGCCCTCGTGCATGAAATGCCGGATGAACTTATCCATGCAGCCCATAATCCGTTAGATGCGGAAGCTTTGATCTATTTCATGCTGTTAAACGACGACCTGCAAGTGAAGAACACCCAAATTGAATATCTGAAATCCAGAACGGATAAGGGCGTGTTGGAAAAGCTTGAGAACCTGTCCGTTCATGCACCCGGGTTTAAGACCGAATGGCATCTTCCGCTCACCGATCTGGCTGTTCCGGCCCTGCGCACCCTGTCTGCCGAACAGTATATGAAATTCAAAACCAACCTGAGGGAATTAATTCACGCCGATAACAAGGTCTCATTGTTCGAATATGCCCTTGAAAAAGTGCTTCTCCGGCATCTTGAAGTAAACTTTAAGAAACATAAAGAAGAGAAGATCATTTACCATAATTTAAAGCCGCTTACCACCGAACTGTCTGTTCTGCTTTCTGCCCTGGCCCACTCCAGCGAGAAGGATGCCAAAGTAGCCTTTCAGGCTGCCCTCAAACCCATTGAACAGATCAGCCCCAGACTGGCCCTGATCGAAAACGATAGCCTGAGTTTTGAAAAAATCGATGCGTCGCTGAACCGGTTAGCCCAATCGGCCGATCCGGTTAAGAAGTACTTTCTTCGCGCGGCCGTCTCCTGCATTTCTTCCGACGATCAGATCGCCGTATCTGAATTGGAACTGCTCAGGGCTATGGCCGATTCCATTGATGTTCCACTGCCTGTTTTTTAAGATTAGTTCAGGCTTTCCCTGGTCACCGCATCCAGATTGTGGCCCGATGGCCTCTGGTATACACTTAATCCGAATTCCGGTATGCTGGCCAGGATGTGATCAAAAATATCGGCCTGAATATTTTCAAATTGTACCCAGCGTGTATCGTTGGTAAACGCATATACCTGCACCGGAATGCCTTCCGGGGTCGGCTCGAGCTGACGGACCATCAGGATCATATCCTTATGGATGCCCGGGTGAGTTCTGAGATAGGCTATAATATACGCTCTGAGGGTTCCTATGTTAGTGAGATTTCTGGAGTTGACCCTGATGGTAACATCGGTGCCATTTTTAGAATTATGCTCCCTCAGCTCATCAACTTTGGACTGTATATACTCTTTCAGCAGTGTGAATTTGGAAAAACGGTTAATTTCATCCTGGGTGAGAAAGCGTACCGTTGACGAATTGATATTTATGGCACGCATCATCCGGCGTCCCCCCCCATCGTACATGTTCCGGTAATTGCGAAACGAATGTTCCAGGAACTTGTTCGTAGGGACCACCGTAATGGTCCGGTCCCAATTCTGGATCTTGACCGTATTCAGAGCAATGTCGACGACATCCCCGTCGGCACCAAACTGGGGCATCTCAATCCAGTCGCCCACCCGGATCAAATCATTATTGGTAAGCTGGACGCCGGCTACCAGCGATAACAGGGTATCGCGAAAAATCAGGGAGATAATGGCCATCATGGCTCCGAGTCCGCTTACAAAAAACCAGGGCGTCTGATTGGCCAGCTGAGCGATGATGAAAATAAATCCAAAAATATAGACAATGACCTTGCCCAGCTGGATATAGCTTTTAATAGGGTGCCTGTCCGACAAGGGCAGGGTGAGGTAGATTTGATGGAGGGCCGAGAACATAGCATCAACCGTACGGACGACCACCAGGATCATAAACGAAACTACCAGACGGTACAGGAATGATTCCAGGCTTTCTGACAGGGCCGGAACAAGCTCGAGCCCCAGACGCATAACGGTTAAAGGGATAAGTAACGCCGCTCTTTGAGGGACTTTATTCTCGAAGAAGGTGTTACCCCATTTTAACTGGCCTTTTTTTGCCAATACCTGAAAAGCCTTCAGGACTACACTTCTCAGAAGAAGATGAACGAGTATGGCCAGGAATACGGCCAGAGCTAATCCTGTTACCGCCTGCACCCATGGTATCAGCGCTGCATCCGGCAGCCATTCGGCCTGCAGGATGGGATTGGGATTTATAAAGGATGAATGCATCATAACGTGGAAAAGGGCATAAAAGGGGCTTTGAATTTCAGGAAGATAGCGGATGAAACGGACCGTTACAAAAGATTTTTTAACGCTGGTCCTGATCACCGGATGGCCGGGGTTTGGCCATCAGAAAGATTAAAAAATATTGACGGTAACTCCAGAGCAGATAACCGTATAGAAACAGGTTTACGAATGCAATGGGCCAATTGCGGGGATCCATCAGCATATGATATAACAAAATATTAACCACGACCGGACCCAGAATTAATAAGGCAAGCAAGACAAAGCGGTTGGCCAGCAGCAGAATCCCCCCGGCTACTTCAATGAATTTTTCGAAATAGATAAACCCGCTGGATACCATGATCTGCATGAACGGGTGGAATTCAGGTACCGGAATGAAGGTGTAAAATCCGTTGAGGCCGAATATCATGAAGATAAGGCCAAGCAGTATTCGTGCCGGGTGAACCATTATTTTCATCATAAAAAAGGCTATACAAAAAATTGCATAGCCTTAGCTTACAAAACGTACAAGTAAAATGCTTCAGGAATCGCGGTTGCTTGCGATGTACTCTTTCACCTGATCCTGCTCCATGGTGCTTTCGCGGAAGCTGAAAGTGCCTTTGGAGTTTTTATGGCTCATGATGACCTTAGCCATTTTTCTTTGAGCCGCTTTTGCAGCGGCAACCTTATCACCAAATGATTGTTTCTTAGCCATGGTTCAATTATTTAATTTCTTTGTGAAGGGTGTGTTTTCTCAACCTGGAATTGTATTTGTTGATCTCTATTCGTCCGGTTGTTGTTCTTCGGTTTTTTGTCGTTACATAACGAGAGGTTCCGGGTGCTTCGGTGCACTCCAGTATAACCTGGATTCGACTTCCTTTTCCCTTGGCCATAATTCGCTCCCTATTTCATTAAGCTGGTTTTGCCTGCTTTTTTAAGCACGGCCGTAATTCCGTTTTTGTTGATCGTCCGTAATGTTTTGGACGTAACTTTCAAAGTTATCCAGCGGTCTTCCTCAGGAATGTAAAATCGTTTCTTCTGAAGATTCAGGTGGAATCGATGCTTTGTTTTGTTATTGGATTTTGAGGAGCGAAAGCCGTTTAAAGCCTTGCCTCCTGTAATATCGTCTCGGCGTGACATAATTTATTTTGCTTTCAAAGCCGCCAGGTTGGTTCCGGTGGCTTGCGTTTATATCTTTTAAAAAATGGTATACTAAAGAGCATTAAAGATACAGTGATAATTTATACGAAACAATGTTCTTTTTATTTAAAAAAAACATTTCTTTCTGAATTATAATGTTTGCCTCCCGCGTCTCGTTTCAAGCCCATATATCCCCTGAGAAGCACGATCTTTAAAAAAGAGGGGATTATCATTACTTTTTTTGATTTGGTTAATATAAAGGCTATTTTATAAGCCCATATTGCAAATTATTTCACAAGCATAGCATCCATAATACACCCTATGGCAGAAATCAAGCAACCTGAGTACAAAGCATCCAATATTCAAGTTTTAGAAGGTCTGGAAGCTGTACGAAAACGCCCGTCCATGTACATTGGTGATACCGCCTCAAGGGGTCTTCACCACCTTATCAACGAAGTGGTCGATAACTCGATTGACGAGGCCCTTGCCGGACACTGCGATCAGATTAATCTCACCATCAATGATGACGGCTCCATCACCATTACCGATAATGGCCGGGGCATCCCGGTGGATATCCATGAAAAAGAGGGTATCCCGGCCGTTGAGCTGGTATTAACCAAACTACATGCCGGCGGGAAATTCGACAAGGATTCATATAAGGTTTCCGGTGGATTGCACGGCGTCGGGGTTAGCTGCGTGAATGCGCTGTCAAAACATTTTGAGGTAGAAGTTCATCGGGATGGCGATATCCACATTATGGGCTTTGCCTTCGGCAAGACCGTTACGCCCCTGCAAAAAACCGGTAAGACCAAGAAAACGGGTACCATTATAACTTTTATTCCCGATGATACGATCTTTACTCAAACCACGGAATTCAAGTTTGAGCTTATTACCGAACGGATGCGGGAGCTGGCCTTTTTAAATCCCGAGATTACCGTTGAAGTGGTTGATAATCGGGATGAAGAACCCATTCGGGCTGAATTTCATTTCGACGGCGGCGTGAAGGATTTTGTGCGTTATCTGGATGAAAACAGGGAATCGTTTATGCCTGAACCTATTTTTGTTGCAGGCGAGGGCGAAGGTGAGGATAAAGTGCCCGTGGAAGTGGCCCTTCAATACAACAACTCCTATTCGGAAAATGTCCATTCCTATGTGAACAACATCAATACCCATGAAGGTGGGACGCACGTTTCCGGATTCCGGAGGGCTTTAACCCGTACGCTGAAAAATTACGGGGAAAAGAATAAGCTTATAAAAGGGAAAATCGCTATATCCGGCGAAGATTTCCGTGAAGGCCTCACCGCGGTGATCAGTATAAAAGTGGCTGAACCCCAATTTGAGGGTCAGACCAAGACCAAGCTGGGTAATTCTGAAGTTCAAAGCGCGGTTGAGATAATCGTTTATGAGAAACTGCGTGAATACCTTGAACAGAATCCAAAAATTGGCCGGGCGATCATAGAGAAAGTCTGCCGCGCGGCCGAAGCCCGGGAAGCGGCACGGAATGCCCGGCAGTTGGTACAACGAAAAAGTGCAATGGCCGGCGGCGGACTGCCAGGGAAGCTGGCCGATTGCTCCATAAACGATCCCGAGCATTGTGAAATATATTTGGTTGAGGGTGATTCAGCCGGCGGATCAGCCAAGACCGGCCGGAACCGAAGCTTTCAGGCCATTCTTCCGCTAAGGGGTAAAATCCTCAATGTTGAGAAAGCCAGACTTGGCAAGATATTGGAAAACAATGAGATCCGTGCTATGATCACCGCACTGGGCATCGGAATTGGATTCGATGAAGAATTTGATGTCAAAGATCTTCGCTATCACAAGATCATCATTATGACGGATGCCGATATTGACGGATCGCATATCCGAACCCTGCTGCTTACCTTTTTCTACCGGTATATGCATCCGTTAATTGAAAACGGGTTCATTTACATTGCCACTCCTCCCCTGTACAAAATTACCCAGGGCAACAAAATCGAATATGCCTGGGAGGATGACACCCGGGACAAGATCCTGAATGGTTTTAAAAAAGACAGCACCCGTAAAATTGATCTTTCACGATATAAAGGACTGGGCGAGATGAACCCGGATCAGCTCTGGGAAACCACCATGGATCCTGAGACACGGACGTTGCAACAGGTCACCATTGAGAGCGCTGCATCGGCTGATAAATTATTCACCGTTTTAATGGGTGATGTTGTGGAACCCCGGCGAAATTTCATCGAGCGAAATGCCAAATACGCTAAACTCGATGTTTAGTAAATCCGCATACACGTAATTTTGTAAAAATACAATATGGCAGATAGAATTATACCCATTACCATTGAAAACGAAATGCAGTCATCGTACATCGATTATTCGATGTCGGTTATTGTCTCACGGGCACTGCCTGATGTCCGCGATGGGTTAAAGCCCGTCCACCGCCGTGCCTTATACGGCATGAGTGATTTAGGGATGCTTCACAACCGTGCCTATAAGAAAAGTGCCCGTATTGTCGGTGAGGTCCTGGGTAAGTATCACCCCCACGGTGACTCAGCCGTCTACGATACCATTGTCCGTATGGTCCAGGATTTCTCGCTTCGTTATCCTCTGGTGGACGGACAGGGTAACTTCGGTTCCGTTGACGGTGATTCCGCCGCCGCCATGCGGTATACGGAAGTCCGGATGCAACGCATTGCTGAAGAAATGCTGGCGGATCTCAATAAGAATACCGTTGATTTCCAACCCAATTTTGACGATACCCTTACCGAACCTACCGTACTTCCCAGTATGGTTCCGAACCTGCTGATCAATGGATCTTCCGGTATCGCCGTTGGTATGGCCACCAATATGCCGCCTCATAACCTCAATGAGGTAATTGCCGGAGTCAATGCCTATATAGAAAAGCCTGATATAACCAGCGAAGAGCTGATGAAGCATGTAAGTGCTCCTGATTTTCCTACGGGTGGTATCATCTACGGGTATGATGGGGTAAAAAACGCCTATACAACCGGCCGGGGAAAAGTCGTGCTTCGTGCCCTGGCGACCGTCGAAGAGCTTAGAAGCAACCGGGAACAGATCGTTGTTTCGGAGATCCCTTACCAGGTAAACAAGGCCGTTCTGATCCAAAAGATCGCCGAACTGGTTCAGCTTGAAAAAATAACGGAAATTGCGGATGTGCGTGATGAATCCGACCGCGAAGGAATGCGCATAGTCGTTATATTAAAGCGGGGCGCTGTGGCCAGTGTGGTGCTCAACCAGTTATACAAGTTCACCCAGATGCAGCACACGTTCGGGGTGATTAATCTTGCGCTCGTCAAAGGCCGGCCAAAAGTAATGGCTCTTAACGAGATCATAAAGCATTTCGTCGATCACCGGGTTGAAGTTATCATACGCCGCACCCTGTATGATCTGAGTCAGGCCGAAGCCCGCGCCCACATCCTTGAAGGCCTTAAGATCGGTGTGGATAATCTCGATGAGGTTATCAAAACCATTCGTTCTTCCAGGACGGTACCCGAAGCCAACGATCGCCTGAGAAGAGGCTACGGGCTTACAGATTTGCAGGCCAAGTCCATTTTGGATATGCGCCTGCAAAAACTGACCGCTCTGGAAAGAGACAAGATTGACCACGAGTACAAGGAAATACTCCGGCAAATTGGAGAATACCGGCGAATTCTAGGCAGCCGTCAGGCCCAGACCGACCTGATAAAAAATGAATTAAAGGAGATTGAAGACCGGTACGGCGATGAACGCCGAACGCAAATCGTGCATTCGGCTGAAGATTTTAACATTGAGGATATGATTGCCGATGAAGATGTCGTGGTAACCATATCCAATACCGGCTATATCAAACGCACCCCGGTAAGCGGATATCGGCGTCAAAAGCGCGGTGGTACGGGCTCGCGCGGGGTCACAACAAAAGATGACGAATATGTAGAGCATCTCTTTGTAGCCACCAACCATAATTACATCCTCTTTTTCACGGCTGGCGGTAAATGTTACTGGTTGAAGGTTTATGAAATACCCGAGGCCACCCGTCTCGGCAGGGGTCGTGCCATTGTTAACCTTATCCACATCGATAAAGATGACCGGGTAAAAGCTTTTGTCCCTGTTAAGTCACTTGAGGATGAAGAGTATACGAAATCTCACAACATTATCATGTCGACGAGCAAAGGCATCGTTAAAAAAACGGCGCTTATTGACTACAGCCGGCCCCGGGTAAACGGTATTCTGGCCATCAAGATTGATGAGGATGATCAACTCCTGGGAGCCGCTCTAACCGACGGCAATTCCAATATCCTGCTTGGCGCTAAGAACGGTCGGGCTATTCGTTTCCACGAAACAGACGTTCGCATAATGGGACGAAATACCCGGGGAGTTCGGGGCGTCAGCCTTGATCATAAACATGACGAAGTAGTTGATATGGTCGTGGTTAAAAATACCCATGAGGCTACCGTACTGGCCCTTTCCGAGAATGGGTACGGAAAACGGAGCCTGGTCGAAGATTACCGCCAGCAAACCCGCGGTGGTAAAGGGGTAATCACCCTTAAGATCACGCCTAAAACCGGTAATTTGATCGCTTTGAAGGAAGTTAGCGATAAAGATGATCTCATGGTCATCACCAATAAAGGTAAAATTATCCGCATGCATTGCAAGGATATCCGGTCTATGGGACGCAATACTCAGGGGGTCAGGGTTATGCGGCTGTCCGGGGATGACAGCATAGCCGGCGTTACGAGGGTAGTCAAAGAGGATGACGAGGATGTACCGGTCATAGACAGCAACGAGCCAAACGGTCCGGACATATCGTCTCCGGAAAATGGACGGGAGCCGGGCGGTGATCCCGAGGATCAATCTTTATTTGACGGTGATAACGGTGAGGGCGACGATAAGGAATAGCAATAAAAAAATTGTACAGCTATGCTTTTTTCAGGTTTGATATGCCTGAAAATGCCTGTTTGCATAGCCAATAGTATTTCCTGCGTTGGTCGCAATCATTATCACGGCACCGATTAATAAAGCTTCATTATCCCCATAAAAAATAAACACGATTTACTGATCATCCAATAAAACCGGCTCGTAAAATACTTGGATTTCCGGGAACAACTCCGCCAACTCTCTTGTTTTATGAATCATGGCAAGTTCATTATCAGAAAGACTGGGCATAAAACCAGGGCAAACCGTTTCCGTAATCAATGCGCCGGCCTACTACCTTCCGGCGATGGGGAAATTGCCCGATAATGCCATGCTCTCGGAAGAACCTGTGGGTAAGTTTGATTTTGTTCAACTTTTCGCCAGGAACCTGGATGAATTAACCCGGCTGGCACCCAACGCCATTTCGGTTTTAAAACCGAGGGCCACTTTTTGGGTCTCCTATCCTAAACAATCAGCACAGGTCCAAACGGATATTACCCGGGATGTCGGCTGGGATGTCATTTATGACCATAAGCTCGAACCCATCGATCACATAGATCTTGATGACCTATGGTCGGCACGCCGATTCAGGCAAAGCGATCCTGCCGGCACGTAGTAATTTCAGAGCCTTAAAGTTGATTCATCATAGCATTCAGCAGGAGTCGTCGCTTTTTCTTTAACTCATCCGGATATTCAATGCGGACAGAATCGCCAAAGGATATCAGCCATTCATTAAGAAAGTCCAGGTTGTCAAATTCGAAAAAGACCCGCGCTTCTGTTTCGCCGGCCTCTTCCTGCTGATCGATTTGTGTAGGTAAATTTGCCAGGAACCGTCGCAGGGATGATTTTGCAACACGCAGAACGATTTCAATCTTTATTCCGCTTTTTCGATATAACAACTCATCCCGCGTATAGCTAATATCGCTGTAAACAGGTTCATCGGAAACCGCTATTTTACTCATCCGGTCCAGGATAAAATTTCGTGGCTCTTTACGGGAATGGCAAAACCCAATTGCATTCCAGTGATCATTGTAAAAGACCAATAGCAGGGGATCAATGAGCCGGTCACTGACCTTATTATTTTTATCCCGGTAAGAAAACGCTATGGATTTATGACTGGATATAGCCGTGCAGATGACAAACCAGTTGCCCCCACTTTTTTTAGCGACTTTTCCGGAATGAGGATCCACAATGGTTTTCTGATCCAGGGCGTTCATGAAATCTTTCAGCTCGCCGGGAATCACCGAATTGATCTTCAGCTCAACTTCACGGGCATCCTCCCCCAGGGTTTCATCTACCTGAGACTTTACAAAGGACAGACCCATCATAACCGTAGCCAATTGCCTGGTGTTAAACATAAGCGGCGGAATGGTCCCTCCCCTCATAATACCGTATCCCTCATCCGGGTCGTAGGTCAGGGGAACATCGGAATCCTGCAGTAACCGCAGGTCGCGATACACTGTACGTCTGGAGATCCCAAATTCTGAGGCGATCTTGCTAATGCTTAAAGCTTTTCCCGATTGGATCAGGTAAAAAAGCTTTTGCCTTCGTTGAGTGCTATTCATTGGATTCGGATTATTTTCCCCATCTTCAACATCACCGTCATTGCCATCCCCCGCCAAGTGCCTTGTACAGCTCTACGATCGAATTAAGCCGGTCATACCGGCTGTTGATAAGGCTTAATTGGGCATTCAATGCATTTTCCCTGGCGGTGATAACTTCCAGATAGTTTATAAGACCGTTTTCCAAAAGTTCTTCTGAATAACGGGTTGCGATCTCGTAGGCTTCGTATTGCTGTGATTCCACCTCAATTTTATCATCGGCCGCTTCAAAGGAATACATGGCATCGGAAACTTCTCTGCTGCCGTTTAGTATCGCTCGTTTGAAATTCAGATAGGCCATTTCCTCCTGTGATTGAGCCACTTCCAGCTGCGTACGCAAACGGCGGCCATTAAAAACCGGTTGGGTAAGCGATCCTATAACATTGGAGAACAGGGAATTCAAGCTCAATACATTGTCCAGTTCCAGACTCCGCAAGCCCCCTGTGGCAGACAAACTCAGGGATGGATAGAAGTCGCTTCTGGCCACGTTGGTAAGCTCAAAGGCGCTGATCAGGTTGTATTCGGCTGCAATCACATCGGGTCTGTTTCTCAGCAGCTGGACCGGGAAACCCGTGTGTAATTCGTTCGTTATAACCTGCTGGTCCAAATGACTCCGCTCAATCGCATGGGGACCGTCTCCCAACAGGATGGACATGGTATTTTCAAGCAATTTGATGTTTGACTTAATATCAATCAAGAGGGATATGGCGGAATATAGTTGGGCTTCCGTTTGTTTCACGCCAACCTCGGTTACATAGCCGGCATCCTTCAGGGCGCGGGTCGTTTCCAGGTTTTGCTCCCGGTTGGTAATGGATTGTTCTGTAATTTTTCTTTGCTCATCGAAAGCAAGCAATTGAAAATATACAGATGCAATATTAGCGATTAGTTCTGTTTTTACGGCCTTATGTGCCGCAACAGATTGCAGATATGAAGCTTCACTGGCTCTTCGGCTGCTTCTGATATTACCCCATATATCGGCCTGCCAGGACAGCGTCCCCGTAAGTTCGTATTGGGTTATATCTCCGCCACCCGACGGACCATTATCCGACAATTGCTGGTGGATGGTTTGTCCGTTCAGATCAAGATGTGGATACAGCGCCGATTTTCCCTGCCTGAAATAGGCATCGGCCATCTCTATTTGCTGCAGAGCCATTCGGATATCAATATTGTTTGCCAGCCCTTCTTCTATATGGCTTTTAAGCTGCTCATCGGTGAACAGTTCCTGCCAGGAAATTTCAGCTATGGTCAGGCTATCTTCCGGAAGTTGATCGGTCCGGTAATGAGACTCCCCGACCACCTGCGGACTAATATAATTTTTAGCTGTAAAACATGATTGCAGGGTAACCAGCATTACCGGGAATAAAACGAACTTATAGGCTGTTGACTTCATTTTCTATATTTACCTGAGTATTATTTACAATTGGCTTATCCGCTTCTGGTTTACCCATAATTTTTTCCTGCAGCCATTGAAACAAAATGAATAAGATGGGGATCACGAAGATTCCTATGACCGTGCCAGCCAGCAGGCCGCCAACGGCCCCCGTACCAATGGACCTGTTACCTGACGCTCCGATACCGCTGGCAAATACCAGGGGTAATAGTCCAATAATAAAGGCGAAAGAGGTCATCAGGATAGGTCTTAACCTGACTTTAGCGGCATCAAATGCGGCTTGTTCAATAGATAAACCGGCCTTCCTGCGCTGAATGGCAAATTCAACAATGAGAATGGCATTTTTCGCCAGTAACCCCAGCAACATAATCAATGCGATCTGGAAGTAGATATTTACTTCCAGTCCGGCAAGTTTCGTGGTTACATAAGCTCCCATAACCCCCACCGGCAAGGACAAGATCACAGAAAGCGGAAGCAGAAAACTTTCATATTGAGCGGCCAGAATGAAATAAATAAACAGGATGCTCAGCATGGCTATAAATAAGGTTTGGCTGCCCGCTGCTATTTCCTCTCTGGACAATCCGGAGAAATCCACCATATAATTATTGGGCAGGGCGCTGGCGCTTACCTCCTGTACAGCCGCTAAGGCGTCACCGGAGGAGAAACCCGGAGCCGCCGAGCCGTTAACACCGGCTGAATTAAACAAGTTAAATCTGGTAACAGCCTGGGGACCATACACTCTTTTTAGGGATACGAATTCAGTTACCGGAGCCATGTCCCCGGCATCATTCCTTACAAAAAGAGCATTTAAACTGCTTGTATTAGCTCTGTCGTGCGGCAATGCCTGCACATACACTCTGTATTGTTTTCCATAGCGGGAAAAATCTGCCGCGTACATGCCTCCTATATATCCCTGCAACGTTGCAAAGATGCTGCTGATCGATACCCCGGCTTCTTTGGCCTTCGGAATGTTCAACTCAATTTCATACTGAGGGTAATTGGTATTAAAGGAACTTTGGGCATAGGCTATTTCAGGCCGCTGCATTAATTGCTGCAGATAGTCCCGCGTTACCTGATCCAGCTCGGTAAAGCTTCCACCCATCCTGTCTAATACATTCAGTTCAAAACCTGCCGATGCGCCAAATCCCGGGACACTTGGGGGGGCAAAGAATAATATATCGGCATCGGTGATGCCGGCTGCAAGCTGAAACAGCTGTGCTGTTATGGCTTCCACCGTCATGGTTTCGTCGCGTTCTTCCCAGGGATCCAGCTTTATAAAACCAAGAGCATTATTGCTTCCCGCTCCCGACATCAGGCTGAATCCATTAACCATAGACCCGCCGGCTATACCCGGTATGTCCTGAATCTTCTCACTTAACTCCTGTGTTATACCCACCGTCCGGTCTAACGATGCACCGGCAGGAAGTTCCACATTGGTAAATATCATGCCCCTGTCCTCGTCAGGCACAAAACCGGTTGGCGTTGTGGAAGCCGACCAAAAAATTATCCCAATGCAAGCCACTAAAACTACTCCTGTAACCCATTTATGTTTGTATAGCCATGACAGGGATCTGACATACTTAGTGGTCATTACCTTAAAAGCTGTATTAAAGGAGGCATAAAAACGCTGTAACATGCCTTCCTTTTGGTGTTCTTTATCCTGATGAGGTTTTAGGAACAACGCGCACAGAGCAGGACTCAACGTTAAGGCGTTTACTGCTGAAATGGCAATAGCGACAATCAAGGTGACCCCGAACTGTTCGTAGAACACCCCGGTGGGTCCGGTAATAAACGTCACGGGTATATACACGGCCGCCATGACCAGGGTTATGGAAACAATGGCTCCGGTAATTTCATCCATAGCCTGATGAGCCGCTATTCTGGCACTTTCGACCCCGTTCTCTAATTTGGCATGAATGGCTTCTACCACAACAATGGCATCATCGACAACAATACCTATAGCCAGCACCAAAGCAAACAGGGTTAACAAGTTGATGGAATACCCAAACAAGCCGAGGAAGAAAAACGTACCGACAATAGAAACCGGTACGGCGATGACGGGTATGAGCGTGGACCGGAAATCCTGGAGGAAAATGAAGACCACTAAAAAAACCAAAATGAAGACTTCAAAAATCGTCATAACCACTTTGCTGATCGAAGCATTTAAAAACTCGTTGGTATCGAAATTCACCAGCACCGATAGTCCCGCTGGAAAATTTTCTTCCAGTTCATTCATGGTAGCATGGATATTTTCTATGATTTCCCGGGCGTTGGATCCAGGGGTCTGATATACGGCCATACTGACTCCTGGCATGCCGTTCGTGTAGGAAATCACGTTATATCCCTGAGCATCCAACTCGACTTCAGCAACATCTTTTAAACGCAGATACTGCCCGTTATCCAAAGCTTTTATGATTACATCCTCATATTCAGCTTCGGTGCTGTACCTTCCTCCGTACCGTATCACATATTCAAAGGATTCTGCATTATTCTGCCCTAAAGCTCCGGCGGCCGATTCCAGGCTTTGCTCATTAATTGCAGCCCGTACGTCGGAGGGCATTAAATTATACGTGGCCAGCTTTTCAGGTTGAAGCCAGATCCGCATCGCGTAGTTCTTGGCTCCAAATACGCTCACATCCCCGACACCCTCAATACGCTGCAATTCAGGCAGCACATTGATATTCAGGTAATTCTGTATATAGGTAGCATCATAATCCTCATTTTCTGACAGTACCGTTAAGAACATCAGGGAGCTTGTCTGCTGCTTTTGCGTGGATACACCCGATTGGGTTACTTCAGCCGGCAACAGAGGGGTAGCTCTGGCCACCCTGTTTTGAACATTCACGGCAGCGATATCGGGATTTACACCCTGTTTAAAATATACCTGTATACGGGCACTTCCATTATTGCTGGCCGTCGAGGTGATATAGTCCATGCCTTCCACCCCATTGATTTGTTCTTCAATGGGAATAACAACACTTTCCAGGACGGTTTCGGCGTTCGCCCCGGGGTAATTGGCCGATACCCGTACCGTAGGAGGCGCAATATCAGGATACTGAGTTACCGGCAGGTTGGATAGACCAAGGATCCCCAAGATCAAAATAATAATGGAGACCACCGATGAAAATACCGGCCGGTCAATTAGTTTTTTTATCATTACAATACTATTTAAAGACGATATTTAACGAATTAGCGATGCTCTCGAAATCTACCGCCTCAGGTTGTATCGGCGTATTGTTGCGAAGCTTGCCAACACCCTGGGCGACGATCTTATCCCCGGCTTCTATTCCCGAAGCAATCACCACCATATTATTTATCCTTTCGGTTACTTCAATGACCGAGGATACGGCCATAGTATCTCCCTGCACCCGATATACATATACTTTGCCTTGCTGCTCAAACGTACTGACTTCCGGCACAACCGCAACGTTTTCATACTGTTTGGATATTCTGATTTTGCCACTGTTCCCGTTGGTTAACAACCGGCGGGGATTGGGAAAGACCGCTCTAAAGCTTACCGTACCGGTGGAGACATTTACCTGACCGGTTACCGTCTCTATTTTCCCTTTGGCCTCATATAGTTCACCATTGACCAGCTGCAATTCTACCGGAGGAAAATTATTAATCTTTTCAGACAGGTTATCCCCTTCCGTTGTTTGGATAAAATTCAGGTAATCCTTTTCGTTCATTGCAAAAAAAGCGTACACATTATCGATTCCCGAAACCGTGGTTAAAGGATCCTGATCACCGGGACTAACCAATGCACCCTCCCTGAAAGGGATGGCCCCCACATTGCCGTCAATCGAACTTTTGATGGTAGCATAATCTATATTGGCTGCAATACTGTTAAAGCTTGCCTTTGCCTGTGCCAGCCGCGCCTGTGCCGTTTCCAATTGCACATTGCTAATGATGTCTTTCTCCACCAGAGGGATCAGCTTATCCACTTCAACCTGTGCCGCTTGTACATTTGCCGCTGCTGCTTCGGCATCCTGGGTTAATGACGAGGTTTCCAGTTTAAAAAGCGTCTGGCCTTTGGTAACCTTTTCTCCTTCATCGACCAGCACCTCCGTAATATAGCCGGAGACCTTCGCCCTTACGGCACTGTTTATGGTGCCTTCAATGCTCACCGGATAGGTTGTATAGCCTGTTACTGTTTTGAGTGGGATCTCGATTACCGGATAGGGTGCCAAAGCCTCCTGCGGGGGTTCTTGTTCAGCGGGCTGACAGGAAGTAAATATAATGGCGCTTAATAAAAATAAGGTGATACGGTTCATTATCATTGTTTATCTGGTAATAATTGAAGTAATGGGGTTTTGATCAGGTGCTGGAAATACCGTCCCAAAGAATCTCTACGATTTGTTTCAGTTCACTTTCCCTGAGGGAAAGGTTGCCGAAAATATGGAGCTTGGCGGTTGTGGCAATACTGCCTAAGGTCAGGACTTTCAATATTTCCGGTCTTATGGTTTTGATGGCTCCGTTTTCTATCCCTTCTCTAAAGAAATCCGATAGCTGACCCTGAGAATGTGCGTAGTTTTTATTTAAATTATAAGGAGAATTTACAAATTGCTCGAAAAAAATAAGGACATTGGTATTATCAATATAAAAATCATACAGGTTGATATAGATACCGAAAAATTTTTGCTTATAGGATAGATTTTCAGCCAGGACTTCCTCAATTATTCTGATCAGCCGGCTTCTGTTATACGCGTACAACTCACAGATCAGTTCATCTTTACTGTCAAAATAATGGTAGACTGTTCCGGCGGCAACACCTGCATGTTTCACCACCATGCTAATGGGCGTACCGTGAAAACCATGTTCCTTAATAAGATCGAGGGCACTTGAAAAGATGGCTTTTTTTTTATCTGATATTTTTTCCATGTATCGTTCCTAAACCGATTGAACATTCATTCGGTTTAGGAACTTATGGTTTTCATTAGAAAATTCCAACTATAAATATACAGGGTTTGTCCCCGGGGCCAATGGACCCCGGACCATTTTTTACCCGAAGAACCTTTTATTACATATGTAATCTTCTCTGAAAGTCGGCCATTTATAATTGGATAAAGTTCTTTAATTTGACCCCGTGCCCCCCCTCCCATAAATTCACCCAGTCAAAACTAGAGAATTGGAATTATAATGAGAATTTGTAAATGATTTTCTGCGACAATAGGTCAAGCCTTTCCGCAGCAACGTAATGAAAAAGAGCCAGAAAAAAATCCGTAATAATACTGAAGGGAAGATCATCCATTCCCTGTTTGCCGTAGCCATTCCTATAATACTAGCCAATATCCTGCACACTGCGTATCAACTGATTGATACGTTTTGGCTGGGTAGATTGGGAGCCGACGCCGTTGCGGCCGTCAGCCTCAGTTTTCCCATACTATTTCTGATCTTATCCCTGGGCGGCGGACTCACGCTTGCCGGTACGGTCATAGTGGCCCAGCATAAGGGAGCGGATAATCAGCGGCAAGTCGATTTTAGTTCATCACAGACTGTTTTCGTAATCTTTCTGATATCCATTTTACTAGCTGCCACGGGTTTCTTTGCCGCCTCCCCTTTGATGAAAATAATAGGCGCAGGCCCGGATATACTGGCTGACTCTGTTGCTTATTTCAAGGTATCGTCCCTGGGGTTTGTTTTTTTATTTATGTTTTTTGTCTTTCAGTCTTTGATGAGAGGAATTGGAAATGTGATGCTACCCATGTATATCATATTGGTAACCGTATTTCTAAACCTGATTTTGGATCCGCTGTTTATCTATGGATTTGGTCCTGTTCCCGGTTATGGGGTAATGGGAGCCGCGGTTGCCAGCGTAATTACCCAGTCACTTTCCGCAGCGGCAGGAATCTATATACTCTGGCGGGGGAAAAGCGGAATTAAAATTAAGTGGTCGGACATGAACCTTGATCTTTCCTGGGTTAAAAAAATGTTCGAACTAGGCATACCGGCCAGTTTGGAACAATCTACACGCGCGGCCGGAATGACGATGATGGTAATCATAGTAACCAGCTTTGGAAGCGATGTGGTCGCCGCTTACGGTATCGGGGCCCGGATACTGAGCCTGGTCATTATCCCTACCATGGGACTCGGCATTGCTACCACCACCCTTATTGGGCAAAACATTGGAGCCGGGAAAATTAAACGTGCTGAAAAAATTGGGGATCTCAGCAACCGGATCGCCTTCGGAGGACTCACCGGCATTGGCATTCTGCTGTTTGTTTTCGCGGAACCCCTTACTTCTTTTTTTGTCCCCTCCGAGCCCCGGGTCATCCGGGATGGTGCTTTATTTATCAGGATTATGGCAGCGGGTTTCGGATTCCTCGGTATCCAGCAGGTTATGAACGGCGTTTTTAACGGGGCCGGTTTTACCTCGGCTTCCATGCTGATCTCGGTTTTAAGTCTATGGATCATTCGATTTCCCCTGGCATATATCTTATCGTACAATACCACGATGGGTTATGAGGGAATTTGGTGGGCTTTTCCTATCTCTAACCTGATCGCGGCTACCGTTGCCTACACCTACTATAAAATGGGCTACTGGAAACTACGGGTGATCAGGTACCGGCACGAGTGATAATAACACCGGTTCTTTGAACCAATAAAATGTACTTTTGGCTAAAGAATTCAGGTGGATCCAGGGCGGACAAGTCAAAGGCTTGACCAGACAGCTCTTCCCCCTCATAATAGTCCAACTCCATCTGATAATCCTTTCCCTTATAAATAATGGCTTGTTTCCATGGTATACTCTTACTTTTATGGAACAGCTCCTTTAGCTTAAATGCATGCTTGGTCGCGAGAATACATGAATCGACCAGACGGAGCTTTTCCAAATCCCCGGGCCGTACTTCACAATTGACAAGACCCAGTTTATGGACCATCTGCTTGAGCGCCCTGCACTTCTTTTCCGATATATCATTCAGGATAAAATGCCTTTCAGGCAGAGCCATAGCAAGAGGAATACCGGGTAGGCCACCCCCGGTTCCTGTATCCAATATCGTTTCCTTGCTAACCGACATATCCAGGGCCACCGGTATCAGGCTGTGGCGGATATGCCGGCCAACCTCTGATATTCCTGCATTACGGCTGACCAAATTTATTTTCTTATTCCACCATAGCAACAGTTCCGTATACTGATTGAAGCGCTCCTCTTCCCGGGCTATTAACTCATCTAGCGCGGAGGATGTTTCACGTGAAACATAGTGGATGCCTGTTAGTTGATGTTTCACGTGAAACATCAATTCTTTATGTAGACCATTAGCACCGCAATGTCACTGGCCGAAACACCACTAATACGGCTAGCCTGTCCGATGGTCTCCGGTTGCACTTTAACGAGCTTGAACCGTCCTTCCGTAGACAGGCTTTTGATGTTTTCATAGTGTATCTTCTCCGGAATATGGAGGTTTTCCTCCCGGCTCACCTGGGCAACCATCTCAAACTCCTTTTCTATATAGCCGCCATATTTTAATTGAATCTCCACCTGTTCAATAACCAAAGGATTGTCTGTAATGCTATCCACCATTTTTTTTAGTTCATCGTCGGCATCCAATAATTCATTAATGGATAAATGCGGGCGGGTAATAAGGTTCGGGATCTTGATGGATTGTTTGAGTCCGGTCGTGCCTTTTTCTTGAAGCATTCCATTGTATACATCCGGTCTGGCACTGTATTCAAGCAAAAGATTATGAAGGCGGTCTATCTCTTGTTTCTTGTTGATAAAGCGTTGCATACGCGCATCGGAAGCCAATCCGATTTTGTGCCCCATTTCGGTGAGACGTAAATCGGCATTGTCCTGTCGAAGCAATATTCTGTGCTCAGCCCGGGAGGTAAACATCCGGTAGGGTTCATCCGTACCTTTGCTTACCAGGTCATCAATAAGTACTCCTATATAACCCTCCGATCTCTGGAGCACCACAGGGTCTTTACCCTGAACTTTACGAGCGGAGTTAATGCCCGCCATCAAGCCCTGGCATGCCGCCTCTTCGTAACCTGTTGTTCCGTTAATCTGTCCGGCAAAAAACAGACCTGAAACCAGCTTGGTTTCCATACTACGTTTAACCTGGTGAGGTGGGAAAAAATCGTACTCGATGGCATAACCGGGTCGAAGCATCACACATTCACCAAAGCCGGATATGGTTTGCAAAGATTTATATTGCACATCCTCCGGCAAGCTGGTCGAAAATCCGTTAAGGTACATCTCATAAGTATTACGCCCCTCCGGTTCCAGAAACAGTTGATGACGATCCTTATCGGCAAAACGATCAATCTTATCTTCAATGGATGGACAATACCGCGGCCCTACAGATTTTATACGTCCGCTAAACATAGGACTCCGGTCAAAACCGGTCCGCAGGGTATCATGTACCTTGCTGTTGGTATAGCCAATCCAACAGGTCATTTGTTCATCTATGCCGGGGAGTTGGTCTGTCATAAAGGAAAACGGACTGGGATTCTCGTCCCCATACTGTACTTCAAGTTTTGTATAGTCTATAGAGCGCCCATCCAGCCTTGGAGGCGTGCCCGTTTTAAGACGTCCGGCCTGAAAACCAAGCTTTTCCAGGGAGGCTGTAATTCCGGTAGATGCTTTCTCACCAGACCGGCCTCCACCAAATTGTTTTTCCCCAATATGAATAAGGCCATTTAGAAAAGTGCCACTGGTTAGAACTACGGATTTAGTTTCAATACGTTGCCCCGTTTGAGTCTCAACCCCATATATCTCCTGGTCATCATTGACCAGAATATCAATAACATTATCCTGCCGAAACGTAAGGTTCGGTATATTTTCGAGTTTTTCCCGCATCTTAATGGCATATAGCATTCGATCATTCTGTGAACGCGGACTCCACATGGCCGGACCCTTGCTTCGGTTCAGAACCCGAAACTGAACACCCGATTCGTCAGCCACCATTCCTGTTAACCCGCCCAGGGCATCTATCTCACGGACAAGTTGCCCTTTAGCTACCCCGCCTATAGCCGGATTGCAGGACATCTGGGCAATAGCGTTCAGGTTCATGGTAATCAGTAACGTTTTGTTGCCCATAACTGCGGAAGCCGAAGCGGCTTCACTGCCGGCATGGCCACCCCCAACAACAATGGTATCGTAAACGGGATAGATGGAATTCATTTGTATCTGTTTTTATTATACTTATGTAACATTGCATTACTTTGCATCACCGAATACGTTATAACGGCATGATAATCCTTTAATTTTGGCATCCATCAGATCTGGAAAAACACGTCTGCAAGATAAGCAGATAATACAAAGGGTACCGAATATGATACACTAAATTTTGGTTGATCGTTTTAAAACTGTTGACAATTAAACTAATTCACAGAGAGGTTTACCTATGCCCACCTGGAAAGAGAAAGACGAACGGCAGTACGAACATATTAAAGAAAGTCAAATAGAACGCGGTGCACCCGAAAACAGGGCAAAAGAAATTGCGGCCCGGTCGGTGAATAAAACACGCAGGCAGGAGGAAAGAACCCCTAATAAAACAACCAGGGGTACGGGGAATCCTAATAGCAAACTAGAAGACCGTTCGGTTGACGAATTAAGCAATAAAGCAAAACAACTCGAAATAAAAGGGCGCAGCAAGATGAATAAAGAAGAGTTGGTTAAAGCAATCAGGGATAATCAGTAATACTATCCATATTGCTGTTCCTTCAGTATTTTGGCATTTTTTTTACGGATAACTTCCGGATGGCCATCCAATGCATCCCTAATTGCTTTTTCTACACTTTCTCTTGCCAGAAACAGAGCATTATTAACATAGAAAGCTCCTTTATCGAGCAGGAATTTTGCTTCCCGTACGTCATAGGAACTTACCATAATATCCGCCTTGGTATCCTGCTTCAGGGCAACCTCTGAGATCTGTAGCACCGGTGCCGTCACAATCACCAAACGAGCCTTATCTACCCTGGCAAGCTTCCAGGTAAAGGAATCCAGTGCGTCGCCAAAGAGATAGTTGTAGTCATGCTGTCGAAGTCTGCTTATTAATCCGGGATCATTTTCAATGACAAGTACCGTTTTTTCAGCGGCAATCAGCGTCTCGACGATCTTTTGTCCTTTAACACCATAGCCGACCACGATTATATGATCCTTAAATTCACCTTCCGCCTGAAGAAAAAGTTCCTCGCGCTGATCTATATTCGTGAGACTTAACCGGGCCAGAATATGGTAGATATGGTCCGAATACCGGGAGGTATACGAGCTTAACGTCATGGTGACTATGGCAGACAGAATAATAGCATTAAACAGGGACGGTTCCATAATGCCAACTAATGAAGCCTGAATAGCAATCATTAAAGCAAATTCACTTACGTGGTCCAGCTGCAGGGAGGCATTGACAGCCGTTCGTTTGTTATATCCTTGCCAGATTAGCAGCTGCATGATAACAAAAGGCTTTACCAGCATGGTAATTACAATGATAACCAGAGAATAGAAGATAACATTAGCATCGGGTATGATAAGCAGGGCGCCAAGGGTAACAAAAAATATAACAGAAAAGAAGTCCATCAATGAGCCCATTGTGTCCAGCACCTTGATTTCATAAGGATGTTTTGAAAGGGCCATTCCGGCTGCAAAAGCGCCAACAATAATTGAGATCTCCAGGTAAATACATAATCCTATAAAGCCGATCAGCATACTAAGGCCAATCAGCATTACATATTCAGAGGATTCACCAACCAGTCCTGCCAACCATGGAAATAATGCAAACCGAATAATAAATCCAAGAGCAAAGATGAGCAATCCATATCCCAAACTGACCCCTAACGATAGAAAGGAAATAGGAATGATAGAGATGACCAGAATAATCAGGATCGCCACAAAATCTTCCATTAAATTTATGGATTCCGAAATTCTGCGGTATACAACGTTAAGCTCTTTTAAATCCAGCCGGTAATCAGATCCAATAAGTGTTGAACTTAGTGCGGCAGCGATAGTAAAAAATGCAGCATTCAGATAATTAAAGCCAAGCATGTATGCCGAACCAAAGGCAATAGCAAACACAATTGCCAATTGCATCCAGATGGACTTAAAATCAAAATGTACATTTTTAATGACCTCTTCTGATCCGCTTCTGACGCCCATTATAAAAGCCAGGAATAAAATACCTAACTGAACCAGATCAATCAGCAAGGACTCGTCTATAAAAAAACCAATGGAAATGCCGGCTACAATATAGGCTGGGATAGCCGGCTGACCGAGTTTATCAAATAGTACCAGTATAATGGTGGCTGAAGTAAAAATGACAGTAAGGATCAGTATGGTTTCAAACATAGCTGGCCTCCCGTTTGATACTCTCTAATTGACTGGCTACTGATTTACTGAACTCCTCACGATCGCTTAAATAAAGCTCCAGTGATCGGGCTAATTTTTCGCGGGACAGGATATCATAAACAATAACATAATGGGCTCCCCTATGGTAATATCGCAGAGCCAAATCAGCATTCTCTGCCCGGAGGAAAATCAGGGCATCTTTATCGGCTTCTTTAAGAAGGGTAATGTTTACGTTAATATCTCTGGCCAAATTAAGGATAAAACCTGCATTCATGATCCCGGCTTCTTCCCTTATGTCCTCCTGTATAATATTGCCGAATATATATCGGGTTTGATCATCATCGATTTCATTGACCCGGTCGGGATTGTTGTCAACGATAACAACCTCGCCAAACTGTTCTTTAAGAAGGGATATCATATGTTTTGACAATGCATCATAACCCACTATTACTGCATGATTATTCAACACAGCTATATTTACTTCCCTTTCTTCGGCTTGACTGAACGTTTGTAAAAACCCCCGGATGCTGTTATAGAGCTGTTTATTATAATAGATAAGATAGGTTGATACACTCATGGTACCCAAAGCCATTAAACTGAAGTAGCCTAATATCTCCGTTTGAATAAATCCACGGGTAACGGCTAAAGCTCCGACAACCAATGAGAATTCACTGACCTGGGTCATATTGATGCTGCCGATAAAGGTTGTTTCCATGTCGAAACGTTCCCTGCGGATCAAATAAAACATGATCAGAAAATTTCCGGCCATCAGAATTAAGGAAGAAATTAAGGCTTCCTGCCAGTAAAGCAGGATGTAGTCGGCCTGCACCTGCAAGCCAATGCTGGAAAAAAAAATTATCATGAAGAAATTCGTAATGGGCCGAATCCGGCCTTTAAGTTCACTGCTGAATCTGAGTTGGCCCATGCTTAAACCGGCAAGAAAGGCGCCGATCTCGACAGACAAGTTCATATATTCAGTAAAGGAAACGAAAAGAAATCCCCAGGCAATGGCCTGGACAAAAAAAGCATGAGTATGGCGGACGGTGATTTCAAGAAGAAGGGGAAGAATATAACGGGAAGCGGCAATGGCAATAAATCCCAAAAGCGACAGTAGGATGAATATCCACCCGACACTTAGCAGTATATCCACCGGGCTTTCAAGAGACTCTGCATTAAAAATAGCCAGAATGACGACCAGGTAAATATCCTGAAGTATTAATACGCCAATGTTAATCCGGCCGGCCACCGTACCGGTTTCCTTTTTATCGGCAAGAATCTTGACAATGACCGGAGTTGCCCCGAAAACGGTGCATAAGGCGATGATGATCGTTTCCATCATCGAAAATCCTACTGCATAGGCAACACCAAAAGCCAGGACGGTCTGAAGAATGGTTTGAAAAACGGAAATATATACGACAGAACGTAAAATGTTACGTATCTTGCCAAAACTCATTTCAAACCCAATCAGGAAAAGCAGAAATGCAAGACCAAGCTCTGAAAACAACTCAATGATTGACGATTGGGAAATGACATCGAGGAAAACCGGACCCAAAATAATTCCGGTAAATAAATACGCAACTATGGCGGGCTGTCCCGTTTTTCGGGCAATGATACTCAGTATCGTCGCACTTATAATAATGACTGCAAAATCAATTGCTATTACTAATTCCGATACGGCCATTTAGCAAGCATAAATAAGATTTTTATTTTAAACATATGTACCTCCATAGTCTACAAAATATTTATCATAATACGTTCGCCCAATGTTAGATATGGAGATTTACCTGTTACTGGGTGCGCTGCTCTTATTAATAAGTGTCTTTGCAAGTAAAGCTTCCGATTCTTACGGGATCCCGGCACTGTTGATATTCCTGCTAATCGGTATTGTCATAGGTTCCGAAGGATTAAATTTTGTTTACTTCGATGATCCTCAAATTGCCCAGACCCTGGGCATAATCGCTTTGATCTATATCCTGTTTTCCGGGGGGATGGATACGAACTGGAAAAAAATCAGACGCATTCTCTTTATGGGTATCGGTTTATCTACCGTTGCCGTATTGCTGAGTGCTGCGGTTGTCGGCATATTTGCATATTTGATCCTGGATTTTTCCATTCTCCAGGGTATGTTGCTGGGCGCCATTATCTCTTCAACAGATGCCGCTGCTGTATTCTCCGTTCTGCGTTCAAAAAGTATCGGGCTGAAATACAATCTTAAGGAATTAATCGAATTTGAATCGGGAACCAACGATCCGATGGCCATTTTTCTTTCCGTTGGCCTGATCGGTTTGCTGCAAAATGAGGCGGCAGGCATGCTGGGAATGATCCCTGTATTTTTTCAGCAAATGATTTTTGGGGGAGTACTGGGCTATGTTTTAGGTAAAGTATTTTCCTGGATTACCAATCATATAAATTTGGGTTATGACGGTTTATATCCTGTTCTGGTTCTGGCCTTTGTTCCTTTAGGATATGCATTGACTCAGCTTGTGGGAGGAAACGGATTTCTCGCCGTATACATCATAGGGCTGATCATGGGTAATTCGAGTTTAATCCACAAAAAGAGTTTAATGCAATTTAATGACGGCGTGGCATGGCTCATGCAAATTACCATGTTCCTGGCTCTTGGTTTGCTTGTATTTCCATCGGCTGTCATCCCCGTTCTGGGTTCGGGATTTATTTTAGCCGCTATGCTTATTTTCGTTGCCAGGCCTGTAAGCGTGTACATCACCTTACTGTTTACAAGGCTAAACTTCAGGGCAAAAACCATGGTGTCCTGGGTGGGACTGCGGGGGGCTGTTCCTATTATTCTGGCTACATTTCCACTGGTTGCCGGGTTGGAAAATGCCGATACGATGTTCAGCATTGTATTTTTTGTTGTCATAACCTCTGTAATCATACAGGGGACCACCATTCCATGGGTTGCCAAGATGCTGCATGTCGATACACCGGTCAAGCAAAAGACCCGTTACCCAATTGAGCTGGAACCCAGTATCGATACGAAGAGCGTTTTGAAGGAAATTGAGTTACAGGTAAACAGCAAACTAATAGGAAAACAAATTGTTGAACTGCAACTACCCGATAATGTTTTGATCGTACTCATAAACCGCCAGGGAAAATTCCTGGTCCCCCGCGGGGCCACTACCCTTGAACCGGGTGATAAACTGATGATATTATCCGATAAAGAGAAAATGGACCTCGTAAGGGGAATGTTCAGGTAAATGAGGCTGCCATAAGAATTTAATTACACTAAATTAATAAAGCAGACTTTTCTGCGTTAATACAGAAAATTTTAACCCTTCAGTAACCATGTCTATCTATCAAACCATCCTGGCCGATCTTAAAACAGCTATGAAAAATAAGGATGCGGCACGGCTCAATGTGCTGCGTTCCCTCAAGGCATCTATACAGCAAAAAGAAATCAGTGAGCGCAAGGGGGGGCAAGGTGAACTGTCGGATGAGCAGGTCACATCCGTATTAATGAAATCGGCTAAACAGCGCAGGGAGTCTATCGATCAGTACGAGAAATATGACCGCATGGATCTGGCTGAACCGGAAAAAATTGAATTAGCAATCATCGAATCCTATTTGCCCAAAATGTTATCGGAAGATGAGATACGGCCTGTTATAAAGAAAATAATTGATGAAACCGGATCAACCTCTCCTCAGGATATGGGCAGGGTTATGGGCAGGGTTATGCCGGAATTAAAAGGCAAGGCCGACGGAGCTATTATCAACAAGATAGTGAAAGAGCAGCTTAACGGATGAATTTAATAGATCTGATCATACTGGTCCCGTTGATACTGTTTGCCGTACGCGGGTTCAAAAACGGACTTATTAAGGAGCTATTTGGAGCCTTGGGCTTGGTTTTGGCCATATTCTTTTCCTTTCAATATATGGCTGAACTATCGGCATTTATACGAGTTCAACTGGAAACCGATACGGCTTTTGTACCGTACTTTTCATTTGGGATCATCTTTCTCGTGGTTTTGCTGGCCGTGCAGGTACTGATATATTTTGCAGAAGGGGTTCTTAACCTGGTTTTCCTCAGCCTCCCCAATCGTCTGCTTGGGTCGGTGTTCAGTACCCTTAAATCGGCATTGGTAATCAGTGTTATTTTCCTGATCTTCTCAGGGTTCAGCCTGCCGGACGATGAAACCGCATCCGATTCCCTGTTTTACCCCTATATTATCCAATTGGCTCCGTTAACCTATGATACGTTAGCTCAGTTTTACCCGGGGGCGAGCAATTACATCGAAGCGGTTCAAGATGCCCTGGAAAAGCATTCCATAATCGATCAGCCTTCTGAATGATACCACGACCGGGTTTACCGCACCCGGCAGTACCTGTTTTGCTGCTATTTTCTTAACTTCAGGATCAAATCCACTGAGCAATATCATAAATAAAATGTCCTTCCCCCCGATTGATGAACAACTGACCATACTTCGAAGGGGTACTGTCGAAATAGTACCCGATGAGGAACTGGTTGAAAAGCTAAATAATTCCTTAAAGACCAATACGCCTCTCCGGATCAAACTTGGATGCGATCCGACCCGTCCTGACCTTCACCTGGGCCATTCGGTTATTCTTAGAAAACTACGCCAGTTTCAGGATCTGGGGCATCAGGCCATTTTAATAATAGGGGATTTCACCGGAATGATCGGTGATCCTTCGGGTGTCAACAAAACACGACCTTCCCTTAGTCACCAGGCCATGCGGGAAAATGCCAAAACCTACTACGAACAGGCTTCCCGGATCCTGGATCCGGAAAAGACAAGCATTGTCTACAATTCGGAATGGCTCGGAGAAATGAAGTTTGGGGATGTAATTCGTCTGGCATCCAGGGTCACTCTGGCCCGCATGATTGAGCGGGATGATTTTGCCAATCGATATGCGAAAGAAGAACCCATCTCCATGCATGAATTCTTATATCCCCTGGCGCAGGGACAGGATTCGGTGCATCTTAAGTCTGACGTGGAATTAGGGGGTACCGATCAGAAATTTAACCTGTTGGTTGGCCGTCATCTTCAACGGGAAAACGGCCTTCCCCAGCAAATATGTCTGATGATGCCGCTGCTTATAGGAACCGACGGCAGCCAAAAAATGTCAAAATCATATGATAACTATATTGGCCTGAATGACCCCCCCGATGACATGTACGGCAAAACCCTTTCCATACCTGATGATCTGATTTATTCCTATTTTGAATTGGTAACCGATGCACCCGTTGAGCTTCTACCTGAAATTAAAGAAAAGGCATCCATAGATCCCCGAAATTCAAAGCATGATCTGGCTTTTACCCTGACGCGCATGTACCATGGTGAAGGGGCCGCAAACCAGGCCAGGGATCGTTTTCAAAAAACCGTTGTCAACAAGGAAATACCCGATGAGATACCCGAACTGGTTTTCGAAGCTAACAGCAGCCAAAACCTGATCAACATCATCAAGGAGACGGGTTTTGCCCCAAGTGCCAGCGAAGCCCGCAGATGGGTCAAACAGGGCGGTGTTTCTCTGGATGGTGAGAAAATGGTGGATGCAGGACATGAAATTCATTTCAAGGCCGGTTCCGAATTCATATTAAAAGTTGGAAAACGCAAGTATTGCCGACTAAGAACGGCCTATCGAGTAGGAAGATAGGGATTAATTCCCTATCTGTCCTCTCACACCACCGTAC
>JBBDRB010000019.1:0-1668 GCA_040905685.1 Balneolales bacterium | reverse complement strand
ATCCATTCCCACAACAGTATCCTCTTTGAAGATGATACTCGGCAGTCATCACAAGCAGTCCTTCTTCATCAAGGTAGTAGTCTTTGTTTTTCTTCAACTCCGGAGAATGTTTGTTCTGAACAGGTTTCTTTCCCACTCCGGTTGTGTGGGGATTTTCTGCTTTTTTCATCATTCAATATTCCGGGATGACAGGATCGCCCGATCCGGTAATTGCCACCACGCCTTGGCAAACTCAATCGCTCCAAACATCACCGCAGAATAAAATAAGGCGGACAGGAGCGTATTCCGGAAAAAAGGAATAGCCGCTATATAACAGGCCAGCAGGCCTTCCCAGGTCATCGGATACAGCCTTCCTCCCAGCCATACAGCGAAATTCGTAACGATGAAGAAAAGGACCGTTCCCGCAAGAGAGCCTCCAACCACCCGATGTATATTTATTTTTGTACCTACCGGTATGCCTATCCCAACAATCGCCATCAGGCAGAGGTAAATCACCAGGCGCATGAGCGTAAAAAATTCATACCCGTGCAACCACCAGAGCCCGATATCACTAACGATCATGACAGAAATAGGTAACATCCAAGCCCATTTACTGCCTCTGAAATAGGCGCCGGCGAAAAGAGCGATGGCGATCACCGGTGTAAAGTTCGGAGGATGTGGCAGTAACCGTGACAATGCTGCAGCCAAAATGAAACCGCAAATCAAAAGGAGAAGAGTATGTCGGGAGTTTTTCATGAGGTGACCGGTTATTTTTTTACTGTTGTTTTTATTTAAACAGAGGAAATAATTGAGACCTGTTCAATCACTCCACCTGAACCTGAAACAAAAAATCCATCGGCGCAATGCCGACCTGGAAAGAATCCACGGCCGCTCCTTCCAGATCAAAGATGATGGCTTGTCCCGACTGGGTATACCCACGGCTGTCTGCCAGATACAGTCGCTCTTCAGCTTCTGAGAAGCCGATCCCATTAAAACTCCGGCCGATGAAAGCCTGATCGACAATTTCATAGCTGCTCATATCGATCTGCTGCACCGCTTGCTCGTTTACCACCCATGCCTGTCCTCTCGTCTCATCAAGGGCAACGGACCTGGGAAAGCCGCCCGTTTCGATGGTGGCTATGATTTGGCTTCCGGAAATGATATCGAGCCGGCCGTGAATATCGTGATCCGGGTCCCGATTCCAGTTCTCATCGTAAGCCTTTTTCCCGCTGCTGATGGCCCAGACATATCCCTGATCATCGGCTTTCAGATGTGCCGATCCGTTGCCAACCGTGACCGTGGTCAGTACCTGATCGGATTCGATATCGATAATCGTCACCGTATCATCGTCGCCAAAACCGCTGTTTGCCACATAAAGCCGGTTATCCACCACTACCATATCCCGGGGATTATTGCCGACTTCGATGCGGTTTTCGTCAACCGTGTAATCTTCAAGATTCACAACAGCCACGGAGTGATTGTAAAGATCACTTATATATCCTTTATCCGGCCCGGCTAGGGCAAATGCGGAGGGTGTGAGTGAAAGGTCTGTGAGTGAAATGGTGGCTATGCTTTCCAGGGACGTGTCCGTCACCTCGATCTTGTCCGTATTGTTTGCCACAATGAACACTCTGTCATCACTCAATACGGCTGATTGGATGATTCCTGCCAGCGGTCTGCCGTTTATTT
>JBBDRB010000018.1:46629-51998 GCA_040905685.1 Balneolales bacterium | reverse complement strand
CGGAACCCTGAAATAATCAGTGTCGGCATCCGGAGCGTTTTTCAGGGCATCGTCATGGTTAAGCGGTTCTTTGGCTTCGTCGGGCCGGTACCGGGGCAGGATATCCGACACATGATCAAGAGGTTCAACGTCTGAGGTGTCCACTTTGTTCAGCAGTTCCATATAACCGAGGATCTGGTTCATGTCTTTTACAAGACCATCGGCTTCCTCACCGGTGAACCTGAGTCTGGCCAGATTGGCCATATACATTACATCTTTTTTTGTGACGGACATACGAATGGTTTTTAAGGGAATTTTAGCATAACAATTTAACAAAAGTTTGGGAAGGGTGAAACAGGGATATCCCTGCCGCCGCCTCTTTCCACTAATTCAATAAAATGCTATACTGGTAAATATTATTATAATGAATATTCAAAGACAGTCCTTGAAAAAACAAAAAGTTACCGTCAGGAATCCGGCCGGTCTGCATGCCCGTCCGGCTTCCCTGCTGGTTAAAGTCGCCGTAAATTATCAATCTGATTTTTTCATCCACATGTATGGATACAGAATAAATGGTAAAAGCATTCTGGGCGTTCTTACCCTGGCCGCCGAGCAGGGGGCGGAGATGGAGCTTGAAGTTGCCGGACCGGATGAAGATGACGCCATCGAAGCCCTGGTAAAATTGTTTGAAAGTGGATTTAACGAAATCAATGGGGAGCATGGGTAACAGTCACCTGGATAATGAAGTCGTGGTAAGTGGCAAAAGTGCATCCCCGGGTCTCGTTACGGGTCCGGCCTGGGTGTATGACCGCAGTGGTCTTACGGTCAGCGAGGAGCCGGCAGAGAGGATCGACGTCAAATCAGAACGAAAAAAAATTGACAGCGCGCTGCTTAAGGTGGCTACCGAATTGCATAATATGGCTCATTTTGCGAGCCGCAGGGCGAAAGATAAAAACACCCTGGACATATTGGAAACCCAAAAAGAGATTACCCGGGACCCGGAACTCTACCGCCGGATCACAGGCCTGATCGAAAAGCAATCCTACACTGCAGCCCGGGCCGTCCATGATGCATTTCAATCGTACATTAACCTGATCGAACAAAACGATAACGGGTTTATGCAATCGCGGCTTCCCGATCTGCGCGATATCCGTGACCGGCTGATCCGGAATGTCCAGCAGAATGCCGTCATATCATCGGTCCCGAAGGGTGCCATCGTGGTAGCAAAAGATATCAGTCCGACCGAAGTGGTTATGCTGTCGCGCTATGCCATTAAAGGAATGATACTGGATGCCGGCGGGCTCACCTCACACGCGGCTATCATCGCAAATTCCATGGGTATCCCCATGATGGTTGACGCCAAAGAGGCGACCCGGTCCATCCGGGCCGGGGATGCAGTGATTATCGACGGAAAAAACGGGGAAATAATCATTCGTCCCTGCAAAAGCAGGAATCAGGAGTATGAAAAGCTGATCACCCTGCAATCGAAATTACTGGAAGAAGAAACCCGGGACGAATCGCTTCCCTCAACAACGCGCTGCGGCAAAGAATTCAAGCTTCGGGCGAATATTGAATTTGAGGAGGAACTGAAAAATATAAAACGGTTCAATGCTGCCGGAATAGGGTTGATGCGGACAGAGTCTTTCTTTTTCAATGACGGGCAAACAGCCCTTGAAATCAGCAAGCAGGAACGTTTCTATGAACATGCCCTGAAGTCTACCGGTGAGGAGCCGCTCACCATTCGCCTGTTTGATGTGGGGGGGGACAAATTACTCAACGATGACCAGGCCGAGGTGAACCCCTTTCTCGGATGGCGCGGAATACGGATCTTGCTGGATCACCGTGAATTACTGAGAAGCCAGCTGGAAGCCATTCTGAAGGTATCGGCCCGCTATCCGGGCCGTTGCCGTATCCTGGTGCCTATGATATGCAGCATTGAGGAAATTCAGGCCGTTCGTGTCGAACTGAACAACGCAATTTCCAGGCTGGATTCGCTGGGAATACCCTACGATGCCTTCATTAAACTCGGAATCATGGTCGAAGTTCCGTCCGTAGCGGTCCTTGCGGAGGCCTATGCCGAATATGTGGATTTTTTCAGCATCGGCACCAACGATCTGACCCAGTATACCCTGGCGGTGGACCGGGGCAATAACCTGATATCCAATCTGTACCAGCAGATGCATCCCGCTGTATGGCAGATGATCAAAATGACGGCGGAGGCCGGGCGTAAAAAAGACGTTCAGGTATGTGTGTGCGGTGAACTCGCGGCAAATCCGTTTGCCGCGTTAATTCTGGTCGGACTGGGGATCTGTGATCTGAGTATGGCTCCGGTATTTGTTCCCTCCGTGAAAAAAGTATTGCACCAGCATGACATGCAGCAGATCAACAGGCTGACCGAACGGGTCCTGGCGGCCGGCAGCATGTTCGATGTTAACCGGATCGTTCAGGAATGGAAAACGGGATAGCCGGAAAGACCAATGGATTCAAAGGAGAGTTTCTTCAGCCATATTGCCCAAACCAGCCATGCCCCCATGGCCCTGGAAATCAGTCATGCCCGGGGCCCTTACCTGTATACCACCGACGGGAGGCGCTTTGTTGATTTTATTTCCGGGATTGCCGTCAGCAGCCTTGGCCACAGTCATCCGGCGGTAATCAAGGCCGTCACGGAGCAGATCGGCAAACATATGCATGTCATGGTGTATGGTGAATTCATCCAGAAACCGCAATCTGACCTTGCCGGCCTGATAACGGCTCATCTCCCGGACAGCCTCGATCGCATCTATTTTTCCAACAGCGGGACCGAAGCCAATGAAGGGGCCCTGAAGCTGGCTAAGAAATTTACGGGCCGGACCCGGTTCCTTGCTTTTGAAAACAGTTATCACGGCGATACCTGTGGTTCTCTGAGCGTTACGGGAAGAGATGTCTACCGCGATCCTTATAAGCCGCTTCTGCCCGGGGTTGATTTTGCCGGCTTTAATGATACGGCCGCCCTGGAACACATAACCGGTGAAACGGCGGCCGTCATCCTGGAGCCCATTCAGGGGGAAGGAGGTATCATTGCGGCCGAACCGCATTGGCTCATGGCCGTCCGCAAGCGGTGTGACGAGACCGGCACCCTGCTTATATTTGATGAAATTCAGTCCGGGTTCGGCCGGACCGGCACGCTGTTCGTGTTCGAGCAGTATGGTGTGGTTCCGGACATTCTGACCATGGCCAAAGCCATGGGAGGGGGCATGCCCCTGGGTGGATTTGCCTCTTCGTCCGGAATATTCGAGGTATTCAAAAACGATCCGCCCCTGAATCATGTTACCACTTTTGGCGGTCATCCGGTTAGCTGTGCTGCGGCTCTGGCCTCGCTTCGGGTTCTGTTGGAGGATAATTTAATGGAACGTGCTCTGCATATCGGGCATAGCGTGAAGGAGCAGCTTAAACATCCCTTAGTCACCGAAATCCGGGGAAAAGGTGGGATGCTTGGCCTTCAACTGCAGAGCATGGAACAGGCCCGTAACCTCGTTGAAAACTGTCTGCACAAAGGCATTGTCCTGGGCTGGACCCTTCACTCCGATACGCTTATCCGTCTGGCACCGCCGCTGATCATCGACGATGACCTGCTAAACGAGACCCTATTGACAATTCAACAGGCCCTCAGTCATTAGCGCCGGTAAAACTTTATGGTTAAAAATGTTGTTATGCATTAACCGGAAAGGTTCCATCTGTTTTCAGCACTTATGAATATTTCTCTGAACCATTAAACCACATAATGCCTATGCAGCAATCCATAAATCCGGCTACGGAAGAAATTCTGGCCGAATATGAGGAGACATCCGGCGATGAAGTGCATCAGATACTTCATGATATGTCGAAATCCCAGCGGGAGTGGGCCGGTGCGACTTTGCATGAACGATCCGGCAGGCTAATGAAACTGGCCGGTCTTCTGGAAGAAAATAAAGATGCCTACGCCGAACTGATGAGCGATGAAATGGGCAAGCCGTTGGCACAGGGCGTGGGTGAAATTGAAAAATGCGCCTGGGTATGCCGTTTTTACGCCGAACGCGGCCCCATGTATCTGGAAGATGAAGCCGTTCCCACCGATTCCGACCAAAAATATATGATCAGCTATCGCCCTCTGGGCATTATCCTGGCCATCATGCCGTGGAATTTCCCGTTTTGGCAATTCATCCGTCATGCCGCACCGAGTTTTATGGCCGGAAACAGCATCATTTTAAAGCATGCTTCCAATGTCGGCGGCTGTGCGCTGGCCATCGAAAAACTGATGGTCAGGGCCGGCTTTAAAGACAATCTGTTCAGAACGCTGATCCTGGATAACAAGAAAATTGAGCGCATCATTCATCATCCGGCTGTAAGCGGGGTAACATTAACGGGAAGTACTCGTGCCGGATCCCTGGTGGCTCAGCAAGCGGGAAAGGCACTGAAAAAGTCTGTTCTGGAACTCGGAGGTTCCGATGCCTATGTGATTCTGGATGATGCCGATATTGAACAGGCGGCCGATCTGTGTGTGACATCGCGGCTGATAAACAGCGGACAAAGCTGTATTGCGGCTAAACGGTTTATCATCATGAACACGGTATATGACGCGTTTGCCGAAGCGTTCAGGGCCAGGATGCAGGAAAAGAAAATGGGAGACCCCAAAGACATGGATAATGATATTGGTCCGCTGGCCCGCGAAGATCTGCGCGATAGCCTGCATAAGCAGGTGCAAAAAAGCATTAACCAGGGAGCCCGGCTTGTTATCGGAGGTAAAATCCCTGACCGGACCGGTTTTTATTACCCGCCCACCATACTGGAGAACGTGGAACCGGGCATGGCTGCTTTTAACGAAGAATTATTCGGACCCGTTGCCGCCTTCACCAGGGTCAGCAGCGAAGAGGATGCCATATCGGTTGCCAATAATTCCATATATGGCCTGGGGGCCGCCGTGTTTACCCGCGACATCAAGCGCGGCCAGGAAATTGCGTCCCGCCGGCTTGAGGCCGGCTGCTGTGTCGTCAATGAGATCGTGAAGTCTGACCCGCGACTGCCTTTCGGCGGTATCAAGCAATCGGGATATGGACGCGAGCTTGCCCGCGAAGGCATACGGGAATTTGTGAATATTAAAGGGGTCGTAGTGAGCCGGTGAGAATAGAGCCTGGCTAAGATTCATGTTGTATATATGTGTGATATATGTTATCATCCCGTATGGACAGAGAAAAAAGGGCTATACGGGGACGGGGGGCTGATGACAATCCGGAAAACAGGTTTGTCGGATTGTATGAGGAAACCGACGGTGAATTCCGCTCCTGCCCTAAAACCAGTTTCCTGAATGATACGTCAAAAACGGCCCTTTCGAAAAATGACAGCCCCGATATAGGGTTTAACTACAGCATGAACCC
>JBBDRB010000018.1:0-46529 GCA_040905685.1 Balneolales bacterium | reverse complement strand
CGGCCCTTTCGAAAAATGACAGCCCCGATATAGGGTTTAACTACAGCATGAACCCCTACCGGGGCTGCGAGCACGGATGCATTTATTGCTATGCCCGCCCAACCCACGAATACCTGGGCTATTCGGCCGGCTTTGATTTTGAAAGCAGGATCCTGGTCAAAAAAAATGCACCCCAGCTGCTCAGAGAACAGCTGGGCCATCGTAAATGGAGACCCGAAATCATCGTACTGAGCGGAGTGACCGATTGCTACCAGCCCGTTGAACGGAAACTCGAACTTACCCGAGCCTGCCTGAAGGTCCTGGCTGAGTTCAAAAATCCCTTCAGCATCATCACCAAAAACCATCTGGTAACCCGTGATATTGATATACTGACCGAAATGGCCGCAGACCATGCCGTGAAAGTCTGCCTGAGCATAACAACCCTGGAGGCGGACCTGGCCAGGGTGATGGAACCAAGGACATCGGTGCCGCTGCGCAGGCTGGAGGCCATCCGGAAACTGTCGGAGGCCGGCATTCCCGTCGGGGTAATGGTAGCCCCGGTGATCCCGGCACTGACCGATCATGAGATGCCGGCCATAATAAAGGCCGCCGCCCAGGCGGGGGCTGAAACGGCCGGTTACGTGGTCCTGCGACTGCCCTTTGCGGTAAAGCCTTTGTTTGAGGACTGGCTGGGTAATCATTTCCCCGACCGGAAAGATAAGATCATCAGCCGGATACAGGAAATGAGGGGGGGCAGGATGTATGACAGCACGTTTGGCTCACGCATGCGAGGTGAGGGTGAGTTTGCCAGCCAGATCAATCAGGTATTCAAAATGGCCTGCCGCAAGGCCGCGATCAGCAATTCGTCAGCTCCGCTGTCCACTGCTGCATTCCGGAACCCGGATCACAACCAGCTTTCGCTGTTCGGCTAATGCTATACGTCTGTATTGATAATATACCTGGCGGGAAGTTCAAGTTTCAACACTCCGAGGCCAAAGAGGGCATAGTCGTACCTGGCCGGATCGTCCGCGTCGAGTATCCGGAGCTTACCGGTGAGTTCCTGTACCGCTTTCCAGTCGTTCTGTTTTCTGGAAAGCAGGCCCATCTTCCGGGCCTGCCGGGCAACGTGAACATCCAGGGGTATCATCAGTTTTGAAGCCGGCAGAAAATCCATGATGCCTCGGTCCACCACACTGTTCTTGCGAACGCACCAGCGTAAATACAGGTACAGCCGCTTGCAGGAGCTGTTTTTTTCCGAATTTGCGATATGCTTGCGGGTCCGCACCGGCATATCGGGGGTAACGGCAAAAAAGCGTTCGTGAAAAACGGCGATTAGCTCTCTGTCCTGGTCCAGGGCCTGCCGGTAGCAGCTTGCCCAAAATGTTTCAAAGGATCCGTATTGATCCAGAATATCCGACAGGATGGTTACGAAACAGAGGATATCTGTTTCGTTGAATGTGCGGTGCCTGAAGCCGGTGAATTTTGATTCGTCCCTGCTGTTGAAATTCCCCACAAATTCGGCCGGACGATAATCCATCCGCGAGAGCAGTTCATTAACTTTGGCAAGCACGATATCGCGTCGCCCCCAGGCCATGACCGCCCCGAAAAAGCCGGCCAGCAACTGGTCTTCCTTGTCGGAAAAGGCATGCATGAAACTAACCGGATCTTCGGTGATATACTCCGGCTGCTCAATCCGTTCAACCAGATCGTCGAACCAGGGCTTGAGACAGAGGGTTTGGGCAGGGGAAAGAGATTTTAGCATTTGGATATAAGAGCCTCCGTTAAGGTACGGTTGGCTTTGGGGAAGGGATAATCGGCTAATTCCTCCAGTCTCACCCAGCGTATTTCTTCGCTGCTCCGGGCCGGCGGACTCCCTTGCATGATCGTGCAGTCATAAGCGTGGAGGGTTATGGAGAAATGGGAATAGGTGTGCCTGATGGTCATCAAATGATCTTCAGCCTGAACCTCGGCATTGAGTTCCTCTTTGATCTCACGTTCAACGGTGTGCCGCAGATCCTCGTTTTTTTCCTGTTTACCCCCCGGAAACTCCCAGAGCCCCCCCAGCATGGCCTTTTCCGGGCGCCGGGCAATAAGGACCCTGCCGTCGGGGCCGTGAATAATGCCAACGGCAATATGATGGTGAGGCTTTTTCCCCGGTGGAGACTTGTAGGGGATCACATCGACCATTACCTCCCGGTAAGCCCTGCAGTCTGTCTGAACCGGGCACTCCCCGCAAACGGGGTTCCGCGGCTTGCACTGAAGGGCGCCCAGCTCCATGAGGGCCTGATTGTATTCGCCCGGTCGCTCTTTGTCAAGGTGGCGGTCTGCCAGAGACTGGATCTTCTGCTTAACGTCCCGGGTTCGTACATCTCCCTGAATTCCGGAATGCCGGGCCAGCACCCGTATAACGTTGCCGTCAACAACGGCACAGGGTTTATTGAATGCAATGCTTAGAATGGCTGCTGCGGTATAGTCTCCTATGCCGGGTATTTTTTTGATCCCCATGCAGGATTCCGGCAGTTGTCCGCCGTATTCATTGACGATCATCCGTGCACCCTTATGCAGGTTCCTGGCACGGCTATAATAACCCAGCCCTTCCCACAGCACCAGTACATCATGAAGGTCTGCAGCGGCCAGATTTTCAACGGCAGGGAAACGCCTGATGAAACGAAGGTAATAGGGTTTAGCCTGGTCTACGCGGGTTTGCTGCAGCATGATCTCTGAGATCCAGATCAGGTAAGGGTCCCCGCAGTCGCGCCAGGGAAGATCCCTTTTGTGCAGATCATACCAGGTTAAAAGGTTGTGCGTGAAATTCAATTAGCAATTACCAGTTAGCAATGAGGGTCATTCTTCCCTTTGGATTTCTTTCACGGTGATGTTGATGTTCAGCGAGGCGGCCGCTCCGAACTGATCGGTGGCAATGATCTGGAATTCATGATTGCCGGCCTGCCGGCGATTTGGTGTCCAGTTAAAACGGCCGGTGCCCTCGCTGAGAGTGGCCCCTTCAGGCATATCCACTCCTATATAGCGGATCAGATCACTGTTGGGTCCGTCGGAATCAATGGCTTTGACCGGCAGGCTGAACGATTCGTCAACGGCGATGGAGACCGGGCGGACCGGTGAAAATCGCGGGGGAGCGTTGAACGAACGGATATCGACCGAAAAGGAAGTGCTGTCTGTCTGGCCGTCCTTTGAACTTGCGACCACTGTAAATCGGTTTACCCCCGTTTCCCGGGAGCCGGGTTGCCAGTATAATCCCTGATTCTTTATCCTGGCGTTTTCGATGGAAGACCGATATTGAAACTGAACGTCGTTGATATCGTGATCGCTCTCCAGATTAAGCGTTATCAGCACAGGCTGTGGATAGGGAATGACCATATCATCGACCGGAGCTATTTTAAGGGTGGATCCGCCGCTCTGCCGGTTTTCGTGTTCATCGGCAGCCAGGGTATAAAGCCTGCTGAGCTGCTCATAATCGGACATCCAAAGTTGATTTTTACTGACGGTAAAGAAATTACCCGAATCGGCTCCTTCCCGGTACAGCAACGGCTCCTCATCCCTTTTTTGCAGCCAAATCCTTTTTTTTCCATCACGGATCACCAGATAATCCTGCCAGGGCACCATTTTGTCAATGGATTCCTCTACAGTGAAAAGCAACTGCAGGCTTCCGTCGGGATGTATGGAATATACTTCCCCCGAAGAATTTGAGGCAAGCAGTTCGTCGTCATAAGCATAGATCTTATTTACGTTTTCCCTCAGATTGAAACTCTCGCGAAGTAAAAGCGTATCGGAATCCGCCTCAAAATAATACAGGCTGCTGTTCTCGGTCAGCATGAACAGCTGCCCAGGCCGGCTTGCCAGGCTGGCGATGCGGGATTTCGTTTCTTCCAGCGATAAAACCATGTCTGCCTGTTCGTCGACGCTGTCGGGCGACTCCAGCGATATGCGTGCCAGACCGTCTTCCTGTAAACCTATATAAAGGTTATCGCCCAGGCGTTCGGCATCCGTAACCTTAGATGGAAGCCGTGTCGAAGAGTAGACCCCGAGAACTGAAGTCGGATCTACAATGGTGAGCCAGTTGTCGTTACCGTACAGGTAGGCATAGCGGATATCGGCTTTCATCATGCTCCCCCGTCGTTGCATGTTTTCAGAGGTGTACAGCCATTGCAGGCTATCGGTGGAAGTCCGGAATACAGCCAGTCCCTCCCGGTCGGACAAAACATATAGATGGGCGGGACTGCTTTCCAGGGTCAGTATGCCGGGAAACTCCATGAGCCCGTCGTAATCTTTAAGGAGCTGGGGTTGGCCATGCAGTTCCAATGCACTGAACGGAGCCAGAAAAAGGAGGAGAAGCAGCAGTTTGGGGTTCATTAGCTTATAACCAATTGTGTTTTTTATACCATTTTATGGTTTTTGTGATTCCGGCATTCAGCGAAACACGTTGTCTGTAATCCAGATCTTTTTTGGCTTTATCGACCGAGCAAGTCCATTCGAGGATCATTTCATTGGCTTTGTCGCGATTCATAACGGGGTAATGTCCGAAAAATGATGATACATATTCAACTGTCCCGGCCAGTTTTTTTGTCAATGCCGGGCTGATATACAGCGGCCGCAGCTTTTTTCCAAGAACATCAGCGGTCACTGCTTTGATCTCATCCCAGGTATAGACCTTTTCACTGGAAATATAATAGGTTTCGGGGTCTTTATTCTGATGATTGGCGGCCAGCATAATGCCCTCCACTAAATCGGAAATATAAACCAGGGAAATACGGTTCGTTGCGCCTTTCTTCCCGACTATGGGAAAAAACCCCCTGGTAGCCATTTTGAAGACCGTGTATATTTGATCTTCCCGGGGCCCGTATACCACAGGCGGGCGTATGATCGTGATGGAAGATGAACCGTCTGTAATGGAGTGGATCATTTCTTCCATCTTTTTCTTGGATTTGCCGTACATGCTCACGGGGTCATGGAGAATATCTTCACTGAGGGGCGATCCGTTGCTGGGTCCGGCCGCCGCTAATGAAGATAAGACAATAATCTTCTTAATACCCTCTTTCTGGGCCATGCGCACCACGTTTTCCGTAGCGTCCACATTATTCCGGTAAAAAGTCGGGTAGTCCGGCGCTTTGACCAGGGCAGCAACATGAAAAACGATATCCGCACCTTTCATGCCCTCTTTCAAAGCCGGAAGGTCATGCATATCGCCTCTGATTTTGGTGTAGCTTTTGCCTTCCAGCCATTTTTCCTGGTCTCTCACCAGGCACCGCACTTCAGCTCCCCCCAACATCAGGAAGTCCACAAGGTGACTTCCGACAAAACCGGTCCCGCCTGTTATAAAGGCTTTCATAATTTTTGTATATTAGCCTTCTTTTTTAGAATCATACCAGATATTCGTTGCAGCACTCGTTTTGGAACTGCAAAGTTCGGAAGTCATAATATATTGCAAACTGCAATGCATAAAAAATCTGATTATCCCCTATTTGTGAAGTCTTAAATCATGCCCGAGCTCAAAATAGCTATATTTACCGGGAACTATAACCATATCCAGGATGGAGTTTCACTAACCTTAAACCGGCTGGTGAGCTATTTAACCGATCACGGCGTGCCGGTCATGGTATTCGGGCCCACCGTTGAGAACCCGCCTATGGATCATGAGGGAGATTTTGTTGCCGTTCCGTCCGTATCGGCTTTGGGCAGGCCCGAATACCGTATTTCAACAGGCTTGCCAAAAGCCTTGCAAAAGCGGCTAAAGGATTTTGACCCCTGCCTGATCCATATTGCGACACCAGACATTCTCGGCTATAAGGCCCTCAAATTCGGACGTTCCAACGGCATCCCGGTGGTGGCTTCGTATCATACCCACTTCACAAGCTATCTGAAATACTATAAGCTGGGAATTTTGGAGCCGTTAATCTGGCAATACCTAAGGTGGTTTTACAGGCATTGCCGTCAGTTATATGTGCCATCGTCTTCCATGAAAGAGGAATTGAACGGGCATGGCATTGTCCATGGTTTAGAAATATGGGCACGGGGTGTCGATACATCCTTGTTTAATCCTGATAAAAGAAGCCTTCAGTGGCGCCGCTCTGCCGGTTTTGAGGACCATGATGTTGTAGTGACGTTCGTATCCAGGCTGGTCTGGGAAAAGGATCTGCGAACATTTTCAGCAACCCTAAACAAATGTATTCCAGAAAACAGCAAAATCAAAATTATGGTGGTAGGAGACGGACCGGAAAGGGATGAATTTCACAGCTTGATCCCCCAGGCCCTTTTTACAGGGTATCTGAGCGGGGAATCCCTGGCAAGGGCCTATGCAAGCAGCGATATCTTTTTTTTCCCCTCTGATACGGAAACGTTTGGCAACGTAACCCTGGAGGCTATGGCCTGCGGACTCCCCGTTGTCGTTGCCGATGCTACCGGCAGCAAATCATTTGTGGATGAAAAGGTAAACGGCTTTATCGGCCGGCCGCAGAATATCGGACAATTCTCCGGTTATATTGACCAGCTTGCCCGCGATACGTCTATGCGGGAGAATATGGGAAAGGCATCAAGGCAAAAAGCCCTTGACTATGAATGGGATACCGTAATGGAAAAACTTCTAAAACTTTATAACCAGGTGTCCGGAGAACAGGGACGCAAAAATACGCCAATGTGAAAATACTCTATATATCACACTTACACCCTCCAAGAGACGCCGGGCTCGAGAATACCGGTGGCATGCAAAGGGTCAGCCAGCAGTTTGTAGCCGAACTTCGTACCAGAAAGCACATCCAGCTGGAAACCATAATTCTTCAGTCATCCTGGAACTGGATTGGTTTACGGACTGCTTATTTTCTGATCAGCAACCTGATGGCAATACCCAGGCGGGTAAAAAAGAGTAAACCTGATATTATTTTATTTTCTTCTATGGTAACGGCCACCCTGGCATGGTTTCTTCGGAAAAGAATCGATGTTCCCATGGTTTGCATTAATCACGGACAGGATGTAACCCTGCCGCTTTCTGTCTATCAGTGGTTTTTGCCAAAAGTTTTTCAAAGTCTGGACGGCGTCATTTCCGTAAGTAAAGCCACCAGGGCCGAATCGATAAAGCGGGGGATGAACGCTGATAACTGCGTAGCTCTGGCTAACGGCTTTTCCGATGAGGAGCTTAATTACACCGTCACAAAACTAGCCGGCCGTGAATTATTTAAAAACGAGCTGCATGTTGATCTCAATGGCAAAAATGTGTTGCTGACCGTAGGCCGGCATGTAAAAAGGAAAGGCCACGAATGGTTTATCAATGAAGTTGTTCCTTTGATAAAGACGGATTTTGTTTACATTATTATAGGCCATGGACCCGAATTTGGTAAAATTAAGCAAACGGTTAGCAATTCACCCTATAAAGACAGGATCATACTGGCCGGCAAGCAGCCGGATAGAATCCTGCGATACGCCTATGCCGCCTCCGATCTGTTTATCATGCCGAATATAAAAGTACCGGGAGATATGGAAGGATTTGGCATCGTGATACTTGAAGCCAATATCGCCAAAACCCCTGCCATAGCATCCGACATGGAAGGTATTAAAGATGTGGTAAAACAAGGCAAAAATGGTTATCGTATCAAGGTCGGTGACAAAATGGAATTTGCTGCCAGAATCGATCACGTGTTCCAGACGGAGCTGAAGACACTGTCGGAAAGCAGCAAGACCTATGTAATGAATGACTTCGGCTGGCGCCGGGTTTTAGATGAGTACATCGATTTTCTCGATACGGTGATTCGAAAAGACAGGCAGGATCCAAAATCAAAAGTTAAACATTAGATTTTTTTATATATTTTCAGAGGTTATATGATGCTTTAACCGGATTACAGTCCGCATCGCAGGAAGCGGACGCTATGTTAATTTGATTGCATCGTATTCCTCCCTATATTTGAAATTGATTATTTTAGACATGTTGAAGGGTTTGTAAATGGGTAATTCCAATACGAGTATAAAACAGACGGATATTTTTAGCAAGGCTTATGAATTCACGAAAGCCGAAGAAGTGCGGGCACAGGGTTTATATCCTTATTTCAAACCTTTAACTGAAACGGATGGCAATGAAGTAGTCATAGGCGGCAGCAGGGTGATTATGGCCGGGTCCAATAATTACCTGGGCTTAACAAATGATCCAAGGGTAATGGAGGCAGCCCAGGGGGCCATTGCCCGGTATGGGACAGGGTGTACGGGGTCAAGGTATCTGAACGGGACCCTGGATCTCCATCTCATATTGGAAAATAAGCTTGCTGAATTCATGAGAAAGGAAGCCTGCGTACTGTTCAGTACAGGCTATCAGACCAACGAAGGTTCCATACAGGCAATAGCCGGGCGGAATGACGTTATTTTCTCCGATAAGGATAATCATGCCTGTATTGTAACCGGAACCTTGTGCTCCAACGCCAGGACGGTCCGCTACAACCACAATGATATGGCTCATCTGCGCAGGTTGCTGGAACGTGAGAAGCCCGATGTGGGAAAGATAATCATAAGCGACGGCGTATTTTCCATGTCCGGTGCACTGGCATGCGTTCCCGAAATGGTAGAATTGGCTGAAGAGTTCGACGCCCGGCTTTATCTGGATGACGCACATGCCATTGGTGTTCTTGGTGAAGGCGGACGGGGATCGGCTTCGCATTTCGGGTTAAGCGGGAAAATCGACCTGATCAGCGGCACCTTTTCCAAATCCTTTGCCTCATTGGGAGGATTTATTGTCGGCAAAAGACCCGTGATCGAATACATACGTCATTATTCCCCGGCCCATGTATTCAGTGCCTCCATGCCGCCGGCTAACGTAGCCACAGTGCTGAAGGCCCTGGAAATACTGCAGGAGGAACCCTGGCGGCTGGATCGCCTGGAGGAGATATCGGCTTATATGCGAAACGGGCTCAACGGCATGGGCTATAAGGTTGTTGACAGTCAGTCTCCCATCATTGCCGTTGTCATTGGTGATATGATGCAGTCTTTCATCTTCTGGCGCGATCTCTTCGAAGCGGGTGTTTACGTGAATGCGGTAATACCACCTGCCGTCCCCAAGGGTAAATCGCTGATGAGAACCAGTTATATGGCCACCCATACCAATGACCAGCTTGACGCTATTCTGGAGGCTTTCCGGTTAGTCGGGATCAAGCACGGAATTATCGATAAAAACGGACATTCTCTAATTGAAGCGTGATTAAAGCAGAGAAAAAACCAGATCTCATCAGTATTGCGACCGTTGAAAGCCGACAGGATTTTAAAGATTTCCTGCATTTCCCGCATGCCCATTATGCGGATGATGAAAACTGGGTGGCCCCTTTGCATATGCAGCAAAAGCATCTGGTTGACAGGAAACGAAATCCTTTTTACAACCATGCCGAAGCCGAGTTTTACATAGCGCGGCAGGATGACCGGGTGATCGGCCGCATAGCGGTGATCAATAACAGGGCCTATAACCTCTATAACAAGACCAGCGTCGGTTTTTTTGGTTTTTTTGAGTGTATAGATAGCCAGTTTACCGCCAACTTGCTGTTTAAGGTAGCCCGTGACTGGGCCCGTGACAAGGGTCTGAATACGATACTGGGTCCGACGAATCCCGGTATGATGGATGAGATAGGTATTCTCATTGATGGCTTTGATAAAAAACCCAGCTTTATGATGCCCTATTCGAAGCCATGGTATGACAGGCTCATTAAAGGTGCCGGCTTTGAAAAGGCTATGGACCTGTTTGCCTATACGGTCAATCAGGATACCATCAGGCTCGAACGATTTGACCGGGCTGCGGAAATTGTCATGAAAAGAATGCCAGGGCTGGTAATCCGTCCGGTTAATATGAGAAAATTCAACGCTGAGATAGATATAATCCATGATCTGTTCAATAAGGCCTGGGCCCGTAACTGGGGCTTTTATGAGATATCGAAAGAGGAATTCAAAGCCCTGGGTAAAGAATTAAAAATGATCATTGATGTTGACATAGCCCATGTGGCTGAGGTAGACGGCAAACCAATAGGTTTCTCGATAGCATTGCCAAACATGAATCAGGCATTGCAACACCTTGACGGGTCATTGCTTCCGACGGGAATCTTTAAATTACTTTTTTATAAAAGAAAAATTAATGCCATCAGAACGGCGTTAATGGGAATAATACCCGAGTATCAGGGCCGTGGCATAGATGCTATGCTGCATCGGAAGGCCATTGAGAATGGCCTTAAAAAGGGCTACTTTTCTTCAGAGCTTGGTTGGTTGCTTGAAACAAACACACACATCATCAGAGTTGCTGAAAAATTGGGCGGAAGCCTGGATAAAACATATCGCTTATATCAACAATAACAGCTAGATAAAAGCTTCGATACCCGGCATCTTTGAATTATTTTTATATACTTGTTCGATTGACAGTAAGGATCAAAAGTATTATTTAGACCTATCCGGTGGAAGGTATGAGCAATCAATAATCTAATTATTTGAGGTTATGAGTGTAAAAACTATGAACAGAACACCCTCACTGATACCGTCTGAATCGGAGTATAAAGTACGCGGGGCCTCTGTAAAAAATTTCAAGACCGGAGACCTGCTGCAGGTTTACAAATTGATGCTGTTATCCAGAAGGCTTGACGAAAAGATGCTTAATCTTCTCAAGCAGGGACGGGGGTTCTTCCATATTGGTTGCTCCGGGCACGAAGCCGTGCAGCTTGCTATGGCTGATAATCTGGAACCCGGAAAAGATTGGGGCGCACTATACTATCGTGACATGGCCTATACCCTGGGTATGGGAATGACTCCACGTCAATTGCTGTCGGCGCATTTAAGCAAAGTTACCGATACTTCCGGAGGGCGGCAGATGCCGTCACACTTCAACAATAAGGACCTCAAGATTTTCCCTGTATCCAGCGCTATCGGAGCACAGTTTTTACCCGGTTTGGGCATAGCTCAGGGAGCCCGATTATTGAAAAAAGATGAGGTAATCTACATTTCTACCGGCGAGGGTGGCACATCGGAAGGGTCCTTCTTTGAAATGCTGAACTGGGCAACCCGGTGCAAGGCCCCGGTCGTCATCGTTGTGCAGGATAATAAATACGCCATCAGTGTGCCCGTCAGCGAACAAACGTCCAACAAGAGCATATCAAAGACGGTAAGCGGGTTTGAAAACCTGCAGATCTTTGAAATAGACGGTACCGACTATTTCAATTCCTATGCCGCCCTGGAAAAAGCCGTCAAACGAGCCCGAAACGGGGAAGGCCCAACCCTTGTACATGCCCATGTGGTCCGTTTGCTGCCACACTCTTCTTCGGACGACCAAAAAAAATATCGCGATGCCGATGATCTTGAAAATGACAAGCTTCATGACCCCATAAAAAAAATGGCGGAGAAGCTGATCGATGAGGAAGTCATTACCCAGCCTGAACTCGATGCTTTAAAGGAGGAGGTGAAAAAGCAGATTGACGACGATACCGAATGGTGCCTGAAGCAGGCCGACCCCAAACCGAAAGAAGCCCTGAAACACGTGCTGTATGAGGGTAAGCTGAACCTCAGGTACGAAAAAAACAAGCCATCCGGTGAACCCGTCGTTCTGGTGGATGCAATAAACCATGCCATCGTCGAGGAAATGGAGAATAACGACCGTGTCCTTGTCTTTGGAGAAGATGTAGGTGGCGGGAAAGGCGGGGTTTTTACCGCCACCCGCGGACTGGCGGAGCGGTTCGGTGAGCACCGGTGTTATAATTCACCGCTTTCCGAGGCCTCTATTGTCGGTACGGCATGCGGACTGGCGGTTCAGGGATTTAAACCCGTGGTGGAAATACAGTTTGGCGACTACATCTGGCCGGCGATGCAGCAATTGCGCAACCAGGTCCCGACCCTGCGGTATCGCTCCAATAACGCCTTTAGCTGTCCCATGGTCATCCGCGCCCCCATCGGGGGATATATCCATGGTGGGTTGTGCCACAGCCAGAACATTGAATCCATTTTCGGTCATATACCGGGCTATCAGATCATCATGCCAAGCAACGCAGCCGATGCCAAGGGCATGCTGAAGACGGCCATTCGCAGTGAGGATCCCATTTTATTTTTAGAGCATAAAGCACTTTACCGGCAAGGCTTTGCGAGACGCCCTGAACCGGATGCCGATTATTATATTGAACTGGGAAAAGCCGACGTTGTTTTGACGGGCGACGACGTAACCATAGTTACCTATGGGGCTATGGTGCAGAAAGCCCTGATGGCGGCCAAAGAATATGAAAAAAACGGCATAAACGTGGAAGTAATTGATATTCGGTCCATCGTGCCCCTGGATACCGAAACGATCCTGGCCTCGGTCCGCAAAACCGGACGGGTCCTGGTACTGCACGAAGATCTGGAATTTATCGGGTTCGGAGCTGAGATCGCAGCACAAATATCAGCTAAAGCCTTTGAATATCTGGATGCACCCATACAGAGAGTGGCCGCCCGATTTGCCCCGATCGCATTTGCGGCTCCGTTTGAAAAATACATATTACCCTCCGACGACACTATTGATGAGGCGCTCAGGGGGCTTATCGATTATTAAGTTTTCTTTAACCCTTTTGCCGATTTTGTCACCGGCATAACAACTCCCTCCATCAGGAGGCCGGGCTAAAAGTTTATTTTTTTTCTAATCTTACCCTATCCTTTTAAGCTTCCTGAGGTTATCAAGTTTATCGGTTTTTCTTAGTTAAAATCAGTTAAACTTTGATTTAGAGCTGTATTTCACTTTTACTATATTACTTACCATGAAATGTTAGGATTGCATAATGCCGATTAACATTTCATTAAGTAATCTTAACTCCTTCCCAAATTATCTACTCACATGGCAAATAAGCTACGCTCATTCATATTGATCCTGCTGGCAGCACCTTTTGCGATTCAGGCCCAGGAAGCGCAACTAATAAAAATCCAATACCTGCCTGAGGTCCGTATTGATTCGGGATTGAAGTGGGAACCCAAAATAGAAAAGCCTAAAAAGCCCGAAAAAGCAATTTTTACGACGGCGGAGGTGAACAATCCCGAAATTCTGCAGCGTATAGCCAATATTTACAGAATGCACCTTATGGCCGTGGAGGCACAAATAAATAACGATGCAGTCGTTGCCGAAACGTATATAACGGATGCGCTGATGGCGATCCAAAATGCAATGAATGATTATCCGCAGGTACAGGAGAATAAAAAATTCACGGAGTTATACCGAACGGTTATGACCGAATATCAGGCATTCTATGGCATCGATGAGCCCATAGTGGATATTCATGGTGATATTTTTGCCGTACATCAGGAAATGTTCATGTCGGAGAACGACTGGATGGACGGGGCCAATTTCATCTTGCCGGAAAACCTGACTGTCAGGAAAACGGAAGTCCCCCTGATACGGAATCGCCAGGTAAACAATCATATAGCCTATCTGACGGTCCGCCGGCCCGAAATTATGGAAGCCTGGCTTACCCGCTCGGCAAAGTACTTCCCCATGATGACGGAAATATTTGAGGACGAGGGAGTACCCACCGAACTGATTCACCTGGCTATGGTAGAAAGCGGACTGGTGCCTGTAGCCCGGTCTCATGCCCGCGCAACGGGGATGTGGCAATTTATGCGTGCTACCGGTTCCGTTTACGGCCTTGAAGTAAACTGGTGGATCGATGAGCGCCGGGATCCGAGAAAATCGACACGGGCGGCAGCTCAGCATTTACGTGATCTGAGTGATTACTGGAGTGGTGACTGGCATATGGCCATGGCCAATTACAACGTGAGTACCCGGCGCATGAACAGTTCGGTCCGTCAGGCTAACGGGGAAAAAAATTATTGGGAGATCTATCCTTTCCTCCCCCGGGAGACACGCGGATACGTACCTGGTTTTATAGCCGCCACGCTCATAGCCATGAACCCTGGAGAGTTCGGTTTCGAGGAAGACTACAAGTCGGAACTCTATGATTTTGAAACGGTGGAAATACAGGGATCCATTGATTTGAGCCTTTTAGCTGAATGTGCAGGCATCACCACGCAGGAACTCCAGGAATACAATCCGGAACTGCTGCGGTGGGCCACCCCTCCTGGTGAAACGGCTTATCATTTAAAGATACCGGTGGGTACGAAAGAGATGTTCGAGGAAAACTTCAGGGATATCCCGGATGATAAAAAGCACAACAATATCGTTATCCATACGGTTAAAAGAGGAGAGTCCCTTGGCTTGATAGCCAACCGCTATGGAACTACGGTGAGAAGCATGTATGAGGTCAATGACGGTTTATCCAATCTTATTCAACCCGGGCAGGATCTTGTGATCCCTGTTCCCGAGGGCAGCTCCGTGGCGATCCGGTCCGACCGGCCTTCCCACGCCCAAACCGCCAGAACGAGCGCTTCGGTGACACCTTCGACCTCATCAGCCAATCGCCCGGCCAACACGGCGGCCGTAACCTATACGGTGAAATCCGGCGATACAGTGGGGCATATAGCCCATTGGTTTGAAACCCAGTCGATGGCTGTGCGGTCATGGAACAACATAGGGAATATTATCAGGCCGGGTCAGCGGCTGACATTATATGTTCCTACCGGTAAAAAGGATTATTTTGAGCGTATAAACGGACTGTCGCTGGCGGAAAGGCAATCTTTGAGGAACAGCGGGGGATCGTCCAATAGCAGTGTTGCATTGAATGATTCAGGTCAGTACGTTGTTAGACGAAATGATAATCTTCACGATCTGGCCAAACGCTTTACAACATCTATTCAGGAACTAATGAACCTTAATGGCTTATCATCATCACGAATTTATGTTGGTCAAACGTTGATAGTGCCTAATTAAGGTCAAACTATCCAATCATGAAAAAGAATAAAGTGTTAGCAACTGTGAGCCTGCTGATGGTTTCCGCGTTTACAGTTGGATTTGTATACACCACGGACCCCTACTTCCTGATCAAGAAAAACTTCACCATTTTCAGTGAAGTTTACGATGAAGTTTCCAAAAGATACGTAAATGAAATTGAACCGGAAGGCTTGATGCGGCATGGCATTAATGCCATGCTTGAGCAGCTTGATCCCTATACGGTCATCATAGACGAAGCCGACAGCCAGGAAATGGACATCGTGACCACCGGTCAGTACGCGGGGGTGGGCCTTGAAGTGGGAGCCCGCGGTGAAAAACTGGTGGTGGTGGCACCTATAGAAGGATATTCTGCCGAACAACGGGGCATGAGAGCCGGGGATATCATCATTGCTGTAAATGGAACACCCACTGAAAACATGAGCATGGAGGGGCTGCAAAGCCTGCTTCGCGGAGAGGCCGGCTCCAGGGTAAGCATAACGGCAACACGATATGGCCTGGAAGAGGACCTGACATTCGACCTTACCCGGGAAAGGATAGAAATAAAAAATATTACCTACGCGGGACTTCTGGAAACGGATAAGCGTATCGGATATGTGCTGATGCGGAGATTTGCTCAAAACGCATCCGAAGAGCTCCGCCGCGCTATAATTGAGATGGAAGAAGAGGGCAAACTGGACGGGCTGATCCTGGATTTACGGAATAACCCCGGCGGACTCCTGGATGAGGCCGTCTATACGGTGGAAAAATTTGTCGAACCCGGTCATGATGTGGTGCAGACAAAAGGACGTTTGCCGGAAACCAATACGACCTATAAAACCAGGGAGCCGGCCATCTTTGACAAACCCCTGATCGTGCTTCAGAACAACGGAAGTGCAAGCTCATCGGAAATCGTCACAGGTGCCCTGCAGGATCTTGATAAAGCAATAATTATTGGGGGACGCAGTTTTGGAAAGGGACTGGTTCAGATTATCCGTCCGTTGTCCTATAACCTTGCCATTAAAATAACGACATCGAAATACTTCACGCCAAGCGGCAGATCCATCCAATCGCTTAAGTATGCATCTATTGAGGACCCGGAAAAAATTAAAGTTCCCGACTCCTTACGCACCCCATTTAAGACCCTATCCGGACGAACCGTATACGAAGGCATAGGGATAGAACCGGATATAGAGGTTGAAGAAGGACCCCAGAGCCTGCTTGAAATAGCCCTGTTGCAAAACAGCCATTATTTTTTCTTTGCCAACCAATATGCCTCCGAACATGGTGAATCCATGGTAAATATGGACGACGATTCCTTATATGACAGTTTCAGGTCTTATCTGGATGAGGCGGGGTTTGACTTTGAAACCCGCTCCGGTCGTTTGTATGCCCGGTTTAAGGAAAGCCTGAAGGAGGAGATCAGGCAGGATGTCAGCCAGCAGCTTGCTCAGTTCGAGGAGATCATAGCCCGGGAGAAGCAGAATGAAATGGACGCCCACAGCGAGGCGATCAGGCAGGAATTATATCTTGAGGTGCTGTCCCGCTTTGAAGGCGCATCCGGCAGGCTGAAGCACAACCTGAAATACGATGAAGCCGTGCTCCAGGGTGTCGACCTGATAGCTGACCCCGGGAAGTATTACACCATTTTAAATAATCCGGCCTTTTGAGCAAAGCGGATCTACATGTCCATACTACAGCATCCGACGGTACGCAAACTCCTGAACAGGTAATAAAGCTGGCTGTCGAAAAAGGCCTCTCAACGATTGCTATAACCGATCACGATACGGTCTCCGGCTATCTTTCCGCTTTGCCAACGGCTAAGCAATGCAACATCAAATTGCTGGCTGGCGTTGAGATTACCTGTGATTACCAGGACAGGGAGTGTCATCTGCTGGCCTATTGCTTTGATCCGGACTACCCGGAGTTAAAGGCCATGCTGGCCAATCAAAAGAAAATTCGGATTGACCGGGCGCATAAAATGGTCAGGAACCTGAATAAGCTGGGTTTTGATATGGACTTTGAGGACGTTCTGGCTGAATCCGGAAAAGATTCCATCAGCCGGGTTCATATAGCCGGAGTCATGGTCACCAAGGCTTATACAGCCGATAAAAAAGAGGCCTTTGACCGTTATCTGGGCAACGATGCCCCGGCCTATCACAAAAGTGTCTACAGGCCGGTTGCCGATGTTATCGGGCTAATCCGGAAAGCCGGGGGATTATCGGTGCTTGCCCATCCGGGAACACATTATATTTATGAAGATCTGCGTTATTTTCTCAACTCGGGACTGGATGGGATAGAATATATTCATCCCAGCCATAACTATGAGCTGCAAAAAAAATACAAGGATTATGCGGAAAATTTCGGCCTGCTGCTGACCGGGGGCTCTGATTTCCACGGTTTCAGGTATAACGATTTTACGAATTTCGGAACCATTTGCATTGATACGGATTTGAGTGATAAATTGTTAACTTTAAGTGAACACAGATAATATCACTTTTTCGATCAGATAATCATACACAATGGGAATCAATATATTAGAAGGAACGTTTAACACGACCGATGCCCGGGTCGCATTGGTGGTGTCGCGGTGGAATTCGTTCATTACGGACAGGCTACAGTCCGGCGCTGTGGATGCGTTCAAACGCCATGGCATAAACGAAGCCAACCTGACCGTTGCGTATTGTCCCGGTTCCTTTGAAATTACTTTAACGGCGCAAAAATTACTCGAAACCGGTAAATATGACGGCATCGTTTGCCTCGGGGTAGTGATTCGTGGTGCGACCCCTCATTTTGATTTTGTGGCCGGTGCCGTAACCCAGGGAATAAACAATTTAAACTCGAAATTTGGGTTACCGGTGTCTTTTGGTGTATTGACCACCGATACGATCGACCAGGCTGTCGAACGTGCGGGCACGAAATCCGGAAATAAGGGCGAAGAAGCTGCTTTGGCTTTGCTGGAAATGATTTCCCTGATAAAGAAAATCAGGTAGCTCTGTTTTTTTGTACATTAAAAGATATGGGCCTGGGGTTTTAGCTACAGCTCATGACCAGAATATAAATCATTGAAGAAAAAGGTATTATTTGAAAACGCTTACTTTAAACGGTAAAAAACAAACCGAGCGTGATCAGCATGTTCAATCGGAACTCAAAGCGGCCGGCGCTGTCCCCGGACATATTGCCATAATCATGGATGGCAACGGGCGGTGGGCTAAGACCAAAGGGAATATGCGGATCTTCGGACACAAGGCCGGTGTGGATTCCGTTCGCGATACAACGGAGGCATGTGCGCAACTGGGTGTCAAGCACCTGACGTTATATGCATTTTCAACCGAAAACTGGTACCGGCCCTCCAATGAGGTTAGTGCCCTGATGAATCTGCTTATACAGTCTCTGAGAAAAGAAACAAAGAAACTGAACGATAATGATATTCGCCTTACTTCCATCGGTCAGATAGACCGGCTTCCGCAAAGCTGCCAGCGGCAGCTGCAGGAAGCAGTACAGATAACCAGCAATAACACTCATATGGAACTGTGCCTGGCCCTGAGTTACTCCGGTCGGTGGGACATTACCGAAGCGGTTAAAAAAATTAGCCGTCAGGTAAAAGAAGGGCAAATCGGTCCTGAGAATATAAATGATGAGCTGATTACCCAAAACCTGGCAACCTCCGGCATCCCCGATCCCGATCTGATGATCCGCACGAGCGGGGAATATCGCATGAGTAATTTTTTATTATGGCAATTAGCCTATTCCGAAATTTACATTACAGAAACATTCTGGCCGGATTTCCGGCGGGAAGAGCTTTATAAAGCGATTACCACCTATCAAAAGAGAGAAAGGCGTTTTGGAAAAATTCCCGAACAGTTTGAAAATAAGCGCTGAAGGGTTACCTTTTGCACCTGCTATCTGTTACTTTTCATGAAGATTATCCAATATCTCACCTGTCTGCTCCGTTCACCCATCCAAAACCTAAATTACAATAAGGCAGCAATTATTGCTCACGTGAATATACATCTTAAAAACACAAGATTACTGGCCCTCCCCATTTTGATTTTATTGGTTCTAGCCAGCACCCCCGGTTATGCTCAGTTTCAGGATTCAACGATCACTACTGACCAGCCTTCTTTTCAAATATCCAATCCCCTGGAGAACTCTCCCAGACAATATGTGGTACGCAATATTACCGTTGAGGGTTCTCTGGAGAGAACCAGTAACTTCATTGTTACTACATCCGGACTTGAGGAGGGCAATAACATTACCGTGCCCGGCAACGATTTGCCTGCTGCCATCAAGGCCCTCCACCAGACAGGTCTGTTCTCCGATGTAAAAATAATCAGGACCGGTACAAGCGGCAGTCAAATTGACCTGGTTATCGTTGTAACAGAACAGCCCCGGTTGGATGAATATTCCATCTCCGGGGTTAAACGGTCTCACCGAAGGGATCTGACCGACCTGATCCGCCTGCCCATAGGTTTTGCGGTTACCGAATCTTCGAAAACCCAGGCCGTCAAAACGATCAAAAGGTATTATGAGGAAAAAGGCTACCGGAATACGGAGGTTGAGATCATCAGCAGTGAACCCGACCCGGTAAGCAACCGGATCAGCCTTGAATTTAGTGTTGAACGCGGTGATCGCCTGCAGATCTCCGAGATCCGGTTCGAAGACAACGAAAGTTTTTCCAGCAGAAAATTGCGTGGTTCACTGGAAGAGATCAAAAAGAACACCTGGTGGCGATTCCTAACGCGACAGACGTATAATGATGAGGATTATGAGACGGCTAAAACCAATCTGGAGAATTTCTACCGGAAAAATGGCCACCGTGACATGCGAATAATCGAAGATTCCGTGTACGTGACCGATAACGGGGATGCTCTGGGTGTTTTCATGAAGGTCAGTGAAGGGCCGTTATATCATGTCCGCAATGTTAACTGGGAAGGCAACACCGTTTACAGCGATGAAATGCTGAGCCAGGCCCTGGGGATGGGCAAAGGCGATGTCTTCAATGAAGAATTGTTTCAGCAAAATCTTCAGATGAACCAGGATGAGGATGATGTAACCAGCCTGTACCATAATGTCGGGTACCTGTTCTTCAATGTTCAGGAACAAATTGATGTGGCACCCGGAGACTCCCTTGACCTGACCTTTAATATAGTCGAGGATGAAGTTGCCAGGATCAATGAAGTATCCTTCTCCGGAAACGTGAAGACCAACGATGATGTGGTTCGCCGCGAATTGCGCAACCTGCCCGGTGCCACCTACAGCCGTTCCGCCATCATGCGGACCATAAGGGAACTTTCCCAGCTGGGTTATTTTAACCCGGAAGGCATTCAGCCCGATCTGATCCCGGATTACGAGAGCAAGACCGTTGATGTGACGTATATGCTTGACGAGTCGCAAAGCACGGATAACTTTGAATTTTCAGGCGGTTACGGCGGCCGGCAATTTGGCCTGATCCTGTCGGCAAGAGTGAATTTCAATAATTTTTCGGCCCAGAATATGTTCGACGGATCATCCTGGAGCCCCTTACCCAGCGGTGACGGACAAAAGCTGTCGCTTGGGATGCAGGTGACCGGCCGGGGATATCAGAACTATGACTTCTCTTTCCAGGAGCCCTGGTTTCTGGGCCGGCCGAATTCCTTCGGCGTGAACACGTCATACAGTATATTCCGGGGTGGATTCAACCAGTACGGCGGACAGAGCCAGGCTTCCGGGGCCAAGCAGGAAATGCTTTCGGCCGGCGTATCATACGGCAGAAGGCTGTCCTGGCCGGATAATTTCTTCTCTCAAAGTACCAGGCTGCAGTACCAGTATTTTGATGTGCAGGGTTTTGAACAGTATTTTGGCGGTCAGGCCAGCGTGATTTCCGTCACGGAAACATTGGAACGGAATTCCCTGGATAATCCGATCTCACCTAATTCCGGTTCAAGGTTTAGCTTATCGGCGGAAATTGCTCCACCGATTCCGGGACTGTCCCAGTTTCATAAAACCGAGCTCAAGTTTCAGCAGCATAATCCTGTAGCCGGCAAGCTGGTCTCCTCATTTGGTTTCGAGCATGGTTACATGGGTTGGTTCGGATCGGGCAGCCGGAGTCAGTTCCAGCGTTATTACCTGGGTGGCACCCAGCTGCAGCAGCGGCAGTCTTTTACCCAGGATAATATTGACATGCGTGGTTTCCCCGGCGGACCCGACGGATCGATCACGCCGATTCGCGATGGCAGGGAAGTAGGCGGTACGGTTTACAGCAAATACTTTACCGAACTGCGGTACCCCCTCGTTTCCAGTGATCAGGTGCAACTGATCCCCTATTTATTTGCTGAAGGCGGTAATGCCTATGATGGATTCGGGCGATATGATCCGTTCAGCATCAAGCGTACGGCCGGTATCGGAACCCGGATCTTTATGCCTATTCTGGGCCTTATTGATCTCAGTTACGGTTACCGATTTGACGGATTGGACGGGAATCCAAATGTTAATGCCGGAGAATGGCAATTCCTCTTCAATATCGGAGCCCCGTTTTGATCAGACCACGTAGTCGATATTTTTTCCCGGCCTTTTTTTTGATCCTGGGTCTGTCGATGACTGTTCAGGCCCAGAATCAAAAATTCGGATACATTGACTCTGATTATATTCTCTCTCACATTCCGGAATATGAAGGGATTGAGCAGAGGCTGGAAGGGCTAGTACAGACATGGGAAGAAGAGTTGGATGAAATGCAGGAAGACATTGACGCGCTGAAACAACAATATGAGGCGCGGGAAATACTTTATACCGAAGATGTACGTAGTCAAAAAGAAGAGGAGATCCGACAGAAAGTCCGGGAAAGAGAACAGTTAATCGACACCCGCTTTGGACCGGACGGAGAATATTTCTCGCAACAGCAGGAGTTACTGGAACCTCTTCAGCAAAGAATACTTGAAGCGACTACGAATATTGCCGACCGTGAGGGTTTTGATTTTATTTTTGACCGCTCCGGAGACTATATGTTTATGTACGCCAGGCAAAGCTGGGACCTTAGCGACGATATTCTTCTTGAAATGGGAATTCAGGTAGAGGAAATACAATAATTGATGGTAAAACTTCTTATCATAAACTGTTTTTTAAAAATTAATTTATAAAAGAAAATGATCAGGCATTTTAGTTTAGCTGTTACGGTATTACTATTGCTTTCGGCCGCTGCATACAGCCAGCCCAAAATCGGTTATTTGAATCCACAGGATGTATTGGATGAATTGCCCCGGAAGGCAGAAATTGAGGGCGAACTGAACCAGTTTCTGGATGAAAAAGAGGCCGAATTTGAAGAGATCGCTATGGAGTTCCAAAATGACATGGCTCAGTTTCAGCAGAACCAGGAGAACATGAGTGAGGATGAAGCCAGAAGAGAAGAAGAACAGCTTCAGGCAAGAAACCAGGAACTTCAGCAGTATCAACAGCAAATTGCGCAGGAACTTCAGCAGAGGCAGACGCAGTTGCTGCAGCCTCTGTTGAGCGAAATCAATGTGGCCATTGAAAATGTAGCAAAAGAAATGGAACTTGACTACGTTCTGAATGAGGCTACCGGGGAAGGTGAAATGATTTTAATTTTCGTATCTTCTGATGGCAAAAATAACCTTGACATCACTCAGCAAGTTTTAAATTTAATGTTAAACTGATAAGAACATGACCATGACAAAAAAAATATTATTCCTATTCTGTTTTATTGCTTTCACCAGCCTTTTATCCACGGAAGCAAAAGCGCAGAATGACCTGAATATCGGATATGTGGATCCTCAGTCCATCATGATGAGCATGCCCGAAATGGCGGCTATCGAGCGCAGGCTGCAGAATTTTGTGCAGCGCAAGCGCGAGGAATTCACCGAAAAGGAAGCTGATTTCAGACAACAGGTTGAAGAATACCAGCAAAGGGTATCCGTCATTTCAGAAGAAGCTCAGCAACGGGATGAAGAACGCCTGGCCCAGCTTAATCTTGAGCTGCAGGAATTCCAGCAAACGTTCGAGCAGGAAATACAGGAACGCCAGGCCGAACTCATCGGACCCCTTCTTGATAAAATACAGGAGGCCATTGATCAGGTGGCCACTTCAAGGAACCTGACCTATGTGCTTAATTCGGTGACCAATAACGGTGACTTTATTATTCTGTATGCTTCGGATGAAGCCCAGCAGAACTATGATATCACCGATGAAGTGAAGCAGGTACTGGACATTTAAACAGCAGCAGATATTATTGTATGGATCACATTGATATCTGATTTCTGCCTACGGTCAGTCAACGTGTTTTTTTCTGTTGCGGATATAATCTTCGAATATATATCCGCCGAGGTTATCAAGGGAGGCAAAGTAGGCTCTGCCGTGATTGGCTCCCGTTAGCTCCCTTACAAAATTTTGCAGATAGGGGTCCCGGGCGATCATGAAAGTTGTTATGCTGATCCTGTCACGGCGGCATTTGACCCCCTCGTCCAAAACACGGTTAACGATTTTTCTATCCAGCCCAAAGCTGTTTTTATACAGCCGACCATTCTCAAACATAGCCGAAGGCTTTCCGTCGGTGATCATGAATATTTGCTTATTCGTATATTTGCGACGCTGAAGCTTATGCCTCGCCAGTTCGAGTCCGGCCTGGGTATTGGTGTGAAAGGGGCCCACCTGCAAATACGGCAGGTCTTTAATTTCCACCGGCCAGGCATCATTGCCGAAAGCAATAATATCAAGGGAGTCTTTCGCATACTGGCTTAATATCAATTCCGATAATGCCAGGGCTACTTTTTTGGCCGGCGTGATCCTGTCCTCTCCGTAAAGGATCATGGAATGACTCAAATCTATCATTAGAACGGTGGCGTTGGCCGTATAATGTTCGTTTTCGTAAACCCTGAGATCGTCTTCCTCCAGGCTGAAGCGATCCAGGTCACTGTGCCGGAGAGCATTGGTTATGGTGCCGACCCCGTCAATATCCCGGATCTCATCGCCATACTGCCATGGTCGTGTTTCCGGGTCCCTTTCCTGGGCTTTGCCAATATAATTGGTTTTATGGCTGCCCTCCGACCCCGGCTTCATATTACGGAATATCTCCTCAAGCGATTTTTTTCTCAGCCCGCGTTCACTTTTAGCCGTAAGAATAAGTTTTTGCCCCTCTTCATCATTTTTAATAAGGTTCCGGTCTTCCAGGTCTTTGATGAAGTCACCGAGGCTATACCCTTGCATATCATCGGTAATCTTGTATTCCTGATCCAGCCCGGTTAACCAATTCAGTGCCTGAGGAACGTCGCCATTGCTGATCAGCAGCAGCTGCTGGAAAAGGTCGTAAAGCTTGTCAAATGCCTTTTTGCCGTCTTGCTGATTATACAGGTCATTCCATTTTTGATATTGAAAATGCATAATACGCGAAATTTCAATGTGAAAAAGAGTGCTGATAACGGTAAAGAAAATGAAATCATTTCATTTTTTGTAAAGTTAGTAACTTTACACGTAACTTCCCCGCATGCCTGTAGAGGATAATTATATTTATGAAAAAAAGATATGGTCAATGAACTACCGGAGTGTAATGGGCCTGGATGAAGTCGGCAGAGGCTGTCTTGCAGGTCCGGTTGTTGCAGCCGGTGTTATGCTCAAACCCGGAAGCCGCATTGATGACGTCACCGACAGCAAAATACTGGTTAAGGCCGAGAGGATCAGGCTGGCTGAGATCATAAAAAAAGAGGCACTTTGCTGGATCATTAAAAGCTGCAGTGTTAAGGAAATTGAAGAGCAAAATATCTACTGGGCTTCATTTTCAGCCATGCGGAAATGCATAACCCATGCAAGCATAAAGCCCGATTACCTGCTCATCGATGGAAACCGTTTCCCGGATGAAGAAATCCCGGTAACCTGCCTGGTAAAAGGGGACCTGTATTCCGCGAGCATTGGCGCCGCATCCATTCTGGCTAAGGTTTACCGGGACCGGCTTATGCAAAAACTGCATAAAGATTTTCCATTGTATGGCTGGGAAACCAACGTCGGCTATCCTACAAAGCGGCATTACTCCGGTTTGGACGAACACGGACCCACCATCCATCACCGCAAAACGTTCAGGCTGACGTCTGCCGCAGGCCCGTCAGACCAGGAAGTAGCCTACCGGCAGGAAGATCAGGCTGATGAGCAGCAGTGTTAACCTGAACCGGGTAAGAAAAAAAACAGGGTGAAAGAAAAAACCATGGGTTAACGGACGCCGGCTGATCCAGTCATAGTAGAGATGACGGTGCATAGCCCCCAGGGCCATCGTTACATGACCGTGAAGCACGGTCATCATGAAAGGGGCTGCAAAGAGCAATGATCCTGAAAAGGCCAGCAGTTCGTTAAAATCCAGTAAACGGCAAAGCAGATGATAAGGCCAGGCAAATACAATGAGCATAGCCGGGGCAAGAACCCAGTTGATCAGGGAAATGCGCTTGTAATTTTTTTCAGACAGTTCGGAATAGGCCATGGTGCAGTCAGATACATGGATAGGGTAAAAAATTGCGATTCAGATCCTGCTGGCAATCAGCATATCGATATCCCGGTAGGAAAGGTCATATTGATTGGACAAGGTTTTTTTTGTGAGATGATGTTTATAGGCATAGGTGCCGTTGCGAAGGCTCATATTTGACCATAAGGCTTCGTTTATGCCTCCGGAATCGCCGATATTGATCAGAAACGGTGCAATTACGTTATTCAGGGCGGCTGTCGCCGTACGGGCAACGGCCGAGGGTATGTTGGGTACACAGTAGTGAATGACGTCATGTTTAATGAAAACAGGATCGGTATGCTTGGTCGGGCGGCTGGTGTCTATACATCCTCCCTGATCGATAACCGTATCCACGATGACGCTTCCACTTTTCATTGTTTCGACAATATGCCCGGACACCAGGCAGGGAGCCCGGTTGCCTTCAACCATAGCCGCTCCGATCAGCACATCGGCAGCCTTGATGGCCGAAGCCAGATACTGGGGATTAGCCATTGCTGTGATAATGCGGCGGTCCAGGGCATTTTCAAGGTGACGGAGTTGGGCCAGGTCGTTATCCATGACAAAAACCTGGGCACCGTAACCGAGGGCTGTCCGTGCCGCGTATTCAGCTATTATACCCGTACCCAGAATAACCACGGCAGCCGGCGGGACCCCGGAAATGCCGCCAAGCATGATACCCTGTCCATACTTGTCGCTTTCCAGGTAATGCGCGGCAATTTGTACGGCCATCGATCCGGTAATTTCGTGCATCATTCGTACAATAGGGAAGCTCCGGTCGTCGCTTTGGATAAACTCATACCCGATGCCGGTGATGTTTTTCTTAAGCAGGATCTTTAGAAAATCGGCTGTCGTATTGCCGAGATGCAAAGCTGAGAACAGGATTTGATCCTGCTGGAGCAATTCACACTCCTGTTTGCTGGGCGGTGAGACTTTGACAATAAGTTCGGATTTCTTGTATAGCTCCTCGGCTGACCAGGCGATCGTTGCACCGGCTTCGGTATAATCGTGATCGGAGTGATTGGCAAATTTTCCGGCTCCTTTTTCAATGCAGACCTCATGTCCGTTTTCCGTCAGTACGGAGACGCCGCCGGGTGTTAATGAAATACGATTTTCGTCATTGGATAGCTCTTTGGGTAACCCTATTTTAAGGGAAGTTCCAGAAGCTGATTTACCCGATCGTTTTTCCAGGGTCTTTACATCAAATTGTCGTCCAAATGCAGAAGGGTCAATTATTTCCATTTACCGGTAATTTTATTGCTATTGCTATTAATTTAAATTAATTGAATTGACTTCGTTTTCCAAGCAGCTATTTCTTTCGCCTGGCGGCTATCAGAAGCAACGTTTGTAACTTGATTTTTTTATAATCCAAACCGGATAAATTTCATTATCCTTAATGCTCAAACCTAAAAAAAACCTCGGACAGCACTTCCTGCGCGATCACCAGGTACTCCATAAGATTGCCTTGTCTCTGCGTGCAAGTGAAGAGGATGAAGTCATCGAAATTGGTCCGGGAGAGGGGGCCCTGACGGATTACTTATATCCTGAGTACCGGCATCTTCATCTGCTGGAAATAGACCGGCGGGCCATAGGCTTTTTAAACAAAAGGTTTCCGAACGCCACCGTTCATCACTCCAGTGTACTGGACGCCGACTGGGAAATCGTAACAGAGGCTAAAGGAAATAAATATATTATTGGAAACCTGCCCTATTACATCACCAGCCCCATTTTATTCAAGGTGCTGGATTCGGGTGGATTTTTTGAACAGGCGGTATTCATGATCCAGAAAGAGGTTGCCGAACGGCTGGTGGCAAAACCGAGGACAAAAGCCTATGGTATCCTGAGCGTGCAGACTCAGCTGTTCAGCGAACCGGAGCTGTTGTTTACCGTGTCCCGGGAAGCTTTTCAACCCAGACCCAATGTGGACAGTGCCGTAGTCAGCCTGTTGCCCTTTAAGGAAAAGCCGGATGTTGATATAGCTTTTTTGAAGACGGTCATCCGTACGGCATTCAATCAGCGCCGGAAAAAACTAAGCAATGCCCTGTCGGGCCTTATAACAGATCATTCACGCATATCCGTTGATCTGAGCAAACGCGCCGAAGAGCTGGAGCCCGGGGAGTTTGTGATCCTGGCCCGGTCCTTGAAATAGCAGGATGCGGCCGGGTCACTGACCTCTTAGATAAACCAGCGTTGCTCCCCAGCTTCCTGAACCGGAACCGCCCAGGCTATAGGATTCAACATAATCGAGGCGGTCGAGTATGGCATGTACGGTCCGGCGAAGGGCGCCGGTCCCTTTGCCATGGATGATGCGAACGTCATAGATCCCTTTATCACGGCAGGCCTGCAGGTACCCGGGAACAAGGTCCTTTACCTCTCCGGGCCTGAAAATGTGAAGATCGAGTGTTCCGTCAATAGGGAATTCGCGGGGTTCATCCTGAGCCATAAGTATTGGAGTTTAAAACCTGTATCCGACATTCAGCGAAAGGGTCGCATTTTTAAGGGCAACGCCAAAAAACTCATGGATATTGGTAGTACCCAGCATATAGCGAACATCGCAAAAGATCTGTCCGGGATGCACCCAGTCATAGGAAGCCCCGAAACCGAAGATCGTTGCCAGATCAAAATTTTGTATGGTGGTTGCATTGCCGGCAATATAGGGATCAACCGGCAAAACCTCCCAGGAGGTGATAAAATTCAGCGACGGGCCGAATACCATATGAGGTTTTATCGCCTTGCCAAAGGGGAAGGTCACGTTAAACAGCAGCGGGATGTCGATATAGGATGATCGCCACTCAGCCTGCACCGACTGGGGGGCGGCTTCTTCACTGGCCTGGTGAGAGACGGTAACCGTTGCCCCTTTCCGGGTATAATGGAATTCCGGCTGTATATCAATAACCTCAGCAATAGGAAAATTGAGGAACCCACCCAGGAACAGGCCATTGCGTGCGCTGATGTTCGTTACATTATCTGAAGAAGTATAGAAGGTTGATGAAGAAAAGCCATATTTTAAACCGAAACCAACAGGGTCGTCAGCGTACGTGAAGCTGCTGATTACCAGCATAAACAGTAATATGAAACAGCCTCTGGCCATAAACCGCCCTGAACTCTGGAATGATGAAGTTTTATTGTAATATAAAGATTGTTAACTATGATATTTGATTAATTTGTTCCTTTTTTTCCTTCAGACAAAATAATAATAACGTTCAAAGATCTATGAAAGAAGAAAGCACCTCAGCATTGCTGGAATTTGAAAAATTGACCAAAAAAGAAGCACAGGAAAGAGCTCTGGCATTTTATGATTTGATGAAAAAGCGCCGGACCGTTCGACATTTCTCGAAAAAGGCTATACCCGGCAGTGTCATCGAAAACGCAATCAAGACCGCCGGTACGGCTCCGTCGGGGGCCCACAAACAGCCATGGCAATTTTGCGTGGTGAAAAACCGCGAACTGAAGCATAAAATCCGGTTAGCGGCTGAAAAAGAAGAAAAGCAGAATTATGAGGCCCGTTTTTCCAATAGTACGAAGAATGATCTGGCTGTATTTGAAACCAGCTTTATTAAAGAGTTTATTGATGATGCCCCGGCTGTTATCGTGGTTTTTAAAGAAAATTACAGGATAAGAAAGGGAGTTAAGTACAAGAACTACTATGTAAATGAATCGGTCGGCATCGCTGCCGGCTTTTTGATTGCAGCCTTACATTACGCCGGCCTTGCCACACTGACGCACACGCCAAACCCTATGAAGTTCCTGAACGATATTCTCGACAGGCCCCGCAATGAAACCCCCATTTTGCTGATGCCGGTGGGCTATCCACATAAAGAAGCCGTGGTCCCCAATCTGAAACGTAAAATGTCCTGGGAGATCATGCAGGTTTATGAGTGAACCGAACCGGTTACTGTTTCCGGAAAGTCACTGAAAACATTCCATATCATTTAAACTATTTTGTATGCTGCTAATATTATGTTACAATAAGCCTGTTTAAATTTATAGTTATCCGACCATAACTTTTTTTCTCATAACCCTGCATATTTGAAATCCGTAACCTCACAACTCGCTTACTTCTTTCAGAAAAGAGGAACACAAAAGAACATATGGCAACTTTCCAAGTTCATGATGGTTCTTGTGGGGGTTATTTTTGTTTACACCGGCTTATTTCATGTCATCAAGGAAATGGAGGGAGAGGAATACAGCTGGATTGCCGGCTTGTACTGGACCCTGGTCACCATGTCTACGCTGGGCTTTGGCGATATTACGTTCCACAGTGACCTGGGCCGGATATTTTCAATGGTGGTGTTGTTTTCGGGAATCGTTTTCCTTCTGGTGCTGCTACCGTTTACCTTCATCCAATTCTTTTATGCCCCCTGGCTGGAAGCCCAAACCCAGGCCAGGACACCCAGGGAGCTTCCGGAAAAAACCAGGGATCACGTAATCTTCACCGGCTATGACAATGTGGCCGAGGCGCTGATCGGCAAGCTCGTCAAGTTCAACCATCCCTATGTGGTGCTGATAAGTGACCTTCATCATGCACTGGAGCTGAATGATTTGGGGATTAATGTCGTTCTCGGGCCAATCGATGATCCGGAAAGCTATAAAAAACTGCGCGTTGAACAGGCCGCCATGGTCGTTGCAACCGGCGATGATATGATCAATACCAATATAGCGTTTACCGTGCGCGAGCTTTCCGAAAATGTATCGGTCGTTACCTTTGCGAATTCCACGGATTCGGCCGATATCCTGAAGCTGGCCGGCAGCACAGAGGTTTTGTACATCAGCGATACCATGGGACAGTCGTTCGGCCGGCGTACCCTTGGAGGAAGCGCCCGGGTACATGTCATCGGGCGGTTTGGGAAAATGATCATCGGCGAAGCGCCCGCCATAGATACCCCCCTGATCGGAAAAACAATCCTTGAAAGCCGCCTGCGGGAGACCACCGGCATGAATGCAGTCGGACTTTGGGAGCGCGGTCATTTTGAACTGGCAAAGGCCGATTCGGTAATTAACGAAAAGACGGTTCTCGTACTGGCCGGATCGGTGGAGCAGATGCGCAATTACGACGAACTATTTGGTATTTATCATGCCACCGATGCGCCGGTGGTCATTATTGGGGGGGGACGGGTGGGAAGAGCGACCGCCCGGTCGCTCAAAGATCGTCAGATCAAATACCGGATCATAGAAAAAGAAAAATCCAGGATCCTGAACACCAAAAACTATATCCACGGGGATGCCGCTGACATTTCCACGCTAAGGAAAGCCGGTATCGATGAAGCCCACACGGTGATCATCACCACACATGATGATGATGTGAATATTTATCTGACCATCTATTGCCGGCAACTCCGCCCCGATATTCATATAAACGCCCGCACGACCCTGGAACGCAATATGTCCACGCTGCACCGGGCCGGGGCGGATTTCGTGATGTCGTATGCCAGTATGGGCGCCAATGCCATATTCAACCTGCTGGAGCGCGGTGAGGTTTTAATGCTGGCTGAAGGATTAAACATTTTTAAAGTGCCTACGCCCAAATCCCTGTATAACAAAAAAATATCCGATACGGATATACGCAACAAGACCGGCTGTACGATCGTAGCTATCGGCAAGGGCGACGATACGGTAATTAACCCCGAACCGGAATCACTGCTTGCCCCCGATGAGGAGATCGTGTTAATCGGTACGCTGGAGGCGGAAGAAACCTTTATGAAAACGTATATAGGGGGATGAGGGCTGCAGAGGCCCTATATTTTTCGCAACTCCCGGAGGCTTTTGGCATTTACCTTCTTCATGTGACGGCTGAGTTGGCGGTTGATGTGCCTGATCATGCCCGGTCCGTTATAAACCAAACCGGAATACACCTGCAGCAAATCGGCTCCGCTTTCGATTTTATCCAGGGCGGTTTGAAAGGAATCGACACCGCCAATTCCCATGATCGTTTTTTCCGGTCCGGCAATCTGGCGGATCTGCCTGATTATCGCGCAGCTTTTCTGATGCAGGGGCTTGCCGCTTAAGCCACCACTGCCCATTGTTTTAAGCTTGTCAGCACGGGTTCTGAGCCCCTTTCGCGATGAAGAGGTATTTACAGCGGCATACCCGTCTATATGGAAGCTTTCGCTTATATCCAGCAGGGAAGTCAGATCTGCGGCGGATAAGTCCGGTGAGAACTTAACAAGCAAAGGCGGACTGCTTTGGGTCCGGACATCATAGATGGCCTGCAAAAGCTCCCTAAAAGGTTGTTTTTGTTCGAAAGTTTTGCCCTCTGTGGTATTCGGGCAGGAGATGTTCAGGGTAATATAACCGGCTGCAGGTTCGGCAAGCCGGTAGGATCTCAGGTAATCTTCGATGGCTTTATCCCCCGTGATGGCCGGGTCGTGGGTTTTTGCAATATTGATGCCTCCCGGAATACCCGTTTTTTTGTTCAAAAGCCGATTCACGATAACTTCGGCTCCGTCATTATTCAACCCCATACGGTTGATGATGGCCCGGTCATCAGGCAAACGAAAAAGCCGTGGACGGGGATTGCCGGCAGACGGCCCGGCGGTTATGCTGCCGGTTTCCGTAAACCCGAAACCCAGAGCTTCCAGGGCCCGGGTAATGCTTCCGTTTTTATCAAACCCGGCGGCAACACCCATGGGGTTGCGGAACGTTAAGCCCAGCAGCGACTGATTTAAATGTTTTGCCTGATAGTCAAATAAAATCCGTGTAACTTTACGGACCCTCTCCGATTCTTCGGCCAGGCGGATGAGCCGCATCGTAGCATTATGGGCCTTTTCGGCATCCATGCGGAAGACAATCGGTTTGATAATATTTTTATAGATAAACAAGAAAAACGGTTAATGAGCATTAAAAAACGGCCTCTGACATTTGACAGCGTTACGGATGTCCACAACTGGCTGAACACCCTGCCTGCTTTCCAGCTGGCCGGAATGAAAGCAGCAAATATGAGCCTGGAACAAATTACTCATTTTTGCACTGCCATGGACAGTCCGCATCAAAAAATTAAGACGATCCATGTGGCCGGCACCAATGGAAAGGGGGGAACCTGTGCGATCCTGTCGGCCGTCTACAGTGCGGCAGGATACAAAACAGGGTTATTCACTTCCCCTCACCTGGTAAGCCTGCACGAACGCTTCCGCATTGACGGCCGGGCCATTACCGACGACGACCTGCTTGCGTTTTTCCGGGAACATCAGGACCTGCTCGAACGCTTCCCGCTTACCTATTTTGAAATTACCGTAGCCATTGCGTTCTGGTGGTTTCATAAAGAGCAGGTGGATATTTCCATAATTGAAACCGGACTGGGCGGCCGGTTGGATGCAACCAATATCATACGGCCCCTGCTCTCCGTAATTACAACTATTAGCCTTGATCATACCAATTATCTCGGGCATACGTTACAGGCCATATCAAGGGAGAAAGCGGGAATTATAAAGCCCGGGATTCCGGTAATAACAGGTAATGTTTCCGGCGTATCGTTTCATACCATTAAGGAGGAAGCTAAAAAACTTGGATCGGAGGTTATAGCGACAGCAGAATTGTCTCCTGCCTATAACCAAAGGAAAAGTACCTATAGCATACGGATAGCGGGCGACGAACTGGAGTTTAAAAGTGATTTACAGGCTCCGGTTCAATGTCATAATATAGCCGTCGCCTGGCAGGCCGTCAGGCAACTGGACAAAACATTTAAGGTAGCTGTTCAGGATTTTAAAAATGGCTTGTTAAGTGCGGGCCAAATACTTCCGGGAAGGTTTGAGAAGCTGATGAGCGACAGGCTTTGGTATTTTGACGGGGCACATAATGCCCAGGCGCTTCAGGCTTTGAAAAAATCAATCAATACCCTCCGGCCGGAAAGCGATGCTACTGTTGTATTTGCCTTTATGAAAGACAAGATTGATGAAAATATGCCGAATGAATTTTCAGGATTTAAGAAAAACTATTATTATACTCTACAATCTCAAAGAGCTGCAACGTATGATGATATTTGCCGGACGGGGTTTTCAGCAGTACCCTTACCTCATGATAAAGGGAGTATAATTGCCCTGCTGGACACATTGAAATCTGAATTAGTAATTTTTACCGGAAGTTTCTATTTTTATACTACGGTAAAGGATTGGCTGGACCACTTCCATGTACACAAAAACTAATATCCGGCTGAATATATACCGACAACGCCCGCATCTCCCTATGCTTTACAATAAGTATTTGAAAACCATACATTTTTTATAAATAAACCCAGAATAATGTCCACTATCCAACTTGTTGGATTAGATCGTAAAGATTTAGATTTCCTGCACGAAAAATCGCTTAAAGACCTTCAGGCTATTGCCAAAGACAATGGCCTCAGGCCGGTTACAGGCCTGAGAAAGCAAACATTAATCGACAGATTACGCCAGATAGCCGGTATAGAGCCCCAGACGGAATTGGAGTTTCAGGCCGGGCAGCAGACCGGAAAGGAGGACGCCGGCGGGATTCAGGCAAAAAATGATCATACCCATGATCAACCTATGAGAAACAAAGATTTAAGTAAGTATAAAAAAAAGACGGCTGAAAAAGAGGAAAGTGGCGGACCAGTGAACCATGCTAAGCCAATAGCCAAAGACAAGCAGGCCGATCAGCCAAAAGATGACCGCTCCGCTAAGAATAATCAGGCAGACGGCTCACGGAATAATCGTCAGGCTGAAGCACCGAAGAAAAAAGTATACGATCAGCTTCCCGAATCCAATGCGGACACCCTGGAAGAACGGGTCAGGGAGATCACCCCGAAATTAGGCGGATTTTTGATCAATGAAGGTACCCTGGAGATTTTGCCCGATGGCTATGGGTTTTTGCGGTCTGTAAATTATCACTATTCCGCAAGTCCGGACGATATCTATGTTTCACCTTCCCAGATCAAACGGTTTTGCCTGAAACAGGGCGATTGTGTCGTGGGGGTTATCCGGCCGCCAAAAGTCGGCGAGCGTTATTTTGCCTTGCTGAGGGTAGACGGGGTAAACGGCCTTGTTCCCAAAAATATGGATGAACGCAAGGAGTTTGACACCCTGCTGCCCATATATCCGGAACGGCGGTATAAGCTGGAATACAATCCGGGAGAATATACCACCCGCATGATCGACTTATTTGCCCCCGTGGGAATGGGGCAGCGCGGCCTGATCGTAGCTCAGCCCAAAACGGGAAAGACCACCATCCTCCGGAACATCGCCAATGCCGTAAAGCACAATTCTCCGGAGACCAAGATCATTATTATGATGGTGGATGAACGGCCCGAGGAGGTGACGGAAATGGAGCGTTCGGTCATCGATGCCGAAGTCGTGGCCTCAACCTTCGATCAGAAACCGGAAAATCACATTAATCTGGCCTCTCTGGTCTTTCAGAAGACCAAGCGCCTGGTGGAAAGTGGCCATGATGTTTTGCTTCTGCTGGATTCGCTCACCAGGCTGGCCAGAGCCTATAATATTACAGCCTCCAATACCGGCCGGACCATGTCGGGAGGTATCGACTCTGAGGCACTGAAAGTCCCACGGCAATTGTTCAGTTCGGCCAGGAACATTGAAGACGGCGGAAGCCTGACCATCATGGCCACGGCACTGGTTGAAACCGGTTCCCGCATGGATGACGTGATCTTCGAGGAGTTTAAGGGAACGGGAAATATGGAGATCGTTCTCGACCGGAGGTTGTCCGATCGCAGGATATTCCCGGCCATCGATGTCTTTAAAAGCGGCACCCGCAAAGAGGAACTCATCGTGTCGGAGTCTGAGCGGGAGAAGGTGATCCTGTTGCGCCGTTACCTTAGCAGCATGTCACCGACCGAGGCCATGGAGTTTTTGATCAGCAAAATGAAAGGGACCCGCAGCAACGAGGAGTTCCTTATCTCCATGAACCAGTAGGCGTTTACTGAACGCTGATATCAAAGGGCATTAACGCCAGTACATGCGGCTTGCCGTTGAGCATAAGGAAGCCTCTGCCGGCATCTATGGCCTTACTGCCCGGATAGCCGGCCTTAAATATAGAGCGAACCTGCATCTGTGCCGAACTGGTAAACATCTCGAGAAGGGACTTTGGTTTTGGATAGGTGTCGATGCGGTATTCATCCAGTCCGGCTTTCACCGCCGCGGTCTGAACAGCCAGATTCATTCCACCCAGCAGATCTATCAGATTGTGGTTCAAAGCATCATAGCCGGTCCATACGCGCCCTTGTGCCGCCCGGTGAACTTCCTCAACGTCCATATCCCGGCTCAAGGCTACACGGTTGAGGAATACTTCATAGAATTCATCGCTGAAGGACTTGAAGGTTCTCTCCTGGGTCTCATTGAGCGTATTGACCGGATTGAGCCAGTTCGCATGTTCATGGGTTTTGACCTCATCGAAAGTGATACCCAGTTTATCGTTCATCAGCTCCTCGAAATTAAACCGGGCGCTGATCACGCCGATCGATCCGGTGATGGTATTGGATGAAGCGACGATGGTATCGGCAGCAACGGCAATATAGTAACCGCCACTGGCGGCAACCGGACCCATGGACGCGATAACCGGAATATCATGGGAAGCTTCCCGTATCATTTGCCAGATCAGATCGGAGGTAGTCGCCGATCCGCCCGGGCTGTTGATACGCAGCACTATGGCTTTGATCTCATCATCCTCCAGGATATCATCGAGCTGCTTGCGGAAGCCGGTGGCCGTGATGGTGGCCTGGCCCGGACCCATATTTTGCGGCATGATGACTCCATCCATGTACACTACGGCAATTTTATCATTGCCACTGACCCGTTCAATGCCCGCCGATTTCGGACTGACTTTTTCATACCGGCGGTTTTCAATAAGATGAAGCTTTGAATGGCCGGCATCATTCACCCGCTGTTCAATTTTGGATTTCACATCACCGCGATAGTTCAGCTCATCGATCAGTCCGGCCTCGAACGCAAAATTGGCGGTAAGCCGCGGAGCCTCATTCATCATATTATCCAGTTCTGCCACACTTACTCCGGTTTTAAAGCTAACGGCATTGAGAAACTCATCCGCATTCAATTCAATGATGGCCTGCAGCTGCTCGGCATTCTCTCTGGAATAATCAGTCCGGGTGAAGTTCTCAAAGGCCGTTTTATAGGCGCCCGATTCCAGCACTTCGGCTTTTACCCCGACTTTGTCGAGCATGTTCTTGAAAAAGGTAGTCTGAACAAAGAACCCGTCCAGCAGGAACATGGTTTCCGGTGGAGAATAAATGGAATCGGCCGAGGTGGCCAGGTAATAGCCCTGTTCGTTAAAACCGACATCGTCCGTACTGGCATAGACAAACTTCCCTGAGGTTTCCTTGAAATCAAGAAGGGCATTCCGGATCTCCTCAAGCGTTGACCAGGGGGTGCTGAGCATATTGATCTCCAGCCAGATGCCCTCTATACGCTCGTCCACAGCCGCTTTTTTCAGATTCTCCACCAGGTTGTTAAGCGTAGCATCGTGAATCTCACCGGTGATAAGTTCGGCAAAAGGATCATCTTCTCTGCGCTCGGGAATGGTGCCGCTCAGGGAAATGTTCAGTACTGTGCCGTTGCGGATATAGGGTTCGGTCTCGGATTGGCTGCTGATAACGATGATCATGCCGATCAGAAACAGGACGAAAAATGCCAGAAAGAACCCCAGTGTACTCGCCAGCAAATTCTTTAGAAAACTCATAGGGTGATATTTTGGTGATGGATTAATTGCATAAATTAAGCAATTGTCAATTAACAAGTAGCAATAACGATGAGCAAGAGACAATAGTTAATTGTTCGTTGTGAATTAATTAACTATGGATGCAATCGTCATCGGATCAGGCCATAATGGACTGGTAACGGCATGTTATCTGGCACAAGCCGGTATGAAAGTAGTCGTGCTCGAGAGCCGCAACACCATCGGCGGAGCGGTCTGTACGGAAACCATGTTCCGGAGCGAAGCCCATCCGGGGGGATATCAGGTGGATGTTGGCTCTTCGGCCCATTTTATGATCCACCAAACGCCGGTTATACAGGATCTGGATCTGAACGGCTACGGCCTCGAATACATGGAGATGGATCCGTTCATGTCTTACCCCCTTCCGGAAGGAAGGGGAGTTATCCACTTTCACCGGGACCTGGAGAAGACCCTGGAATCCATAGGTAGGATCTCACCGCGGGATGTAAATAATTACCGGGAATTTATTGAATTCTGGAAACCGGTAAACAAAGGGGTTCTCAAGTCGTTTTTAACGGCTCCTGCGCCCGGTAAAATGTTCAGTGAAATTTTGAAAGGCCGGGTTCGTGACGGAAAGATGTTCAGGAAAGGCCATCACGTGACCGGCTTAAGGCGCATTCTGAGCAGTTACGGACAGGTCATTGAGGAGTCGTTTGAAAGCCCGCATCTGAAAGCGGCCATGCTGTGGTTCGCCGCCCAGTCGGGTCCCCCACCCAGCCAGTCTGCATCGGGTGATTTTGCAGGATGGCAGGCCATGCTCCACGAAAGCGGCGGTAAGCGTCCCCGCGGAGGAAGCGGTATGCTGACCCGGGCCATGGCAAAGATGCTGGAAGCGCATGGCGGTGAAATCAGGCCCAGCAGTCCGGTGGATCAAATCCTCGTGGAACGCCGGAAGGCTGTCGGGGTAAAGCTGAGCAGCGGAGAAGCCCTGCATGCAAAGATCATCGTCTCCAATGCCCATGTTCAAACGACCATGCTCCGGATGGTCGGACCCGATCATCTTGATGCTTCCTTATTTAAGAGGGTGAAAAACATCAACACCGGCAATGGAGTGGGGATGGTCATTCGCTGCGCCGTGGACGAACTTCCCGCTTACACGGCCTGCCCGGATGATCCCCTGGTTCATAACGGGCTTCAGCTGCTGTGTCCGTCGCGCCGGTACATGGACCATGCCATAGGCGATTACCTGAAGGGCAGGCCACCGGATCATCCTGCTGTGATTGCAATGACTTTTTCCAGCACAGACCCGAGCCTGGCGCCTGCGGGAAAGCACCTGCTTTATGCCTGGGCCCAGTGGTATCCGTACACCCTGGACAATAGTCTGGCCTGGAGTGACATCAGGGAGAAGGAGGCCCGGAAGATCTATAATGTGGTGGCCGGCTATGCCCCCAATATGAAGGATAAGTGCACGGACTGGCACATACAGACGCCGGCAGATATCGAACGCACGCACGGCATGATCAAGGGCAATGTCATGCATGTGGAGATGACCTTCGACCAGATGTTCATGTTTCGCCCGACACCGGAGCTCAGCCGGTATAAAACGCCTGTGGAAAACCTGTATCTGTCCAGTGCCTCCTGCCACCCCGGCGGCGGAGTATTTGGGGCTGCAGGGTATAATGCCGCCAACATCATCATCAAAGACAAGCTCAGGAAGCGCTGGAATATATTCCGGTAACCGTCAGAAACGTTTTAAGTGGAAAAAAGCTTTATAAATTACGGTATTCAAATTTTATTTAGATTGAATATGTCGTAAGATGTTTCCCGATGAAAATAAGCGACTTTAAAATTACAATGGATCCGCTGCTGCCGCTGGTAGTGCTGCTGATGGCATGGATCCTCAGCGAACGCTATTATCCGGAGCTGATCCTAAGCCATTATTCTTACGTGTACTGGATTATGGGCGGCATCTCATCGCTGTTTCTTACCATCTCGATCTTCATTCACGAACTGGGGCACGCCCTGACGGCAAAGAAGCTGAACCTGCCCCTGGAACGGATCCATTTGTTTCTGTTCGGGGGCATGGCCGAACTCAAGCACCGTCCGTTAAACCCCGGCCAGGAATTGATCATAGCCCTTGCCGGTCCGGCCGCTTCCCTGCTGTTTGCAGGGTTTGTTTTTTTACTGATCTCGTTAAACGATGTTTCCGCCCCTGTCTATCTGGTTTTGCAGTACATCATGTACATGAACCTGCTTTTGGGCCTGTTCAATTTGCTGCCCATATTCCCCCTGGACGGTGGACGGGCGGTCCGGGCTATAATCTGGAAGCAGAGAAATAATTTCCATGAGGCATCCAAATCAACATACACCATCAGTATCCTGCTGATAGGCATTTTGTTTATCCTGGCCCTGTTAACCCTGTTCCGGTTTGAACTTACCGTTACCATCTGGGTCAACCTGCTGGCCGCTTACCTGGCTTACACGGCTATAAGCGGCAAGCAGGAGCTGATCTATCAACCCGAACTGAGCGACCTGATCATGAGCATCGGCTATCCCCGGAACCCTCATTCCATCATCGAAGAAGTCAAAAGCCTGGATTATAATGTTTTGAAACAATGCATGATCCCTGTACTGAGTGATGAACAGCTAAGCTATGTTATTCACGGTAATGATATTATGCCCAACGGCTCCGATACACAGTTCGAAAGCTTTTACCGTGAGGTTGAACCCGGCCATTTTATCGATATATTGAACCAGAACACCTATCATACCAATATCCATTTTAAAGCAGCATATATCCCCGTCCTGCAAAACGGTTTTTTTGTCGGGCTCTGCGATGCCAATGAACTTCGTTTCTGGCTTTTACAGGAATAGGCTATGAACTCAATTGCAGAAGTAAGCCTGCCCCGTTTACTTCATAACTTTCGCATTCTCGAAAGCCTGCTGAAGCCCGGCGTGAGGGTCATGTGCGTGGTTAAGGCCGATGCCTACGGACACGGCTCGGTTCCCGTGGCCCGGACCCTGGAGCCGGTAACCGACTGCTTTGCCGTGGTCAATGTGGAAGAGGCCATCGCCTTAAGGGATGGAGGCATTAAGAAGGACATCCTGGTCTTCGCCCCGCCTGACCCCGGTACGTCGTCCGCTTACCGGATCCATAACCTCACGGCCGTGGTCAGCGACGCGGCTCATTTTGAGATGCTCGCCCCGGGAACAACCTATCACGTTGAATTTGACACCGGGATGGGACGGTTGGGGATGGCCCCGGCCCTGGCCGGAAAGGTGAAGGAGAAAATCAGGGCTTTCCCCCATCTGCACTGCGGGGGTGTGATGACGCATTTTGCCTCGGCCGATATTCCGGCTCAAAAGGCCAAAACAAGGGAGCAGATTGCCTTGTTCGGGGATATCCGCCTGTCATTCAATGATATGCCCGGCCTTCTTTTTCATGCAGCCAATACGGCCGGCATTTTGTGTTTCCCCGAGGCCCAGTATGATATGGTTCGTCCCGGACTCGGGCTCTATGGTTATGATTCATCGCTGGTTACCGAGAGCAGGCTCAAGCCCGTGCTGCAATGGAAGTCGCATGTCACCCTGTGCAAGCGCATTGGCAGAGGCAGGACCGTAAGCTACGGCGCCACATGGACGGCGCCGGTCGATGGCTATCTGGGTGTTATTCCCGTTGGGTATGCCGACGGCTTTAAGCGAAGCCTCAGTGGTAAAACAAAGGTGAGGATCCAAAATGAGTTTTATCCGGTGGTGGGGCGCGTTACCATGGACTTCATTATGGTCTTCCTCGGCGACAAAAAGGTTAACCCCGGTACGGCCGTCTCCCTGCTTGACGACCAGGACAATAATGCCGATGTCTGGGCCGGGCTACTCGATACCATTGCCTTTGAGATCCTGTGCGGCTTGCATAACCGGGTGAAACGGGTTTATCTGCAATAGCCCGGATCAAAAACCCCGGTCTGAATCCAGGATCCCGATCAGGTCAACATCAAAGACAATGGTGGCATTGGGCTGGATCTGGGCCAGCACATTATACCTCGATGGAGGCGGCTGCAGGCCGTAACCCAGGGCGGGGGGAATAATCAACGTTACCCTGCTGCCCTCCTTCAATCCTTCCAGGCCCTGGGGGAATCCCTGAATGGTGTTGCGCAGGTTGAACTGGGCCGGATTGGTATTTCCGTCCATCCAGGAGGAATCAAACACCTCGCCGGTGATCACCCGTCCGGTATAGCGGACGGCCACATTGTCACCGGCCGAAACGGTCATATCGCCGCTGCCCTCTTCGTGGGTATAGATCACCAGTCCGTTTTCCAGTTCCTCCCTGTCGACTCCGGTGGTATCATAGGCCTCGGGAACGGCGCTCAGGTCAGGCTCATAAAATTCGTCCTCATCGCAGCTGTGAAGAAACAAGGCAAAAAGAAGCAATGCAGGGATAAGTAATAAAGGATTGTTACTGAGTAATTTCATTGATTTTATTTGTGTATCGGTTAACTTCCTGAAAATAATAACTGCCTGTGCCGGGCCCGTTGAACCCGGTGTGAATAGCATTAATGCTGTGATCTTTTTCGATAAACAGGGCGGTAGGGTAGGCAATTACCTCATCCAGAAATGGTAGTGTTTCTGCGGCTTCCTCCTTGTCGCTGGATCCGGCAACGAGCAGGGTCCATGGTATGTCAAACCTTTCTTTATAGCGGCCGACCATTTCGGCGTCCCGGTCAAAATCACCGGTATATTCATAGGCCAGCCCGACAATCTCCAGATCGGTGCCGGAAAACTCATCGTACAATTCACGCAGCAGGCGGGTTTCATCGGCGCAATTGGGACACCAGGAGCCAAACAGGTATAATAACAGGGGCTTGCCCTGAAACCGCTCATCCTCGTGGCTGACTATATTTCCGTTGATGTCGGGAAATGAGAATTCAACCCTGGAATGACCGGCAACGACCGGCTGACGGCCGAAAGGGTCGCTTGCGGCCGGGGCATCGCTCTGCTGTGCCGTCCAGGCCTCGTGAGCGGTGTCCCGTGACCAGAAATCCCCGGTGAGCGTACCATCGGGCTGCAGTTCGGCATAATAGAGCAAGGCAAAAGCCCCGTCAAAGGCCGACAGGATGAATGTTGAGTCCGTATAGGTACCTTCTAAAAAACGGTGATCGCCTATCTCAGTCAAAAAAGTTCCAAACAAAGCACCGTCGCTTGCCGTGAACATCCCTCTGGCCGGGCTGCCGGATTCGTAGGTTACTTCCCATTCCCCCTCAAAGGCGGACGGGGCACCGGCAGACGTATTGCGATACCGGTAATTACCGGATTTAGCCTTGAACGGCATAGAAATACGTTCTCCATCGGCTACGAAGCGGTACCATTCGCCACGGAGGGACCCGAACTCATCAACGGAAGCCTGAAGATGGGAATCATAATGGCTGAAACTGAAGCGAACCGAATCCCCGAAGCGGACAATGTCTGTAAAGGCGGCGGTATCGGCACCGTTTATCACATAGCCATTCAATTCCTCGCCATCCTTATCAATATAGATCGGAAATGCCAGTTCTCCGCCCGGACTCTGAAGCACGCCCCGGTATTGTTCGCCAAGTTCATTCGTCGCAGTGGAACTCTGGCAGGCTGCCATGATGCACACGGAGAATACGGTATAGTAAAGGGTCTTCAATTACTGCTGCGGTTTTGGGTATATAAAAGGTATAGCGTATTAAAATAACCTTAATAAGCAAGAATTGGAAGGCTAACGAATGATTAGTTCATTTCCTTATATTTAAATTTATTTCCCTTCCAATCCCGTTTTTACCCAACCGGCAACGGTGGCTGTACGTTTTGCCTGATGGATGACAGCGGCTTTTATGTCATCTTTGATATTTCCTTGCTGATCTATAGAGGTGCTGGTACCGTATGGATTGCCGCCGCCGCCAAAAGTAGCCGGATCCGTATAACCGGGGGCTACAACGATCGCTCCCCAGTGCTTCATCGTTTTATAAATGGACAGGACGGTCGTTTCCTGCCCTCCGTGCGGGTTCATAGCGCTGGACATCGCACTGACCACCTTGTTGGCCAGCGAGCCGTTAAGCCAGAGTCCGCCGGTGGTGTCGAAAAATTGCTGCATCTGGGAAGGCACGCTGCCGTAGCGGGTGGGTGAGCTGAAGATATATGAATCGGCCCATTCAAGATCATCCAGGGTCACCTCCGGTATATCCCGCGTGGCCTCAACGTGGGCTTTCCATGCCGCGTTGGCATCAACGGCCTGTTGGGGGGCAATTTCCCTGATCTTGAGAACTTTTACCTCGGCACCGGCTTCCCGGCCCCCTTCGGCCGCCCATTGGGCCATTTGATAATTTCCCCCGGTTGAACTATAATAAATGACGGCAAGCTTTACCTTTGACATAGCGGATGATTTTTTAAGTGTTGTGTATAGTTGAATAACTATTTATAATCCCTGAAAAGTTCCTGTCCCACAAACCGGCTCTATACTAAAAAAATGATCACTCTACGCGTATGTCTGCTTTGGGCCTGTCTGGCCCTGGCCTCAGAATCTTATGGCTTCGATCGCGAATACGTCCTGGAATCGACCATGCTCGGCTACACGGGCGTGGGAGGGAACATAGACGGCATCCGCAACCCGGTCCTTCGGGCCGGCCGGGGCGAGGTCGTGAAGATCACCATCATAAACGGGGAGCTCATGCCCCATGACATTGCCATGGAAAAATCCGGGGTGATAAGCGCCACCATCCTTGAAGCCGGACAAACGACAAGCATTGTTTTCGATGCCGTGGAAAACGACACCTATTACTGCACCATACCCGGACACCGGGAATCGGGTATGGAAGGGCGTTTTGAAGTGACAGACGGGCCGGTCGACGAGGAGGTCGCCGCCGGGGTCATCCCCCAAAGGCAGGGGCGGCCCCTGAACCTGGATCTTGAAAGCGGAATGCTGGGTGACTGGACCGCCGACGGCGAGGCCTTTGCCGGACAGGTGGTGCATCCCGATCCGTCTCCGGTGCATGAACAGGATATGACCCCGGGTCACAGGGGGGAATATTTCCTGAGCAGCGGCGGGACCAAAAACTATCAGGCCACCGGCACCCTTACCTCCGTACCTTTTGCCGTGAACCGGCCCTATGGCTCGTTTATGGTTTCCGGTGGCGCCCTGAAAGAGACCAGGGTCGAGCTGGTCCGCGACGATACCGGCCAGGTCATTTTTGAGATCACCGGCAATAATCACGCTACGCTGCGCCCCGTCGTGGTGGATCTGCAGCCCCATCTGGGCGAGGATATTTTTATCCGCATCGTCGACATGGAAGACGGCGCATCCGGGCTTTCCTACATACAGGATAATATCTGGGCCCATATCAATTTTGATCATTTTGAATTCCATACCTCCCGGCCGGATTTTGCCAATGAGCTTCGCCGCGAGGATATCGTCATTCTTCCTCCCAGGGATATTATCCCCTATGCGGGGTTGTCCGGCCGTGACGCGGCCCGGAACATGACCCTTCCCGAAGGCTTTTCGGTTGCCCTGGCCGCTGCCGAGCCGGACGTGGTGCGGCCCATCGGCTTTGCCCTGGATCATCGCGGCCGCCTGTGGGTTGCCGAGGGCCATACCTACCCCGACCGTGCACCCGAGGGCGAGGGTGAAGACCGGATCCTTATTTTTGAAGACACCAATGGGGATGGCACCCTCGACAAGCGCATTGTCTTTACCGATGGACTGAACCTGGTCAGCGGGATCGAGGTCGGTTTCGGCGGGGTATGGGTTGGGGCGGCGCCCTATCTGATGTATATCCCGGTGGATGAAACCGGAGACGCCCCGGCAGGGGAACCGGAGGTGCTGCTGGACGGATGGGGCCATCAGGACACCCATGAGACGCTCAATAGCCTGACCTGGGGGCCGGACGGCTGGCTGTACGGGGCCCATGGGGTATTCACTCACTCGAATGTGGGCAAACCGGGTGCCGGCGAGCGCCAGCGCCAGAAGATCAATGCGGGCATCTGGCGTTACCACCCGACCCGTCATGAATTCGAGGTTTTTGCCGAAGGGACCAGCAATCCATGGGGAATTGCCTTTAACGATTACGGGCATGCCTTTACTACCGTCTGCGTGATCCCTCACTTGTTCCACGTGGTCCAGGGCGCCCGCTACCACCGGCAGTCCGGAGAGCATTTTAACCCCCATGTCTACGACGATATTGCGACCATAGCCGATCATGTGCACTATGTGGGCGACCGTGGACCCCATGCCGGGAATTTCAGGTCTGCAGCCCAGGGTGGAGGCCATGCCCATGCCGGGGCCATGTTCTATCTGGGCAACGAACACTGGGGCATGGACCGCGACGCGATCTTCATGAACAACATCCATGGCTACCGGGTCAATACCGACCTTATTAAACGTCAGGGTTCGGGCTACACGGCCAGTCATGGGGAAGATTTCCTGCTGACCAATGATTCGTGGTCCCAATGGCTGAATTTCCGCCATGATCCGGGCGGATCGGTATTTGCCATCGACTGGTACGATAAAAACCAATGCCATAGCCGCAACCCGGACGTCCACGACAAGTCACTGGGGCGGATCTTCAGGATCAGCCATGAAAAAGATCAGTGGGTACAGGTCGACCTGTCCGCCCGTTCAAGCGGGGAACTTGTTCAGCTGCAGCTGCACGGGAACGACTGGTATGTAAAGCAGGCCAGGAAGATCTTGCAGGCACGCGGACCCGATCGCGAAGTGCACAGGCAGCTGAAGCAGATCCTGGCCGGCCATCCGGAGGTGCCCCGTAAGCTGCGCGCCCTTTGGGCCCTTCACGTTACCGGCGGAATCTCCGTCAGCGAGCTGCAGGAATTGCTGCAGCATGAGAATGAGTACCTGAGGGGCTGGGCGGTCAGGCTATTAACCGAAAAGGATGGGCTCAGCGCGGCGACCCTTGGGATTTTTGCCGATATGGCCCGCACCGACACTTCGGCCCTGGTGCGGCTGCATCTGGCTTCGGTTCTTCAGCAAATTAAACCAGAGTCAAGGTGGGCCATCCTCGAAGGGCTGTACGGCTGGCCGGAAGACGGCGATGACCATAACCTGCCGCTGATGGTGTGGTACGGGGCCGAACCGATGGCCGGGGTGGATATGGACCGGGCTCTGAAAATGGCCATGACGGCAAAATTGCCGGTCATCCTTCCCTATACCATCCGGCGCATAAAGACAATGGACTCACCAAAAGCCTTGCAGGCGCTGAGGCAGCATATCGATCAGGCCCAAACCCATGAACAGCACTATATCATTCAGGCCGCCATCGATGAACTCCATCACTCTTCACACTGATAACCCATGTATAAATCTTATATCGTCATCATCGGGGCCATTGCCGCCCTGCTACTTTTATCTTTGTACGCGAAAAGCGGGCAGGATGAATATCTTGTCCATCGTTTTGATAAGATCCGCCTTTCGTCAACCTTCTACGGCGAAGGCTCGGCCATTGGAGATCTGAACGGGAACGGATATCCCGATGTCACCTGCGGACCCTATTGGTATGAAGGACCGGATTTCGAGAACCGCCGGGCTTTTTATGAGCCCGAAGCCTTTGATCCGCTTCAGTATTCCGATAATTTTATAATGGAAGTGGATGACGTTAACGATGACGGAAATAATGACATCCTGGT
>JBBDRB010000017.1:0-1686 GCA_040905685.1 Balneolales bacterium | reverse complement strand
CTAATGTTGATTATCGCTGGACAGTCGGTTTTGGCGTATTTGATGGCATTGGAGACCAGGTTCAGAAAGATACTGACCATATAGGCTCTGTTGTAGGGTATGGCTGGTAGCCTGGAGAAGTCGACATGGATGGTAGCCCTGGAGGTTTTGATCAGAGAGTGGATGGAAAGGAGTACTTCGTCGAGGGTTGTTTGCAGGTCTATTTCTTCGAGTTGGACCTGTTCAGTGAATTTCTTGCTAAGTACGTCCACATAGTTATCGAGGGTGTCTTTGAGGTTGTCGCCTGATTTTTTCAGGATTTCAATGAGTTCCAGGGTTTCTTCGTCGCTGATCTTGGAGACGTCAAGCATCTCAAATACCAGGAGCAGGTTGAAGATGGGGCTTCTGAGGTCATGGGAGGTTGTCAGGGTGAGTTGTTTGAGTTCCTGGTTGACTCTGGTGAGGGTTTCAAGGAGGGTTGTGCGTTCGGCTTCAAGGCGTTTTTTGTGGGTGACGTTTTTGGCCACAGCGAAGACGAGTTTTTTGCTGTCTACGGGCATGGAAGTCCAGGAGAGCCAGACAATTTCGCCTTTTTTGCTGACGTAACGATTTTCGAAGTTTCGAAGTGGATTGCCATTGATCACGTTGGATCTTGACCGGATGGTGTCGTCTCGGTCGTCGGGATATACAAAATCGTTTATGGGCCGGCTGAAGAGTTCTGCTTCGGTATAGCCCAGCAGCTTTGAGACGGCGGGGTTGATTTTTTTAAAGTATCCATCGTAGCCTGCTATGCATAGCAGGTCGGGGGTCATGTCAAAGAACAGCTCGTAATCGATGTCGATGCTGTTATTCCTTGTTGAACGGAGTAGCTTGTTCATTGCAGTGGGAGGTAGTAAGGTGGAGTCTTAAAGCTGAGAGGACGGAAAAATGGCGCTTTCTAAAGAGGTATTATAATTCTTTTTTCATCATTTAATCAATGTAGTTTGCTGGTTTTTTCCTGCAACTTGTTCTATGTCCTTGAATTTTACCCATTGAACTTAATCCGGTAATCGACAGGAGACATCCCGGTTACCCTTTTAAAAAGATCACGAAACGATTTTGTGTCGGAATACCCAACATCATACATCACTTCCGATACCGTTTTTCTTCCCATCTCCAGTTGCTTCTTTGCAGCCTCAACTTTTACCCTCTGAATATATTCGTAGACTGTATTGGCCGTCGATGTTTTAAACCTGCGCTCAAACGTCCTCCTGCTCAACGTTACTCTTGAAGCCAGATCAGCGACCGCAATTTTTTGATTATAGCTGTTTTCAATAATCTGCTGTGCTTCCCTGACAAGCTCATCTCCGTGATCTTTTTGCCCTTCAAAAATAATAAACGGCGACTGGCTGTCCCGGTCAATATCAATCATAAACATTTTCGAGGCCAGAACGGCAACCTCCCTGTTTGTATTTTTTTCGATCAGGTATAACAGCAGGTTTAGATAGGAATAGGCCCCGCCGCTCGTATAGATACCATCTACGGCCGTCATAATCCTGTCGTCCACCAAGTCCACATCCGGGTACAGATTTCGAAAGGCAGCTGCATGAGCCCAATGCGTGGAGCATTTTTTCCCTTTCAGCAAACCGGTGGCGGCAAGCAGATAGGCGCCAACACATAAACTGGCTACTTCCGCACCCTGTTTGTATTGCCTGATTATCCAGGGAA
>JBBDRB010000016.1:0-1692 GCA_040905685.1 Balneolales bacterium | reverse complement strand
CAGAGAAAATATCTTTCGGCCTCACCGCTCTCATCTGTACCAGCGCATGGCTAACGAAGGGGGTCATCCCCATATCCTTGTTTCCCTGTATTATATGGCCGTCCAGGCTTTGATATGCATTGTTGTAATATGGATAAGCGATTGGAGCTCTGTTTCTCAGCTTGCCATATCCTTTTTGTGGTTGGGATTGCTGACCTGTATTTATGTGGGGTTAAGTGGACGTTATCGAACTGAAGATATCATTCAAACATGTAGTTAAGTTCGTTCATTGCTTATAAAATTATAAATAGTTAATTTAAATGCTGTTATTATTTCTTGACTTAGGTATGTTATAAAATATAGCTTGCTTAATAGTTAAGATTTTTTAATATTATTCCAAAATCCACAACTCCTGTAACTATCTCCGTAAGCTACCTCATTTGCGTATGAATAAATTCCGCTACAAATTCATAGCTGACCTTTCCCTATGGACCCTGGCTACACCGATTGCCTATTTACTTCGTCTGGAGGGCATTACTCCTTATGCCGGGGATATTCTTTTGGCCACGCTTTTCCTTTTACCCTTCAAAGCGGGCTTTATCCATTATATGGGCTATCATACGCGTTCCTGGCGAAAGGTGGGCATACGCGACCTGTTTATGCTCATCCTGGGTATTGGCTTTGTTTCCCTTCTGGGTCTGATCGCTGCAGTGGGTCTGTCTGGCTACCTTTTTTTGCCTTTAAGTGTACCGTTTATTGAAGGGTTGCTGGCGTTATCGGCTTTGAGTTTTATTCGCCTGTACAGCCGGATCAACCATGAACGGAATGAAGAACGGTCATTCCGGAAAAAAGGAGATTCGAGACGGATTCTCATTGCCGGAGCAGGAGAATCCGGCACCATGCTGGCCCGGGAAATGATGCGTCATCCCGAATCAGGATTAACCCCCATAGGATATCTGGATGATCAAAAAGGAGAAAGTTCCCGCCTGCTTGTCGGCATCCCTGTACTGGGTACCCTGGACGATCTGACTAAAGTGGCTGATCAATACAGCATTGATGAAGTGCTTATTGCCATGCCCTCTGAATCAGGAGACGTCATACGTAAGGTAGCCTCTCTGGCTCGCGAGAATAAAATCCGTCACCGCATTATGCCCCCATTGCATGAGCTGATTAACGGTAAGATTGCCATCTCACAGATCCGGGATGTGGATGTGGAAGATCTGCTGAGGCGCAAACCGGTGCAGCTTGATATCAACGCCATTTCCGGGTATCTCAACGACCGCGTGATATTGGTAACCGGGGCGGGCGGCTCCATCGGTTCCGAAATCGTACGCCAGATCGCGGCTTTTAAACCGAAACACGTGATCCTGCTTGGCCGCGGCGAGAATAGTATTTATATACTCCAGCAGGAAATCCTTCAGTCCATTCCAGAGCTTTCTCATAACACGGTGATAACGGATGTAAAAGATTATGACAGCCTGCGCCACACCTTTGAAACATGGCGCCCTGAGGTAGTTTTCCACTCTGCGGCTCATAAGCATGTTCCTCTGATGGAGGCCAATCCGGAGCAGGCCATCTTTAACAATATCGGCGGGACCAAAAACCTGGCTGACCTGGCCCTGGAGAGCAATGTGGACCATTTCGTGAATATCTCTTCGGATAAGGCGGTGAACCCCACTTCCATTATGGGCGCCTCCAAAAGAGTGGCTGAGC
>JBBDRB010000015.1:0-1712 GCA_040905685.1 Balneolales bacterium | reverse complement strand
AGTTATAATTGCTACATAATAGTTTTTGTGTAACAAATTATTTGCGATGAAAACGAAAAAAGACAAACCTGTAACCTGGCTAAATATGCGTTTGACACCGAAGGAGAAAGCACGCATAACACGCATGGCTCGTGGCCGGGGTGTTACAACCAAAGGCTTTATACTGGACCTGATAAGCCAGGAAGAAGAAAAGCAGAAAATACGATTGAAGGCACAACCGGGTTCCTTTCTGGATGGTATAGAAGATATCATCGGCTCTGCAAGCGGTCCGGGTGACCTCTCCACAAATCCTGAGTATATGGAGGGTTTTGGAGAATAAAATTCTATTGGATACGGGACCCCTGGTTGCGATGCTTGATAGAAATGATGCGTACCATATTTGGGCCGTGGATCAAACGACCAGCCTGAAACCGCCGTTTCTAATCTGTGAGGCTGTGTTAACCGAAGCATTTTTTATTCTCCGTCGTGGCACGGGCACCGTTAAGCCGCTGCTAAGGCTGCTGTCGTCTGGCAGGCTTGCTGTTAACTTCTCTTATGGCAGCCATGCTGAGGGCGTTAATGAACTCATGGAAAAATATGCCGACCGTCCGATCTCCTTTGCCGATGCCTGTTTGGTTCGAATGGCTGAGATCACTTTGAATGCTCGCATTTTTACCCTTGATAATGATTTTGAAGTATATCGAAAAAAAGGCAATCAAATCATACAAATTTTGGCACCCTTTTAACGATCACAGTTTTTGATGACTACTTCCCCTCAGTCCGGCTTAGCCTTCAGGCCATTTGCATAACGCACGAATGCTCAAAGATAAAGCAGGCATCCCCGCTCATGGCAATCAGTTATCAGAAGAATGACTTTCTATTGATTTTCTAAATCGAATGTAGTGTTTGTGACGGTTCCTACGTTTTAAAGTACCGTAACGCCTGTTTTAGGGACGTGTGAGGCCTAATATTCATTTAGTTAGCTTTGTAAAGATTGGTTTATTATTATGCGTATCCACCCTCATTATGAAATGGTTGTAATCAAGCATGGGGAATATGTTCAAGTCACCGTCAAAAAATTTCCTGTATCTTATATTGGGAGTTTTAGTCCTTTTTTCAGTGATTTATGTTGTGTCAGCGGACGAGGAGTTTGACCTTCCCTGGAACACTCAACAGGTTGAATTCGCTACCGATATAAAACCCATTTTCAACGAGAGTTGCATCGTGTGCCACGGAGGGGTAAAGCAATTGGGGGAGTTCAGCCTGCTATTCCCCGAAGAAGCCTACAGCCCGAATGAATCCGGCAAGCGCGCCATAGTCCCGGGCAGTACGGCGCAGAGCGAGATGATCCGCCGCATTCGCCACCATGACCCCGAGGTACGTATGCCGCTGGAAGGGGATCCATTGCCGGATGAAGAAATTAAGCTGCTTACCCGGTGGATTGAGCAGGGGGCCGAATGGGGAAAGCACTGGGCCTATGTCAAACCGGAGCCGGAGGATCCGCCCGATCTTAAAACCGGCTGGGCCGTCAATGAGATAGACCGTTTTATACTCGGTAAGCTGCAGGAGTCAAACCTTCAGCCATCGCCGCCGGCGGATAAAGCAACTCTTCTGCGACGGGTCTCCCTGGACCTGACCGGTTTGCCACCTGCCGGGGAGGACCTTCAGGATTTCCTGGAGGATGATAACCCCGATGCTTTCGAGAAGATTGTAGACCGGCTGCTGGACTCACC
>JBBDRB010000014.1:35440-53218 GCA_040905685.1 Balneolales bacterium | reverse complement strand
CCTGTAACCGCCTGATTCGTAGTCAGGTACTCTATCCAGTTGAGCTACGGGTGCAGAACCCTATATTACGGAATTCTCAGACTGTTTTCCAGTCTAGTACCGGTAGTACTCGGGCTTGAAAGGACCGGTAACCGGAACGCCCAGGTATTCAGCCTGGTCTTTGCTCAGCTCTTCCAAATCCACGCCGATCTTCTTAAGATGGAGCATGGCCACGCGTTCATCCAGCTCTTTAGGGAGCACATGCACGCCAAGGGTAAAGTCATCGGGACGGGTCCATAAAGCGATCTGGGCCAGTACCTGGTTGGTAAAGCTGTTCGACATCACAAAGGACGGATGGCCGGTAGCGCAGCCGAGGTTAACCAGTCGTCCTTCTGCGAGAAGGTAGACTTTTTTACCGTTAGGCAATACATAGGCGTCAACCTGGTCTTTGATGGTATCCTTCTTGCCGTTATCGTTGAGCCAGCTTACCTCAATTTCAGAATCAAAATGTCCAATGTTGCAGACAATAGCCTGATCTTTCATCATCTCGAAATGCCTGGACCGGATTACATCCTTGCAGCCGGTAGCCGTAACAAATATATTGCCTTCTTTGGCGGCGTCATCCATCTTCTTCACTTCATAACCGTCCATAGCGGCCTGAAGGGCGCAAATGGGATCTATTTCCGTGATGATGACCCGGGCTCCATAACTTCGCAGCGTCTGGGAGCAGCCTTTGCCTACGTCTCCGTACCCGGCAACAACGGCCACTTTTCCGGCTATCATCACATCGGTGGCCCGTTTGATGCCGTCTACAAGCGATTCGCGACATCCGTAGAGGTTGTCGAATTTAGACTTGGTAACCGAGTCGTTCACATTGATGGCCGGCACTCTCAGCGTCCCCTTTTTGGCCATGTGGTAGAGCCGGTGAACTCCGGTTGTGGTCTCTTCGGACAGTCCGCGAACGTTGTCGAGCAATTCAGGATATTCCTCATGGGCCATGGTCGTCAGGTCACCACCGTCATCGAGGATCATATTGAGAGGCTTGCCGTCGGGAAATACCAGGGTTTGTTCAATGCACCAGTTGAATTCTTCCTCGGTTAGTCCTTTCCAGGCATACACGGGCACGCCGGCCTTGGCCATGGCGGCCGCTGCGTGATCCTGTGTGGAGAATATGTTGCAGGATGACCAGGTTACCTCGGCACCAAGCTCGATCAGCGTTTCAATCAGAACGGCCGTCTGCACGGTCATGTGGAGACATCCTGCGATGCGAGCCCCCTTCAGCGGCTTATCCGGTCCGTATTCTTCGCGAAGTGACATCAGCCCGGGCATTTCAGCTTCGGCTACCGTTATTTCTTTTCGGCCCCAGTCGGCAAGGGAAATGTCTTTTACTTTATACGCTAATTTTTCTTCAATCATAATGGTTTATAAGATTTTTTCAGTATTAAAATTATAATTCTGGTTTATTGAAGCCGGTTTGCTTCAATAATATCTTTGATTTTAATGTAATCCTCTTCCGGTCCATGACTTCCAACGATGGTTGTAAGATATTTTCCGTCCGGTCCGATAAAGATTTTATGCGGTATGCTTTGGACCTCCATGTCTGCAGCGAATTGACGGCCGTAGACATAAGTGAAGTTATAATCGTGATTATCTACAAACTCTTCAACCTGTTCAGGAGAATCCATTATATTCGGTGACAGCGCCACTACCATAAAATCAGCCGAATAGTTTTCGGCTAAGTCATGCAGGGTGGGCATGCTGGCGATACAGGGGGCACACCATGTTTCCCACACGTCAACCAGCACGATTTTACCCTCGAAATCTGAAACGGTCAATTCGGTGCCGTCCAGATCGGTAAAGACTGCATTATCAATAACTTCTTCTTTATTATCCCCAGAATTGGAAGCTTGTGCACAGGAGAACTGGGTCTGTCCAATTAGTAAGATAATCAAAAGGGTGTAAAATGAAGTTTTCATACTTATTTATCAGTTTATTATGGAACTTCATAACGGTTCTGCGGTAGTGTTATTTGGGTCACATGATCCTAAATATGCGATAAGGGTAATTTACAGAACCTGAACAGCTTTATCCAATCTGCCCGTTACTTTATGCTTGCCCAGCAGTTGCATGGTTTCAAACAAATCCGGCCCAAATCCCATGCCGGTCACCGCCAGGCGGACCGGCTGCATCAGCTTGCCAAATCCGATCCCATGCTCTTCAACGAGGCCCGATAGCACCTGCTTTAGTTCCGCCGCCTTGAATGAATCCTCATCCATCTCCTTTATCTGATCATGAAACGCCTTCACCAGGTCGGAGGTTCCATTTTTCCAGGCTTTTTTAACGGTTTTGTCATCGTATTCTTTCGGCTCTTCAAAAAAGTATCGTCCATGCGTGACAAAATCCGGAAGCAAAGAGGCCCGTTCTTTCATCAACCGAATGACTTCTTTCAGGTATTCGTCCGAAAAACCGGTATATCCTGCTTCCTCAGCCAGTGATCTCACTTTGGGCAGAAGGATCTCTTCGGGTATCCCCCTCAGGAAATGTTCATTATACCAGATCAACTTGCTGTGGTTGAATATGGCCCCTCCTTTGCCAATACGTTCGAGGGAAAATTCTTTAATCAGCTGATCCATCGTGAAGACCTCGCGGTCATCGCCCGGACTCCACCCCAAAAAGGCGAGGAAATTGATCAGGGCTTCCGGCTCATAATGCTGCTCCACGTAGTCCCGTACATTGACCGGTATGCCCAGTTCATCGGCATTGCGCTTGGAAAGCTTGCCGCCTTTGGGAGACATGATCAAAGGCAGGTGAGCCATGGCCGGTGGTTCCCAGCCCAGGTACTGGTACAGCAGAATATGTTTGGGTGCTGAACTAAGCCACTCCTCGCCGCGAATGACATGGCTGATGTCCATGAGGTGATCGTCGACCACATTGGCCAGGTGATAGGTGGGAAGCCCGTCGGATTTCAGCAAAACCTGATCATCGAGGCCCTGGCTTTCAAAGGAGACGAATCCGCGGATATCATCCTTAAACCGGATGGTTTCACGCCGGGGAACTTTGAGCCGGACCACGTATTCTTCACCGGAGTCGAGCCTGCGCCTGACCTCTTCGGCGGGCAGCGTCAGGCTGTTTTTCATGGACATGCGGGTTATGGCATCGTATTTCGGGGAGGGGTTGCCCGATTTTTGCAGCCGGGCCCGCATATCTTCAATGTCGGCTGTGGAGTCAAAGGCATAATAGGCTTGTTCCTGTTCGATCAGCTGCGTGGCGTATTTATGATAGAGCTCCGATCGCTCGCTCTGGCGGTATGGCCCGTATTGGCCTTCCTTGCCGGGTCCCTCGTCAAAAGGCATGCCCGCCCAGTGCAGGGATTCGATGATGTCGTTTTCGGCTTCGGCAACGTATCGTTTTTGGTCGGTATCTTCAATGCGAAGAACAAATGCACCCTCGTGGTGCCGGGAAAACAGGTAATTATACAGCGCTGTTCTCAAGCCCCCGATATGAAGCATACCCGTGGGTGAGGGGGCAAAACGTACACGTATATTTGACATAAATAGGTTTGTTGTTTAGAAAGAATATCAGATGTGCAAAATACGAAATTTGGACCGAAGACCGAAGGCGGGAATACACAATTATTTCCTGCCTTTTTACGTAAATAACTTATAATAAAAGCCTATGCAAGATAAGTTAATGAGGAGTAAGTTAACTTCATCAGGCAAAATAGCGGGACCATACGGGTAAAGTGTGCATTAACGAATATTCTTTATCCCTAACCCGTTACTTCTTATTTTACAGGATTATTAAATAAACATTAATTGCGCTTCGCATGCTAGATACACTATTAAACAGTTTCACAAAAATATTCGGTTCCAAAAACGAAAAGGATCTTAAAAGGCTGCAGCCCGTCGTCGAGGAGATTAAATCCTTCGAAGAAGAACTTAAGGATCTCACCGACGAAGAGCTTAAAGCCCGCACCCAGGTCTTTAAGGATGAAATTCGTGAGGCAACCCGTGAGACCCAGGAGCGTAAAGACGAAATCAACAAAAAGCTGGAAACCTTCAGTGACGAGCATGATCTGACGATGGACCAGCGGTATGATCTGACCGATGAACTTGAAGGCCTGGACAAGGAATGGCTGGAGATCCTGGAAGAGACCCTGAATGACATTTTACCGGAAGCCTTCGCCGTACTCAAGGAAACCTGTCGCCGGTTTGTGGGCAAAAGCTGGAAAGTTGCCGGCACGGAAACGGAATGGAATATGGTTCCCTATGACGTGCAGCTGCTGGGGGCCGTCGTGCTTCATCAGGGCCGGATTTCAGAGATGAAGACCGGTGAGGGTAAAACCTTGGTAGCCATTTTTCCCGCTTACCTTAACGCACTTGCCGACAGGGGAGTCCATATTGTTACGGTAAATAATTATCTGGCCAAACGGGATGCGGAATGGAATGAGCCTATTTTCAATTTTCATGGTCTGAAGGTCGATTGCGTTGACCGGTATGATCCCAACAGTGAGCAGCGCCGCAAAGCATATCATGCGGATATAACCTACGGAACCAACAACGAGTTCGGCTTTGATTACCTGCGCGACAACATGGTCATCAACAAAGATCAGCTCGTTCAGCGCGGGCACCATTATACCATTATTGATGAGGTCGATTCCGTATTGATCGATGAGGCCAGGACGCCCCTGATCATTTCCGGTCCGGTGCCCCAGGATAACCAGACTCAGAAGTACACCGAGCTGAAACCGAAAGTCGAGCGGCTGGTTAATGAACAAAAAAAGCTGATTGCCAAATTCCTGAACGAGGCTGAAAAGGCCCTGGCCGAAGGCAAAGAGGATGAAGCCGGCCTGGCCCTGCTCCGGGCGCGCCGCGGTTTTCCGAAGAGCAATAAGTTTCTGAAAATGATGCAGGAGCCGCAGTATCAGAAACTCACGCAGCAGACCGAATATTTCTACCTGCAGGATAGCGGCAAGAACATGCACATTGTTGATGAGGCCATGTATTATGCCGTGGACGTCAAGCAAAATACCATTGAAATGACGGAAATGGGTCGTGAGCTTATTACCCCATCCAATGAAGATCCTGATTTTTTCGTGATCCCCGATTTGGGTGAAGAAACATCCATCCTGGAACAGGAATTCGAGAAGAGGGAAACAGAGGAAGTTGGAAGCATTCAATCCAACGGTGAGTTCAGCGAGGAGTACCGGACGCAGCAAATCGATAAAAAGAAAGAAGAACTGCGCAAGGAACGGGCCGACCGTATGGCCGATATCTACCGGATTTTTTCCGAGCGCAGCGAACGCATTCATTCGGTAAACCAGCTGCTGAAAGCCTATACCTTGTTTGAACGCGATGATGAATATATCGTTACCGACGGCAAAGTCCAGATCGTGGACGAGCACACCGGCCGGGTGCTGTCGGGAAGGCGCTATTCGGATGGATTGCACCAGGCCATCGAGGCCAAGGAAAACGTGAAGGTGGAAGCCTCAACCCAAACCTACGCTTCGGTAACCCTGCAGAATTACTTCCGCATGTATCATAAGCTGGCGGGGATGACCGGAACGGCCGTTACCGAAGAAGGTGAATTCTTTGAGATCTACAAGCTTGAAGTAAATGAAATTCCAACCAATGAGCCTATCCAGCGTCTCGATCATGAAGATCTGGTGTACCGGACCAAGCGCGAACGGTTCAATGCCGTGATTGATAAGATCAGGGAATACAATGAGAAAAATCAGCCTGTTCTGGTGGGGACGACCAGTGTCGAGGTTTCGGAAACGGTGAGCCGTATGCTGAAGCGTTCGAAAATCGCTCATAATGTCCTTAACGCCAAGCAGCACGACCGGGAGAGTGAAATTGTGGCCAACGCGGGACAGCCCGGCGCGGTGACCATTGCCACCAACATGGCCGGCCGTGGTACGGATATCAAATTGGGTAAAGGGGTCAAGGAACTGGGTGGTCTGGCCATTGTCGGTACCGAACGGCACGAATCACGCAGAATTGATTTGCAGTTACGGGGCCGGGCCGGACGACAGGGTGATCCCGGCGAATCGCAGTTCTTCGTATCGCTCGAGGATGACCTGATGCGCATTTTCGGCTCCGATCGGGTAGCCAACGTGATGGACCGTTTGAAGTTTGAGGAAGGCGAAGTGATCCAGCATCCCTGGGTCACCAAGTCGCTTGAAAAGGCCCAGAGTAAAGTGGAGCAAAACAACTTCAGCATCCGTAAGCGACAGCTGGAATTCGATGATGTGCTGAACAACCAGCGTTCGGTGGTCTACAGCCGCAGAAGGCATGCCCTGCTCGGTGTGGGCCTGACGGGCGATCTGCTGAATATGCTCGACGATACCATCAATGCCGTGGTCTCCGAATTTTATACCGACGGGGATTATGATTCCATTCACGAAAAAATCCTTCGTCTGCTGGCCGTGGACGTTGAAGTCGACCGGGAAAAATGGTCTGCTTTGAATGAGGACGGCTTGTCGGATATGATCTTTGAAAAAGCCATCGAAGCCTATCGCGAGAAAGAAAAACGCATTGCCGCACCGTTTTATGAAGTGCTTAAGCGCATTGACGAAAATAAAGCCGCCAACAAGCCCAGCGCCGTGCAGGTTGTTTTTACCGATGGGGTGAAAAGAATGCGCGTGGTCGTTGATGTTACTAAAGCCATAGAAAATAAGGGGGAAGAAATTCTGCGGTCGGTTGAAAAAGCCTCTGTTTTGTCCGTAATCGATGAAAAATGGATGGAACACCTTCGCGATCTGGATTCCCTCAAAGAAGGGATCGGCCTGCGGGCATTCGGTCAAAAAGATCCCCTTCTGGAGTATAAGCGGGAAGCCTTTAATATGTTCACCCATTTAATTGATGAAATGAATGTGGATGTGGTTTCCCTGGTCTGGAAGTCGGTTCCGGAATCGACGGCCGAACAGAACCAAATGCGGCAGGCACAGGCTCCGTCCGGCAAGAAAATGGATTTGAGCAAACTTAAAACCCAGCATGATTCTACGGAAAACATGGGTATTCAGTTTGCCGGATCGCAAAACGGCGGCCAGGATGGTCAGGTTTCCGCTGGAGGACAGCGAGCCAAAAAACAACCGGTCATGGTCGAGGAACGCGTCGGCCGCAATGACCCGTGTCCCTGTGGGTCAGGAAAGAAGTACAAGCAATGCCACGGCAAATAAGAGAAAGGCCGATCACAATATCTTTCACAAAAAAAATGTAAAATGTCTGAAACTCGTTACAATCTCGCTGGTTCCATCGGTATCCTGATCATCCTGTCTTCTGCGTTGCTGGCCGGATGCAACCAGCAGGATGAGCAAGATCCCGTTAAGGTTTTCCTGTCCGCCGAACGCATAGATTCGGTACGGACCCGGATTGAACAGCGTAAGGAGCCCCAGTACTCGGCCTACCTGGACCTGAAGGAGGAGGCTGAATCTTTGCTGGACCATACGCCCACGGTGCCGGATACCTGGTTTGTCCCATTCTTTTACCAGGATTCCCGCGGCCACCAGCAAGCCAAGAAGGCGCTCATGGACGATGCCAATACGGCGTATAAACTCGCTCTGATGTATCAGCTGACCGGGCAGGAGAAATATGCCCGTTCCGCCGTGCCGATTATAAAAGGCTGGTCCACCCTTGGCGGGATCCAGACCGAAGAGGATTCCAAGCTCAGCTTTTCCTATCACTACCCGGCCCTGATCTTCGCTGCAGATATGGTACGGTCTTCACCGGAATGGACCGGACAGGCTGAATCTAACCTTCGCGGATTTCTTGTCAACGAGGCCTTACAGCTGAACACCATGGACCGTCATAATAACTGGGGCAACTGGGGTCTGGCCCTGGTCCTGTCGGTTGCCGCCTATGTTGAGGATGAAGAGCTTATGGCCGAAGGCTATAAACGCTGGGAAGAATTCATTGACACCCAGGTTGGAGATGAAGGGCAATTGCCTCATGAGATTACCCGGAACAATGGCGTTGGGGAGAGGGGGATCTGGTACTCCCATTTCACGCTTATGCCCCAGACCATCGCCGCCGAGATAGCCTGCACCAACGGACTGGATTTGTATGACTACACCTCCGAAGAGGGCCGGACCCTGCAAATGGCCTATCATACACTGGCCCCCTGGGCTATGGACCCCTCCACCTTTCCTCATTTCACGGGCGAAGGCGGCGCTGAGCAGCGCGGGGTTGATTATATATCGTACTTCGAGGTCCTCAATACCCTTTGGCCCAATGATGCTTCCTCAGAAATGCTGCAAAGGCGACGGCCGCTGACGGCCTCCCACAGCACCCCTGTCCTGACCCTTACCCACGGAGACCTGGCCATACCCTGCAACCGAACGCTATGAGCGCCCCTGCGCCTATGCATTCGTAGTCAGGCTGGATTGTTTTTTGCCATAAAATTCGGCCAGTGCATTTCTTGCCATAATTATCAGGACCACGGCCAGGGTGAACAAGAGGGTGGCTATGATCCCGAGCACATAAACCTGATCCTGGAAATTTTGCCAGGCAAACAGGAATAGGGACAGCAGGGTCACGGCAAACATGAAGACCATGGGGATAAGCGTAAAGATGGGATTGATCCCCTTTTTTGCCAGCCACACCGTTGCGGCCAGTAAAGCCAGGGCTCCCAAAAGCTGGTTAGCTGAACCAAATATAGGCCATAACACATCAAATTGCCCGGTTAAAAGCAGAGCGGCGCTGAAGAGTATGACCAGAGCCGTGCTGGCATAGCGGTCTTTGAGCAGCGTGTTGACGGAGGACGCTTCCTGATCTTCGAAATACTCCTGTATCGCAAAACGGGCCAGGCGGGTACAGGTATCCAGCGAGGTCAGTGCAAAAGCCGAGACCGTCAGGGCCACAAAGGAAATGGCTACCGCAACCGGGATGCCCAGGGCAGCCATAAATCCTCCCATTCCCTCGGAAAATAAGGTGACCGGTCCGATCTCGCCCAGCCGTCCCGTAAAATCAGAGCGGGTCATAACGACAACGGCCAGCACGGCAATGACGGCCAGCAGGGTTTCGATGAGCATTCCCCCGAAACCAATTACGCGTGCGTCGTCCTCCTTGTTAATTTGCTTGGAGGTTGTGCCGGAAGCCACCAGCGAATGAAAACCGGAGATGGCCCCGCAGGCAATCGTCACGAACAGGACGGGAAATAAATACCCCAGCGTTTCCACCCTGAAGTGGACAGAGCTTTCCATTTGTATGGTGGGGTTGGAAAATAAGATTCCCAGGATGCCCAGACCCATCATACCGTAGAGCAGGTAGGAACTCAGGTAATCGCGTGGTTGAAGCAGGGTCGTGACCGGGGTGACGGCCGCGATAAAAATATAGCCCCCTAAAATCAGGATCCAGGTTCCATAGCTGAATTGAAGAGGGAGGACCTCCCCGAGAAAAACCAATCCGTACATCAGGGAAACTCCGGCTACGGTAAGCAGCCAAAGGGGAAGCGCTATCCGCTTCAGCACCAATCCGAAGACCAGCGCCAGGCCGATAAACATTACGGAAGAAGAGGCCGCCGCCGGCACGGCCTGAAATGTTTTGGCTACTATATCGGCAAAGACGGCTATCACCAAAAGCAGGGTGGCAAATGCAAATATCAGAAAAAGCTTCTTTCCAAAATCACCGATGTAGATCTGGATGATCTCGCCGATGGATTTTCCCTTATGCCGCAGAGAGGCCATGATAGAGGCAAGGTCATGGACGGCGCCAAAAAATATGCCGCCGATCAGGATCCATAGCAAGGCCGGGATCCAGCCGAAGGATACTGCAATGATGGGTCCGACTATGGGCCCGGCTCCGGCAATGGATGCAAAATGATGGCCCAGGACGACCGACTTGCTGGCCGGTTCATAATCTATTCCGTCTTTTTGCCTGTGGGCCGGGGTGATGTTGCGATCGTCAATTTCCAGCTTGCGCGCTATGAAATTGCCGTAATAACGGTAGGCTAAAAGCAATATAAAAGCCGAAGTAAGTAATATGCCGATTATGCTCATAATGTTCAGACTAGTTTTAACAGTTCGTCGGGTACGTCCACTTTCATCCGTAGCAGTTGGGCGGCGTGGGTTTTGCCCTGGGCATCCAGTTTAAGGGAGATGGTGCCTCCGCCTCCCAGACTATCATTGAGGATAAAATTCAGGGCGCCCAGGTTGGGCAGTTCAAAACGCTCTACGGCTCCCCTGCAGACATATTTCATATGCTCCTTAACCTTTTCCGGGGTGAGGGTCTCTTTTAGAAACGGATAGATATCAGGGTGCCGTGCAATGATCCCAACGTTGCTGCCGCTGCCTTTGTCCCCGCTGCGGCCGTGGGCAATTCTCAACAGATGTACCTGAGCCATAATTTGCTTTTTTTATAAATATACAAAAACCAAAATAACAGAACGCATGTTTTATACACCGTCCTTACCCCATAAAACTGGATAAAAACAAGTTAGTTGGAGCCGTCCTCACCAGGCAAATTCCGTTTCGGCTTTGGCCAGTATCTCATCGGCCAGAGCCAGCGAGGCCGTGGCCGCCGGACTCGGTGCATTGAGCACGTGGATCTGGTTGCTGTCTTTAATCAGGCTAAAGTCATCAATGATACGGCCGCCGGGATCCAGTGCCATGGCCCTGACGCCCGAGGGAGCGGGCCTTATATCATCGAGTGTCAGTGCCGGAATCAGTTTTCGAAGTTCTTTGAGAAAGGCCTTTTTTGACAGGGAGCGATGTATTTCATTCAACCCCATGCGCCAGTGACGGGCGGCCATTCGCCAGAAACCGGAGTACCCAAGGGTTTGCATCAAGTCTTTTGGGTTCAGGGAAAATTTGCCATACCCCTCCCTTTTAAAGGCAAATACGGCATTGGGTCCGCATTCAACCCCTCCGGAGACCATACGGGTGAAATGGACGCCCAGAAAGGGGAAATCCGGATTCGGCAACGGATAAATCAATCCGTTAACCAGATGTTCGGCCTTTTTTTTCAGCTCGAAAAACTCACCCCGGAAAGGGACAATTTGCACAGGTGGTTGCAAACCGGCTTTTTCAGCGATCCGGTCGCTGTACAGGCCGGCACAGTTGATGATGTACCGGGTCTTGAAGGCGCCGTTTTTTGTTCGGATCTCTGATTCATTACCGCTTTTGGTAATGCGCTTCACTTCTTCGTTCAGATGGATATCCCCGCCCATCTGCGCGATCAGGCTTTGCAGTGTATTGCTTACCCCCACATAGTCCACTATACCGGCGCACGGGACACGAATGGCCTCAATGCCATACGCATGAGGTTCGATTTTTTTCATTTCAGCCTGATCAATCTTCTCAATGCCTTCAATGCGGTTTTCCAAACCCCGCCGGTAGATATTTTCAAGGCGGATCGTCTCGGGTTCCGTTACGGCCACAATCAACTTTCCACACAGATCATAACCAATTTTATGTTCCCGGCAAAAGTCAACGAGCTGATGGCGCCCTGCGATGCAATTCCGGGCCTTGTAGCTTCCGGGCTTGTAATAAATTCCCGAATGGATCACACCGGAATTTCGACCGGTCTGATGAACAGCCACCCGGTTTTCTTTTTCAAGAACGGCCACTTTATGGGTGGGATACTTTTTCAACATTTTATACGCCGTTGACAAACCGACGATGCCACCGCCGATAATGATTACATCATACATTTGGTGCATATCATAACAAATAAATACTAACCTGAACAAAACCAAAGATGGGAGATCTTTAAAATTTCATCCCTTCCCGGCTTTAGACACGTAATTTTTTGGTCAATATACCGTATCTTTATTTATTGATAAACTTTAATGCTAATCAAAAGCTATTATGTCCGGACATTCCAAGTGGTCTAAGATCAAACGTAAAAAAGGGGCAACCGACGCAGCCCGCTCCAAGGTATTCAGCCGGGTGATCAAAGAAATCAATATTGCTGCACGCGACGGTGGCGGTGATCCGGAATCCAATGCACGGTTAAGTCTTGCCATTGACAATGCCAAGGCGGTGAATATGCCTAAAGATAACATTGAGCGTGCCATAAAAAAGGGGATCGGTGAGCTGGACGGCGGCGGTGCGGCCTATGAGGAGATTAGTTATGAGGGGTATGGTCCGGGAGGAATTGCCTATTTTGTCGATTGCACCACCGATAATCAGAAGCGCACGGTGAGCGATGTAAGGCACGCATTTTCCAAACGCGGGGGAAACCTGGGCACAACCGGATCGGTCGGGTTTTTATTTGAACAAAAAGGGGTTATAATCATTCCATCCAATAACGTTGAGTCCGAACAACTCATGCTTGATGCCATTGAAGCCGGTGCGGAAGACATTAAGGAAGAAGATGACATTCTGGAAGTTATCACGGTTCGTGAAGACCTTTTTTCCGTTAAAACCGCTTTGGAGGCCGCCGGGTATACGATCGAATCGGCCAATTTGCAGCGGGTCCCGACGACACAGACAAAAGTCGATGCTGAAACGGCCCTCTCCAATTTCAAACTCATCGAGCTTCTCGAAGAAAATGATGATGTAAACGATGTTTTTACCAATATGGAAGTGGATGAAGAGGCCCTGGCCATCGTTGAAAGGGAAATGGGAGGCTAATTGTACCCTCTGTCACAAGCCCATACCTTATAACAAAGTGCTTCGTTAAGAGTACCATGAAAATATTTCTGCTCACTTTATTGGCTGCACTTTTTCTGGCGCCCCAGGATGGCGCAAGGCAGGCGAACCGAGAATATGAGGAGGGCAATTACGCCGAAGCCGAAGAAGGTTTTCTGAATGCTCTTGAAAAAGATCCTGAAAACCCGCGTCTGCTTTTCAATTTGGGAAATGCCCTGGCCCGTCAGGGGAAACTCGATGAAGCGGTTCAGGCTTTTGAAGCTTTTAAAAAGATGGAATCCTCTCCCTCCGAACGTGCCAAGGCCGACTATAATCTTGGAAACATGTACAGCGATCAGGAAGAATGGGATCAGGCTTTGCAGCGCTACCGGGAATCCATTCGTGTCAACCCGGACGATGAAGACGCACGTTTTAATTATGAACTGGCCTACCGAAACGAAGAGCAGCAGCAACAGCAGCAGGACCAGCAGCAGCAAAACGACCAGGATCAGCAGGATCAGGAAGGGGAAGATGAGAGAGAATCCGATCCTCAAGACGGCGATGACCGGCAGCAGGGCGGTGAACAGGATGGGGATCAGCAGCAGGACCAGTCCGGCGATAATCCCGGAAATCAACAGAATCAACAACAGCAAAATCAGCAGCCCGAACCCGGCAGCATGACAGCTGAACAGGCTGATGACATTCTGAAAGCCCTGGATAACATTGAGAAAGATCTGCTTAAAAATTACCAGAAGAACCAAATCGAACCATCCGGATCGCATGAAAAAGACTGGTAATTGCCCTTACAAAAAAGGCCTCCGGATCGGTCTGATCATGCTGATTGCCGCCGGTCCGCTGGCCGCCCAGGACAATGGTGTAAACGTAGAAGCGACCGTATCCGATTCCCAGGTTTATACCGGCGAGAGGGTCACTTTGAAGCTGGAGGTTACCAGCAATGGCTCCAAAAATGTATCAAGGCCTGATATGCCCATCGTTGACGGCCTGCGCAATATATCTTCGTTTCCGTCAACATCGACGAGCTATTCTATGGTAAACGGGGTGTCCACCATGAGTTATAGTTATTCATGGCAGCTCGAGGCGATGGAAGAGGGGATCCACGAGATTGCCCCCGTTTCCGTGGTCATAAACGGAGAGACGTATCAGACCAACCCGGTTAGCATTACCGTTCTCAACGAGCAGTCTAGACCCGGGCAGGAGGAGGTAGACAGTCGTCCGGATGTTTTCCTGAAGATGGAGGTTTCCGATACGAACCCCGTTCGCGGACAGCAAATCATTGCTGAACTGGTGATCTATTTTAAAAACGACATGGATCTGTCTTCCTATCAGGTAAGTCAGGGCTGGGTAACCGAGGGTTTCTGGCAGGAAGATCTGAATGAGCATCATTCGGCCCGGGCTGAAAATGTCTTGCTTGAAGGCGTCCGCTACCGAAGGGCCGTATTGAGAAAACATGCCTTGTTCCCCACCCGGAAAGGGGATTTGAAGTTACAGCCGTATAAGATTCAGGCCAATGTTCGCTATGCACGCTCGGGAAACAGCAATTATTTTGGCGGATTCCGGAATTCAACACGCAATATTGATCTTGAATCGGAAGAATTGACCATTTTTGTCCAGGATTTGCCGGCTGCTCCCGGGGGATTGTTCATTAACGCAGTAGGTAGGCTGAACGTGGAGCGTTCACTCAGCAGCAACCGGATCAATCTGGGGGAATCTGTGGAAATTCTGACGGAGATATCCGGCAGCGGCAATATTGCATTGGTTTCCAGACCCGATTACACATTCCCTTCGGCATTTGATGTATATCAGCCTCAGGAATCCATTGATCTCGACAAAAGAAACGGGAGGATTAGCGGCAAAAAGACTTTTCGGGATGTGATTATAGCCCGGAAGGTTGGCCGGTATGAACTTCCGGAAACCCGGATTGCCATGTACAACGATAATAGCCACCGGTATGAAACGGTAACCTTGCCCCCGCTGTCCATGGAGGTAGTGCGAGACCCGAATGCCGAGATTGGTTACGTCAGCGATGGGCGCTTTAAGGTGACCCCGGTCACAGGCGTTGTACGATGGTCCTCTTCCGGCGGGGAAAAACCTTTGTACAGGACCTGGTGGTTTTGGGCCGGACTCCTTTTGCCTCTTTTTATCCTGGGCGGTGCCTACCGGGTCAAGGTGCACCGGGATAAGCTGAACAATGACGCTTTATTTTCAAGGAAACAGAATGCGGCCATCCGGGCCGCAGCAAGCCTTCAGGCTGCCCGTGAGGCCATAAGCAGATATGATCTGAAAACCCCGTATACGTGTATTCACCAGGGGCTGGCTGATTTTATCACAGATCGTTGTGGTTTACCGCCTTCCGGCCACTCCGACAGCGAACTTACCGGTTTTATCCGTAAATACGGTGTACAGGAAAGCATGGCCGCCGATATTCAAAAGCTCCTTGAAAAATGTTCGACCATTCGCTATGCCCCTGTGAGCAATGCAGATAATGTAACAAATGATATCCGTAAAGCTGAGGTGTTCATCGCTAAACTGGGCAAATGCATATGATGGCGGGTGAGGGTTACCATAGATTATCAGGCGGGTTGCTGATCCTGCTTCTAAGCCTGTTGTGCTGTACCGGTAGCTTTGCCCGGGAAAACCCCCAGGAGCGGTTTAACCGGGGTAATTTTCTTCTGGAGCAGGGTGAGTATTATGAGGCCCTGCAGTTGTACCGCGATATTGAGCAGGATGAGTATTCTTCCGGACCATTGTTCCTGAATATGGCCATAAGCTATGCACATGTTGATTCATTGGGAATGTCCAAATACTATTTCATGAAGGCCCAAAAATATGTGAATACCAGAAAAACGGCCGGTGAAGGGGTCGCTTTCGTTGAGGGACTTCTAACCCAGCGAAGGGACGAGTTGCCCAGATTGTCGTGGATCTCATTTTCAGAATGGATCCATTTTGAGATTAATACGGTATATATAACGATTGCCGGCATTTTTATGATCAACATGGGGCTTATATTCTTCGCCATGGGCTGGTTTTATTCTTTTCAGCAGCTGCTTAAATATACCGGTATATCTTCGGCCGTATTCGGCGTGCTGCTGATCATGGCAAGCTTAATTATCGATGCCCGGACCGACGTTTACAGCCAGGCCGTCATGGTCAGGTCCCAGGCCGAGATACGAGCCCATCCTGTTCAGGAAGAGGATGGGATAAGCCGTATCTACGAAGGATATACCCTTACGCTGGATCAAATCAGAAGCAGGGAGGTTGAGGGCTGGAAATACGTTCGCCTGAGCAACGGGTTAAATGGGTGGGTCGAGGATCAGGCAATACGAACCTTTTAACTTATTGAGATCATCATGCAGAAAATTACTCAATACCTTGACGAGCAGGCTGAAAGACATGAACAAGAGCTTTTTGAATTGCTGCGCATACCCAGCATCAGCACCGATCCGGCCTTCAAACCAGAGGTCCTTAAAGCGGCTTCCCATTTGAGGGATCATCTCGCCCGCGTGGGTATGGAGGAGGTAATGCTGCACGAAACCGCCGGCAATCCCATCATCACGGCCATGCACGCCAGGGCCGGTCAGGATAAGCCTACGGTGTTGATATACGGGCACTATGATGTGCAGCCACCTGACCCTGAAGATCTTTGGAATTCCCCGCCCTTTGAGCCAACGATAAAAAATGGTGCCGTATTTGCCCGGGGTGCCAGCGATGATAAAGGCCAGATGTTTACTCACATCAAGAGCATCGAAGCGTTCTTTAAAACCGGTACGGATCTTCCGGTGAATATAAAGCTTCTTCTGGAAGGGGAAGAAGAGATCGGGTCCCCGAATCTGCTTCCCTTTATTCAGGACAAAAAAGAGTTGCTGTCCTGTGATATGGTGCTGATATCCGACACGGCCATGTTTGATGAGAATGTCCCTTCCATCACCTATGGGTTGCGTGGCCTGGCCTATATGGAAATTGAAGTTACCGGACCTAATCGGGACCTGCATTCCGGGGTGTATGGCGGAGGTGTGCAAAATCCGGCGAATGCCCTGTGTGAAATGCTGGCCAGGGTTAAGGATGACAAAGGGGTGATCCGCATTCCCGGCTTTTATGATAAGGTAAAATCGCTGTCCGTTGAAGAAAGAAAAGCCTACCGGCAGCTGCCCTTCAACGAGTCGGCCTACAAAAGGCATCTGGATATCGAAGAGGTTTACGGGGAGGAAGACTTCTCTACCCTGGAGCGGGTTTCGGCCCGGCCGTCATTTGACATTAACGGAATGTGGGGCGGCTATCAGGCGGAGGGCGCCAAGACGGTCTTGCCTTCAAAAGCCAATGCAAAGGTGAGCATGCGCCTGGTGCCGGATCAGGATCCCCGTGAAATTGCGCAACTCTTTAAGGATTTCATTAAAAGCATTACCCCGCCCGGAGTGAAATCCAGTGTCCGTGAACATCACGGGGGAAGACCGGCCAGCGTGGATTTTAATTTTTATGGAGTTAAGGCGGCCGCAAAGGCTTATAAGAGTGTTTACGGAAAAGATCCGTTATACACACGGGAAGGCGGCTCCATACCCATCGTCGCCGATTTTAAAGAAACCCTGGGCGCAGACTCCATCCTGATGGGGTTTGGCCTGAGCAGTGATGCCATTCACTCACCCAACGAACACTTTGCCCTGAAGGATTTTCACCGGGGGATCAAAACTTCTGCAACGTTTTTTAACTGCCTGTCTGATTTTTAACGGCCTGTCTGAGCCCCATCACATCGTTTTTTATATTAATCTGCGGTGGTAGTTGATCTGCCCGATATGATAATTCATATGGCCAAACAGGTGCAGCAGGAAAAAATAAACCGTCATCTCGTTGGGATATATCTTTTTCGGATAATTTTCTGCCAGGTCGTCGGGCTTTAATGAGCCCAGGACCCGCCTGATCATAGCTGTCGTTTCATCAATGCCCTGGCTGAGTTCGGCAGCCGGTATGTTCTTTTTGTCAAACTCCGCTTCCCGGTCTCTCTTATATCCTGTATTACCCAAAGTGGCCCCAATATAATGGTTCAGGTTTCCCAGCAAATGCAGGCAAAGGTTCCCTGCGGAATTATTGATTTGCCCGGAAAGCTTCCAAAGATCGGCCTCATGGGGGTAGGATTCGATTTCATCCTTCAGTCTGTTCAGGTCCCGCTCAAATATTTGGATCAGTGAGGTAAGAATCATTGTTGCAGTAAGTAAGTT
>JBBDRB010000014.1:0-35340 GCA_040905685.1 Balneolales bacterium | reverse complement strand
GTGTGTCGCCCCATATCACCCTGAGTCGTGTAAAAAAGGGTAAAGCAGATCTTAAGGAGAACGAGTTTCCCTATCCGTTCGAAACCCGGCCGATTCATGTGGACCGGATCGGGTTATGGGAGTCCAGGCTGGGTGAAGGCAGCCCGGTATACATCTCTCATAAAGATTTTCCTTTAGAATAGGACTGGTATAATCCCAATGGATACCGTAAAGCTAATTTCAGCAGTGACTTAAACAGAAACTGCCTGTGTTGCAAAGCCAGGCCCGGATGATAATAGGCCAGGAGGAAAAAATGAAGAACGGCTGCCCGGAAGGCAGACGTTCTCCCGTCGGTTTTAAAGAGTTGGTAATAAAGCTGAGCAATGGTTTGGCGAATGCTTTTCTTATTCAGGTCTCCTGAATGCCGTTTCAGCAATTTGAAAAATAAAATGGTTTTGAGGTTATTGACATATTCGGTCTCGCCCGAATATACTGCATCACGGTGTATCCTGTAGCAGCCCATATTTTCTTTTAAGTATTTGGCTTTGCCATGGTTCAGCAAAAAAAAATAAAAGCTCCAATCCGGCCACGGCAAACTATAAAACCAGTTGGGCAGGGGACCTACCACATTCCGGTAGACTATCGACGATGTATAGACGGGATTATGCTTCTTGAGAAAATGCTCTGTGGTCAGGGAATCATCCGGATGTTTATACAGCGGATCGACGGAGTCCAGAAGGGTGTTCGCCATCAGGTCCAATCGGCTTACCCTATGGAAGCAAAATGAGAAATCAGGATTGGCCTCTAAAAAGTCTACCTGCTTCTGCAGTTTATACGGATCGGTCCATAGATCATCGCCATCAAGACGGGCCACATAGCGACCGGTACAAAGTTCGTAGGTAGCTTTTCCCATCGCCGTCATGCCCAGGTTTTTATCAGGCAGGAACAGGCGGATCCGGTCCGGACACGCCTCTTTATAGGCTTTGACGATTTTCCGGGTCCGGTCTGCCGAGCAGTCTTCGCCAATGATCAGTTCAAAAGTAAAATTCGTGTTCTGCATGAGCACGCTTTCGATCGCCCCGGCTATGAATTCCTCATGATTAAAAGTGATCATCCATACACTCAGCATCATGGCTTCATCCCGAGCGGGTTTTTGTACAGGTAGGTCGAATATTCGTACAGATCATAGTCATGCCGGATCACAAAGTGCCTGCTTAAATTTTCCTTTAGAAAAGCCGATAAAAGGTCCATCGGCACGTGAAACAGATCCTCTCTCTCCCAATCTACCTGTTTCGACATAACATTGAACGCCAGGCCTGTTTTGGCTTTCAAAAATACTTTAGACAGCATTTCCTGCAGGTATACCCACATCTCATCGAAAGACAGGCTGCACTTTTCGGTAAATACTCCATTCATAATGATGTACTCATATTCCGGCAAAGCGTCCATTTCCTTTAGGATGTCAAGGCATAAATAGCTATTGTCAGGGAACTTATATTTAGAAGCTGCAGTATATTTCTCCGAGATGTCCAGCCCGCTATAGTTGATGTTTTCGATACCGGTTCTCAGCATATACTCATAAAGGTGACTCATACCGCAGCCAAAATCCAGCAAAGTCACCGGTGCCCCGGAATGGCTTTTGACCATATCGAGCATCACCTGGTAACGCGTACAGGCATCTTCTGCATTGGGCCAGTCGACTCCTTGTGCACTGTCACCGTGCCTGGCTAAACAGGACTCGTAATGCGCTACTATCCTGGAATAATTCAGTGCGTTTTCTGTTGGTTCTCTCATAGGATTTTCTTTTTTGGTCAATAATACGGTTAGGTTTGGGTGCCTGCCGGGACAGTCATTAGCGGCTTTCTGTACGGAGGGAAATATCCGTTCATATCCTGATGGCTGACATTCTTGATCCGGCACAGACCCCTGTAATTTTCCTGGTCATAGATTTGCTTGAGGCCATGCAGCTTGTATTCTTTCCCGCCCAGGCGCTGCTTGAATTCAGCCACTGAATCTCCCTCCCGGATGCCGCCGCCCATATTCAGGAGCGGGATATTTTTTAATTTTAGACATTCCAGGCCGTACCATAGGATGGGCATGGTTAGATGCCTTCGTTCAGGCAACAATACCAGCAGGAGTGCTTCGGCAACATGGGACGTATAGGCAAACATGGCCGCAGCCTCAAGCTCACCGTTATTGATGGCCCCAACCATCAGTACATTATCCTGATCTATCAGAAAGTTCAGCGTTTCCGGGGAAAAATGATATGCCGGTGCCGCTTTTTTCTGTTGAACGGAAGCAGGATAGCCGGTGACGAAGAAATCTCTGAGCAAAGCTTTGTCTGTAGTAAAATGAGCAGCCTTTTTTTCATAGCCCCGTAACTGTTTCCGGCGATCGCGGTGAAGGTTATTAAACAGGGTGGCGATAGGGCTGTTTAAGTTCAGCATGTACAGCCTGTTACTTGAATAGACTTCGGTTTTGTTCAGATATGACGGGTTTTCAAAAAGGGGATTCAAGCCGATATATCCACAGACATATCCCCTTTTTTGGGCAAATGCTTTCCAGTATCTCTGAAAGGCAGGGACGGGGTCATTGCCGCTAAAGCCGGAGAAGCCGTACGGGGTAGCAATATCGCAATGCCCCTCACAGTAACGTTCCACCAAAGGACACACAATGGTCGTAGCACCCTGACTGAACTTATATAAATAAGTTGGATAGCCGGTGGTCAGGTTCATAGCATGACCGTTTTCCCAGGTATGGCCAAAGGCATGTCTTATACCCTGTAAGGCTTTTTTCCAGCGGGCGGGAGACTGAAGCGGTATTATTTCCTGAACTACATCATTGCTCATTTTCTTGACTTTTAGGTCTTTGACAAAGAACAGCGGGACGGTATATATTGCAGGCTGTATTTGCCCAACATTTCTCTGGTTGTCTCCGGGTCGTTATACATGAGAACGTCAATAATGGAAAGGCCGGGAATAAATCTGCCTGACGGATGTTTGTATTCCGGGAGGTTGGGTTTGAGTCCGTGAAGTTCTATCCCATGGATCTGGAAAACGTCACTATTGTAAAGTTCGATCCCGCCGGCCGGGTTTACATATTGCCCGGCGTTCTCCTGCCTGCAAATGTCGAGGATCTTATCTTGGGCTTTTAGATGCTGGTTGGCATATATAGCCGAACCCGCCACAATGTTGGTATGGATATCCAGGTATTTTAATATTTTACGCAGGCTGACCAGAACCACCCGGGATATATACCTTTGATCCTCATCCAGCACTTCTTTCACAAGGGAAGAGATTTCCTTATAAAAGGGAGCTCGACGGTAGGAGCAGGCAAGGGTTTTTAGCAGCTTTTCCTTCCATTTAAATCCAATGGCAACCTTGATATCCCGGATCAGTCTGTTTTGGGAGGCTTTATCCAATGGTATAGTAAAGTAAAAGATCCTTTCGTTGACAAACAGCCTGTTCCTGTTGATCCACCCCCTGTTGATGTAATGGACATCATCGAGCAAAACAAATTTGTCGACGGCACAGATCAGCTGAAAGTATCCCAGGTAAGGAAAAATATATGGTTGCATAACGGCAATTTTCATAACATGAAATCCCTTATGATGCAGGTTATTTTATCTACCATGGTGTCGCTGAGCTCATAAAACAGGGGCAGGCAAAGGATACGGGCAGAAATATCCTCAGAGACGCTAGCCTCCTGTTTTACGGTATAGGGAAGGAAATTCAGGGAAGGATAAAAGTACCTTCTCGGGAAAATCCGGTTGGCTATTAATGCATCCCTGACCTGCAGCATCAACTCTTCAGACGGGAAAATAACAGGATAGTAGGCAAAGTTGTATGTGACGTCGTTTCCGGTTAGGGGCCTGTCCAGCCCAAGTCCGTACAACCCTTTGTCATACAATTTAGTTATGGCTCTGCGCCTGCCAATTAGTTCCCCTATTTTTGGCAGGACACATAAACCCATTGCAGCGTGAAATTCAGAACTTTTACAGTTAATTCCGAGGCCGGCAAACCGTTCGGGTCCGTCGTGGCCGAAATTTATCATGTAGGAAATCCTGCGGGCGAGTTCGTCGTTGTCCGTTACGATGGCCCCACCTTCTATGGTGTGAAATAATTTGGTGGCATGAAAACTCAGCGTTGAGACGGTGCCGAAATCCAGGATGGATCTTCCCATAATAGAAACGTCAAATGCATGGGCCGCATCATATATAACCTTCAGATTGTGTTTTTTTGCTATGGCTCCTATGCTTTGAACATCACAGGGATTGCCAAAGACATGGGTTGCCAGAATCGCCTGGGTTTGGGGTGTAATGGATCGTTCAATCAGCTTTGGATTCAGGCAAAGCGTCTGCGGATCAATATCGGCAAAAACGGGTGTGCAGCCTTCCCAGACAATACTGGAAGTGGTGGCTACATAGGAAAAAGGAGTTGTAATAATTTCACCTTTCAGGTCAAGAGCCTTGATGGCAACCTGAAGTGAAATAGTACCGCTGTTGACGAAGAACAGGTGCCGGACCCCAAGATGCTGCTTGAGCTTTTTTTCCAGGAGCATCTGCAGGGGTCCATAATTGGTAACCCATTTCCTGCTCCATATCCCTTTCAAATACGAGGCGTATTCCTCTATCGGCGGGAGAAAAGTTTTCGTCACCTGGATGCTTGCATCGTTTTCAGCCACGGACGTAGCCGGCCTGGATGCGGCAAAGGGGTTGTCCACCAGTTCCCGTACATTTAAATTCCGTTGTTTTTTTTGGATAGTTGACATGACAATCGTATATGATAGTTTAAGTTGAATCTAATCCTGCTTTTCCGGAATTTCCGCCTTCTTATCCGGGGCCGGATGACCGGAGGCCGCCGATGCGTCACGGCTTTGAATTTTTCGGCTGACTTTCCTGATCCCGTCCCTCATGAATTTCAGGGGGAAAAGCAGCAATTCGCCAACCCTGTACGTCAATGAATTTCTGAGCTCCCGCATCTGGCGAATTTTCAATTCTTTTTTATAGATTACATCAGCCACGTTTAGCCGGTAAAGCTCTTCATGGCGCATGACCAGTCGTTTCATCATCTCGGGGATTTCCGTCAGGTTCTGATCGGAAAGAGAATTCCGGGTATTTCTGTAGCGCAGCAAATACTCGGGGATGGAATGAACCCGCCAACCGGATTCAAGTACGGACAACCAAAAATCCCAGTCTTCAAACCCTTTGTAGCTGGCGTTATACGGTTCATGGTAGCCCCCGGCATCTTCCCAGCACCGGTATCGAAACAGCGCACTGGCCATGCAGTTATTAGTTGCCAGGAAATTCTCAATTCCGCCACCCAAAGGGCGAATGGGCTGAATATTTCCCATATGGTCAAACATTCGTGCATAGCAGGTGATCACGCCGGTTTCCGGGCTGTTTTTCAGAATCGGGATAGCCTTCAGCAGAAAATCAGGTTCGAATTGATCATCGGCGTCCAGGGTGAGGATATATTCACCTGTGCTGCGCCGGATGCCATAGTTTCTGGCCGAGGCCACATGGCCGTTCGCTTTATGCAGGATCTCAATTTTCGGATGATTAATGTCCTTCAAAATGTTTAGCGTGGATTTATCATCCGAGCCATCATCCACCACAATAATTTCATATGCCCCGAATGTCTGAGCAAGCACACTTCGCAAGGTCTCGTTAAGATACAATCCGTGGTTGAAGCACGGGATCACGACACTGACAAATCCTCTTTTTCGTTGCATGTAATTTCCAGTTTTGGCTGATTCGTATAAAGTGAATTTCCGGTGATGGGTTTTTTGGTTTTAAGCATGGACCAAATTGGTTTTAACGGATACAGCAGGGTGTGGCCCAGTCTGTAGGTCAGAGAGTTTTTACAGGCTTCAGCATTATTTTTCAACTGTGCGATCAGCAGCTCCTTTTGATAGATGATCTCCGCCACATTTTCCCGGTAGACATCCTCATGCTTTAATACGAGCTGCTTCATCATTGCCGGCACCTCATTTTCATACTGCTGAGACATGGAATGCGGAGCTTTTCTGTAGTGAATCAGATATTCGGGAATAGAATGGATCTTCCAGCCTGCGCGGGTCACCATCAGCCAGAAATCCCAGTCTTCAAACCCTTTTGTGGTTGCATTGTAGGATTCGTTGTACCCGCCGGTTTCTTCCCAGCATTGGTAGCGAAACAAGGCGCTTGCCATGCTGTTATTCTCGGCAAGAAAGTCTGAGGTTCCCCCGCCCGTTTTGTGATGGCTGGTAATATGCCCCTTATGATCAAAGACATTGGCATAACAGGTAACCGCACCGGTATCCAGGTCCTGATTCAGTATGGGAACGGCTTTTTCCAGAAAATCAGGCGTGAATTGATCATCCGAATCGAGGCTGAGGATAAATTCTCCCGTGCTGAATCTGATCCCATGATTTCTTGCCGATGATACATGGCCGTTAACCTTCCGCAGAACTTTAATTTGAGGGTGATCCAGTTCCCAAAGTACTTTACGGGTTTGCAGGTCATCCGAACCATCGTCTACTATAAAAACCTCATAATTTTTATAGGTTTGATCCAGTACACTTTGTACAGTATCCAGGATATAATCCCCATGGTTGTAACAAGGTATTACTACACTTACAAGTCCCCTAACCCGTGACATGCTCTCTTTTTGCTTAGCTTTTAGATGATTTTAATTAGGTTTATTTATGAAAGTAAAACGAATAAAGTTAAAATTATAATTAAATTTATATAAGATTATATATTATTATATATAAAATTTAATTATGATACTAAGGTATTATTATTTTCTTTAATAATGTATAAAGTTGCATATGTGATCTTAATTAACCTGATAAATAAATAATCCACGAATATTAAGGTTTCTTATAATTAAGGCCAGGAGATTTATGGTGAAATCCTGTACGCTTTTTGCATTTTAAACCTGACTCTACTGTTATGGAATACAGATCGTTTGCCGACATGGGAAGAACCGTTACCATGAATCTTTATAAGATTCCCAATGATATAGATCTTATTGTGGGCATTCCACGCAGCGGTCTGCTTGCGGGCAATCTGATTGCTTTATCGCTGAACATACCCATCATCGATCTGGATGGCTTTATTGAAAATCGAAAGCCCCGTCATGGATTTACGCGCAAAACCAAAACCAGCATAACAACACCACGGGAAGCAAAAAATGTCATGGTGGTAGACGATACCATTCTCTCCGGAAGATCTATGAACCATGTCCGGGAAATCATACACCGGGCCTCCATCGATCAGCAGATAACATATTGCACCGTATATGCGGATCCCCGGAGCCGGGAAAAGGTAGATATTTACCTTGAAGAGCTTACTTCTCCCAGATCTTTCGAATGGAATATAATGCATAATTCCTTGCTGGAAGAGTGCTGCATTGATATAGACGGGGTCCTTTGCAAAGATCCGACAAAAAAAGAAAATGATGACGGTTCCGCGTATCGCAAATTCCTGTTGAATGCAAAGCCGCTCACTTTGCCGTCACGCAAAATTGGCTATCTGGTCACCAGCCGCCTTGAAAAGTACAGGAAAGAAACGGAAGCCTGGCTGAGTAAGCACAATATTTTTTATAAAAGACTTCACATGCTTGATTTGCCGGATTCAAAAACCCGCCGCCGGTTAAGCTCTCATGCCGGTCATAAAGCCAGGATCTTCAGATCCTATCCTGATTCTCCTTTATTCATCGAAAGTGAACGGGGGCAGGCCATAGAAATTAGCAGATTAACCGGCAGAGTTGTATTGTGTTTTTCCGATCAAAAGCTGTATACACCGGTTTTCTCTGCGGGCCTGGTTGAACAGAAAATCAAAAGCTATCCGGCAAGGGCAGTCAGTAAGGCAAAGAGAATAGCCTGGCATCTCATCGATTCTTCCGGCCTCAACAGAGGCAGTAAACCTGCCGGAAACACCCCACAACCTTCGGGCCCTATGAAAAAGGAGAATACCGCAAGGGAAATCGAAAATGGATTCGTAATCTCTCAACAGGATTAAACTCAACCTATGGAGTACAGGTCATTTGGTGATCTATCCCGAACCATAACCGCTAATCTGCATAAAATTCCGGATGATGTGGATTTGGTCGCCGGTATACCACGCAGCGGTTTGCTGGCCGGCAATCTTATTGCCTCGTTTTTGAACCTTCCTGTAACCGATCTGGATGGATTTTTTTGTAATCGTTCGGATTCAAAGCATGTGCTGGTGGTAGATGACACGGTTTATGGAGGTAAATCCATGGCTTATGCCCGGAAGCTGATCAGGGAAGCCTTTATGGGTCAGCGTATCACATTTTGTACCGTATATGCCCATCCCCGGAGCGTAAACCTGGTGGATATCTGTTTCGAGACGCTTACCTCTCCGGGTTGCCAGGAATGGAATATTATGCACCGCAATAAGCTGAACGATTTTTGTATGGATATTGACGGGGTGCTCTGCCGGAATCCTGAAAAGGCGGAAGATGATGACGGTCCGGCATACCGGCACTTCCTGAATACGGCCCGGCCACTTATGTTGCCTTCACACCGGGTCGGTTATCTGGTAACCGGACGGCTTGAAAAATACCGGAAAGAAACCGAGGTCTGGCTGAGCAGACACCATATCCTGTACGATGAGTTATGCATGCTGGATCTGCCGGATGCTAAAACACGGTGGAAACTTAATGCCTCAGCAAAGTATAAGGCTGAGGTGTATAAAAGCCATCCTCAGTCCCTGTTATTTATTGAAAGTGAACAAAAGGAAGCGGGGGAAATAGCCAGAATGTCCGGAAAAAGGGTCCTTTGTTTTTACAATCAGAAAATTTATATCCCCCCAACTGCGTCGCTGATTCGCCATAGGGCCAGGCGCTTTCAGTCCGGAATGGTGAGAAAAGCAGGAAAAATGGCCCTGAATCTAAAGAGTTTGATTTGAACAAAATGCCATTTTCAATGCAGAGAATCTTATATTATCAGGGATTTTTAACGGCAAAAAAGTACAATACCTGTGTTTGCGACAATAATATTTATTTTGGGGATTTACCTGCTGTTCCGCTTTGTCGATGAAGGCCTGGGCATGTTTGACAGTACACTGCTTACCTTGCGGCGGTTTACCAAACGAAGAAAAAGCATTAGCAATAACCCTGAACAGGACCATCACTGGAAGGGAATTATGATTGGCTTTTTTGTAGGTGTCTTTTTTATGCTACTGTTGCTTGCCTATCACTTTTATACCAAATAAACGCCCGGGGCCGGTGCCACGGGCGTTTATTTGGACTGTATATAACTATAATTGGGCAACGCCGATTACGCCGCACCCCAACCGGGCCCCGGCATCTCCGGTTGGCTGAGTTTCATAGTCATCTTCCCCGGCGTGTATAATGACCCCCCGGCCTAAGATCCTGTCCATTTCAATGATCGGATCAACAAAATTGACCGTGGCAACCCCATCCTGATCACTTTGCAGGTTTCCCAGGTCCCCCATATGACGCTCATCATCTGTCGGGGCGCTGTGAGGCATTTCCTCAGGGGAAAAATGTCCGCCTGCAGAAGTTCCGTCAGATGCTGAACAGTCGCCAAATTCATGGATATGAAAACCGTGGCGACTGTCGGGTTCAAGACCGGAAACAGTGGCATTTACCCTTACCCCATCGGCTTCACGGGTAAAGGTCACTGAACCACTGGCGTCATTTCCTTCGGTCGGATGAATAACGGTGATCAGTTGATCGTTTTCAGAACCGGAGGTAGAATCGCTTGTTTCCTGGCTACAGGCGATAAAAACAATAGGCAGTATAAATATGGATAAATGGATAAATTTCAAAGCTATACCTGGTTAGTTAATGATTAATTAGTTCAGAGCAAACCACCACGGGCTTGTCCCTCTTCAGGTTCATAATATCGTAATTGATATTCATTATAAAAAACTTCAATATGCACCCAAGGCATTAATCGAATTCAATGATATCGGCCCTGACCGTTAGGGAGATTTTTGTATAGAAAAATAGATTTATAATATCCGTGTCGTACCGGATATTGGCAAGTGCCAGTCTGTTATCGGTGGTCCCGTGTTCACTTGTATAGTTTTCCCAGAGGTTTTGCATCGCATCGGCATAGAGCATACCTGTGCCGTCCACCCGGGCGATAGCAATCGTATTGGCCATGGGGCCGGACGAATAACTGATCCCGAAAACGTATGCCGCCTCCGATGTGCCGGTGACATTTGTTGCCGCCATCATATAATTACCTTCATTCAGGTTAACTACAGTCTGGTTACCGGATAAAAAAGCGCCGGTATTGGTACATCCCGAAACAAATACGGCAGCAAGAAGCAGTAGCAATGCAAGGTTTTTCATGAGGATGTCATCAATGATGGTTGAGTTAAAAAAGTAAACAACAAACGGGTGGTTATGGTTCATTGTCGCGGGGCGTACGCAGACTGTTTCCGATACCTTTCGGATCGGCCCTTATAAAACGAAGTTCAAACAGGGTACCTTCACCGGAGGTCGTATATTTAACGTCGCCCTTTAGTTGTTGGGACAGGTCTTCGATGAGATTTAAACCTAACGATGAACTATCGTAAACAGAAAAGCCATCGGGTAACCCTATACCGTTGTCTCTGACAGCCAGCCTTACCTGATTATTTTCCCCATTATGCGACAGTTGGATGGTAATGTCACCTTTCTTCTTTCCCGGGAAGGCATGCTTGAGGATATTGGTGAAAATTTCATTGACTATAAGTGAACAGGGTATCGCCTGATTAATGCTAAGGTGAAGGGGCTCACATTGGAAATCAATATTGATGTGTACCGGAATATCAAAGGTTTTGAGTATATCCAGCACCAGCCGTCTGATGTTGTCGGCGAAGGCTATTTTTGAAAAACTACCTGACTGATACAATTGCTCATGAATGTTGGCCATTGTTTTAATGCGGACGGCGCTATCGTGCAACCTGTTGGTTACCTCTTTGTTATCTTCCTCATAAGCCTGAAGCTGCATCAAGCCGGAGATAACGGCCAGATTGTTTTTCACCCGGTGGTGAACCTCAGCAAGCAGCATTTCCTTTTCATTCAGGGAATGCAGTACCTGTTCCTGCTGTAGTTTATGTTTGGTAACGTCCCGGGAGTTGGCAACCAGCCCCCCGACGGCCGGATCGTCCATCATGTTCGTGATGGTTGTTTCTATCCATCTCCAGCTTCCCTGTAAATCGTCAAACCGGAAAGGGTCGATCTGTATGCGTTTCTCATGGGGAAGTCTGCCAAGAATTTCGATCACCCTCCCTTTATCATCCTCATGAATAAAATCCAGTGCATTTTTGCCAATAAACTTTTCGGCAGGAATGCCCAGGACCGATTCGGACGTTGGGCTCACATATATATAATTAGCCTCGGCATCGAGAATGGCTATCAGGTCAGATCCATCCTGTACCAGGGCTTTAAACCGTCGTTCACTTAGCTGTAACGCTTCCTCGGCTTGTTTGCGGTCACTGACATTCTGACTGATCCCATAAAACCGGGTGCAAATTCCACCTTCATATTCAGGCTCACCGGTGGCCCGTACCCACCGTTCGTCTCCCTGTCCGCTGATGATCCGCAATTCGATATCAAATGGTTTTTCATGTTCGATGGCATCGTATGCAGCCCGGGCAAAGGTATCCCGGTCATAACCCTCTTTAAACAGGTTGATGGTACTTTCCACGTCAGGCTCATAATCCGGACCAAATCCATGAACCTCTTTGGTAACCGGTGACCAGTGCAGTCTATGATGCTGCATATCATATTCCCAATTGCCTATGCGGGCTAACTGATAGGCTTTATCGAGCTTCTTCTGGTTCTCTTCCTGTATCTGTCCCGACCGTAGCTGATTGATTTTAAGCAGAAGGTGGGAGGCCACAAAATCCAGCATTTCCTGCTCTTCCGGTTGCACGTCCCCGCTTTCCGGAGGGGTGCTGACCTTGATGATAAGCGTTCCCACTTCACCTATTTCCGCTCTGGCGGTAATCGCAGAGTGGACTTCGGAATAATTGGATGAGGAGTAGGTGTTCCCATCGTATTTTATAGCCGCACCCGAGCCGGAAGCCGGCTTTTCCTCTGCAATAATCGCAACTGCTTCTGTAAGCAGTTGCTCAACGGAGAGTTCCTTGTTACTAATATTTAAAATCCTGTACATAAGAACCTGACTAAATCCACATAGGCATGGTCATTTCGAAAGGGTTAGTTTACGCTGGCGTTAATTTTTTTATCCAGCTTTTTTGCATTAAATGATACTAAACTTCAGTAACATTTCCATGAAAACTCTAATTTTGAATAGGTCAGGTAACATGTTTGTCCGCAATACGTAATAAGGATTTTATATTAAAGAAAACAGCAGAATTATGAAAAACACCTTTAGTATGGACATGGTCTGTTTTCCTGCTTTTGCCGGCTTTCGGCTTCGTCAGCCGCACAGGATTCCCAAACCCTGTTTAATGGTGATGTAACCCATGGAGGATTTGGAGGACCGGTTGGCAAATTTTAATACGTTTAGGGAATTTAATTAGCTTTGTATTAACCCCGGTGTTGGTGCGTTTACAGTGCCATACACTATTATTATGCATCTGAAAGGTACTTTGAAAGATCCTATTCCCCGTTATGCCTGGCGCCGGGTGTTGAATTTATGGAAGCCAATGGCAGCATGGACCCTGCTGGTGTGGATGGTTGTTGCTATATTTCTGGTTCCCCTTTTTTCTTCCCTGCTTGGATGGAGTGTTTTCCGGGGCGATCAACTTGTGGTCGGCAATGAAGAATTGCTGACCTGGCTGTTTACGCCAACAGGATTTATGTACGGGCTCCTCACCGGTACCCTGGCCCTGCTGGCCGGATTAATCCGTTATGCCGGCCTTTTTCAAATTGTGACCGACGACATCGCAGGGCGTCCCGTAAGTGTTCGTGGAACCGCGCTGCGTATAGCTCCGTTAATCCCAAAAATTTTCAGGCTCTGCATGCTGGCCATGCTGGTTGCCATCCTGGCGCTCACACCCCTTGCCGCCGGCCTGGGCGGCATTTATGAGTACTTACTTTCGGAGCATGATATTAATTACTATCTATCCATTCGTCCCCTCGAATGGCAGTTGGCTATTATATTAGCCTGCATATGGACTTCCATCTGGTTACTGGGGGCCATCTGGCTATTATGCCGCAGCATTTTAGTTTTGCCGGCCCTTCTTGCCGGTGATCAGACCATGCGGGATGCCGTCAGGGAGTCGTGGGACCTGCCACAGAAGCAGGTTCACCGTTTTTTGGGGTTGATGGTTTTTTCTATCGGAGTCTGGTTGCTCGCCAGCATTACCCTGGACGCCCTATTTCTAGTATCAGCAAGCCAAATTATAGAATGGGTGGTTTCGGTAACCAATTCCCTGCGTATGATTGTCCTGCTGATTGGTTTGTTTGCAGCAGGGACCCTTGCTCTTGGGTCGATGGTCGGTTTTTTGGGATTTTCGTTTTCCGCTACCGTCCTTACTAAATTCTACATCGATAGCACGGGAATACAGGTTGGTATCTCCTCTGCAAAAAATTTACGGGGTTTACCGGCCCGTACCCTGGCCCTGGCCCGTTACTGGCTCAAGGCAACGAGGGTCATCCCGCTGCTGGTCCTGTTATTTTTTGGCAGTTTAACGGTAAGCCATTTTCTACTCGAGCAAATGCCCGAGCACCGGGGTATAGCCATATCCGCCCATCGCGCCGGTCCTGCGGCTTCCCCGGAAAACACCTTGTCTGCACTGGAGGGAGCCATTGCCAGCGGGGCAGAATATTCCGAGATAGATGTTCAGCGCACAAGGGATGGGATGGTTGTTTTACACCATGATATTGATTTAATGCGTGTTGCCGGGGATTCCCGACGGATTGCAAAAACCGATTATCCTGACCTTAGAAGACTTACCCCGGCCAGTGGATATGCCGATGGGTGGAGGCTGGCTACTCTCGACAATTTTCTGCAAAAAGCCAAAGACCGGATCAGGGTAATGATCGAACTCAAATATTATGGTCATGATCCCGAGCTGGCCGTTGAAGTGATAAGGCTGGTAAGAAAATATGAAATGGAAGATGAAGTCATGGTTATGTCATTGAGTATAACTGCTTTGCGGCAGCTTATCCAAATTGCACCGGATATCCCAAGAGGATATGTTTCAGCTTTGGCAGTTGGAGACTTAACTCAGCTTCCGGTTGATTTTTTGGCCATTTCCTGGCAGCGTGTAAATGCCCGGCTCGTTCGGTCTGCGAAACGGCAGGAAATTGAAGTCTACTCGTGGACTGTGAACCGGGCTGATCACATGGCCGATATGATGGAGCTCGGGGTGAACGGAATTATTACCGATGATCCGGAACTCGCTGTCAGGGTACGAAACGAACTAAAATCCATGACCCCTGCCGAAAGACTTTTGTTAAGGATCCGAAAGGTGTTGTCCGATGAGAGAAATTAAAGAGGCATTATCAGAAAGCAGGGGTATAGGGGGAAAAAGGTTGCCGTAATCTGTTTGTTTTCTATTGCCGTTTTAGTATTGTATATCCATTCGTTATAACGCCGGTGGCTATGGCAGGGAAGGGGATCCTGGCATACGCTGGTACTTTGAGGCTGTCCGGGGGTCAGATAACGGATTCAGTATTTATATGGGGAAGAAAACAGGTTAATAAAAAGTGGTATAATAAAATAACTACAGTATGAATAACCTTATTAGAGGGACTTTTTTCACAGTTTTCACCTTATTGATGTTCTTGTCTTCTTATGCACAGGAGCGTTATTACGAACGCAATCTGCTGACCACAAAATATGAGCGGTCGGATGTCGCAGAGGCTCTGCTGCCGAATGCCGGTTGGGTTCCCTATCCGGACTACGACGACCGGTCGGCCTGGGAGGCCCTGCCGGGTCATCTCAGGCAGCTTTATATAGATGAAGGAGAAAAGTTTCTGGACCATGTCTGGGCTTCGGTCCCGGCCGTATCGTTTCTGGAATACGAACGCACGGGAAACCGCCAGCTGCAGCAGAGCTATCAGGACGAAATCGAAGATCCGCTCCGGGCCCTTTTTATGGCTGAACTTTTTGAGGGTGAGGGCCGCTTCACTGATCAGATCATCAACGGGGTGTGGGCCATGAGCGAGATGTCGACCTGGAGCATGGTGGCGCATCTGGGAAGTGAGGTGCTGCCGGAAGTCCAGCGTCCTCATATAGATCTTCGCGTTGCCGAATACGGGCAGTTGCTGTCATGGATCCATTACTTCCTGGAAGACGAATTTGATGCGATCAATCCGGTCATTGCCCGTCGAATCCGGTACGAGATTAACAACAGGGTATTGGAGCCGTATTATGAACGAAACGATTTCTGGTGGATGGGATTCGAGGGCTCCCGCATTCACCGGCTGAACAACTGGAACCCCCATTGCAATGGCAATATCCTGGCCACCATCTTATTGATGGAAACTGAAAAGGGAAAAAAGGATGAGGGCGTTTATAAATTAATGCGCTCCCTGGAGAACTTCGTGAACTGCTATCCAGAGGACGGCGGCTGCGATGAGGGACCCAGTTACTGGCGTATGGCCGGCGGCAGCAGTTTCGAGACCCTGAATTTACTGAGTATGGCTACGGGCGGGAAGGTGGATATCTTCGACGATCCGCTTATTCAAAACATGGGAAAATACATCTACCGGGTCAATATCAGCTATCCCTATTTTTACAACTACTCCGACGGAGGGGCCCGGCCAAACCCCACAGCCTATGTGGTGTACACGTACGGCGAAAAAATCAATGATCCTGAAATGATGGGTTTTGGGGCCTTTCTTGCGGATAAACAGGATTATGGCAAGCGTGCGTTCAGCGGCTCTCCCTTTGTGGTACTGGAAAGCCTGTTTAACCAGGAGAACATGCTCAGTTATCCTCCGCATCAGCCAATGCTGAGGGATTTTTGGCTGCCCGACCTGCAAATCATGGGTGCCCGGGACCGGGAGGATTCAGCCGATGGTTTTTATTTTGCTGCCAAGGGCGGGCATAATGCACCCTGGAACCATAACCACAATGATGTGGGATCGTTTATCTTATACTATGACGGGGAACCACTGGTAATCGATGCCGGCGTACAGACCTATACGGCCGATACGTTCGGTGCCGGCCGGTACGGAATCTGGACCATGCAATCGGGCTATCACAATCTGCCGGTGATTAATGCATCGATGCAAAGGGAAGGACGGCAGTATGAAGCCACCGGTGTGCAGTACCTGCCGTCGGACGACATCGTCAAATTTTCAATGGACCTGGCGGATACCTACCCTGAGGAAGCGCTGGTCGATCAGTGGGTGCGATCCTATACTTTTACCCGGGAAGAGAGCCTGGTGATCGATGATGCTTATCTGCTGAAAGAGGTTGAAGAACCATTTTATCATAGTTTCCTTTCCTTGCCTGAACCGGTCATAGCGGAACCCGGCCTCATCGAATGGACGTTGAAGTCCGGCAAAACCATGACAATGGAGTACGGCTCCGATGCCTTTTCGGCGCAGATCGAAATCATGGAAATGACCGATCGCCGGCTTCAGAATAACTGGGATGAGCGCTTGTACCGGATAATCTTAACATCCAGGGATAATGCTGTTCAGGGGGCGTCAACCATCGTTATTTCCGACTAATGGCGAACCTTAGGATCCCGTTTGAAGAACTTGTAGATATCTTTACGAAAATTCTGCTGAACTACAGCTTCAGCAGCGAGAGAGCCCGTTTAAGCGCCACCCTTTTTGCCCGGGCTAACCTCGACGGGGTGGCTTCTCATGGTCTAAACCGTTTTCCCTACTATTTAAAGATGATATCACAGGGCTATATCAACGCAGACGCAGAGCCGGAAACGGTGGGCTCGTTCGGGAGCTTTGAACGGTGGGATGGCAAAAGAGGACCCGGAAATCTAAATGCCTATTATTCCATGGCCAGGGCTATTGACCTGGCCAAAAGCCATGGCATGGGATGTGTGACGCTGAGAAATTCCAACCACTGGATGCGGGGAGGTAATTTTGGATGGCAGGCTGTGGAGCAGGATTGCCTGGGTATATGCTTTACGAACACGAAACCCAACATGCCACCCTGGGGAGGCCGGGAAGCCAAAGTGGGCAATAACCCGGTAATTATTGCGGTTCCGGGTAAGGAAAACCCAATCGTGCTGGATATGGCTTTATCCCAATTTTCCTATGGAAAGATCACCACTTATCTGAGAAATAAGGAGCGGCTGCCCTATGACGGAGGATTTGACCCGGCAGGCAACCTGACCAAAGATCCGGAGAAAATACTGGAGAAAGAACTGGCCCTTCCGATCGGGCTATGGAAAGGAGCGGGTCTGTCACTGATGCTGGATCTGTTAGTTTCGACTTTATCGCAAGGGAATGCTACCATGGATCTGGGCAGGCAGGTGGTAGAATCCGGCGTGTCCCAATTCTTCCTGTGTTTTTATCTGCCCGGGCTGGGTATTCCCACCTATCCGGAACAAAAGATCAGGGAGATCCTTCAGGACTTGAAATCATCTGCCGTATTTGGTGATTCCCAGGTGCGGTTCCCCGGTGAACAGACCCTGTCAACCCGCCGGGACAATTTGGCAAACGGCGTCCCGGTCGACCGGGACATCTGGGAACGGGTCCTCAAAGAGCTCGGTTAAAAGGCCTGTCAGCCCGTGCGGATCCTGCGGAAATTATGGATGCAGTCCTCCAGCGCCTCCAGGGGCGGCACCCCATCAATCTCGTATTCCAGGATATACCATTTTATGCCACCGACCTCTTCCGAGACGGTCATAATGCCCGCCCAGTCAAGCTCATCGTCTCCAATGACGGCCGCTTCCTCAACCGAGGAATGGGCCTTGGCATGAATGGAAGCCGTACGGCCGGGGTGGCGTCGTATGAGCTCCACGGGATCCTGCCCCATGCCGGCAGCGTGGCCGGTATCCAATTGCAGGATAAAGCGATCGTCTGAATTTAGCGCCAGGATGTCCCACAGGTATTCATCGCCGAACATCTCGAAGATATAGTCATGGTTGTGATATCCCAGTCTCATACCGTGAGAATCGAGGCGTTCCACGACCTCGTTGTACTCGTCAATGGTCCGTAGAAAGGTGTCACGCGAACTTCGTTCCTGCTCCGGAATAAATCGAATGATAAAATTTTCATTGCCCAGTTCCTGATTGAATGTGACCGTTTCCTCAAACTCGTCGCCGCGCAGGGCATTAAAATAAATATGGTTTCCACAGCACCTGAGTCCGTATTCATCGAGGATTGCTTTGACCTCTGTTGCCGCCATGCCAAAGAATTCGGCAAACTCCACGCCATCAAATCCCATGGCGGCGAGCCTGGCAATGGTACCTTCAAAGTCTTCGGCCAGCTCGTGGCGGACCGAATACAGCTGTACACCCAGGGGAATGCCGCGATCCGTCCCGGCCGGGGAGCAGCCCATATATCCACCGAAAGATGCTGCAGCAACAGCACCGGAAGACCATTTAATAAATTTGCGTCTGGAAAGGTTCTTATTGTGCTTGTCCATAGAATTAATTTCTGTTTGTAAGAGGTTTATTTAAAGACCAGGGTTTCACTATACCCGATTAGCTTCTGAGCTTTCCGGCAAATTTCCCGGGCTGCCTGCTCATCTTTACCGCTGGTTTTTAACTTGCCGAAATGCGCTGATATATCCTTCCAGTCTCCTTTTGTTTCTCCAGACAGGACAAAGAGGTTTTCAAATTTCCAGAGAGCTTCCAAAGAAGTAAATGGATCTACCAATCGCTCGTAAAGAGGTACACGAACAGCATCCGCGGCTGCTTCATACGCTTCATTTGAAGCAAATTCATATTCTTTATGATACAGGAAAGCCTCGGCCTGAGCCAGCCGCTGCCGGGCATCTTCCATTCTCGGTACCTTTTCTCCAATAGTTGTACCGGCACATTCACCCTTTACGCCTTTACGAACAGAGAACGCTTCATTTCCATGTATGTAGTCCTCATAATATGAAGGATCCTCTTCATAAGAAGGGGCCTCCCGCAATGGCTGCAGCAGATCCTTTACCCGTTCCGTTCCCATCCGTTCGATAAATTCATTAAACTCTTCGGACTCCTTTTTTTTCTTTTTGTAAAACCCGAGCAGCTTTTCGACCACATGGACACAATTCTTTGCAGGATATTTTCCTATAATGTTTCCGAATCGGGTATCTTCACCTTTTGTCTGTCCTCCTAAGAAGAGCAGGTGAGCGGGGATGTTTCGCTTGTCCTTTGTAAAAGCCGCAGCATGAAAACCAATATGGGCGCTTGCATGCTGAGCACAGCCATTGGGACATCCGGATATCTTTATACGCACAGAATCTGCTAATTTCCGGTAGGATGACAACGGTCCCTCAAAAGCCTCTGAAATAGCACTGCCAAGGCCTTTTGCCGAGGCGATCCCCAGCCGGCAGGTGTCTGCTCCCGGGCATGTGGTAACATCCATGATGGTCTCTGTTCCTTTTTCCACAAGGGAGACTTCTCCAAGCGTTTTATACAGTCCGGCCAGATTCTCCTCCCGGACCCAGGGCAGAAACAAATTTTGCTGAATACTTACCCGCAACTCGCCTGCCGAATACTTCCGGGCAATATCAGCCAGCTGTCTCGCCTTGCCCGCGGTAATGTCTCCCAATTTTAAACGAACATGAACAGCTTTATAGCCCGGGATCCGGTGCCCCGATACGGATTCCCGTATCCATTCCCCGCAGGCAGGGTCATTCCCTGATCCATTGCCGTTCACAAAATGGCTTCCTGACGAAATGGCCGGAACCGGGTCCGGTATATCTTTGAAATAGGCATTCAGGAAAACATCATCAATTTGATCCAGCTCCTCTTCCAGTATCTTTACAAACTGATCCCAGCCCAGCTTCTGCACCAGAAATTTCATCCTTGCTTTCATGCGCTTTTTTCGCTCACCATAGCGGTCAAAAATACGTATGACAGCGGTGGCAAAGGTTAATAGCTCCCCGACCGGTAAAAAATCAGTGTAAAGATGGCCCAACAGCGGCGTGCTGCCTAATCCGCCGCCTATATATACCTTAAAGCCGTGCCGGATTTCCCCCTCCACGATTCGAGTGGTTGCCCAGAAACCCATATCATGAAACCGGACTCCGGAATGATCTTCGGCGCATCCTTCAAATGCAATCTTGATCTTCCGGCCCATGGTCTGATTATAATTATTGCGCAGGAAATAGCGAACCAGGGCCTGCGAATAGTCCTGTATGACAAAAGGCTCGGTGTCGGAGATTCCGGATTGATAGCAGGTTGTAACATTCCGGACCGTATTGCCACAAGCCTCCCTCGTGGTTATACCCTCTTCGGCCAAAAAACGCATAAGATCCGGTGCCTCTTCCAGCTTTAGATAGTAAAGCTGGGCAGCCTGACGGGTAGTGAAATGGATAAAACCGCTGGCAAACCGGTCGGATGCATCGGCAAGTTGGGTAAGCTGGTCGGCTGTCAGAAAACCGCCGGGCAGTTTGATTCGCTGCATTTGCACCCCTTCCTGGCGCTGGGCGTAGGTGCCGAACTGAAGTCGCATCTTCTGCATCTTGACTTCACCAATCTCATTATTCCTGTATTTTTGGATTTGCTCTTCATACAGAGACATTTCCTCTTCAATGTTTCCGGTCAGTTCGTGAGTGTTGGGCACTTTTATAAGAGATTGGTTGATTGATGCATTTATTTAGGTTGCTCTGTCTGGATGTGGTGTAATGGAGCTTAAATCCGCTATGCAAACGGGCTCACCGCTTTCAATACTCTTGCGGGCTGCAATGCCAATCAGGATCGACATGGCCCCATCGCGTATTCCGGCAGAATGCTGCAAAGGATCGGCCATGTCAGGATTGCGAAATATTTTGTCCTGCAAACGAATGTCTCCGCCGCCGTGGCCGCCCCGCCCCCGGGGTACTTTAACCATTTCATAATCACGGGCAAAATTATCCATCACCACTATTTCTTCATAATTGGTGCTTTCTTCCTGTTCTTCCTGCGACATTTCCTGTGCATGCAGTTCAGCCTGATTGGTGATCTCCTCTCTCCTCCAGGGAATCCCGTCCCAGGCATCGATTCTTCCGTCCATGCCATTAAAAGCGATTTTCATCCCTTCATAAGGCGAATAGGTAGTCAGAGAATAGTTCACCATAACATCATTGGCAAATTTTATCTGAACAGACATTTTATCATATATATCAATTTCATGGCGCCAAACGCAATTATCACGGATGTAACCGTCATGCTCCTCATGGTTGACATACAGGTCCATATCTCGTTTGCTATTGGTAATATCCCAGTGGAATTTGCAGGAATCTTTGTATTGGCACGAACGGCAATTTTCCCCCCGGAAGGAGTTGTTGCTGCCGTAATGCTCCAGTGATCCTTTGGCAAAAACTTCTACCGGATCGGAATTCAGCCACCAGTTCAGCAGGTCAAAATGGTGAGCGGCTTTATGCACAAGTAACGTGCCGCCCTTATCGGCAATACCATGCCAGCGCCTGAAGTAGGAAGATCCGTGATAAACATTCAGATACCAGTGAAAATCAACCGAGGTAATTTTTCCAACCCGGTTGTTGGTCAGCATCTCCTTTAGTTTGGTATAATGCGGGTTGTACCGGTAGTTGAAGCCGATAATCAATTTATTCCCGGATTTTTTCTCCGCATCCAATATGGCCTGGCATTTATTTTCATCGGTAGTCATGGGCTTTTCAGAGACCACGTCTACCCCACTTTCCAATCCTTTGATGATAAATTCGTGGTGGGTGGAGTCCATGGTAGTGACAATCAGCATGTCCGGCCGGGTGACCGCCATCATCTCATCAAAATTGGTAAACGTCGGACAATCCGTACCGATGTAGTTTTTACCGTACTCCAGCCGTCCGGGATTGATATCGCACAAGCCGACGAACTCGGCCACATCACCATACCGTTCCCTTACCGTTCTCCCCCAAAACGAGGTTCCCCTGACGCCGGTGCCCACCAATGCGATTTTCCTTTTCTGTTGTTGGGGGGAAGGTCTGGAAAAGCCTCCCATGGGACTGGCCAGCATGGAACCGGCGACGGCCCCTGAGGTCGCGCGGATGAAATCCTTCCGGGTATACTTGTTTTTATCCATAGATTGATTACGTAGAATTTTTAATATTCAGGCTTTTTAACCGGTTATGGCATCTTATTAAAATGTTTTTAGAAAAACAATAGAACATCATGCTCCTTATCAATTGCCCGGCATTTTATGCGAAAACGGATTTTCATACCAAACTACGCCCAATCCGTCCCCTTCTTCATTTTCATCGTTGGTTAAAATATCCAGGTCACCGTCGCCATCCAGGTCGATCAGGGTGACCAGGTCAAATTTCCGTCCTTTCAGGCTACTGACTTTGTTAAATATCCAGCCCGCCGATTCGCCCCCGTAAGACCCCCATATTACGCTGTGTTTTCCCGAGGCTTTGTAATCTTCATACGATAAAGAAGCCTGGCGGCCGTCTTCCTCAAAGGAAAGCACAATATCGGCTTGGCTATCCAGGTCAAGGTCTCCCGCAGCCACGGCTTTACCCCTGGATCCTGCCCATGCCGGATAGGGTACGTTGTATTTTTCCCACCGGTTACCGTTTGCCCGGGTTTGTTTGAATAGGGCCAGGTGTCGCGTCAGGTCCGGAACGATCACATCCCTTAATCCATCGCCGTTGATGTCGGCCCATTCCAGAAACATGGGTTCACCTTCCTCCACACCGATCATATGGGATGACCAGGTGGAATAAAATGCGTCGGTGTGAGGTCCGGGATTTTCCAGCCAGCGAACGCCCGATTGGGTACTATACTTTCTATCCGAGATCAGTATATCCTGATGGCCGTCCTCATTCATATCCGCCAGTTTAATCGTCATGATCCATCCGGCGCGGGTCAGGGAGTGGAATTTCCATGCCGTTACATCACGGGGATGCTCCGGTGCTTCCAGCCATCCCACAAAGCCCCGGTCCTGGCCCTCCTGATCTCTTTTTCTTTTGGAGCCGATGATAATATCCTGTCCATGCCTCTGATCCATATCTGCAGGTACGGCAAACATCCAGGCGCTCAGTCCATCCACGGCCGGTACCGACTGCGACTGCCATTGATCCGCCTCCAGGTAATCTTCCACATTATCCGGGGCCCAATGGAATAGGATTTTATTCGTATTTCCTTCTGAAGCCGTTACCACGTCCATTATTCCATTGTCATCCAAATCAACAAACACGGCATCCTCCACGTCCGGCGAGGGCAGGGTAACATGATCCCATGGCTGATCTGCCATGCCCTGTCCGGGATGCAGGTAAATGCGGCTTTTGCCCCCTTCTTCAAACCCTGTGACCAGGTCCAGGAGTCCGTTTCCGTTGATATCGGCCAACTTCACGCCATCGGATCCCGCAAGGGGACCGGGATCTATGCGATGCATGGGCCAGGATTCTTCCCGGAGCCCATGAGTTAAGGAAACAGGGCCCATGTTCCGTTCATCATACATAGGTCTTTCCCAATGATCCAGGACAGCTTTGTAAGCCGGTTTCCGGAACCTGGCATATCCGAACTCATACACCCATGTATTGGCGCCACTATATGCTGTTATCTGCTGATGAGGCCACGATTTCATACCGGAAGCAAACGGAGCGTGGTAATCGAGAACAGATTCCAGGCCACGCTGATCTGAATTTTTATAGCGATAAAGGTCTTCCCCGTAATGGGCGGCCGTCTCAGCCGCCTGGACCATAGCCAGGACAGCATACAGTGAATAATCCAGGGAATTGGTTCTGCCGAGTTCATGGATCATAGCGCCATCCCGGTTAACCTGATCATCAATGTTTTCTTTAAAATGACCTATCGCAGAGCTCATCAAATTTTCGTCTTCCAGCAATGAAGCCCCGGCCATTACAAAAGCCACCCGCCAATTCTCAAAGTTATTCTTATGCCGCCTATTGGCGGCTTCCAATGTAATGTCTTTGGTCCAATGCAAAAAATCCCCCTTATCGGCAGGTGACCATCCTTTGTAATTCCATATAAGGTCCGCACCGTAAAACATTCCGGGCCCGTCACAGCATCTTCCTCCGCACGGGCTTTCGGCAGGCTCCCAACCACAATACGGACGTTCGGTAAGGTATTCATAGATGGAATTGCCTTTTGGACCCTGATTTACCACACTGAAAGCGGGTGAATCAAGGGCTTGTTCTGCATCGGTAATTAACATTTCATAGGCAGGCGACCAGGGCTTTTCCTGTGCCAGGACCTTAGTTTTTACAGCCTCTATTTCAGCCTGATCAATAAATAAATTCGGATGTTTCCATGGAGGGTTGCCGCTATTTTGTTGAGCGAATGTTGGAGCAACAGACAAGAGTAGCAGATAGGCGGAAAAGCTGAATTTAATCATCTCTTATTGATTTTGGCCAAAGGTAAATTCCAAAGAAATTATATAGATGATACAAAGAACCTTCAACTTATCCCCTTCATCCAATAAAATAAAGCCAGCCCGTTTAGTGCAACCATGATATAGGCCAGCCACCGGGGCCGCTCGTCACGCACCAGGGACACGCTGCTGAGAACGGTGCCCGCAAAAAAGAAAAAAACAATCAATATCAGGGCCACAAAGGCAATTCTGGCCTCATCCGTTGAAAAAAATAGGGGAAGTACCAGTTTGGCAAGGATGATCGCCGCCGGAAGGGCAAGAAAAAAACAGGTTAATGCGAAAATAGCATACCAGGGGTGGTCTGGCGTTTCTTTGGGTTCTAATTTCATGCCAAAGGGATTAGTTCATGTGTATCTCCCAAATTTATGCCGCAAAGGTGCTCCGGCAGGTAAGAGAGCGAATAGAATTTGCTTTTTTTAATTTATTTAACAACTTGGGATTTTCCAATTTAGCGGACGATTTTATCATGGATAGAAAAGAATACATTAAAACGATTTTTCTGGGTACCCTTTCTCTTCCTCATTTGAAGGAGAGCAACTTCCATAAAAAAATGGATGCCGGCCGAAAAACACTAAACACCGGACCCATGCGCAGCCGCTGGATGGAATGGCCGGATATGCCCTGGGTGGGTCCCGGCTTTTGGGGTAACCGATTACAGGACTGGCAAATTTATGAGGGCAAGGCCGTATGTGTGTACAGCGGACCCAATCGTAATTTGCATTGCCTGACCCATCAGCTGAATGGGGATACCGACGACTTCATCACCAGTGTAGAAATTGAATTTCTCAATAAAACCGGCCACGGCAATGATTACTGTGGTTTCCGTTTCGGGGCCAGAGCAAAAGAAAATCCCTGTCCCGTTACCTTTGTCGACTATCGCCGGTCAGCCGTATACGGGCAAGGCATGGACGTGGGGGTTACGGCAGACGAACGGTTGTTTATTGGTGAGCACAGGGGTCCTGAATTGCCGGATTTTCCGGAGGCCGTCCGTCTCGAAGTAAAAGGGTTATCCACGGCGAGAACCTATCGACTTGAATTGACGGCCCGCGATGCCGTAACAGGCCGGCAACTCGGGAGGTTGACGTCTGAAGATGTCGATCCCGAAAATTTCACAGGTAACATAGCCCTGGTGTCCCATTTTCCGTCTCAGGCCTCCGGGTCCGACCGGGCTTCTTCCCGTTTTGCCAACTGGCAGCTGAGCGGAAGCAAGGTTATTTCCCATTCCGGCCAGGTTTACGGACCCATCCTGTTTTCCCAGTACACACTGGATCGGCGTATACTAAAATTAACCGCCCAGCTGGCGCCGGTGGAAACCATTACGGGTCATAAGGTAAGCATGCAGATACGGGAGAAAGGCCGCTGGAAGACCCTGCAGGAAACCACGGTTCATCCCCTGGCGCGAACGGCGCAGTTCCGGTTTGACAAGTGGCCTTATAACGAGGACAGGCCCTACCGGATCCGGCTGGAATTGCCTTTAACCGGTAAGACGGAAGAGTTCTTTTACGAGGGCACCATAGCCGCTGACCCGGTTTCAGTCAATGAAATCAAGGCAGCCGTCTTTAGCTGCAACCAGGAACATGGATTTCCCGACACGGAAGTGGTTCGCAATGTGGCCAAACACCGTCCGCAAATGGCCATGTTCCTGGGCGATCAATTCTATGAATCCTTCGGCGGTTTTGGCGTTGAACGGTCTCATGATCTTGAAAATTCAACCCTGGATTATCTGCGGAAGTGGTACATGTTTGGATGGTCGTACAGGGATGTATTCCGTCATATTCCTTCTGTGTTCATCCCGGATGACCATGATATGTTTCAGGGTAATATCTGGGGACAGGAGGGCAAGCCGGCTAATATTGAAAATGGCTTTGCTCCGGAAGGGCAGGATACGGGGGGGTTTACCATGTTGCCGGAATGGGTCAAAATGGTCGAACGTACACAAACGAGCCATCTGCCCGACCCATACGATCCCACGCCGGTCGATCAGGGTATAGGGGTGTATTACACTGACTGGAATTACGGGGGCATAAGTTTTGCCATCCTGGAAGACCGTAAGTTTAAAACGGCCCCGGGCAATGCTTTTCCGCCGGAGGCCGGTGTCCGGAACGGATTTATCCAGAACACCGAGTTTGATAGTACCGGCCACTATGAGTTGGAACCGCAGCTGTTAGGTGAACGGCAGCATCGCTTTTTGGAGGAATGGTCTGCCGACTGGAGCCAGGGCGCCCAGCTAAAAGTAGTCTTGTCGCAGTCGCCTTTTTGTGGCGCGCATACCCTGCCTTACGGAGAAACCAGTGACACGATCGTTCCCCGGCGTCCCGTCCCGGAACGCGGAGAATCACCGGCGGGGGATTCTCCGGCAAAGGACATGGATACCAACGGATGGCCGCCGCAGGAGCGGAATAAAGCGCTGCGGATAATCCGGAAATCTTTTGCTTTGCATGTGGCCGGAGATCAGCATTTAGCCAGCACAATCCAATACGGCGTGGATGAGTATCAGGATGCCGGCTTCGTTTTTACCTTGCCGGCCCTGAACAATACCTGGCCGCGGCGCTGGTGGCCAACGGTGGGCAAAGACCACCGTTCCCTTCCCGGTCAGCCGGCATATACGGGTAATTTTCAGGATGCCTTTGGCAACTGTATGACGATTTTAGCTGTGGCAAACCCGGTAAAAACCAATAGGGTACCGGCCATTATCTATGACCGGGCTACCGGCTATGGGATGCTTGTATTTGATAAAAGCAAACGCTCGACCCGTCTGGAATGCTGGCCCCGCTATATTGACCCCGTCGTCAACCCGGAAGGCCAATACGGAGGATGGCCCTTAACCATCAGGCAGGAAGATAGTTACGGCCGGCAGGCCAGGGGGTTCCTGCCTGAATTTGAAGTAACGGGCCTTACTGATCCGGTGATCCAGATATTTGATCAACGAACGGGGGAGTTGGAATATGCATTGCGGATAAACGGCCAGTCGTACAGACCCGGGATATTTCACGATGGCCTCTATAAAGTACGCATTGGTGATCCCGACCTCGACAAATGGTGCGAGTTTGAAGACCTGAGCCCCGATCAGGATGAAGATCGCATAGCATGTGACTTTACCTGAAGGGGTCTATACGCCGCCCGCCTACGCTTGGCAGACCTGAGCGCCTGCATGCCGCAATCCTGCCTTACAATATCTTTTGTGAGCATCATTTAATGATGTTTTACAGAGCATAAACTTATATTCCGTTATGAAGAATTGCATATGCATGGCCAAAGAATGATGAAAAAATTATCAGCATTAACGTTTGCATTCATCATCCTAACCGGTTGTGGAGATACCATGCCCTGGTATGACAAGGATAATTCCGTCTTAGCTTATCTGGCTATAGAGGATTATGTTAATGAGCATCTGGCGGCCCCATCTACAGCGGAATATCCATCGCTTAGCGAAAAAAAATCACATACTACAAGGGAGTCCGACAACATATATGTATTTAAATCATGGGTTGATGCTGAAAATGTCTACGGGGCCATGGTGAGAAGAGATTTTGTCGCCCGGATACAGCAAATTGGGGAAAATGAATTTAATCTTATCAGCATAGAGGTTGAGGAATAGGTATGTGAGCCTGATAAAAAAACCCCGACGGTCTGCTGGAAACGCCGGGGTTTTATTTTTCCACTATTTATAGGAGATCAGCAGGATGAAAAGGATCACGATATGATCACACCCGTCATGACCATGATCTGTGCGGCGGCTTCTGCTTCGGCTCCGCCCATACCGGAAGCTTCAAAGGAGGCTGTTGCTCCAAGGCCGGCATCCAGGTAAAAATCGGTGAAGGCCCCGGCCGTTTCTGCCGCTATGTCGCCAATCAAAAGGGAGAGTCCGGCCAGCGTGCTCTGCAGCGTTGAGGCCGCAGCGTCAATTTCGGCTTCTGCTTCGGCTCTCACCTGGCTGCTGATCCCGAAATGCGATTCGGTTTCGGCGTCCACTTTGGCCTTGTAATCCGCCTTGGCTGAGACGATAACTTCTTCTGAAGCGGCGGCCCGGATCTCAGAGACAACCTCGGTTTTTGCCTCTGCAAGGGTTTCAAGTGTGGCCGTGGAGGCGCCTTCGGCCTCAAACATGGTTTCAATGGCAAGCGCCGTTGCCTGGGCAAGTATAAGCTCGGCCTGTTGGCGGAGGCCCAGTTCGGCACTTCCGCCGGCTTCGCTACTGGCCTCAACAAGTATGGAAGAAAAGACCTGATGAAACTTGGCCTGAGCTTCCAGGCTGATCCCATTCTCGGCAAAGGCATTGACATAGGTTTCCTCGAGGATTTCATACGCTTCATCGCGGGCCTGGGCATCGGCAGCCGCCGCAAGATCGGCCTGCAGGCGTACAAAGGCCATGGCCTTTGTTTCGGCGACGGCCTTTAAATCGGCACCGGCCTCGGCTTTTGCATTATATTCGGCCTGGGCTTTTACAGCGGTGGCAATGGCCGCCCCTGTTTCGGATGCGCTTTGCGTGCCGGCATTAATGGCCGCGGCTACCCCGGAATTAATCGAAACCGATACATCGGCTGCCGTTACGCCTTCAAAGTGGCTATCGAAACCGTCTTCGGCCTTGGCCTCAAGATAGACCTCAGCATGGGCATGGGATTCGTTCGTCAGCGGCCGGGCATCGACCGAGCTTTGACCGTTTACCTGTACGATCGTACTCACCTGAAAATCACCATCGCCCTGTGCAAAGACGCGAATATGATCGGCTGCTCCTTCACCCTCGGCCACAAGGGTGAATTCTCCGTTGGCATCGGTAGTAGCCTCGCCCGTCAGCGGCGAAACAGAACCGTCGGCTTGAACAGCCACAGCCGTCACCACAGCGCCTTCCACGGCGGCATGGGTTTCTGCCGAAGGATGAGTTGATTTAACCGAACTTTGGGCTTGGTTTTCGCTCTCCTGGTCGGAGGCCCGGCCGGATACGGTTACCGCCTGGGTATCGTCTGTGGCATCTACGCCTGAGTCACAGCCGGCGCCAACCAGGACGATAACGCCCAGAATAGCCGGTATAAATGTATTATTGAAAAAGTTGTAATGATTAGTCATAAGATAATAGTTATGTGAAAATTTAAAATCACCTGATGATAGTCCGTCTTCAGGTGATTACTTAGTAAGTGCTCATAAAATGAGCACGTGCAGTCGGTAATAATACAAAAAAGTGCCTGCTTACCCCTAGGGCTGTCCCTGCAGGCATGTCCTTTTTGCCTCATGCAATGTAAAAAATTTAAAGCATTTCTGCTTATATATGTTCTCCGCTGTCATGTTCAGTTTTTGTCTGGCTTTTCAATGCCCGGGTTGCTTCTCTTGAGCCTTTTTCAATTTCCATGCGGATCTCCGAAGAAGCTTTGCGAAATTCATGAATACCCTGGCCTACGCCCCTGGCAAGTTCAGGTATTTTTTTGGCTCCAAACAAAAGTAAAACAACGAACACAACGACTAACCATTCAAGGCCTCCAATTGCTCCCATAAGACTACCTCCACCTTAAATAACAACATTAATAGTTCACAAAAAAAGACTACGGTCGCCATGACCGAAGTCATCATAATGGTCATCAGTCCCGTTATGGAGCGCCAATGGCCATGCCGCTTTCCATCGGGATCAAGGGGGGATGGTGATACCCTGACCGATCAGCGGGTTGAGATCCCCTGTAAAGGTTGGGGAGATCCTTCAAACCCTGGTCCTGCAACAGGTGTGGGCCGTTTCTGACAACGGTAACAGCAGAGGGGGCTAATGGCGGGTTGATGGTTTGATGAACAGGCTGAGCTGAGCCCATCCGATCGAAAAGCTGATGCATGGAGATCTCAGCAGTCAGGTTTTCTGCAGCAATTCTATTGCTCACTCCTGAGATGAGGGTAATGATCAGGAATAGCATCGCATTATGTGTACCGAACCATTTCATAGAATAAAATATAGCGCTAAACACCCGATGAATAAATAGCGCACCAATAATTATTTTCGGTTCTTTCGGGGAATTTCCTGTACGGAAATTTCCTTTAACCAACTAACAGTCTTGATTCATCAATTGGCAGACTATGATGCTCTTCATATTAACGCTGGCTTTTATCGTCATAACGGCTGTTTTGGCCTGGATCTTAGTGGTTGCCCATGGAAGTTCAGCCTTCCTGGTCCTGGGGCTTATGCTCACCGCTTACCTGGTATTTGAGGAAACCCTTTTGCTTGTCAGCCTCTTGTTATTACAAAAAAGATAAGAGGATCCCACCCTGGCTGGCGCTTATACATGCCACGGCTGCCCTCTCGGGGTTCGCTGTATTTATTATCGCTGTTCTAAGTTTGTATTAGATGCTGCATGCTAAACCGAATGGCCTTATATAATATTATTATAACTTAAGTATTTATAATGACTTGTATCAAATATAGGTGCCGGTATCCTGTTATGGTATAATCTTTAAATATCATGAACTAAACCATTACCTTCAGGACCATGTTATATAAACCGTTGTATACCTTATCATTAGCCCTGGCCTTTATAACAGGCCGGGCCTTGCCCTCCGTTGCCCAGACCGCCAACGATGTTTGGATTGCCAATGGTTTCGGCCTATTTTTTATCAGCGTCGTCGCCGGGATCCTTTTGGCCTTTGCCTTTCAGTTTTTGCTTACGAATTTGGCCGTTGCCAGTGGAATATCGGCTATCGGCGATATCAGAGACAAGGGAGAAACCTCGGGCTCGCAGGATTCAGATGCAGATCAGGCTGAGAATACACGTGGTACCCCGACGGGCGTTATGATTTCTTCAGGCATAGGGATATACCTGGTAATTACCATGTCCGTTTCTTTATTCTTTGCCAGTCTTATCGCAGTAAGTTTAAGTCCGGTTCTGACCAACTTTGTTGGGTTTGCCCTTGGTCTGGTCATATGGGCCGGGTATCTATTGCTGGCACTTTACGCTGACTCAAAAATGATCAGCAGCCTCACCGGCACGGTATTCTCTTCTGTCAAAAGTGTTCTTAACGCAGGTTCCTCGGCCATGGGAGAGGTTTTCGGTAGCAGCCGGAAATCTCAAATAGCCGATACGGCCCGGGAATCTGTTAAAGCCATTCAGGACGAGATAAGACAGGAATATGATATAACCCATATTCAGGATAAACTGGACGAATACCTAGGCAGACTTGAACCTCAAAATGATGCAGGGAATTTGAAAGAGCAAATGGCTGAACTACTTCATAATATTGAAGTTAAGGAAAAATATACGCCTGACGACCCGGAAGCGGTTAAAAGCCTGTTCCTGGAAGTGGCTGGCAAGCGGCCCAATATTTCTGAAAAAGAAAAAAAGCAATTAACGGATGCCTTTGATCAGGCAAAAGAAATATACCAAAGCAAGGGCTCAGGAATGGATAAAGTATTGTCTGCCGTGGATCATTTTTCACCCGGGGATGAGGAGCAGGGCAGAAAATACAGGGAGAATGTGGAACATTACCTGCGCGAGACCAACGTAGCAGAGCTTCAGCCCGATAATTTAAAAGAAGATCTGGATCATATCCTCAATAATCCAAAAGCGGCTCCCGATGTAGTCCAGGCAAGAGCCAGCAAAATTGACCGCTCCGCATTAAAATCAATGCTCACGACCAAGGAGGGAATGACAGACGAAAAGGCCGAACAGTATCTGGATAAAGCCGATGAATTTCTTAATTATATTAAATCAAAAGCCAATGAAACCCAGGAAAGATCGAAAAGCCAGGCCGGGGGAATGCCAGAAGGCGGAAGGGGTGACGGTGAGGGTCATTCATCCGGAGAACAGAAAATCAGGGCGGAACAAACCATCAAGGAATGGTTCGATCGCATGGATCAGCCGGAACTGGAATACAACAAATTTAAGCAAGCTGCGAAACGTATCATGGACGATCCCAAGACGGCACCGGCTGTTCTGAAAAAACAGCTTAGCCATATGGATCGCGATTCCTTGATTTCCCTGATCAGCAATAACCGGCAAATCAGCCGTGAACAGGCAGAGAGGTATGCGGAAAAGATTGAAGAGGCGCGGGATGAAGTTCTGAGCAAGACAGATGAAATTGAAAGACAGGTGAGGGAAAAGACCCAACAGGTCAAAAACGAGACCCTGTGGCAGGTTGAAGCCGCCAGGAAAACGGCTGCCGCGGCAGCATGGTGGATGTTTCTGGCAGCTATCGTTTCCGGAGGGGCCTCTGCATTAGGAGGTATACTTGCCATCTCCCTGTTTTTTCAGTTGTAGTTATTTGTCAGCTTAGGTTAAACAGATATCATGGGTAATGAAAAAGAAACCTCCGGCAAAAGAGGTGCAAGGGCAGAAAAACCCACACAGGTTCCAAAAGAAGGCTGGAAAGATATCGGCTCACGGGTTACGGGAGAACTTACAAGTGATCATATTTCCATAGTCTCTGCCGGCGTGGCGTTTTATTTTTTTCTGGCTTTATTTCCAGCCCTCCTGGCGTTAATCTCTATTTATGGATTAATTGTAGACCCGGCAGAGGTAGAACAGCAAATGAACCAGATTGCCGGTATCCTGCCGGACCAGGCCTCACAGATGATCTCCGGTATCCTTCAGGATGTGGCCGGCCAGGCTGAACAAACCCTTGGCTGGAGCCTGGGGCTGAGTGTTCTGGTCAGTTTGTGGAGTGCTCATCAGGGCACCAGCGCCGTATTTGAAGGGGTTAATATAGCCTACAATGAGATAGATGAAAGAGGTTTTTTCAAACAAAAAGCTCTGACGCTGCTCTTCACTTTGGCAGGGATCATCGCGGGTATCCTATGCGCGGCTTTGGTTGTGGTTTTTCCTGTTTTGGTAGGAAATCTGAATCTGCCCTCCGTAATGCAGTCCCTGATACTGTGGCTGAGATGGCCTTTCCTGGCCCTTATCGTGATCGGGGGCCTGGGTCTGGTGTATAAAAAAGCACCAGACCGGGACAACCCACCATTCAGCTGGGTTAGTCCGGGAGCCGTTACAGCCACCGTGCTTTGGTTGACGGGCTCCCTTTTGTTTAGCTTTTACATAAATAATTTCGGCAATTATGAAGCAACCTATGGAAGTTTTGCCGCCGTTGTCATACTGATGCTGTGGTTTTATCTCACCGCGTTTATCATCTTGCTGGGTGCAGAAATCAATTCGGAGATGGAGCTTCAAACCTATGCCGATACCACGACAGGGGAAGATAAACCGCTGGGGCAGCGGAACGCTTATCATGCCGACCACGTGGTCGGAAGGAGAAAAGATGGTTGATCCGTGCCACGTGTTCCGGCCACTTATTTACCTAACAGATATCCAACGGGTTTAAAACCCTCACTATGATTAGCAATAATTTTTATGGTTGCCAGGATCGGCACGAATAAAATCATGCCGGCTATTCCCCATATAATTCCACCTAATATAATGGCAACAATGACCGCCAATGCATTAATTTTCATTTCTTTTCCAATTATTAACGGCTCCAGAACGTAGCTTTCTATGAGTTGAATTACCATGATGATTAATGAAAACATCAAAATGTAATAAGGATCTCCGAAGTAGATTACAGCAACGGTTATGGGCACAACACCGCTGACTAAGGGCCCTATATAGGGTATAACGGTGATTAAAGCGCCAAAGAGGGTGACCAGCAGTGCAAAGGGAAGGCCAAAGATCAGAAAAGTAATATAATACATCACGGCTAAGGTTGTCATCACCTGTATTCTACCCCACAGATATTGATGCACCACCCTGCTGATTTTGTTTAGTGCATCCCTGACATTTTCCTCTTTCCTCCCGGTTGAATACATGCTGATAATAAAATCTATAAATTTATGGCGATTCAGGAGAAGTAAAAAAACATAAACGAAAGTAAGCAGGAATCCGATGGAAAAATCCATGATACCGCTTAAAAACGCTGTTATTCGGGGCTCAACTAACTCCCATAAGGTATCGGTTCTTCTTTCGGCCATATCCTGCTGCCGTTCAAAAGAGAGTCCTGTTTCAGCAGCGATAAATAGTTGGATACGTTCAATTGCGGATTGTATTTCATCTCTTATTTCAGGCAATTGTTCTGCCAGCTGGCTAAACTGGAATATAAATATGTAGGACAGACATCCAAGAGAAACGAAAAATATGAAGGTAGCAGTCAGGGACGATAGCAGGGTACTGAATTTGTATGTTTCCAAAAAATTGGAAACAGGTACAATGAGCATCGAAAAAAAAATACCGAAAGTGAAGGGGATGAAAAACGTGCTTAACTGATATAAAATCAAATAAGCCGCTATAAAAAAATAGAGGATATAATTGGCCTTTTTAAAGAATTCCATAGACCGTCTATTCAGGTTATAATTCCCGGTTATCGGTTTGCGAACTTTGCCTGACCCTTCTCCAATATTAAAGCCTGCTTTTCCCTTCAGGCTCACGAAATGCCTGGTATCAGTAAGCCGCGGCACTACATACCGTTTGAGATAAACACAAAAGGCTGATCATTATCGTTCATGTAACAAAGTTCTGTGCAGCCGTTCATCAATGGCCATGGAAGATGAACCTGAATACGATGATGACCTGGAAGAGGATAACGGGGGTGGTGCAGGTGGAAAAAATCAGGCGAAATCGAATAAAGGAGGAAAAACGATGACAACGATTCCCGCCCATACGGAGTAGACCGGAAGGTAAACGGTCTGCCAGCGCTCCAGAGAAGCAAACGAGCCGTGCCCGCGGATGAAGCGGCCGTATAACCAGGCTGACCATGTGAGATTGATAAGCAGGATGATATTCACGCCCAGCGCGGCAATCCGGTTTGGCGTGAAACCAAATTCCGAGATGCGCGATGCGATCGCCCCGAGCGCCACGACATCCACCAGGAGGGCACTGATCACGAGCAGGAGCTGCAGCACGTCGAACGCGCCAGGTTTCGCCAGGGGGTCGCGTGCCGAAATGGAATAGAGAAGCAGGCAAAGCACCACGACCAGAAGCATATC
>JBBDRB010000013.1:0-11095 GCA_040905685.1 Balneolales bacterium | reverse complement strand
TATAACGTTTGTCTGTTTGTCTTGTGATTCATCATCCACGAAGATCAAAGTACCGGGGTTTCAGATCAGGAACTCAATCTTCTCCCTAATTAAAATCTCGAAACACTTACTCTTTTCTTCATCAATCGTGATCTTTTCCTGATCGGATAGAAAATCCTGGAATAATTCACCCAGTTCTTCAATGGTATTTATTATTATTTTTGTACCTCACATCGTTAGATTAATAAAAACCATTACGCTGACCAATTGACTCCCCTACCTTAAATTCACCCAATTAAAAAGTAGAGATTCGGGCTTATCTTCAAGGTGTTTTTCGATGAACATACTCCGGCGTTAACCCACCGAGTGATTGATGCGAACGATAGGAATTGTATTCCGTCCTCCAGGCCTCAATCTTGGTTCGGGCGTCGGTCAGAGAAAGAAACCAGTGCAGGTTCAAACATTCGTCACGAAAGCTTCCGTGAACGATTCAATATAGAAATTATCGGTTGGTTTTCTAGGTCTTGAAAAGTCAAGGTGACCCCATTTCCATACGCCCTGATGTTCCAATGCTTTAAGGAGAAGTCACTTGGCTGAAATATCAGGGGTAGGGCATTAAAGCATCTGAAATCGTCAAGGCGATAGAGCAAAAAATGGAAGAATAAAATAGTAGGTATTTGTAGTTATGCAGTTTTAATTCGGGGAAGGTTACCTGCAATCTCATCCGGTTATTATCCACGAGAGAGTGAGAGGGATCTATCCTGAAGGAAGCTCCAATTGACGAAGCAGGTTATCTATGAGATCCGCGTTTCGCACGATCTGATAGGATTTCTTGACGATATTTATAACTTCGCAGTATCTGCGCGGACGATGCTTTTATACACATTTGGGAAAAAGCTCTTGGGCTCTTCCGGGTTTATCAGGGGGCTTTTCTCGCTGCCCCCGAGAACCGGCCTTTCCTCTACGGGAAAGCAATATGGCTGAAGATTCATGGCATATAGTGATTTGGTTTTGCAAGGTATATTCCTTGCTCACCGTTCTTATACCAGAATTTTGAAGTTTTTTATTTGCTTTTCCTTGACGTTATGACGCATAATGCCGCAAAAAATCATAACAGGATATCAGTGGACTCAACCTTTGATTAACTATACGCCCCACCAATCAAGCTTTTTAAAATCTGCATACGCTATATAGGAAGATTAATATTACAAACAAACTTGACGATTAGCAGGTATAGTATTATAATGTAATTAGGGCGTTTGCTTTGGGAGCCAAAATCGGGGAAATTCCGAGGTGTGAGGCATAAGTATTTAGAAGCAATTCCATGTACTTGGATCTTGTGATCAAGAGCACCAATATCCCTGAAGCAACGCCTTTTTATAATGTCACCCAAGGATGTTGATTTCCTATTTAGGGCTAATTAACGAGGACAGGAATTATAGTATACATATTCACCCAAATACTTTTTTGCAAAAGCACTTCCTCTTGAAAAACAACGTCTGAACTTGCTACATTACTTTGAAGTAGATATGCCTATCCGTTATTAGCTAAACCTCAATAGATAAATCTTGGATAATACAGGGTCTATGGTGCATAGGCAATAAGCATTATTTTTGGATAAGTGAATATTTAAGTGTCAAAACTTAATATTTAAGTATTTCATTTGCTTTTACAGCGTTTAAACGGGTAAAAGAGTGAAGGAAAATGTTACCTGTAAGTTTCTATTATGAAACAGGGGATGAACAATTTCAAGAAATTATGGGATAATGCACCATCGCCTATATGTGTACGTGAAGGTCCTGAACACCGGTATGCCTATGCCAATAAGGCTTATAAACAATTAGTGGGGAAACAGGACTTTTTGAATCAACCCTTTAAAAAAGTTTTGCCGGAGCTGGTAAACCAGGGTCTCCAGGAAATACTGGATAGGGTGTATGATACGGGTGAAACTTATCAAGCCGAAGAGTTATCTGTGGTTCTCATTAAAGATAATACCCCCCAGAGATTTTATGTGAATATTATTTATCAACCATTAACCGATGACGAGGAAAATGTTTTCGGCATCCTAGTTCAGATAATTGATATTACTAAACAGGTAGAGCTGCGTAAGGAGAAAGAGGTACTGTTACAAGAATTGCATCACCGTGTGGGAAATAATTTGGCTATCATAACTGGAATTATTGATATGCAGGCTTCAGAAATAACGAACGATGACTGCTCGCTAAATTTTAGGAATACTCGAAAGCGCATTGGAACCTTCACCAATGTGCATGAACTAATATTTCGTCAGAGTGATTTAAAAAATATTCCGGTTTATGCACTATTTGAAAAAATATCAAATCAATGTATAGAGTATGATAACCCTGAATTCACCATATCCGTGATGGTTGATAATTTTACCCTTAACATCAATCAGGCCATACCACTCGGTTTAATTTGCAATGAAATACTTACATGGTTCAAAAATAGGATGAACAATATACAGGAAGTTGGCATTGAATCGGAGCTGTCCAATCAAGGGGAAGTTGAGATCGTATTTACCTTACGGAGTGATGGCAGTTCTGACAAAAAGCATATTTTATGGGATAACAATTCTTTCGAAGGCAGATTGATCAACATTTTTGCCAAACAATTGAGAGCAAAGGTGGAGGTGAATGATTCGGACGAATATGTTATAGTACATGTAACATTTGCAAAAACCGACATCTCAGGATCTGGTGCATACAAATTCCTCTAGATTATCTCCCAAGTGCGTGATTGCTTAGGCTTGGCGAAGAAGCCGTCATCGGCTGGTTCGCTAATGAAGATGCAGTACAAGAATTAGACATGAACAGCTATTCGGTAACGAAAATCTGTTTATTGAGCGCAGGCCCAATGGCACTGGTTATTCTCTGGCTGAAGATCTGTTGTGCCAACTCCCAAATTACAAGAAGGTAGGGATTATTACATCAATGAATGGGGTTTACTCGTCTTAACAGCCGCTATTTGCTTGACAGAAGATTTTGCTGCGATAATGGTTGCCGCCATTGCCCATATGATTCAAAAGCTAATATAAAGTCTGAAAACAATTAGCGGGTTCTAAACCAAGAAAAGTGGTAAAATATGTCTATTTAACCAACATCATTTTTTTAATCTGAACGTAATCCCCAGCCTGTAGCTGATAAAGATATACACCACTAGCCAAATTCCTGGCTTTAAACGTTTCATAATGAGAACCTTCATCCTGAGTTTTATTCAACAATGTTTTGATCTTTCGACCTTTTATGTCATAAATTTCAATACGCACATGGGCTGTTTCGGGTAGATTATATTGTATGGTTGTAGTAGGATTAAAAGGGTTTGGGTAGTTTCCCACCAGCTTGTATTTACTGACGAGCGGTTTGTTGTCTCCAGTATTGGATGTTGAATAACTATAGCCTCTTGAACCTGGATTTTCTTCATTGTCATTTTTTTCCTTGATATTTACAGCCACCAGTGTAATAAAATCAAAACTGCCAGAGAAAGTGGTAGAACCTTTATCCAGTTTTTCTACCCGGTCGGAGGTAGCATCTTTAGGGCGGGTTACAGCGTAATACCATATACCCCCATCATCAGAGATATTTAATCTTAGATTCGTTGTGTTTTGCCATTTAGTATATATTGCTCCTCCATAGGTAATCGAAACTTCTTTTTCTCCCGGATTTTCTTCCGGGGTAGGATAAATTCGCCCGTATCCGGTTGCACCCACATTAGAAAACTTCGGATTGCTATAGCCAAATTGATTGTCATATAACTCGGGATTATTGATCAGGTTTGCCACATAAAAATCGGCTAAAAACTCCGGCCAATCAATACCTGCATTGCTTAAAGCGCTTATGTAAGCATTTTTGCCGGAATCTTTACTTTTTGTTATACGTGCGGTAGCCTCAGCTCCAACGCGTTCATTTAAATAGCCATGTAATAATCCCGCGCGCTGATAATCCAGCAATACAGCGTGCATGTCCGATCTTCTCCAGCGATATAATCCACTTCCACTCCCGGATGTCACATTGCCACTAATCTCTTCTTTATCATTTAAGTAGGCCATATTTCTTGCATTATAACCATTAATTACCTCAGCAATTTCGGATTGCGCTTCATTTTGAAAGGTAATGAGATGGCCATAATTAGCATGAATCAAATGCTGATATTCGTGAGCAACTGTATTTAAGGAACGCAACGGATCTGCGGGCTGATCTTCGTGATATATGCCGGGATACGTATCGATATAAATAATGTCGGCTTCGTTGCTGTTATTAGTAGGCAACGCAGGATTCAGATCATTTGGGTTAAAAAATCCGGCGATGAACCCTCCGCCATTATCAGGATCCCATCCATCCTGAATATCAACAAGAAGAATTTTTACTCTATCGGAATTATTCACATTGGGTGGATCCCCAAAAAGTTTTTTGTTTATATTAATAATTCCGCGATCACGGTCATAGCTTCCCTCGGGCGTCTTATTAACCAAAGCGTCCATTATGGTATCAACTATTTCTTGGGTAATTTTCCCCTCTTTGAGTTCATCCTTCTCCACCCATATTTCGACAACATCATCAATGTAGCTCAATTCGAAATCGATTTCATCATATTCCTGAGTGATTCCTCCATCGCTGTCTTTATAGTTGAATACATAGAACTCCCTCAAATCTCCAACGCTGGCATCCGCAGACTGAACCATTTGGGACAAACTATTCTGCTTAAAATTAAGGGACTCCCCATGATCTTCAGCTAGATCAGGTATTCCATGCAAGATCATGGTCCCACAAATATGTGTGCCAAATTTCAGTAGGGACAGACTATCCGGCAGATATATGTTGTCCTGAGCATGGATATTCTGAAATAAAATAAATAAACTGAATGTGATTATACCACAAGCTTTTTGCTTCATAATTTAGCCTTTTACTTCCTTTGTAGATTGGTTGAAACGGGAGGTCTATCTATGAAAAGTTACAAAGTTTTAATATTATTGCAGAAAAAAGTGTAACCAATCTTCATACCGGTCGTCTCATCCTCAAAAACATTGGGTTGCATAAAAATCTATATTTTATTTTTCAAATGCCTGCAACTGAAAAAAGCTATAGCGAGCATCAAATTATCGATAACATCCTCGGTGGCAGTCAGGATGAGTTCCGGATATTGGTTAACCGGCACAGTCCAATGGTCTTTCATATAATACGTGAATTTGAAAAAGATGAAAACGAAGTGGAAGAGCTTGCTCAGCAGGTATTCTTAGACGCCTATAAGCGGCTGCACGTTTTTAACCGGGATTTAAAATTTTCATCTTGGCTGCATGCAATTACAGTAAGTCATTGCAGGGATTATATCAAAAAAATACGGAAATCAAATATTCGGCTCTTTCTTTTGAAGTATCGAGATGAACTAAGCAATGAGACCATCTCCGGGCTGCTGGGCGGCGCTGAAGGTAAGGGCGCAGGCAAGAAAAGAGCTGAAGATCATTATGGATAAAAAAAAAGGCAGTTATGGCTGACACCAACAAACAACACGAAGATTTGCTGTACCGGTTTCTCGATGGGGAGCTCGGCGCCGAACGGGAAAAGCCGGCTTTGCATATGATAGCCGACAACCCGGACCTGCGTGATATGCTGCGCTTTGATCATGCTCTGCACCGGGCGGTAAGTGAGCCTTTTGAACCCGGTGCGTTTAATGTGCCTGAGGGATTCGACGACCGGGTAATGTCTGCCGTTGAGGCCAGGCAGCCCGTCCGAGCCGCCGTTAGTTCCTGGGATAGAGCCAAAGCCTTTGCCGGACGGCTGATGGCCCCGGCGCCGCTACAAATCCGGCCGGTTTATGCTATGGCCGCGCTGCTGCTGTTGACCGTGACGTTCTCATCGGTGCTTGACCGGGACCAAAGTCTGGTTATAAGCGATGCCGCACCGGGACCCATCATAGAAACAATTGCCGATCAGGATCAGCAGGTGTGGATCCGGTTTGTCTATTTCGATGACGAGGCCGAATCCATGGCTGTAGCAGGTGACTTTAGCGGCTGGGACCCTATCTCTTTAACTCAGGAAGAAGTGGGAGGCAAACGAGTCTGGACCGGCCTGGTTGCGGTAACCCATGATGAGCACCGGTATATGTTTGTAAAAGATGGTGAGCAGTGGGTGACCGACCCTCTTGCTGAAGTGTACCAGGACGATGGATTTGGGAATAAAAACGCCGTATTGTTCTTATGATAAAATGGATGGTTAGCATGGCCAGTTTACTTATTTTACCCCTAGACGGTAATGCCCAGCAGTGGCAGGGGCAAATTACTGTGGATTCGCGGGTTGGCTATTCCACCAATACCATTTTAAATCCCTTTCACGGGGAATGGGACCGTAGCACCGGTTCAGGATACGGCCTGATAGCCCCAATGGGTCAACTTTCCCGGAACAGCGAACGCTATTCAGCAGACTTTTCCGGCGGCGGGGTACTTGAACCTTTTTTTGACGGCAGGCAAACGCTCAAAGGCGGCTTTGCCCTGATGAATCTCAGGCGGCGCATCGGCTCGTCCTGGTCAGCCGGTGTGGAGACGGGGAGCCGTTATTTCTCCAGCAGCTTTGACCAAAGCATGGTCTGGGTACAGCCCACCCTGACATGGTCGCCCACGTTGTTTTCTCAAATCCGGCTAAAGGCCGGTTCCACATTCAGGGATTATTCTAACGACTATCAGGACCAGGAAGAGGCGGAAATTACCCAAAACGACCGGTTCGACTTATACGGTGTGGAATATGAAGCCTGGCCCACCTTTACCTGGAGGATAAGTACCGGGGTATACGGGAATATGGATGACCCTACTGATAACCTGAGCTTTATGATCAACAGCGATCAACATATTAGCGATGCGTTCCGGTTGACTTTGCGGCTGAACGCTGACAGCTACAGCTACCAGCTCATGCATGAAGTTGGAAGCGGCGGAACGGGCGGTCCTATCGGCGGGGGTGATGATGGATACATTACCCTTGATGAAACCGATCGGTTGCTGCGGGCCGGGCTTTCCGGGCGGCTGAGGGTCAGCCCCTCGTTTTCCCTGACGCTGAACCTGGATCACCTGAGCCTGCACTCTTCGGCGTCCGAGCAAACGCTAAGTGATTATCAACTCTCGACGGGTGTTCGGTACACGTTTCAGCCGTCGCTGGGGGGCCGGGGCAAGGCCCGAGCGCAATGGGATCAAAACGGCAATCAGAGCGTAATGCTGAAGGTCAACTACTCGGGGGCCGGGCAACTCTATCTGATCGGGGATTTTAATGATTGGGAAAATCCGGGCATACCACTTAGCAGGCAATCGTCCAACCGGTATGCCGCACAACTATCGCTGCCCACGGGCTCCTACGAGTACAAGATTCTGCTCATAGAAGGAACAGAAAAAAAATGGATCGGATTTTCCGAAGACACCTATACCGTCTCCGATGGCTTTGGTGGTAGCAACGGACTGGTTTTTATACAATAATTTTGAAGACAGGTAACCAATTGGCCGGCCGGTCGTCTCATTATAAAGATCAACAGATTGTAGTATAAACAGGAAAACATCATGAACAAGAAAATGAACAGACCATACAAATGGCAGGGCAGCAAGCTACTGGCCATAACGCTAATGGTCTTGGTGCCTGCGCTGAGTATGGCTCAGGATCAGTCGTTTTCAGAGCTGATACAGTCGGCTCGCGACGCAGGCATTGAACAGTCCCGGCTGGCTGATTTGCAAAGTCGCACCGCAGGTAACGGAATCACCGATCAGCAATTGGCCGGGATCATCGGTCCAGCCATAGCCCTGGCTGAGCAGAACCTGCCCAGCGAGATGATCTTCCAGAAAGCTATGGAGGGCATAGCCAAAGGGATACCTACCGAGCGTCTGCAGCCTGTGCTGCAAAACCTGCAGCGAAGTACTATCTCTACCGTGGCCATTGTGGACCCGTGGGTAGCCCGCAGCGATGTGGCTCAGATGATGCGCCGCTCCGGCGAACAGGTGGGTAATCAGGCGTTCCGCAACGAACTGTTGAAGGCCGGTTCCAAAGCCATGGCCGGGAACGTGAGCCCCGAATCACTTCAGGGTCTGTTTGAGGCTATTGGCCAGGAAATCACGCTTTCGCGGTCCAAGCCATCGGGCATCGTGGCCGCCGTGAACATATTCCCTGACCTTCCCTCCACGGCCCGGCAGCCCGAAGCATCGGGAGCCGCCATTGCCAAAGCCCTTCAAAGCGGATTTGAGGCCGGGGACATGCAAAAGCTGCCGGGGGCTATGAACGCAGCCCAGCGCAGAAGCCAGCTTCCAGCCGCAGCCGTGATCGAAGGTATAGCCGGTCAAATGGTGCAGGGAACCCTAGCCGCTCAGATTCTGCAAAATTTGTTTAACGGCAATATCGGCGGAGGACCTCCTGGCAGCAGCACTCCCGGTTTAGGGGACAGGCCCGGTCAGGGCGGTCCCGGCGGATACGGCGTCCCATAAGGCAGTTAGGGGTGGGTGCTTGCCGCGTGCAGCCTCCCTTCTTTTTTATCCGTAATTTTTTCCTTTCTATGTAGCCGAACTGGCTTACCGCTCGACAAAATACTCATACGCTCCCGGTGATCCACAGTTTCAGTCCAATCGTTAAAAAAAATTAATATTTCTGTAACCCTTCCGATTTCTGCTCGTCTTATCACTATAAAACATCATAAATACACATAAACCAATTGAAGAAAATCCAATGATACGATCAATACTCAAAAAATCTATTACGGCGGTTGCAACAGCTGCTATCGTCTTTACCGTAGGCTGTGATACAGATCTGGGATCTTCAGATCCAAAAATGGGAACTATGGAAGTTCGGCTTCACGATGCACCCGGTGATTACGACGAAGTAAACGTGTTTGTTGAAAGCGTTCAGGTTAATCGCACCGAAAGCGATGCAGGATGGGAAACCATTACTGAACCCAATCAATCTTATGATTTGCTGGAATTAATTAACGGCGCTTATGAAGTGATCGGCGACGCTGTTCTTGAAGCCGGAACGTACCCGCAAATGAGGTTGATATTAAGCAGCGATAATCACAATGTGGTTATTGACGGAGAATCACATGATATGTTTATTCCCAGTGGATCAGAAACGGGAATTAAGCTTCAGATCAATGCTGAAATTCAGGAGGACATCACTTATGTTTTGCTTCTGGATTTTGATGCTGACCGGTCCGTTGTTAAGACGGGCAATGATGCATCTCCCGTAAATTATCTGCTGCAACCGGTAATCCGGGCAACCAATGAAGCGGTTACCGGCAATATCGACGGTACCGTCTCTGAAGTAGCTTCGTCTGTATTTGCCATCAGTGGAACAGATACACTCTCATCAACCATTACAGGCCCAGATGGTGAATTTCGCCTGGTCGGCCTTGAAGCAGGCACCTATACGGTATCGGTGGAAGCCAGTGAAGACGGTTATGAGATTAAAAACATCGAAGGTGTTTCCGTAATGGTGGGAGAAAACACGGTCCTCGAAGAAGAGGTTGTGCTAGAGGCTTCTTCTCCCGAAGCTGAATAAGTAATAATCATACATAGCCTAATTTAAGGCCCTTGCTTTATAAGTGAGGGCCTTTTTTGTAACGCATTTTGCCTTCACTCGTCTTACTGGCAAGGCAAAAGGATTAATACAAAAAGATCGTGAAATACGGAGGTTTAGCATGGGACGAGCAGCTATGTTACTTTGCACAGGGTTTGCCATAATAATTGGCATGATGCAGTTTAATATTCACAGAGATCAGGTAAACCAGATTCAAGCCAGTGTAGACTACGCTAATGAATCTCAGGCCAGGAATTTAGCCATGAGCGCAATGGAATTTGGGATAAGGGAAATACACGAAGATTTTGGATGGCGGCCACAACCGCAACCCTGGACCATTACTATCGACGACAATACAAGCGATGTGTTTATAGATGATAGTCAAACCCATCCCGAAGAACTAGAAACGCATCAGGTCCGGGTGAGAGCGTTGTGCGAACTGGAAGACCGATTCGGAAATGCTCATGCCATTCTTGAAATGGATAACATTTATCCGGAAATCCCTGGTGCAACAGGATTCTATACGGATGGAACCAAGCTCAATATAAATGGTAATGCTTTTGAATTTAACGGTCAGGATACAAACCCTGACGGTACAGCAGGAACGAAAGAAGATTTACCCGGCATCGCAGCCGATACCGTCGCCTACGATAATTTATTGGATAACCTAAATGCTACACAAAAAGAAAAAATCGAAGAGGATGGTTATGAGCAGCAGGATCTGGACAACGAAGATCTTCAGGACCATATTGATAAATATGCCGAAGTAGCCGAAACGCACGATGAGTCTTTGGCAAATTCCTTAGGTACCCCGGAAGATCCAAAAATTGTAACGCTCGATGGCGTGGGTGAAGCAAAGGATGAAACGGGTGCCGGGATATTAATCATCCCCGAAGGGTCAACCTTCATTGCCAAAGGGGACTTTACGTTTCACGGATTGGTAATTGTTCAGGGAAAGCTTGACCTTCGCGGGAATGTCACCCTATTCGGTTCAATGCTTTTTGGTGGTGAATCGGAACTGGAAATACCCGATGAAGATGATGGGGACGCCACTTTTTCAGGCAGCGTATCGGTCAATTATAGCAGCAGCGCCTTAGCCAACGTGAACAATAAATTGGCACATCATTTTAGTGAGGGTGTTGTCGTTGCCGAGATCTATGATTAAACGGAACTTTAGAACAAATCTTTATATTAAAGATCATTGGTGTCCGGTTAAAAATTAGTTTAAGAAAAAAGCAATTCTAAACATCATTTAAAGCTGATCATAGGTTAGAATGGACAAAGAACCGGTCAATGGGAGAAAAGGGTCAATTGATCGGGTGGTTTGGTGGTCAGGTGCTGCCAGCTTTGATCGGGATCTTTGAGGAACTCAAACACGTCGAGATAGCTCATCAGGTGATAGCGGATCACACTGACCATATTGGAGAAAGCCCAGCGCCGCCTGGCTTTGCGCTGGACAACCAGCATCAGCAGCTGTGCGATTAAGCTGACCCAGATTTGAATTTCTATGGCATTTTGATGGTCTCCAAGAAGTACTTGAGCGGAAAGCTTTGCTTAAGCCTTTTGAA
>JBBDRB010000012.1:0-1832 GCA_040905685.1 Balneolales bacterium | reverse complement strand
ACGGAAATGCTGAACAATAAACGGATAGGCCAGTTTACCCAGCGTATCACCGATACCCTGGCAAAAGAGCAATCCGGTTTCTTTTATCAGTTAATTGAGGAGTACCAGCAGGAACATAATGTCCCGGCACTCGAGATCGCAGCTGCCCTGGCCAGTCTGGTCCAGGGAAACACACCACTCCTGTTAAATGAACCAAAATCGCAGCCTGCCAGGGAGAAGAAGAGACAGCAGCACCCGACGGATAGCCATCACCAGCGCAGGGACAAGGGTAAATCCTTTACAGATAAACCGGAAACGCGGAGAAAATCGACATCAGGTTACGATAAACCAGCCGATATTTCCCGGCCCGGAACCAACGTTTCACGTCCCAAACGCGGCATGGAAAGATTCCGTCTTGAAGTCGGAACCCGGCACGGGATCACCCCGGGTAATATTGTGGGAGCGATCACAGCTGAAGCCGGTCTGACCAGCAAAAATATCGACCAGATCAGCATCCATGAACAATACAGTACGGTCGATCTACCGGAAGGCATGCCGAAGGATGTTTTTAAAGATTTAAAAAATGTGAAGCTGTCCGGTCAGCGTCTGAACATCAGCAAGTTTAATACGACCGGTCATGCGGCAAAGCCGGTCAGAAACAGAAACGTCACGGACAAACCTGCCCGGAAAAGCCGTAACCAGAAAAAACCAAAGTAACTATTCACTTACACTATAAGTATTATAAATACATAGTATCAAAGGCTTATTCGGATAGTATTTCTGCTATAGCATGATTTATATATTCACCTGCAAGCGAACACTCATACCCCTTGGGGATATGTATAAACCCGAATCGTTTCGAGGAACCACGACAATACTCTCCAGCCAGATACATGGAGTAGTTGCAGACATAGCTGCCCGCATCATATGACCTGGTTGTCAACGTGGTCTGTGGCAAATCCAGATTCGTATAGATAGTTGGCGGCCCATCGATACTAACCGGCGTTATCTCTCTTCCCGGGACCTTCATCAGATTCCTGGCCTTTCGTTCAAGCCGTAATTTTCTGGCACGGGGATGCTGTCCCAATCCCAGAATGACGTCAGGTTCTACCTGTTGCAGCACTGTCGCGAACATCCTGTAATCAAAACATACATCAAAGATATGCATGACCGGTTCATGGCGGATGATGCCGGACGTCATCACTTCGCTGGATACATTGGACTTATACCCGGCATAGGGCTTAAAGCCGTAGATCAGAAAACGCATGAGCCTGCCTCAGGTATAACACCGGATATGTTTGATACATAAAATATTTGCATGGATTCTAAACTGGCCTATAATGTTACTGTATAACATTAGAGCTAGGAACATCATTACAACTTCCGTGAAAAATTATCGTCAGTTCATCTCAAGCGGATTACTGCTAGGCCTGTTAATCATCGGGCAAACGGCGCTTGTTGCCCATGAGGCACTGCATGAAATAGATTCTGGTGATAATGTTTGTCTGGTCTGTCTTAACTCTCCGATATTTGATAGTGCTTGTCCACCCTCCGGCTTTATAACAGACTTCAACAGGCTCCCGGAACCCGTAAACCTGATTCAAGCCACTGTCGTCATCCCGCAGAAATTCCACGGAACAGCAACCCCCCGCGCCCCACCCTATTCCTCCTGATACCAGACTTTAAAACCAGTAGTACGCAGAAGTCTCTGCGTTGCATTTTATTGATTCAGGAGAGAGAGATGAACGGTATTATTTTTCGTATAACTGTCATGGCTTTTATTGCCGTGTTTCAGGTAAATGTCCTGGCCCAGGGCCGGATTATAGAAGAAATTCGCGTAGTGGCTGACCCTC
>JBBDRB010000011.1:0-1833 GCA_040905685.1 Balneolales bacterium | reverse complement strand
GAGCGGCGCGAAAGCCCATGTTTGTGGTGCCTGGTAAAGTTCAGGAGAAATGGGTGGAGGAATACTCCATGCTGTTTCCGGACGCCAAGATCCTGAACATGAAAATGACGGCCGCCAGCAAACACAAAGAGTTGACCATGGCCCAGCTCTATAACTGGGATGCGATCTTCATTGCTGATCATGCCTTCAAATCTCTACCTCTTTCACCTGCTGAGCAGAGCCGGATTTACCAGGAGCGAATAGAGTACTTCAATACCATGCTGGAGAACTTTGAGGATCTGCTTGACGAAGACCAGGCGATCTCCAAAACGGCCAAAACCTCGATGATGAAACGCCTGGAGAAGCAAATGGAGGAGTGGGAAACCAAGCTTCGAAATGTAGCGCAGTCCAAACGCCTGGAAACGGATATCTTTTTTGACGAGCTGGGCGTGGACTGCCTGTTCTTTGATGAAGCTCACTTTTATAAAAATGCACTGGGATCAGCAAAAGCGGCCAAGCTTGGCATTTCTGCCAATAAGCCATCGCAGCGCGCCGAAGATGCCTTGCAGAAAACCCGATGGCTCTTCAGCAAAATTGGCTACAAGAACGTATTTGTTCTCACCGCGACCCCGGTTGTGAACTCTCCGGTGGAAGTTTGGCACATGCTCAATCTGTGCGCCCCTGATCTTCTCAAAGAATACGAAATCGAGAACCTGGACAACTTCATTAATCTGTTTGTCCGTGAGGAAGAGAAAATCGTCAAAAAGACCAATGGCGAGTATCGATCCGAACGCGTGGTGGCCGGGTACTATAACCTGCCTGAAATGCGGAAGATCATCGATGAGGTGATGGATATTAAAAGCTATGATCAGCTCATCGGGTTCTACAAAGATCATCCCGATTACATTACGGACACCCACGGAAAACCGATAAAAGGTAAAGACGGAAAACCAAAAGTGCTTGCCCCTACATTCAAACGGCCGGCGGCCAACACGCGCAACGTGATTATCGAGCCAAGTGAGCTGCACAAGCTGCTGTTTGATGATATTATTCTGCGTGCCAATGACGTGCTGGCCTGCATGAAAGACCGTCAGTGTGAAACCAGGGACAATTTCCTGGTCATCACAGGTGATGGTAGTAAGATTGCGACCGACCTCCGGGTCTATGACAAGGACTTTGAAGGCATTGACCGCAGCTACCTGAAGCTGGGCGCGCTGGTGGAGTCTGTGGCCTCTTCGTACACCGCGCGATCCAATCCGGCACCGTCGTATGCGGTGGCCGACATGTATGGCGGTTTCTTTGACAGGCCCGGCAGAGATCGTACTGCGATTTCGCCACCGCACATGAGGTCCAATCCGTCTCATATTGAGGTGATCACCAGCAGGGGCGTGGTGAAAGAAAAAGACGGCTATTGGGTGGTATGGGACAGCAAAAACGAACGATATGAACCCCTTCACATTTTAAAGGATAAGAAACCAGAACACACCTGGCAAGAAGGCATCTTTGGCAGCGAAAAAGAGGCCAGCGAGCGCGCGAAGACCCTCAATACTCAGTGGGAGCACATCCAGGCAAGCCGATCAAATCCCGAAAGGTCTGCCATCCGAAATCAGATCATCTTTTGCGACTGGATCAGCCTTCACAATTCACAAGGTGGCAGTTTCCATCAGCTCATCAAAACCGAGCTGGTCAAAGCCGGAATTCCATCCGGGCAAATTGCCATTATCAACGGCTCCATTATTGGCACAAACAAAGACGGCTCTGATTATGCGGTTAGCAGCACCGACGACAAAGAAGCCCTTAAAAAGGATGTGCAGGACGATTTTAACCAAGGCAGGTACCGGATCGTGATTGGTA
>JBBDRB010000010.1:0-56186 GCA_040905685.1 Balneolales bacterium | reverse complement strand
ATAGGGTAAACAATGATAAAATAAATCCCTTTTTACCATAGTAACAAAAACGGGTGTCACCATAAGCTAAGCTTTTATAATTAATCCTGTAAAAAACCATCTCTTCGAAAAGCGCTTTTCCCGCATCTGAACAATTAATAAATGAAGGCCCATATAGTTTTAACCAAAACAATTTTGACATGTGACCAATAATTAATAAATTATTACGGTATTTATTGCAATTAATATTATAAAGTTAAGTACATGATGGGTTCTGCTAAATCTAAATCGGGCGGTTTAAAAAAAGTAATAGTGATTGGAAATGGAATGGTAGGTTATAAGTTTTGCGAAAAACTTCGCAAGAAGGCCTCATCCGATAAAATACAACTTACGGTGTACGGAGAAGAACCCAGGCCGGCATATGACAGAGTAAATCTGAGCTCATTTTTTAGCGGTAAAACTACCGACGATTTGTTGATGGCTCCTCGTAGCTGGTATACAGAAAATAATATAGAGTTAAAAACTTCTGAATTGGTTGTTCGAATAGACCGTGAGAAAAAGTCAATCTTTACCTATACCGGCAAAAAAGAATATTATGATGAATTGGTTTTAGCTACCGGATCAAGCGCCTTTGTTCCTCCAATAAAGGGTGTAGAAAAAGATGGTGTTTTTGTATATCGAACTATAGAAGATCTGGAAGCTATAAAGCAGTACGGCAAAAAAGCTAATACCGGGGCTGTCCTTGGTGGCGGTTTACTTGGCCTTGAAGCAGCAAAAGCCTTGATCGATATGGAAGTAAAAGCCAGTGTTATAGAGTTCGCACCTCGTCTTATGCCTCGTCAAATCGATAATGACGGTTCCCTCATCTTGCAGTCCATGCTGGAAAAACTGGATCTGACGCTGCTTACTGGCATGCAGACTCGCGAAATAGTAGGCGATGGCAAGATCACGGGTCTTGATTTTACTGATGATTCTACCCTGGATGTCGATATGCTAATTATTTCTGCCGGTATTCGTCCGAGAGATGAACTTGCCAGGACATGTGACCTTAAGGTAGGTGAGCGTGGCGGTATTATGGTGAATGATTACATGAAAACCAATGACCCAAATATTTACGCTATTGGAGAAACCGCCTTACACAGAAGCATGATTTACGGACTGGTGGCTCCGGGTTATAAAATGGCTGAAATCACAGCTGCACAAATTGCCGAAGAGGAAAGCTCTTCTTTTAAGGGCTATGATATGTCAACCAAGTTAAAACTGATCGGTGTGGATGTAGCAAGTTTTGGTGATCCTTTTGGTGCAGAAGATGACGTACCAATAACTTTTAAAGATCCCCTGCAGGGTATATATAAGAGAATTAATGTAACAGCCGATGGAAAATATTTAACCGGCGGCATTTTAGTTGGAGACGCTGATGATTACAGTATGCTTCATCAAATGTTTTTAAATCGTATGACCTGTCCGGAACATCCCGAAGATCTAATTCTTGGTGCCCGGGGTGATGGAACAGCAGGCGGTCCGGGTATAGAAAACCTGCCGGCTGAAGCACAAATTTGTTCTTGTGAAAACATATCCAAAGGTTCCATCGAGCAGATTATTTGTGACAAAGACCTTACCGAAATTGGACAGATAAAATCCGAGACTAAAGCCTGTACCGGATGTGGCGGATGTACACCCCTGGTTACCGATCTGCTAAACCACACACTGAAAAGTATGGGAAAGACGGTCAAAAATACGTTATGCGAACATTTTGAATATACCCGTCAGGAGCTTTATGATATTATCAAGGTTAAAACCATAAAATCTTATTACTACCTTCTGGCCGAATATGGACACGGTGATGGCTGTGAAACATGCAAGCCGGCTGTTGCATCCATAATGGCCAGCATTTACGCTGAAATAGCCCCTTCTCAGGATACCATTCAGGATACGAACGATCGTTTCATGGCCAACATACAGAGAGGCGGCACCTACTCGGTTGTGCCGAGAGTGCCGGGCGGTGAAATTACACCGGAAAAACTGATTGTCATTGGTGAGGTAGCCAACAAGTACAACCTGTATACTAAAATAACGGGCGGTCAGCGTATTGATATGTTCGGTGCCCGGGTGGATCAACTGCCTGATATATGGAAAGCGTTGGTAGAAGCAGGTTTTGAAAGTGGTCATGCCTATGGTAAAGCTCTGCGTACCGTAAAAAGCTGTGTAGGTACTTCCTGGTGTCGGTATGGTGTGCAGGATGCGGTCAGCTTTGCCATAGAAATCGAGAACCGGTATAAAGGTATGCGATCGCCGCATAAAATTAAAAGCGCGGTATCGGGCTGTACGCGTGAATGTGCCGAAGCACAGGGAAAAGATTTTGGACTCATCGCCACCGAGAAAGGCTGGAACCTTTATGTGGGTGGTAACGGAGGAGCCAATCCGCAACACGCTAAGCTTCTTGCTACCGACCTGGATAACAGAACTTGTATCAAGCTTATTGACCGTTTTCTGATGTTTTACATAAAAACGGCTGAACCGCTTATGCGAACCGCGAAGTGGCTTAATAACCTTGAAGGTGGTTTGGAATATCTTCGTGAAGTAGTCATCAATGACTCTCTCGGTATTTGTGAAGAACTGGAAAAAGATATGCAGGCACTGGTAAATGGTTACGAATGTGAATGGAAAGCCGTAGTAAATAACCCTGAGCTACAGGAACGATTTAAGCCATTTGTCAATACCGAAGAATCTGACCCAAGCATCGAATTTATAGGCATGAGAGAGCAAAAAATGCCTATCCCATGGGAAAAATAAAATAAGTTTAAAACCTCAATGACAATTATAGAATCCTTCCAAAAAATTACCGTAAAGCAGGGCGAAGAACCAACAAAATGGATTAAGGCAGCACCGGTAGAAAAGTTTCCGAAAAATGGAGGAGTTTGTATAAAATATAATGACCTGCAAATCGCTGTTTTCAATTTCAGCAGCAGAGGTGAGTGGTACGCGAGCCAGAACCTCTGTCCGCATAAAATGGAGATGGCTTTAAGCAGAGGCTTGCTGGGTTCCCAAACGGATTTGCCTAAGGTGGCTTGCCCCTACCATAAGCGTGCCTTTTCCCTGGAAACTGGGGAATGCTTTAACGGTGAGGAGGATGCCATTGCAACCTTTCCTGTCAAGGTTGAACAGGGTTTTGTTTATGTAGGTGTAAACGAGCAATAACCTCCAGAATCCGGCATCCGAGCTATTATTTAAAGATTACGCTTATCCCCACAGGTCGAATAATATTTATTAATCAACACAAGGAGACGTCATAGTGAATCCGACCCCTACAGGTAAGGCGACAAAAATTAATCTGTTTAGCCTTGGCACACCACAAATGCGTGCCTTTCATCTTTCATGGTTCTCCTTTTTTCTATGTTTTATTGGCTGGTTTGGTATTGCACCTTTAATGGCTATCGTCAGAGAAGACCTGCAGCTCACCCAGGAGCAAATAGGAAATACCATAATTGCATCCGTAGCCATAACTATTCTGGCCCGTTTACTGTGCGGCTGGCTGTGTGACAAGTATGGCCCCCGGATAACCTATACGGGTTTATTAATTTTCGGAGCATTTCCTGTCATGTTAATTGGTTTTGCTGATTCCTATGAAGCATTCCTTCTTTCCAGGCTTGGAATAGGAGCTATTGGCGCTGCCTTTGTCATTACTCAATACCATACCTCCGTCATGTTCAGCTCTAATATAGTAGGTACAGCCAATGCTACAACAGCCGGTTGGGGTAACTTAGGGGGAGGGGTTACTCAAATCCTCATGCCCTTGATTTTTGGTTTGTTTTTAGCAGTAGGATTGACAGAGACGCTCTCGTGGAGGGTAGCCATGGTGGTACCCGGCGCCGCTATGATAATCATCGGGGTTCTTTATTACAAGTTTACCCAGGATTATCCGGAAGGCAACCTTTCCGAGTTAAAGAAACTGGATCCTCGATTCCAAAAAAGAAGTGATGACAGCAGTAAATCATTTATGTCTGCCCTTAAGGATCGTCGGGTTTTGGCATTAACGCTGATCTATGGCGCCTGTTTTGGTGTCGAACTCACGATAAATAACATCGCGGCACTGTATTTTATCGACTATTTTGGCATGAACCTAACAACAGCGGGTCTCATAGCAGCCTCCTTTGGTTTAATGAATATCTTCGCCCGGCCTTTGGGTGGAATATTAGGAGATAAATGCGGTGTTAAATTCGGACTCAATGGAAGAGTTTATTTTTTGGCAACTGTATTGTTTATAGAAGGATTGACTTTGATGCTTTTCTCACAGATGAGCTGGCTCCCGCTTGCTATTGCCACATTGGTCTTATTCAGTTTATTTGTTCAAATGGCAGAAGGTGCAACCTATTGCGTGGTACCCTTTATCAACCGCAAAGCTCTGGGGCCAGTGTCGGGAATTGTTGGAGCAGGCGGAAATATGGGTGCGGTAGCGGCCGGATTTTTATTTAGAAATATGGACTATCAGGATGCTCTTTTATACCTGGGTGTTATGGTGACGATAATATCCTTTTCCGCTTTACTGGTGAAATTCACAAAAGCCGAATTTAAACAAGAAGATGACGATCAAAAATTCCGGGAGCAGGAAGAAGAAAAATCAAGGATAGCCATGCCTGAGATGGCTTAAGTTCATAAACATTCTTTTTATTTCAATTACCCCTAAAAAGTTAATATGCAGGCCACTAGAAAAGCATTTTATAAATCAACCTGCTCTTATTGCGGGGTAGGATGTGGGATTACAGCAAAAAAAGATAGAAAAGGTAATATTCAGGTAGAGGGTGATCCGCATCACCCAGTTAACAAAGGTATGCTTTGTTCCAAAGGCATGAATCTAAATTATGTGGTACAGGATCAGAGCGATCGTTTGCTGCATCCCGAGATGAGGTGGAGCAAGGCTCACCCCCGCCAAAAAGTAAGCTGGGATACGGCCATGGCACGAGCCTCTGCGGTATTTCAGTCCATCATTGAAAAGCACGGTCCTGACAGCGTCGGATTTTATATCTCCGGACAATGCCTGACTGAGGAATATTATCTGGCTAATAAACTGGTAAAGGGTTTTTTAGGTACCAACAATATTGACACAAACAGCCGGCTGTGTATGAGTTCAGCCGTAGCCGGATACACCAAAATGCTGGGTGAAGATTCGGTACCGATTTGCTATGATGATATAGAATTGGCAGATTGTTTCTTTATTGCCGGTGCTAATCCGGCGTGGTGTCATCCTATTCTTTTTCGGCGGATTGAAGAACATAAGGCAAAAAATCCTGAAGTAAAGCTTATCGTAGCGGATCCCAGAAAGACACAAAGCTGCGCCCTGGCTGACTTGCATTTGCCGCTTAAACCCGGAACAGATGTTTATCTCTTTAACGCCGTCGCACGGGTTTTGATAGAAGAGGATGCTATTGATCAGGAATATATCCAAAAGCATGTTGACGGGTTTGAGAAGTTCAAAGAATCGGTTTTAAAAGTAACCGTTGAGGAAGCTGCTGAAAAGTGTTGCCTTGAAGTTTCCCAAATACATCAGGCTGCTTCTTATATAGGCAATGCCAAAGGATTCATCACCATGTGGGCTATGGGTCTTAACCAAAGCGTCATTGGTGTTAACAAAAATATGGCACTGATGAGCCTGAACCTGATCACCGGCAAAATCGGTAAACCGGGTAGCGGACCCTTTTCGCTCACGGGTCAACCGAATGCTATGGGCGGACGAGAAGTAGGAGGCATGGCCAGCCTTTTGGCAGCTCACCGTGATCTTTCCAATGCGTCTCACAGAAAAGAAGTAGCCGATTTCTGGGGATCATCCGGTATCAATGATAAGCCAGGCTACACGGCTACAGAGATGTTTGACGCCCTCGAAGAAGGAAAACTTAAAGCGGTCTGGATCATCTGCACCAATCCTCTGGTGAGTCTTCCGGATACGAATAAGGCTGAAAAGGCTTTGGAAAAAGCCCGTTTTGTTGTTGTTCAGGATATTTCCAAACGCTCCGACACCCTGCGTCATGCAGACTTGATATTACCTGCAGCCGGTCATCTTGAAAAAGAAGGGACCATGACCAACTCCGAACGCCGCATAAGTTATTTGTCCAAAGTTGTTGATCCTCCGGGCGAAGCCTTGCCTGACAGTGAAATTTTGATACGTTTTGCTAACTCTATGGGTTTTAAAGGCTTTGACTATAATACTACAGAAGAAGTCTTTAGTGAGCATGCACAGTTAACATCGGGAACGAACATTGATATCTCAGGCTTGAGCTATGATGCTATTCGTAAATCCAATACCGTACAATGGCCATGGAATAAAAACAATCCTGAAGGTACACAACGTTTGTTTACCGATAATGCCTTTTACACAGACAATAAAAAGGCTAAGCTATACAGCCTGGATTCTCCCGCCAATACATCGGAAATCACTTCTTCGGAATACCCTCTTATCCTGACCACCGGCCGAATTCGGGATCAATGGCATACGATGACCAAAACAGGCAAGGTGAACAAACTCATGCAGCATTCACCAACACCTTTTTTGGAAATACATCCCGATGATGCTGAAATTAGATATATAAAAAATGGTGATACGGTGCAAATACAGAACCAGCGAGGTGAAGTTCGTGTTCATGCACGCATTACAGAGGAGATAACAAAAGGGGTTGTTTTTTTACCCATGCATTGGGGGAAAATACAGGGTAAGGCAACTGCAAGAGCTAATAACCTTACTCAGAACCTTATTGATCCGATATCCAAAGAACCGGATTTTAAATACAGTGCTGTTCAGGTAGCTCCGATAACTAAAAAAAAAGAAAAGATCATTATTGTCGGGGCCGGAGCGGCTTCCTACCGGTTTATCACTACCTACAGGGAAATTAACAAAGAAGATGATATTCATGTTTTTTCCAACGAAGAACATCCTTTTTATAACCGGGTACTTCTTCCGGAATACGTAAATGAAAGCCTTGAATGGGAATCTTTACTTAAGTTCAAGCAAAACGAAATTGACAAGCTGAATATTAAGCTGGACGCTTCTAATGCAATTCTAAAAATTGACAAGGAAAACAAAACCGTAACTGATGAGTCCGGCGTTGTTCATAACTACGATAAATTGATCGTGGGAACCGGCAGCAGGGCTTTTCTGCCGCCTGACGCCCCTATAGATCAACCCGGTATCTTCACAATGCGGAACCGGCATGATGCCGATGCCCTGAAGTCACGAATCAAAAAAGACGGTCACGTTTTGATTATAGGCGGCGGATTACTCGGACTTGAATTAGCCGCAGCGCTGACTGAAATTGATATATCCATCAGCATCGTGCAGTTGGGTTCCCGGCTGATGGAAAGGCAACTGGATACGCTCTCTGCTGAACTTCTTATGGAGTTTGTAGAAGAGAAAGGTATTATGGTATATGTAAACGATCAGGTACAACATATCAATACTAAAAATGTTGCTGATGAAGGCATTCTTGCAACACTAAAGAGCGGTAAAGTGCTGGAATGCGATGCCGTAATATTTGCTATCGGTACTCGTCCGAATATTGAAATATTAAATGAGGCCGGTGTAGAATGCGGCCGCGGCGTTCAGGTCAACGATTACCTGCAGACCTCCGATCCGTATATTTATGCAATGGGTGAAATTGCCGAGCATCGTGATAAGCTAAATGGAATTACGGCGGCCGCCGAGCAACAAGCCGATGTTGTAGCCAAAAGTGTTGCTGGTGATCCTCTGGCCATTTATGAAGGGTCGGTGAGTATGAATATCCTGAAATTTTCCGATCTGGACCTTTGTTCAATAGGAATGCCTGCCATACCTTCAGGTGAAAAAGGATATGAAGAGATTCTTTTTATTGACAAAGCTCAGCAGTATTATAAGAAATGCATTATCAAAAATGACCGGCTTGTCGGCGCCATATTAATGGGCGATAAAGCAGAGTTTCCTGAATTCAGGGACTTGATCGAATCAAAGATGGAACTTTCGGAGCTTCGTAAACAGTTGTTGCGCTCTGGTAAAGTCAAAGAGCCGGTATCTGGAAAATTGGTATGTTCCTGCAATCATGTAGGAAAAGGAAATATTGAGAAAATCATCGAAAGCGGGTGTGATGATTTTGCCTCTTTGTGTAAAGAGTCAGGTGCCGGACTTGGATGCGGAAGCTGTAAGCCCGAAGTGCAGCATATTCTCAAAGAAAAACTTATAGTGAGCGAATAATGGAAGTTTTACCATTGATACGTGTCTTTGTAAAGGGTGGATTGGTTTCTCCTGCCGATCTTCTTAAGATCATGGAGGCTTCTAAAAAAGCTGGTAATAATTATATTATGTTTGGTTCACGCCAGGATATATTATTTCCGGCTGCTGAACCTGAACAGAAGGTTGTAAAGGCTGTATTAAAAAATACCGACCTTGAATTTGATATAACCTCATCAAGTAAGCTGCAGGATCCGGTAAAGATGCATAATATCGCCAGTTCCTATGTAGGGGTGAACATGATGGAAACAACCTGGTGGCTCAAAGAAGATGTGTATCATTATATATTGGACAGCATTGATTACCAACCAATGCTTAAGGTCAATATAGTGGATCCGATCCAAAGTCTGGTACCTCTGTTTACCGGTCATCTCAACTTCATCGCGTCACGCGAAGAAAACTACTGGTACCTGTACGTCCGAAAAAAAGACGAATCAGAACAGCTTGTCTGCTGGCCTGAGTTAATCCATGGAAATGATATAGCTTGGGTAGCAAAACAAGTTGAGGAAGTATTCAGAATACAGCCTAAGATTGATGCTGATAAGCTACTCACCTCAATACAGGAAAGATCAAGGATTAAGGCTAAAACGATAACAGAAAGCTTAAAGCTGCCCACCGCTTTATTTCCTTATTACGAAGGGTTAAACGCTATGCTGAACAATCTTTACTGGCTTGGGCTGTATTGGCGGAACAACCGATTTGATATTGCATTTTTAAATGCGGCATGCAGGCTTTGCCAAAAAACCAACGTGGGCAAGATTAGCATAACACCCTGGAAGTCTTTTGTGGTCAAAGGAATACGCTCTCAAGACAGAATCTATTGGGAAAAGCTGATGGGAAGGTTCGGAATCAACCTGAGACATTCCTCACTGGAACTGAACTGGCATCTTCCTGCCTTTGATAAGGAGGCTTTAGAACTGAAACAGTACCTGGTGAGGGAATTAGATCAGCAGGATATCAGTACTCACGGTTTGACGCTGACCATAAAGAATGACCCTAAAATGCTGCTGTTCACATCTGTAGTTATTGAAAAACAGGGTGATTATGATTCAAACGGAGAGAACTTGTACAATATCCTGTACGCCCGACACTTCAACCCGAACAACACCGAATATTTTATCTATGCCAAAAAATTAAAAAAAGAAAAACTGCCGGCCTTTCTGATTGAGTTGAGCAAAATATATTTCAGACAGCTTGACGAAAAAGGACATACAAATAAGATGGCATTGGTCAATAACGGTGATATTCATGATATTTCAAGTTATCAATGTACACGTTGCATGACTGTTTACGATAAGAAGTTTGGTGATCCTGAGGCTGACATTAAAGCCGGAACACCCTTTAGCGAATTACCGGATACGTATAAATGCCCTGTTTGCAGTAATGATAAAAAAGATTACGAGCCTATACTGGAATATTAGTTTAGCGTCGTATCTTTCTAAATATCTTTCAACGACCCCAGCCTTGGCTCGATCGAAACAAGGGGAAGTCGCTTGAGAAATATCATCTTTTGTAGCATCGCTCCAGGCAACGTAATGTCTCCGGTTATCGGGAGGTACATCTATTATGTCTGCTGAGGCAAGATAAGTCTTAACTTACTCTCTAACCATATGTAGCAAGTTCATATAGTGCAATTAATGCTAAATAACCCATCAGGCTTTTTACAAAGTAACCGGTACTTTATTGGCGAGAAAGTAGGGGTCTAGACGGCTAATCTTTGTATTACGGATAACAGACCGTCAACCCAATTCGACATAATGTATATTACAAAATTATCCAAGGCCGTGAGCGTAACCTACGCCGCCGCTCCACAACACCCCGACGCAGAGCAGGCGAACCGCCATTATATTCAGCGTATTGGCCAGGACCGGCAGTCCGGTGTGTCGCCCAACAATCCCTGGGGCCTTCAAGCCAAAGCGCCCTGCCGTGTGCTGCAGGTCGAGGATAATGATGAATACTGCTTTATCGTACGCAGCTACCTGAAAAAGCAGGATTTCATATATGAATCGGCCGAACACGGTGAGCATGCCCTGGCCCTGCTCACCGTACAGGATTTCGATATAATTCTAATGGATATCGACCTGGGGACCGGCATAAACGGCATAGAAACGACCCGTCACATCCGCAGCCATCAAAAAAATGCGTATACAACGATTCTCGCCGTCACGGCTCATGTGAGCCCCCAGATCAAGGATGATTGCCTGCAGGCCGGAATGAATGGATTTTTACCCAAACCGTTTCTCAAAGACGACTTAATGCAGGCCATGGACCGCACCCTCCAGGCCAGGCTTTAATTCCGGTTTTATTCTGTAAAATGCCTGTCACAGAAATCGAGCCAGGCTTCCCAGTCGGTATCGGTCATGGAATGGTTCCCCGGACGGATAAAATAACCCAGCCGGGAATCGAGGAGTACATTTTCTTCGGGAAATATCGTTGTTCCCACCCCTTCCACACCCAACAATTCATACACCGGCGCAGTTAATTTGAGCATATCAAACTGGCCCTGTGGATCAGCGTGGATATCTTCTGTCGCATTGGTAAGCAGCAGGGGCCGCGGGGCGATAAGGGAGAACAGATCATGCTGATCAAAAGGAAGACGTTCGACAAGATTGTTGAATTCTTTAAAATTTCCATTAAACCAGTGTGGAAAATTCCGGTTTATCATTTTGACACTTTCCCCTATATATGAACGGCTGGGCGCTGTTCCTCCTGTGCCGGCCTGATGAGGTATGACCATAGCGATGCGTTCATCCAGGGCACCGGCAAGCAGTGCGGCTTTACCCCGGCGGGAGTGGCCAATAACGGCAATTGCCTCCTGATTCACCTCTTCATCCTGTACCAGATAGTCTACCCCTCGCTGCAGCCCCCAGGCCCAGGCGGCTAATACGGCCCATTCATGTGATTCCGGACGATGCTGCCCGACTTTCATGTAGCTTTTATGAACACCTTCCTTCCATCCTCCATCATAGTCCGGACTGATTTCTCCGGCATACATGGTGGCCACACCATATCCCCGGTCTATCAGCATTTTGAGCGGCCAGTTTCCCTTGCGCAGTCCGCGCTGGTACTCATGTGCCTTATTGTCATCTGTATCCCTGTAATAGCTGTTATTGATCCATGCCGGGGTAAGCGGTATAGCCGGATCATCCATTAGAGAATGGTTGCCGGCGGCATTGTAGCCTAATAAAACCGGCGCCGGCTCTTCACCATCATTGGGAGTCAACACTAAAAGTGAAACGGAGGGTGTACCCTCCGGTCCAAAATGCAGCGTTATGAGCTTGCGGGTTGCCCGGCCATTCAGGGCACCGGGATCGACATCAACGACGGTATAGCGGAAATTATCAGGGGGCGGAGGCGCCTCTCCATACATATAATACTGAAAAAGGGATATAAGTTCGGGGCGACGGTCCCTTCTCCATTGTTCAACCGAAGTGACCGGTGTGCCATCGAACATGGTCAACGGGTCAGGAAACCGTTGCAAGGCCGGAAGATCTTCGACGGCCGGCCAGGCCTTTTGCTGGGCATGAAGGCCGTTATAGGCTAGGAGGACCATCAGTACGATCAAAACATAAAGTCTTAAAAAGATTTTCATATAAATTATTATATTTTTTAAATTAGCCCGCTATCGAACCCGCTGGCGCCATTGCCTGAATTTTTCCTCCATACGCTGCTGCTGCTGCCGGTAATCAGGCTCACCGATCAGGTTCTGCCTTTCGCCCGGATCCCGGCGCAGGTCGAAAAGCTGCTGGTAATCCCACTCGGGCCAATGGACATATTTTAGATCCCGTCGTACAACGGCCTGGGAGGAAGGGATGCGATTTTTATCGGTTATCGTGGGGTGTTCATAAAAAAACTCATCCCGCCAGCCATGGGCGGCACCGGAAAGGTATAAGGGAGCCGGATCGCGGCCCTGCATCCCCCCGGGCACTTCCAAGCCGGCGGCAGCCACTATCATGGGAGCCAGATCAATATTGAGCACCATTTCATCCCTCGTGATCCCCCTTTCTGCTGCCGGCAAGCGAGGGTCATGTACGATCAGCGGCACCCGGATCGATTCTTCATACGGATACCATTTGTCGGCCAGGCCCCGGTCGGCCTGAAAATATCCGTTGTCCCCGATAAACACGATGAGCGTATTGTCATAAATGCCCTGCTGCCTGAGCTCATCCACCAACCGGCCGACAGCCTCATCCACCTCGGTTATGAGCCGGAAATAGTTGATCATGTACTCCTGGTACCGCTCAGGCGTGTCAAAGCGCCAGTGGTAGCGGATGCGCCCCTCATTGGATTCCTGCCTGATAAATTCCGGCAGCGCCTCAAAGTATTGCTCATCCATCAGCGTTGAACCCGGCACGGTTACGTCCTGGTAATGTCCGGCACTCCAGTCCTGGGGAAGATACTGTTGCGGGGCGGAGTCTTCGGCGTGGGGCGCAAAAAAAGATACGCTGAGCAGAAAGGGTTTGTCCCCGGGCCGCTCTCGGACAAAATCCAACGCGTCGAGGGCGTTTTGCTCCGTAATATGAATCGGGTTGCCCTCACCGTTTTCAAGCCAGTGCCGGCCGGAATACGAACGCACAAAATCAAAATCATCGTCACGTACCTGGCCAATGCCATACTTGCCAATGAAACCGGTCCAGTATCCGGCCTCACGCAACACGCCGCTATAGGTCTGGGCGAAAGCCTCCGGCTCCAGCTCAATGCCAAATTGCGTGATATGGTGGCGGGACATATACTGTCCGGTCAATATCGATGCCCGGCTGACCATACAGATCGACGTGGTCACGTAAGCCCGGGTGAACCGGATACCTTCCCCGGAGAGTTGATCCAGGCGCGGCGTTTGGATTACCTTATTGCCTGCAGCACCCAGACCATCCCAGCGGTGGTCATCTGAAACTAAAACGATGATATTGGGTGGATCCTGATCTTTCTGTGGCGGTGTCTGCCCCACGGCCGTACCGGCAAACAAAGTCAGGAAAAGAACAGCCGGCGTGTTCATCATCACTCCACCCTGGCAGGAAGCCTGCGTCCGTTTCCTTCCCGGCCGGTGAGCTCATCTCCCAGATCTTCCCGGTACCGCTCGCCCAGGGCCTCCAGTTCTTTCACTATTTCCGGAAATCCATCCTGCAGGTCCAGCGTTTCTCCCGGATCGGAACGCAGATTATACAGGGCAAGCTCGCTTTCCACGTTTCTCGTGGGGCCGGGCCAGCCATCCTGACCGGGAAGATGGTGTTTATAAGACCGGTAGGTGTGAGGCAATACCAGTTTCCATGCGCCTTTTCGTATAGCCTGCAGTTCATTGCGCCCATAATAATACGCTAAATGGTCCCTTGGATTCGCATTGTCTTCATTAAATAGAAGTGATGAAATATCCACGCCGTCAATCTTACGCCGTGGCAGATCCGCGCCGGTTAGCTGCGCAACTGTCGGCAGCACATCGATGGAAGAAGCCAGGTTACTGTTAACCGTTCCCGCTGAAATTCTCCCTTTCCAGCGCATGATGGCCGGCACTCTGACGCCCCCTTCCCATTCACCGCCTTTCCCTTCCCGCAACCCCCCGGTGTTGCCGGCATGATTGCCGTAATTTAGCCAGGGACCGTTGTCACTGGTAAAGATAACCAGGGTTTCTTCGCTTAAGTTTAGATCATCCAGTGTGTGCAGTATTTCCCCGACCGACCAGTCAAGCTCCATCATAACATCACCGAACAGGCCCTCTCCGCTCTTGCCCTTAAACCGGTCTGATACAGCCAGCGGCACATGGGGCTGCGGGTGGGCCAGGTATAGAAAAAATGGATTATCCCTGTTCCCCCGAATGAACTCTATGGCCCGTTCGGTAAACAGTGTGGTAAGCCTGCTTTGATCTTCCAGCGTCTCAATGGCTTGAATTTGTTCATTGCCTTCAATAAGCGGCAACGTTGGGTATCTGATCCTGCTGTTGGTCGAATCGGTTATCGGAGTACCGTCGTAATCTACCGGCCACATATCATTTGAATAGGGAATGCCGATGTATTCCTCGAATCCCTGTTGTAAGGGTAAATAAGGTTCTTCAGAACCCAGATGCCATTTACCCATCATGCCTGTTTTATACCCTTCCCTTTTTAGAACATCGGCTATGGTTTCTTCCTCCGGATCCAGGGCTATCATGCTCCACGGACTTAACGCACCGGTAACCCCCACCCGGTTGGAATACGCTCCCGTCAACAAAGCGGCTCTGGATGCGCTGCACACGGCATGTGGCACGTAAAAATGAGTAAACCGCATTCCTTCAGCCGCCATTTTGGTTAGTTCGGGCGTTTCATAGCCGGTTGCCCCATAGCTTTCCAGATCTCCGTATCCCATATCGTCAATAAAGATAACGACCACGTTGGGCTTGCCGTCCCGGGGTTCCGAAGACCGCGATAATGAGCAAGCAGCCAGGGCCGCGCTAACCAGTATCAATGCAAAATATCTAAACATGTACGTGACGATTTTTTTTGATGATCAAGGGATATCTCATGATTATGGACCATCCGGTGACCGGTACAGGCAATCGCAGTCTCCGAACATTTCTTTCTTCGAACGCCTGGGCAGTTCGTTATTCGGCAGCGGACGGCCGGTGATCCGGTGAAACTCATCCGGTGTTCGCAACCTCGGAATGCCATCATCGTAGTGTACCATGAACGCGTTTAGCTCCTTTCTCATCCGGGTTAATACTTCCTGATGACCGGGGTCACCGGCCAGATTATGCAGTTCATGGGGATCATTCTCCAGATCATATAACTCCTCTTCCGGACGCGGCTGGGTGAAGGCAGCCACCTGGTATTCATTCAACCGACCTTCCGTTTTCAGCCTCAGCATCTCCGAGAAAGTCGGGCTGGTCAGGGCATCGGCAGGGGGTGTAGCGGGAAGGTCATTAAAGAAATTCCTGATGTAATTGAACCGGGCATCCCGCACGGAACGCATGTAATCTTCATGGTCATGCCAGTGAGCCTGTCCGTAGACATACGTCCTGATCTCCGTTTGTACGTTTGATAACACCGGGCTAAAATCATTTCCCACAAAGTGATCCCCCGGTTCAAGGCCCGCCAGGGATAAAAAAGTAGGGGCGATGTCCACGGAACTTACCAGGGAATGGGTTTGAGTGCCGGCCGGGATTCGATCCGGCCATTTTACAAACCAGGGGGTTTTAATACCGCGGTCATACAGGGTGGTTTTATCCCCGGGGAAAGGCCTTCCGTTATCACTGATAAACAGGATCATGGTATTATCGCTCACGCCCTGCCGTTCCAGAGTCTCCATAACCCGGCCGATGTACTGGTCCATCCGGCTGATTTCATCATAATACAGGGCATAGTCTTTTCTGACCGTTTCCGTGTCGGGCACGTAGGGCGGAAGGATCACATCATCAACGCTGTGGGGGGAATCAATGATCCCTTCTTCATATATTCTGTGGGGATCGACAGCCGCCAGCCAGAGAAAAAACGGTTGGTCAGCCGGACGGTGCTCCAGCAGGGGAACCCATAGATGAGCTCCGCTGCCATCGCTATCCGGCAGTTTTCCGTAAGTATCACGTAATGCCCGGGTGTTCTCAGCAGCCAAAAAATCAAAGCGGTCTTTCATGTGATTGCCCAAATGCCACTTCCCCGCCTGGGCCGTCCAGTACCCGGCCTCCTTCAATTGTTCCACAAAGGTAATTTTTTCAGCGGGTACTTCCCAGTGCAGCTGTTCGGCATCCGTTTGATGGGGATAGGTTCCGGTTAGGATGCTGGCCCTGGAGGGACTGCAGGAACTGGTTGTGATAAAGCCTTTATGAAACTTCATCCCCTCCCCCGCCAGTCTGTCTATATTGGGAGTTTTAATATTGGGATGACCACACGCCCCGCAATCATCCCAGGCCATGTCATCGGCAATAATCAGTATAAGATTCGGAGACGGACCGGACCTTTCTCCCGGTTGTGCCGCCGTCATGGATGCCGTAAGCGTTATGAAGGATATAATCATGGCCCATACAGACAGCCGGGGGCATACGGATTTATGTTTAATCATAGACAGGAATGAATAACCAATGATTTTATGGTGATACCAATATAGATTATTTTACCACTTCTGTCCAATCATTTAAGAGGGATTTACCGTAACGTCATTTTCGCCCGTTGACCGTGACGCGTTCATAATGGTAAATTTGGCTTCCTCCAGAAAATCTGCAGGACCAAAAAGCTCAACCAGATCCAAGGTTATCGTTTCCTCAACGTTGTCCTCTATTACCGGACAGGCCTCCGTATTGAGTTTTAGGTAAAAGCCGATCTGCGGCGGATAGATCATCAGCATGATGCCGCTCCATATCACTTCAAACTTCTCCGTATAGACCTCTTTGCACCCTCTTGCCTGGTTTACCTTAATGTGCATGACCTTTCCGTCTTCGTTTTCCTCAATCCATGCCGTTTTCACTTCGAACAGATCGCTGATTTCCGCTGAGCGGCTGTTCGCCGTTTCATCAGCCAGCTCAGCGCTTCTTTGAAATACGTAATTGTCTGCATAACTATGGGCATCATCATCAGCGTTTACAGTGCTTTCATTGCAGGCTGCCATAAAAAGCGCCGGTACGGTCATGCTGATAAAAACTAACTTTTTCATAATAACTTGTATTTATATTTGTTGACTTTTTGTAATCTTTACGGGCATTTTTAACAAAACGCTACATAAGCCAACCCTGTTTGCATGTAGCGTTTTCCCGGTAGTCTACGTATAGGCATTGTAAACCTGCCCTGTTGAGCCGAGCGGGATATGATGAACTATTAAAGATCGAATGAGGTCCTCTCTGCCTCCTATTACTATCTATTGGTGAAGAAAAATATCGCAGGTAAGGTTTTATTGAACAACGGACCGGAAAAGCCGGTCACCGTTGGTGACGCAGATTACCATGAACTAATTCAAATCATTAGCGGGTGCAGGGAATACCATACACACAGTCAGGAGAAGCTATATAAAAAATTTTATGGATATGCTCTGGGTGTGGCTTTATCCTATTGCCCCACCCGGGATGATGCCATAGAAGTAGTCAATGATAGCTTTATGAAAGTTTTCAAACATATTGACAAATACTCTTCCACCGGGCCTTTTAAGCCCTGGTTAAGGAAAATTGTTGTGAATACATCCATTGACAAAGCCCGGGCAAACGGACGATTTAAGAACCAGGTGGATATCGATACCCTGGAACGAGCCTCCCCGACAGACATAGAATCGGAGCTTAATGCCCGGCAGATCTATAATCTGTTGAATGAACTTCCCGAACTGCTGCGGTTTGTTTTTAATATGTATGAAATCGAGGGCTATAGTCATCGTGAGATAGCCATTCGGTTATCCATCGCTGAAAGCTCTTCCCGGGCTTACCTTACCCGGGCCAAAACTTTGCTTAAACATCACTATGAGAACACCTTTTTGGATGAACCATGAACCAAAATAACCGACACAAACTTACAGATCATATCCGGGAAGTTCTTCAGGATCATGAAGAACCTTATGTGCTGGGCTCCTGGGAAAAGTTTGAAAGACAACAAAGCAAAGGGGGAAAGCTTTCTTCAGGCAAGACTATATTCAGCATTGCCGCATCCGTGTTCCTTATTCTCTCCTCCCTGCTGGCATGGTATTTAGTTAATCAGACTGCTTCCGATCAATATGTGGAAGAGCCTACTCCTGACAGGCCGGAAAGGATAGAAGATAAAATGAACGACGGGGAAAATCTGGTTTATCAGGAGGATAGCCAGCCTTCAGGCGGGGAGAGTAAACACCCGTCACCCCCTCCCGAAATCCCCATGGAGAGCAACCTTCATTCTCTGACGGATGGCCTCACCCCTTACGCGAATACTACCGTCATACAACAGGCGGCCTCGGTATTGCAGCCGGTTTCCATCACAGCCATGCCCGGGCTCCTGGATATTCAGCCCGATGATGATCCCATTATCCGGCGGTACGTTCAGGCCGGTGACATCCGGCGATCAGCAATAAGGCAAAGTAAAAAACCGGTTAACTTCAGTGTAGGCTATGCTTCTCTAATGAATATCCATAACTCTCAGGCGGATTTGGGAATCGGCGGAGGATTTTATACAGACTGGAATTTTGCCGGGAACCTTGCCCTTGGTTCGGGTTTATTTATTGCCCAAAGCAAGTTGAAGTACAGCGATGAGGGCAGTATGACCATGGCCCTGGATAATGAGGCCACGATGACCTCTTCCGGTGATTTGGCTTCCGTGCATGTTGACCTTGTCAGCATGGAAGTTCCGCTCAACTTCCGGTATTTCATTACAGACCAGTTTTCGGTTTCAGCGGGTATCTCTTCTCTTGCTTACCTCAAAGAGGACTATAACTACACTTTTGAAACGCAACAGAATATTCAGGTATTTGGTGATGCTGCATCTGGAGAAGGTGAACCGCGTACGCGTCAGGTAACCCTCACCGAATCCCGGAAACAAACCGAACCCTCACTCAGTGGTATCGATCTGGCTGCTTTGTATACTTTTTCAATAGGTTACCAGGTGGATATTGCCAACCGCCATACCGTTTCCCTGGAACCGTTTTTAAAAATACCCACCGGTCGTATGACTTCCAGGGATATCAAATACACAACAGGCGGACTGCAAATGAAGTTATTTTTCTGACCCCTGTAGCGAAACTACACCCACCCTCGTATGGTCAGCAGTAAACAACTGCTTATCCCGGCTCCCGGAAAACCTGAGCAACCATAGCCCGGTTTGCTCATGGACTCCCGGCCCGGAAAAACCCTAACAATACTGGTAAACCCATGAATAAAAAAATACGCTTATATTTCTGCGCAATTGTACTTCCGCTGTCTATGCAAGGCTGCTTTGACTCCGGCGAAACCGACTATGAACGGCAGGTCCGGGAAGATGACGAAGCTATAACAGCCTACCTTGAAGCCAATGATATAGAGGCTGAAAAGGCTTCCAGCGGCGTTTATGTTGAAAAGCTGACCGAAAATGCCCAGGGCAAACAGGTCGTCGAAGACCACGTCGTCGGTATCCTGTATACGATGACCCATTTGACGGGTGGCCACGAGATAGAATCGCATACCGATATTCTGGCTCCGCTCAGGTTCAGCAATAGTTTCGATTTGAACCTAAATGCGATTCATCCTGCCGGCCTGAATTATGAAATCGGTGGCATGAGAGAGGGGGAAAAGTTCCGGTTCTATATACCGTCCGTTCAGGCCTATGAAAACTACAGCCATGATGAGCTGTTCGATTCCTACTCCAATTTTATCCTTGAAGTAGACCTGGTTGAGGTAAAAACCGAAGAGGAGATCTACGAGGAGGAGATGGATACCATTGAGGCATACCTTGAACTCAATGAACCTGATGCCGAATCCTATCCCAATGGACTTTATTACGTCTTAAAGGAAGAGGGTTCCGGAGATCAACCGAACATCAATAGCCAGGTGAAATTTCATTATACCCGTAAATACCTGGATGGGACCGTTATTCAATCCACCCTGGACGGGGATCCTGAACAGGTTCATTTAAACGATAATCAGCTGGTGACCGGATTTAAGAACGGCATACTTCTGATGGAAGAAGGCGAAAAAGCTAAATTGATCATGCCGTCAAAACTAGCGTTCGGTAAAAGTGTCCAGGTTATTCCCCAGGCGCTACGCGAACAGTTGGCTGAAGATGGTGAAATTGTTCAAACAAAACCATATTCTCCTGTTATATATGAGGTTGAGCTTTTAGAAATTAACTGAGGCACTGCATAACTTAAAAAAACCACCCTGTTTACTTTTCCACAGGGTGGTTTTTTTGTACAGGACTATTTGCCCGTCACAGGCCTTGCGCGGGCCGCATCCTGGCCAGACTCAATAAGTTCAATGTTCAGGGGCTGCTCCCCGGACATATTCCGGTCAACAGCCAGCGTGATCCGGTGGATACCCTCGCCAAGTCTCACCCCTGCGGTATGATCCTGAACGCTGAGTTGTTCGGAGCCGGACCAGCCGGTGATGTATTGGCCCGGCATTTTAAACGACAGCTCTACATTGCCCGCACTCAGCACTTCAACTTCAAACCAAACGTAGCTGAACTTACGGTCTGCCTCCACTTCAACGACCGGGACATTCCCCGACGGAAGATCACCCGATACGAGGCTGTAGGCCGGCCGCCATTGCAGCGAGCCGCTTTCCCTGGCCGGATAATCCGGTCCATGCTCGCGTATCAGCTCCCTGGTTTCCGGACTATCGGCAAGCGTGCGCCAGCGCCGGACCATCTGCGTACCCGCGCCCCGGTAATCCCCAGGTTCTCCGAGGCTGGAGAGAAAACCAACCAGATCGATGAATTCTTCGCGCTCCAGACTGGCCGTCAGCCCAGGCGGCATCAGTGAGCCCTGCATGATCTGCCGGGATGCTACCTGACCGGCGGGTATGGATACCGGCTGGTCGGCGGCATTGCGCAACACGATCTCCGAAGGGGTCTCGCGGATGAGCGTACCCATAACCTGACTGCCGTCAGTGCGCTCCACGCGTGTAAGGGTATATCCCTCCTTGACGTTTGCATTTGGAGAAAGCAGGGCCCGGATGATATTATCCGTCGGGGCGCTCGTACCCAGACTGCTCAAATCAGGTCCGGCCAGTCCGCCTGCGCCACCGAGTGCATGGCAGTTCTGGCACATGAGAGCATTTCTCCGGTAAATCAACTCGCCCTTTTCCGGATCGGCCGTGGTTCTCACGTCCCGCTCCAGGATGTTGATCTGCTGATCGGTCAGCTCCTGCGGCATACGTTCCGGTGGCAGCTTGCCCCCGGATGCTTCCAATGCCTTCCTTAGCGCCTGGGTATCGTCGCTATCGCGGCGGTTCGAGGGGATGTGCTGCTGAATAGCCTGCATTCCGGCATTGGCCAGCCAGGCCGGGATGGGTGTCGCAGACAGTTCCCCGGCCAGCGCCCGGGTTCGGTTGGCCCGGGATAAAAAAGATGAAAACAATTCCGAGGCATCAGTACCGCGCGGAAGGTCCCCCAGAACGGCGACGGCCATTCTGGCCGCCTGTTCAACGTCAAAGGAAACGAGCTGGGCAGCGGCCTGCATGCGCAGCCTGTGCGGATGTTCCGCTCCGGTCAGGCCTGCTAAAAAATGCCGGGCCGGCTCATCGTCAAAAGCGGACAGGGCCGACAGGGCCGCTTGCTGCAGGGTTTCGTTAGGGCCGGTGGCCAGGGCTTCCAGGCGGTCACGGAAACCAGTCTTTTGCCAGTTCCCGGCCAGCCTCACCGCACTTACGGCCACAGCTTCCTCTTCATCGCTTATAAAAGGCGCCAGTCGATCTGTGTCCTGGTCCGGCTTGATCGTCTGCCGGTTCATGGCCTCCTCCAGGGCATGAAAGTAGGCCACACGGCCCTCGTCATGGAGGGTGGCATTGCCCACGGCCAGGTTAAATAGCTGGTTTATCTCTCCGATACCGCCCCGTTCGGCCACCGCTTCCAGAACATCGTCGCGATAGGCGGCGGGAACCTGACCCTGGCTGTAGAGCTGCATCAGGTAGGGAACGGCATCGGGATGGCCTGCGGATTTCAGGGCAAAGGCGGCTTTGTCCGCTCCGGCAAAATAATCCGGGTCGGCTTGAACTTTTTCCATCCAGTAGGGTTCCAACTCGCGCACCGTCTGCCACAGGGCAAAATCCAGGTACGAATCCATCGGCTGGTCCAAAACGGATAAAGCCGTTTTGGCCGCCTCAGCGTGGGCTTGGCCGCGCAGGGCCACAACGGCTTCGAGTCGTACCCTCGGGTGTTCATCGGAGGCCGCCTTGACGAGCAGCTCCCCGGCTGCAGAGCCGATGCGGTCCTGCCAGGAAGACAATACCCTTACCGCCGCCGCCCTTGCATTATGTTCTCCGGCGTTCAGCAGCTTCCCGAGCAGCGATTCGTTGACCACATCCAGGGCCTGATAGACCCACAGGGCTTCGAGCAGGTGATGTTCATAATCCGCTTCCGAGGCATCCAGCTCACCGGTCCAGGCTTCCAGGGCCGGGACCACTGCTTTCGTCCCAAGCTCTTTGAGCTCTTGTTTAGCCTGAGCGCGGGTCCAGTTCTCCGGAAGCTTTAAGGCTTCCAAAAGATCCATGACTCCGGCCCCGGCCAAACGGGGCGGGGTTACCAGGGGCTGATCTTTGGCCGTGATGCGCCAGATGCGTCCGTGCTGCTGATCGCGGCGCGGGTCTCGAAAATCGACTTCCCCGTGCTGGATGATCGGGTTGTACCAGTCGGCCACATACAAGGCCCCGTCGGGGCCCACGGTCACGTCTACCGGACGAAAAGCCACGTGGTCGGTCCACAGCAGATCTTCGGCCTGGGTGGAAACAAAGCCGCTTCCCTGTTCCTCCACCACAAAGCGGTTAATGCGGTTTGCCCGGTAATCGTTGGTAATAAAATTTCCTTCCCAGGAAGCCGGCAGGTGACGACCCGATACAACCTCCAGACCGGAATGTTTGGGCTGGCCGGGATTCAGCCCGGGCATAAACCGTTCGGCCCCCGGAGAAGCGGTAAACGTAGCCCCCGGAAAGGCGTAATTAAGCCCCTCTCCGCCGGCACCGTCCGTTAAAAACGAGGCTCCCCACCGTCCAAACTGCAATCCCCACGGGTTGACAAGCCCCCGGGAAAACACCTCCAGATCCAGGGTTTCCGGCCGCAGCTGCCATGTACCGCCCCCTTCGAGGCGCCGCATGCCCCACGGCGTTTCCACGTGGCTGAATATATAGATGGCCTGGTTAAAATACAGCTTTCCTTCCGGGCCCCATTTAAACGTATTGATCAAATGATGGGTGTCGGCTGTTCCGAATCCACTGAGTACGACCCGTCTCTTATCAGCCTTCCCGTCTCCGTCGGTATCGCTTAGGTGGATCAGCTCGGTTGAATTGGCCACATAGGCTCCCCCGTCCCCCGGCAATATGCCCGTAGGCATCAGCAGTCCATCTGCAAATACCGTAGACTTATCGGCGGCCCCGTCACCGTCGGTATCCTCGAGTACATAAATTTTGTCGTTGGGAATCTCGCCGGGCTTCAGCTGGGGGTAGGTTGCGCTCCCGACCACCCAAAGCCTTCCTTCTGCGTCCCAGTTCATCTGGATGGGTTTGACCAGCATAGGCTCCGATGCGAACAAATTGACCTCAAAGCCCTCGGCGGCATGCAGCATCTCCAGCTGGTGGCCAGGATCCGCATCCGGAATGCTGCGCAGATCGTCCTGGGCCAGTACCGGGACGGCGGCAAATAATAAAGAAGCAAGCAGGAGCATGCGGCAAGCCATCCGTAGCGTATTTTCATCTTCAGGGCTTTGTAATCCCCCCTTTTCGGTTGTATCGGTCATATCCTTGCTTTCAGTTTCTTTGCGTTGGGGTTAACCGGCAGATCACCGGTGCGGGGCTACGCAGACCGGCGATGCCGGCCTCCAGCTCTTCGATAAACTTATCGTACTGCTCCAGTTCGACGGCGTTATTGCCCTGTTCATGTGAACGGAACCCAAGCAGATAGGTTCGGTTCTGAGGACGGTACTGATAAAAAAACATGGCGTTTTTTCGTACGATATGTTCCCGCAGCTTTCCGGCCTGCCTCAGGGCCGGTTCCCCGGACAGCGCCACCCCGTCAGACCACTCCCGGGCCGTAGCGCTGGCAACCTGGCGGCCATCCATGCTAAAAGAATAGTACCCTTGCGCCAGGCCGGTAATACGCAGGGTGCGGCCGGCGGCCGGTCCGGATGCAGCCCCTCCTTCGGGTCGGGGAAAGGGCAGCGTTGCATCGAGCACCTTGAAGGTCATCACCCCGGGCTCCGCATCGTCTGCGGCCAGATCCCAGATTACGGCTCCCTGTCTGTCGGCCTGAAGCTTTTCTGCATCGATGTGGACCGACCAGGTGCGTTCCCGAAGCCCCAGCTGTTTTTCCATTTCCCGGGCCAGGTAATAATAGCCCCGTTCGTTCAAATGCATCCCATTGGTCGTCAGCTCTCCGGTCCGGCTATTCTGCCGTAAGGTGGTAAAAACATCAATAAAGGGGACCCCCCTTTTGTCGGCCACGCCGGATTGGGCCTTTGTGTAAAGAGTCAGGTTTTCGTTGTGGCTCGTGTTTATTTCCGGGCGGGCCACAACCGGAAAATGGGGAATAGGCGAAAGCATGACAACCCGCGCGTTCAGTTCATCAATCTTGTCAAGCAGCCGGTTCAGTCCCTCGATATACCGGTCCAGTCCTTTTGCCCCTTCGTAGGCTTCATTGGTGCCGTAAGCCAGGATGACCATGGTGGGCCTGGCTTTTTCCAACTGATCGATAAGGTGACCATAAGCATCCGGAGGGTTGGTAAAATAGCCGCGTGCCTCCCCGAACACCGTATCGCCCGTCCAGCCTAAATTGCGAAAACTCACATCCCGGTCAGCCCATCGCGTCGTCAGGGCATATTCAAGGTACCCGTATCTTAATTCATTTTCGAACAGGGAGTTGCCCAGCAATACGACCCGGTCGCCGTCTTCCAGAGCCAATGGGGGCTGCAGAGACGGTGCCATACCGGTTTGCTTTGCTGCTACAGCGGTGAATGCCAGCAACAGGCAAATGATAGTAACCGGTATTCGAATCTTTCCCATAAATGACGTTGATTAATTGTTCGATGTTCCATCGTTATACAGGACATAAAGCCCGTCCTTACCGGCAACTATAATATCCATTCGTCCTGTTCCTCTCAGGTCAGCAACAGAAAACTGTATGCCGGTTCCCTTTCCTTCTCCCAAGGGACCGTAGGCAATCGTATGCTTATCAAAGGACTCTCCATTCCATTTGAAGAAATAAAGCCCTATCGGATCATCAGCTCCCGGATCGCCGTCATTGTGGGCACGATACCGTTTACCCGTTATCAGCTCATTTTCTCCGTCTCCATCCAGATCGACCAGTTTCATCGTATGAAACTGGGAATTGTCCAGGTCCATTGGATGTTTGATCCAGGTTCGGTCTTCTGAGGAATTCCGGGTCTGTTCATACCAATCCAGTCCAAATCCATGAGCCTGTCCCACGATCAGGTCATTAATACCGTTTCCATTAACATCCGTAACCAATATAGGTATGCTTGCACTGCCAAAATCAAAATCGTTATGTATAGTCCATGTACCCTTTTCCATATCCCGGGGAGATTCCAGCCAGCCATTGCTCACGATGAAATCACCCCGTCCATTCCCGCTGATATCGCCGAACCCGATCCCGTGGCCCTGGCCGTCTGCTACCGCTACCTTTGTGAATGTACCCTGAGCCACACCGTCACTGTCTCTATCCAGTTTATAAAACTTAAGAGGATCGTTGGGGTTGTTCGGAACTATTTCCAAATGGCCGTCATTGTCAATATCCCAGGCCCCGATAGCTTCTACATTACCGGTCTCATCAATGATATGTTCAGGCCACTCCCCATTATTTCCCGGGTTTTCAAGCCAGATAATTTGTTTGCTAAACCATCCTCCCGTTATAAAGTCGATCCGTCCATTACCATTTACATCCATGGGGATGGTGGCAAATTCGTCCCAATATTCCCCGTGACGTTCAATATCCCGGGTCTTATGCCTTCTAAGGAAACCAGGGCCTTCATACCAGTATGATCCGGATATGATATCCAAATTTCCATCGCCGTTCACATCAAAAACCCCCGCTGATTCATAGCTTTCCGAAGCGATCTGTTGCATAGTAAATTGGATAGGGGCTTCCGTATCCGGATTTGGCTGGGCATATGCTGAGGAATAAAGCATATACCCCGATAAGATCAGGAGGAATATGGCCTTGTTTACGGGGCTATTATGAGTCATGGAGAATGTTGTTTTGTTTATGTTAAAAGTTCATGCTAATCAACCTGTTGACTGCTGAGGCTTTCCTGTCCGGCTAATTATTTTTTGAATAAAACTCCCTGAGCAGAATCATACGGGGGGCATCACGGTCCCGGGGAGTTGCTTCCACGCCGTAGGGTGGCCCATCGGTATAAGGCATTTCCGGATCCCATCCGGTATACCCACGTAAATCATGATAGGTCCAACCCCAGCCTTCATCCTCCATAAGCGAAATTAAGTCGTTCAGGTAAACATCGCCATCAGGGCCCGCTGCCCGCGACACGCTGAATTCCCCGATCAGGATGGGGATATTCGGGTGTGTGGAGTGAAAATCCCTGATGGATTGTATCCGGTACGATATTAAATTTTTATCCCAAAAGATATTATTTATGTCTCCGGGATAGGAAACGCCGGCCGGATTCCCCTCCACACCCTGATGTGTAAATTGATGGGGAACATATATATGGGGACTCACAATAAGATTATCATCATCCGGAAGAATCAAGTCCTGAAGTCCCGTCAAACGACCGATGTAGGGTCCTCCTTTGCCCTGGCAGTCACCGCCGGCTAATTTGCCGGATGGCTCTATTATTATGGGACTCCGGTCATCAATTTCACGGATGGTTTCAACCAACACGGCAACCAGTTCATTCCACTTATCCCCGCACTGGGTGGGGTCGGGAATAGACGGCTCGTTGAGCAGATCATACCCGGCAATAACATCCCCCCTGTGTTTGTTTTCGGTAGCAATACGAACCCAGAGCCTGATCAAATGTTCCTGCAGGGATTCATCCTGCCAGAACTCATCATCAGGATAGATCGTCCAGTCACTTTTGGTACCCGGTGTGGTATGGGGATCAATGATCACACGAACACCACTGCGTTCTGCCCAATCCAGGATCCGGTTTAAATGCTGAAAGGCGGCTTCATTAAAATCGTAGGGCGCTGTTTTATTCACGAGACGATTGGAGCCCCCAAAACTTAAGCGGATCACATTGGCACCGGTTCTGGCAATGACCGTATTCAAAACATTATTATCAGCTTGCGGGCTGATGTTAAAACCTCTCAGGATCTCCCGGTCGGGTGCTCGATCAGGGTCAGAAGAACTAAACAGGCTACATGATGCAATCGGTATAAATGTGAATAATACAAGTGCTGCTATAACATTTTGAAGTTGTCTCATTTTAAAATATTCGACCCTATCCCCGGGTTAATGCCTCTCACTTAGTTTACTATGGCTTTTATCATAACCGGAAGGTGATCAGAGGGGAAACGCTGTTCATTGAAGTCCGTTAATACCCCGTACTTAAGCACCTCTATCTGATCGCTCATGAATATGTAATCAATTCTTCTTTCCAGCGAGGAAGTAAGCCGGAAACCGTTTGAAGTGCCTACCGGTCCATAGGGTGGCGTGACGGATTTATGGTAGGCATCATCCAGAAACGATACCATGGTCTGGATCGGTTCGGATTGAGGTAAGGCATTAAAATCGCCCATGGCAAAAACGGGGGCATCGCCGGCTATCTCATTGATCCTCTCTTTCAGCAATTTAGCCGATTCCCGCCGGGCAATAACTCCCTGGTGGTCAAAATGGGCATTGAATACATAGAACTCCTGTTTACTGGTCCGGTCCCTGAATTTTGCCCATGAACTTATCCTGTTGCAGCATTGGGCATCCCAGCCCAGAGAAGGAATCTCGGGGGTTTCACTAAACCAGAAATCTCCAGACTGCAGCAGCTCCAACCGATCTTTCCTGTACAAGATGGCCGAATGCTCTCCGGCCTGCTCACCGTCATCACGACCGACGCCGGTAAATGCAAATTCCTCCAGGTCCAGGATATCGTTGATCTGTTCAAACACGGCCTCTTGCGTTCCCACAATATCGAACTCGTGGAACCGGATCAGACCTTTCACATGGTCTTTGCGGTTCGGCCAAATGTTTTCCCCGTCATTGACATTAAGATAACGTAGGTTATATGTCGCAACATTTAATGTCGCATGAGCCTGTCCTATACTTTCCTGGGCTGTCATAATCAGCAGCACCAGGAAAGTCAGCATTATTTTATTCATTACGTTCCTGTTTTCAAATATTAAGCTTACCAGCCCGGATTTTGTTCGAACGTCTGTAAGCGGTTCATTTCATTTAACGGAATTGGGAATAACAGGAATTTATCCTCATAATGGCCCCGCGCCTGAACTAAAATCCGGTCATTATCGCCATCAGATGTCCATCTCATGCCTGTAATATACCGTTCTTTTTCATCAATGATTTCCCAGCGGCGTACATCCCAAAATCGTTTCTCTTCATAGGAAAGCTCGACCTGTCGTTCCCGCCTGATGCGTTCCCGCATTTCCTCCTTGGACAGCCCGACCGGAAGGTCCGGCATGCCCGCTCTGTCCCGGACCGCATTAATGGCATCATAGGCTTCGGTAGTCGGACCATTGGCCTCGTTTTCGGCCTCAGCAACGAACAAATAGGTTTCGGCAAGCCTGTATTTGGGAAATTTGGAATTACCTGCATTTGCAGAAGTTACCGCCGGATCCCTGAATTTTCGTAAATAATATCCGGTATGGGTCCGGTTTCTTCCCGAGGAAAGACCCTGGCCACCTCCCTGATAGGATTCTACATGCTGCAACTCACCATTTACAACCCCGTATTCCGCACCATCATACCAAACCGTAGCATAGAATCGGGGATCACGGTTCACATAAGGATCGGAATCATCATAACCCGAAATTGGATTGATAATCGGTTCTAAATTCTGCTCATCGCTATATCCCAAAATGGGCATGGAACCGTCTGCCATATCATAAGCGTCTACCAAATTCTGAGAGGGGGCTGCACCGGCTTTATCAGCGGTCGCACCCGGTATAGGAATGTTGTGCATGCGAAAAACCAATATAGAAAATGAAGCTGTCATATTGAAGTCCTTAATTTCCCAGATGGTTTCACGATCAGAGGGGCTGGAACCCAGATCACGGCTGTTGTGAAAATATTCTTCATAATCACCGAATAGTTCATACCCATTCGTGGTCAGATTATCCAGCGCTTCTTTGCTTGCCGTGGCGGCCCGCTGCCACTTTGCCTGGTCATTGTCGGGGTTCCAAAGTGGGCTGGCATTAAAGACCAGGGCTTCTGATTTGAGATGATAAGCCAGTGCTTTACTAAAGCGTCCTCTTTCCGGCTCACTGACCCGGTAGGGCAAAGCCGGTTCTGCAATGGCTGCATCCAGGTCTTCCACTATTAGATTAACGGCCGCTTCGAATGAACCGCGTTCCAGCGACCCAAAATCAAATACTTCGGGGATAGGTTCGTCTATGACCGGCATAGGTCCATACATTTTTATCTGCTCCATATAAAAAAAGGCGCGCAAAATCCTGGCTTCCGCCTTCATTCGTGCTCTTTCACTGGCAATAGGGACATTGGCCTCATCAATATTGGCAAGAAATATATTTGCTTTTCGAATGGCTTCCCAATTTTTTTCATAATACCAGCCGCTGTTTCCACTACCCTGACTGGCACCACCACCCTGAAAGGGTCGAATGCTGACGTTAATGTCTCCCCTTGCCCACCGGGCAACCGGGGTCCAGCTTTGGCTGAGAGCATCACTATCCTGGGCTTCATCGGTAAAACCGGCTTGCATCGTCCAGTAGTGATAAGCGGTGCCATAGCTTTGACGGGAATTATATATCGAATTCAGGTATGATTCTGTCAGGCGTGTGTTTGCAAACACATCATCCAGGGTCACCCGTCCATCGGGAGTCACGTTTAAAAAGTTATCACTGCAACTTGTCAATACTACAAGCAGGGTCAGAATAAAATAACGATAGAGATTTTTCATGTTATTAAAATTTGTGTGTTATTAAAATTGGATATTTACACCGGTGTTGATCACCCTGTAAACAGGATAAGTCGTACCGCTTGTGATCTCAGGATCAAAATCTTTCGTGCGCATTTTATCCCATGTAAAAAGATTGAGTCCGTTTGCATAAAGTCTGATACTTCTGGCTTTTCCTTCCAGCCATCGGGCAGGGAGGTTATAACCAACCTCTATATTTTTAAGTCGCACATAGCTTGTATTCTCTAAAAAGAAATCATTTGACTGATGGCTATAGCCTATATCCGTGTTCAGGGCAGGATAATCTATTCTTTCACCCGCTGCTGCGCGTTCGGCTGTCCATGCCCGGGTATGCCTGTCCCGGTAGGTTTGCAACTCCCGAACTCCCAGATCGCCAAAGTTCCGGGATACGTTGAATACACCCTGGAAGAGAACAGAGATATCAAAACCTTTGTAATTCACATTGAAAGCTGTTCCAAAAGTATACTCAGGCACCGTTGAATAACCAAGGGGCACTACATCACGATTATCAATAATTCCATCTTCATTCACGTCCGTATACCGGAAATCCCCAGGGCGGGGCGTTGCAACAAGATACTCCAGCCCCGAATTATCAATTTCCTCCTGGCTGCCATAGAAACCATCTCTAACATAACCGAAATACTGGCCTATAGAATATCCTTCTGTGCGGTAACGGTGAGCATAATCTTCCGGACGCGGCAGTTCATCCGAATTGGTCACTTCGTTGGTGTTATGGTTGAAGTTCAACCTGGATACGATATAGAGATCCCGGTTTATAAAGCTTCTGTGATTTAGCTCAATTTCATAGCCTCTGTTGTTCACACTACCCAGATTTTGAGGGGCAAGCCTGTTCAGTGGCAGACCGTACAGTTGAGGTACGGTGCCAAGGTTAATCAGCACGTTGTCTCGACGCTCGTCAAAAACATCGATCAACAGATCAAGCTGTTCAAACAATCCTATTTCCAGGCCCAGGTTGGCTTTTTTAGCAACTTCCCATTGTACAAACGGGTTCCCTATAAAGGCTTCATCGATATAGCCGCCCTGATCCAGGCTTCCGCTGTAACCACCGCCGCCCTGGCGCTGAATTTCATCAAGATACAGGAATCTCCTTCCGCCCAACTGATCACCGCCTACGGTTCCGTACGACCCCCTTAATTTCAGAAAACTCAGGGTTGAATTATTTCGCAGAAAATTTTCATTTGACAGCACCCAGCCGGCAGAAACTGACGGAAAGAAGCCGTAACGTCTACTCTCGGCAAACTGCTCGGAACCGTTAAATCCGGCATTGATCTCAAAATGGTAACGCTCATCATACCCATAGGTTATACGGGAAGAAATTCCCCTCAAATTAAAAGGCAACCGATCGTTTGACCTGATGCGCGATTCCTGTTGGCCCATCAATAACCCTGTCACCGCATGTCTGTCAGCAAAGATCGTGTTATAATTCAGCATGAACTGAAAATTGGCAAAAGAATCGAAAGCGGAAGAGGTGCTGGTACTTAATGGAGTATTTTCCTGGGTTACATCAGCATTAGTATAGGTTACAATATCCTCTTCATTTTCAGTTATAATATCTTGTCTCCAGGACTCGTAATTTTTGTTACCGACAAGATCGTGTACTGATCTGGTATCAAATGATCCCATGAACTTTGCTGAAAGCCCTTCCGTAACAATAGAACTTAAATCCTGCTCCAATCCCCAGGATGCGGCAATATTGCTCCGGGTTTGTTGACGATACCCACTTCTGTTGATCATCCCGTATGGGGATTGATTGTATATGCCCTCAAACCCTACCCCCGTCAAAACTTCTCCATTGGGGGCCAGCGGACCAGCCAATACAGAGGGAAATTGATTATTGATAAATCTCAGTATATTTCCCACACTGGCATTCGGCGAGTTTACTTTCTCCAGATAACCGGCAGCGTTTAAAAAAGTAGTTAATGTTCCGGATTCATTTAGTTTGGCATCAATATTTGAACGAAAATTTGACCGGTTCAAAAATGATGAAGGATCATAGCCATGATCTTCTTCAACTTTCCATTGACCACCCTGGTTTAAATGACCCACATTCACAAAGTACTGGGCAAAATCACCCCCGCCGGATAAGCTCAGGTTATGACGGGATTGAGCTACAAAATCATGCATTAACAGACTGTGCCAGTCGTTATTTGGATAAGCCTCCGGGTTGTCCTGCAGCCGGTACCGTTCCAAAGCATAATCGGAAAAAGGCGGCTGATTGACCGGGTCATTGGGATCAACACCAGGATGGTTATTTTGCCAGGCTTCGTTCCTCAGCAAGGCCCAGTCATAGGAATCCAGACTGGAGGGTGTTCTTGTAAAATCCTGGAATCCGTGCTCATAAGAGTAATTGATCCGGGGTGCGCCGGCAACGCCACGTCTGGTTGTAACCAGTACCACACCATTGGCACCACGTACCCCAAACAGTGCGGTAGAAGAGGCATCTTTTAAAATAGTTACGGATTCTACTTCATTAGGATCGATATACCCGAGGTCACGTTCTATACCATCCACCAATATAATTGGGTTCTGTCCATTCAGCGTGCTTCGACCCCGCAGATACATCAACGGATCATCCTGACCAGGTTCCCCGCTTTGCTGAATGGTAATCAAGCCCGGGAGTCGTCCGGTCAAAGTTACGGCCAAATTAGCTGCCGGGCTCTGTTTGATCTCAGCGGTTCGTATAGACGCAATTGACCCCGTGACCGTTGCTTTATCTTGCGTACCAAAAGCAACTACCACCAAATCATCCAGGACCGATGCATCCTGCTGCAATCCCAGATTGATCTCTGTCCGCCCATCAATTTCGATTTCCTGGGTGACATAACCAATGTAGGAGAATCGTAAGGTTGCATCTTAATGAAGGAACTGACAATTCGTAATTCCCATCTACATCAGAGGTAGTGCCCACCGTAGTCCCTTCAATAAGTATATTCACCCCAGGCAGGCTTTCACCGGAACTTGCATCTGTAACGGTTCCCCGAATTGTTTCCTGAATAATGCGCTGAGAATAACGTGAATTGGAGCCTTCGTCCATGCTGGCAATAAGCAAATAACCGGTACTGGAGTATTTAGGCTCTAAGTTGGTGCCCTCCAAAACACTGGTGAGGGCATCGCTCACGCTTATGCTTTCATTAGTGAGCGTGACTTTTTTATCGCTCATAATGTCACCGCGATAAACCAGCCTTAGGCCGGTTGATTGGGCGATCTTTCTCAATGCCTGTTCAATCGGTTCATCATGAATGTCAAGGTTTATTCTTTTTTCAACCTTGACTGTGTAGAATAACGCATTAGACGCTATATCAACATCTGCAGAAATATAATTTTCCTGATAGGATAATGCATTTACCGGATCCGGGAACATTCCAAGAACTATTGGTAATACCATTATTAACAAAACCTTTCTGAGGCGTAAACTTTTTCTCATACCCATCTCCTATTTTTTTTAGATGCTGCTTCTTGTTTAAAATTTGTATCCACTTCCAAGGCACTTTTTTATGTGATTGTTATTCTATTTAAATTCAATACTGAACCCTTCCCGTGTGTATTCGATATTCATCGCAGAGGCTATTACAGATAGAACCTCCTCTAATTCCGCATACTCAAAGGTGCCTGAGAACGGAATATCCTTTAGCTCAGCATCAGCTAATGCTGTCTCCACATTAAATCTTCGTTCTATATCCCTTAGTACCTGATCAAACGGAACATTTTCAAAATGCATCCCGCCCCTTAGCCACAATAAGTTGGTACGGAAATCTATTTTTCTAGGCGGAGCCGGGCTACTTCCTTGTTCTACCGTGGTGTAATCGCCACTATTCAAGATTACACTGTCGGATTTGACATTTTCATTTTCTGTGGTATAAACAGAAACCCTTCCTTCACGGACCACGACCTCAACATTCTGTTCCTGTGACCATCCCCTAACATTAAATTCGGTACCCAAAACTTCCACTTCTGCATCCTGGGTATGTACTATAAATGGTTGATCGGTATGGCGGGCGACCTTGAAATAGGCTTCTCCATCAAGGTATACTTCCCGATTCAAATCCTGAAATTTTTCAGGAAACTTCAGGGAACTGGCTGAATTCAAAATGACTTCTGTTCCGTCAGAGAAGGTTACCCGGGCTTTTTCGCCTTTGTTCGTTATGAGCTCCTGAACCTCAAATAGTTCTGTCTGAGACGATGCATTTTTGTTAACAGGACCATAAAAATGGACGATTAAACCGGTAAACAACGAAACCAATATAATAGCAGCTAACTGATAGGAATATTGTTGCCACTTGCCGGTTTTGCGAAAAATCCAGCCAACTGATTTACTTCGGTTTCGCTTCCCGGATAATCTTTTAGAAAAGCGTTCCCAGGAGAGTTCTGCATTTACATCAAATTCCCTGGCAGGCTTAACTTTCAGTATTTCCTTTATGTCCTGAAAGCATTGTTTATTTTCAATGTCCTGGCCCAACCACAATTTTAAACTGCGACGCTCTTCAGGCAAGGCATTGCCTGTTGCACACCGTTGGATCAGCATCCATATTTCCCAGTCAGATAACATTATATTATATTAATGCTTAATTGTTTTTAATTGATACAATTGAATTTTAAAAACCCTGTAATGCTTTTAAAATAAATTCGGGTGAATTTGGTACAGGCCCTTTCATTCCCCTTTAATAAAGGTTACTTCATCAAAAGAAAACCGGGATGCATCTTCTTTGGTCTGCTTATAAAAGGGAGAATACATCTTAGCGTCTATTGTTCCGGCTGCGGTATCGATTTCGAGCAACCTGATGTAACCGCCACCGTTATCTTCTCTTTGATAATTCTGCAATATCTGGTAGATATCATTACCCTGAGCACCGGTGTCGGTTCTCCAACTTGAACCCGAGGATATATGTCCGCTGAGAAACATTAAAATATTAGCGTTTTTTTCGGTTATCCGATCATAGATCTCCCGGGGACTTAAGTCGCCATACCCTGCATTGTTCCCGCCAATCGTTCCCCTTCCGGAAAGATGATAATGCGTCAGAACTATTACATTGTGATTTGGATATTTCGGTATAATCTCATTTGCCCATTCAACCGGTTCGTGGCGGGCACAAAACTCAAGGGTCACCACCAGCCAGTTCAACCCTCCTGCTTCGAACTCATAAGTGGCATTATCGCTTTTATGTTCTTCGAAACGGTCTTTTTGGGCGGTAAACCGATCTACCGGAAAATAGTTATTGAATTTTGTGGTTTTTCTTAAATTTTCATTCACATTACCGGGTGCAGCGCTGCCGCTAAATTCTCCAACCGCTTCCGTATCATGATTACCCAGCGTTATGGCATAGGGCAGCCCGACCCGATCCAGTATTTTATAACCTTCGCTTGCCCTGATGTATTGGTCATGATTGTCAAAATCAACCAGATCTCCGACATGTAAAGCTATGGGATAATTTAAGGAATCTTTTGTGTCGGCAATCCATTGCATCTGGCTTGTGAACATGGGCAGGTTGTAATTTACAGACGTTTGCGTGTCGGGGAGCACCGGAATCGTAAATTTTTGTGCAAGAGCAGACTGACTGATTAAGCACCCTATCGCAATGAGATAGACGGCCGCTTTTAAGGATCTTATTTTGGGACGTGTGGCAGGTTTGTTCATGATATTCATTTTTATTTATAAATTTACTTGCGTGAATAATAATTTCTTAAAAGTTTCATGCGGGGCGTATCAGGGTTGCGCGGCTCAGCAGCATTGGTGCCTACCGGCCTTTCAGGATCCCACATGCGGCCACCTCGCAGATCATGATACGCCCAACTCCATCCCTCGGCTTCAAACAAATCGATCAAATCCTCCAGATAAGCATTTGAATCTTCCCCACCAGCACGAGAAGCGCTAAATTCACCTATAAATATCGGTACGTTTTTGTTGGCATCCTTAAAATCTCTGATGGGCTGCAAATGGGCTGATAATTCATTTTTATCCCAAAACGTTTCTCCTATTTGACCAGGATACGGTACACCTGCCGGATTATCGTTTACGCCCTGATGGGTAAATAAAAATGGTTCGTAAACATGCGGGCTGACAATAAGGTTATCGTCATTCGGAAGGATCAGATCTTCCAGCCCTTCGATTCGATCCCTAAATCCCCCACCCGGCAACCTGACAAATGCAGGCTCTACAATGATGGGGTGTTGATCGCCAACTGCCCGGATCGTGTCAACCAGCACAGCCACCAGTTCATTCCACTGATCCCCATGTATGGATGGGTCAGGAATGGCTGGTTCATTGAGGAGATCGTAACCAAAAATCACATCACCGCGATGCTTATTCTCCCTGGCTATCCGCACCCAAACCTTGATCAAATGCTCATGCCAGGCTTTATCCTGCCAGAATTCATCTTCGGGATATATCGTCCATCTGCTCCTTGTTCCCGGTGTGGTATGAGGATCTATAACCACCCGGATATCATTGCTTTCAGCCCAATCCAGCACGCGGCCTAAATGCTGGAATGCCGATTCAATAAATTCATAGGGTGGTTCCTTACTAACATAGGGACCGCCCAATCTAAATAAATTAGCTCCTGTTATGGCTTTTACGGTATCCAGTTGACTGTTATCCGTCGATGGACTTATGTTAAATCCACGATAAGCCTCTATTTCCGGGCGGCTATTCATGATCTCATTGTTATCACTACAAGCATAAACTAAAACTGTAGCAAACATGACTAAAGCTATGGGTAAACCTGCGCCTTGCAATTTTTTTATTTTGTTATTCACATCCCTGGGGTTAGCATCCTTATTTCTATTCTTTCTATTTAGTACAATTGAATCGTCAAAACCCTGTAATTTTTTATCTAACCCAGCATAATTTTTTGATAATATGTTATATTCACACATGAAATCCCCCAACCTCCCTGGAAGTAGATTTTTATTGCTGGTATTTTTTTTATGTATAAGTTGTTCCTATCCGGAGTCCAATACCGCTCCGTCGCGTGCCCAACCGAATGTTGTCCTGATATTTCTTGATGATGCCGGCTGGGATTTTAAACCGTTCGCAGAGACCCGTTACCCCACGCCAAATATTAAAAAGCTGTCGGAAGTGGGCAGACGTTTCTACAATTTCTATGTGCCGCAAGCCGTTTGCTCGGCCTCGCGGGCTGCCTTGCTAACCGGTACGTATCCCGAACGGAATGGCCTGTTCGGAGCCCATGTTCCCGGAGACCGGGGGCTTGATCCTGATTTCGTCACTATTGGAGAAATGCTGCAGGATAACGGATATTCTACGGCCTTCTTCGGAAAATGGCATATTGGCGACCATCCTGAAACACGGCCTCCGGAACGTGGATTTGATGAATCAAGCGGGATCATGTATTCAAACGATATGTGGGCTGAACACCCTACCAATCCGGAGTTTTGGGGGCAACACCCTCTCCGGTACTGGGAAAACGGAACCATCGCTATAGATTCGGTGACTTCAGCCGATCAACGGCATCTTACCACCTGGTTTACTGAGAATTCAGTTGATTTTATTACAAGAAACAGCGATAACCCATTTTTCCTTTATTTACCTCACCCTATGCCGCATGTTCCCCTCTTTGTCAGTGAAAAATTTGAAGGTGCCTCGGGTACAGGCCTCTTCGGGGATGTGATCATGGAGCTTGACTGGTCTGTCGGTGAGGTCATGAAAGCCCTGGAAGCAAATGGGGTTAGCGATAATACCATTGTAATTTTCACCTCAGACAACGGACCCTGGCTGCCTTATGGAAATCATTCGGGGAAAACCCCTTACCGGGAGGGTAAAAGAACAGCCTTCGATGGTGGCATTCGGGTCCCGCTTATAATCTCCTACCCCGGCGCTATTGAACCAAACAGCGTTTCACACGATACGTTTTTTTCCATCGATTTTATGCCAACTATTGCTGAACTGACGGGCTCAGTGCTTCCCGATTATGAGATTGACGGAAAAAACGTCTGGGATCTCATAGCGGGTAAACCGGGTACCGGAAACCCCCATGATTACTATTCTATTACAACAGGTGATGAATTACAGGGGATTATAAGTTCCGACGGCAACTGGAAATTGATTCTTCCCCATGATTATGTAAGTGTGGTGGATGGAGGCAGAGACGGTCAACCAGGCTATGAGCGTAAGGTTTCCATACCCACCTCCCTGTTTGATCTGGTGCACGATCCGTTTGAAAAAGGGAATGTTATAGAGCAGTATCCAGACACTGCTGAGGAGTTACTGCGCTTTGCCGAATATCATAAACTCAAATTTTTTGATAAATAAATAAATATTTCCAGACCCGTCAGCGGGCTTGTCCATTCTTTATATAATATTCGCGCAGCAAATCCATGCGTAGATTATCCCAGCTACGGGTTACCGCCTCAATGCTGAAGGGAGGACCACTGGTATAAGGCCTTTCTGGATCCCAGGCAACATAACCCCTGAAATCATGATATGCCCAGCTCCAGCCTTCCGCCTCTATTAATTCGATCAGATCCCTGAGGTATACATCTCCGTCCGGCCCCGCCCCGCGTGAGGCGCTGAATTCGCCGATCAAAACAGGAACGTCCGGATTGGCGATCTGAAAATCGCGGATGGGCTGTAATGACCTGGATATCTGATCCCGGTCCCAGCGGGTTTCACCGACTAATCCCGGATAAGAATACCCCAGCGGATTTCCTTCAACGCCCTGAAAGGCAAATTCAGTCGGTTCATAAAAATGTGGGCTGACTACGATATTCTCATCATTCGGAAGAATCAAATCCTTTAAACCCGCCTTTCGATCTATATAACGACCGCCTGAACCATCACATTCCCCGCCGATTTTCCGGCCGGCAGGCTCAATGATGATCGGATGGCTGGATCCGGTTGCACGGATTGTATCGACGAGAACGGCTATCAGCTCATTCCACGGATCTCCGCATTTGGAGATATCGGGCGTCGACGGTTCATTGAGAAGATCATAACCGGCAATCACTTTTCCCCGATGCTTCTGTTCATTAGCTATCCGAACCCATAATCTGATCAAATGCTCCTGTAATGTTTTATCCTGCCAGAGTTCATCATCAGGATAAATGGTATAATCACTTCTCGTCCCTGGTGTGGTGTGAGGGTCAATCAGCACGCGGACCTCCCTCGTTTCGGCCCAATCCAGTATCCGGTTTAAATCCTGAAAAGCACCCTCGTTAAATTCATAGGGAGGGGTTTTACTCATTAGCCGGCCGGTGTTTGTCAAACTCAACCGAATTAAATTAGCACCGGTGTTTTCTATAATCGTATCCAGAACAGCATTTTCCGTCTGTGGATGGATGTTGAAGCCTCTCAGTGTCTCCCATTCTGATCCGGATACCTGTTCAGGAGTATCAGGCAATACGCAGGAAGAGATCGTCATGGCACAAATCGCAAGACCAACATATTGCAGAAAAGTTATATACATCGTTATTCAATGATCTCTTCGAGTATGTTGCCATCGGCTGTTTCCAGCCTTAGCCCCAGAAACCAGGCCGCCGTCGGAGCTACCGAACGGTTGTCCACTGTCTTAAGTACTGTGCCGGATTTAATGCCGCGTCCCGCAGCAATAAAAAGGGTCTCCATCTGAGGCATATTATTCAGATACCCATGGGTGCCCCGTACATCTGAAAGCTCAATCACGGCGTCGTCCTCATTAGCAGAACCCCCGATTGAAAATCCTTCCGCAGCACCCAGTACAAGGTCACCCATTTGTTCATTTTCGGAAGGAAGTGGCAATCCGTATTTGTGATACTCTTCCGGCCCTATAACGGTGGCAATTCCCTCTGTACCCGTTAAGATTTCCCGTGCCCTGGCAAGGTCTTCGTTGCGGGAATCCGGGTTAGTCGCATAGATCATCCCCATAGCCCCCCCTGAAACGTGCAGCGATGTATGGGTTATTCGGCCTGAATCATCCACTTCGATGAGGCCGTTTTGACGAAACAGCACATTTGGATTGACACTTTTGGTCACATTCATGAAGCCATGATCTGACACTAAAAAGAGGGTGGTTTGATCGCGTATTCCTGCATCATCAAGAGCGTGGAGGATCTCCCGGACATTTCTGTCTGCCAGGGAAAGGGCTGTGGCACCTGGCCATCCGCCGGACCCATGTCTGTGATGGGTCCCATCTACATTCAACAGGTGAAGCAACAGCAAATTTGGCTGACGGGTACGGATCAGATGCGCCGCGGTCTCTGTCCACACATAATCACGTACTACCGCTCCATTGTCACGCTGGAAGGACCGGCTCGTCTCATCTGCCAGAAGCCCAAGCTCGATCAGTTCCGTGCGCAGTTGCGGGGTCATCGATTCCACTTCGTTAATCGCATCCGGAAAACCATAATGCAGGGAAGGGTCGTTTCTGGTGTTGGGCCAGTTTACTTCCGCTGTTTTCAACCCTGACCCAAAGGCCAGACCGTGCAGTGTGGGATAGGTTGACAGTTCATCCCAGTCAAGGTCATTGTCCCGGCCAACAGGCGCTCCCGATTCACCCATAATAATTTTGCCGTTGGTCACCAACCCGTGCTTCTCCGGATGAACACCGGTAACAAGGGTTTTATGGTTAATCCAGGTTGAGGCCGGTGATGACGGGATCATGGCTTCGGCCCAGGCTCCGCTTAAAGCAAGCGAGCGGATGGTAGGAAGGGATATGGTCTGGTCCCACAAAGCCTCAGCAGGAAAACCGTCTATGCTGATGATGACAACATAGTTCTCTTTCTGTTCCTGAACAGCCGCTGTTAAACTGCCATAGAGTAAACATACCAAGAGTGGTAGAATATAGATCCTTTTCATTTCTTTTCCTTAACCTTTATGTATTCCAGTTGATTGTATACTCATTCCCTCACACAACGAAACCCTAAATTACCGGTGGGCACGATCAGTAGATCCTAAACCGGCGTGTTTTATAAATGATTTACGGTCCATATTATATACTGAAAATGGTGACAGTTTTATACAGTACATACAATCGAATAATCATTACCCTGTAATAAAATTGCTTTTAGTTTTGGCGCTTTCTCAAATTTCTCTAACTTTTTCTGTTATTTCCTGGCGAATAAGTTTTAAAGCCCTGGTCATTTGAGATTCGACGGTCTTGGTCGATATTTCCAGTACCTCGGAGATTTCCTTGTAGGTTAAACCATCATCCTGATAGAGGATATATATTTGGCGGGCTCCTTTCGGGAGATTTTCAATCGCTTTGTTAACGGCAAGTAAGAAGTCATTTTTTTCTTTGAAATCATGCTTTTGGGTGTCATGGGGATCATTAGCCCAAATGGATTCCAGGTTGTAGTCATCAACGATGGTCTGGCGCTTAAGGTGATTTAAGGATTTGTTTCTGACGATTTTATACAGAAAGGATTTGATCTGTTTATTTACATCCAGTGTGGCCCGGCTCTCCCATACACTTAAAAATGTATCCTGGACCACTTCCTCCGACAGGTGGGGAGATCGTAAAAATCTCCAGGCAAACCTGCAGAGCTGACCATAATATTTGAGATACAACATTTTAAAAGCCTCTTTATCTCCCCCCCGGATTTTTAATATCCAATCGCCTTCTTTATCTGATTTAGACATGGGGTGGTGAGAGAGAGGTAAATTTTTTATAAAATGCTTAAAAAATATTAAACAAAGCTAATTAAAAATCAATTACTATCTTTCCATCCAGTTTTTAACCCAATAAATCATCCTATGAAATCATTCAAAGACCCCAGTGTTCGTTGGGGAATTATCGGAGCCGGCAGCGTATGTGAGGTGAAGTCGGCGCCGGCCATGAAGAAAATCTCCTCCTCTGACATCGTTGCCGTAGCCAGACGAAACCGGGAGAAGGCCGAAGCCTATGCGGGGAAGCATAACATACACACCTGGTATGATAACGGGACCGACCTGATTTTGGATCCGGAGGTAAATGCAATTTATATCGCCACTCCTCCCGATTCACATTTGCATTTCACGCAGCTGGCCGCATCGGCCGGGAAACCGGTGTATGTGGAAAAGCCTATGGGCAGAAATTACGCCGAATGCCAAAAGATGATCCTGGCCTGTAAAAATGCCGGCGTCCCTCTTTTTGTAGCCTATTACAGACGATACCTTCCGCATTTTTTGAAAATGAAATCCCTCATAGATGAGGGGGTTATCGGCAAGGTCCGGACTCTTCATATTCAAATGTCCAAGAGTCCGGAGACCGATCAGGTCCCTGATCCGAATAACTGGCGGGTGGATCCGGACCGGGCGGGTGGAGGATATTTTTATGATCTGGCCTCTCACCAGCTGGATTATCTTGATTTTCTTTTTGGTAAGATCACACGGGCAAACGGATTTTCAACCAATCAGGCGGGATTGTACCCGGCCGAAGACCTTGTGACCGCATCCTTTGAATTTGAGAATGGGGTTTTGGGAACCGGTAACTGGTGTTTTACCACGGCTGATGGTTCCCAGACCGACCGTACCATTATCACCGGATCCAAAGGGCACCTTGAATTTGAAACTTTTGGAAAAGGGGAGTTTCTATTAAAAACCGATGAACTCGGTGAAAAACCTTTTCAGTTTGAACTGCCTGAACATATCCAGTATCCCTTAATTGACAGTATCGTCAAACAATTGCTGGGAGCGGGACAATGCAGCAGCACCGGCATTTCAGCGGCCAGAACCAACTGGGTGATGGAGCAAATCGTGAGTTCCGTCAGGAGTTAACGGTGGGGTCGTAAACCTCATAGCGGATGATAAAACCTTCCATCGCATAATCGGTGGCTCCCCTGAGATCACCCAGGGTGGATAGACCCTGATAGTGGCCTCTGCCGGAGTAGATAATCTGCTGGTAATGATCGTACATATTAATTTGCATAATGACATACAGGCCGCCTTTGCCATCTTCGGCATGCTGATGTTCGATCAGGCAATACAGGGTGCGGGCGGCCTCTTCAGGGCTTTGCCCTTCGGCATCTTCCTCAGAAATACTCTGAAAGCCAAGCTCTTTCAGCTTCCGTTCAACATCTGCCGTAACGCCATACTGGTCCAGTACCCCACCGTCGTATTGCAGTGGAGGTATAAAAACCCTGTTGTAGGCATTCAGGTTACTGCCGTCCATTATGGCGGAAGTGGCTTTGGGAACTACGGGAAGTTCTTCGTTCTCAGTGGATGTGTTTTTGAAAAATGTACAACCTGCCAGGACCATGGTCAACAAAACCATGGAAACAACTTTGAACGCCTCCATTATTTACCTCGGAATTTGATGAGAATACCGGGTGCTTTTTGCTCCCTTTTATTATATAACTTGAAAAAAGTATAAGTATTATTAATTATTTATATTATTAGATTAATATTCTTTAAAGTTACCGGTTCCCCGTTAATAGGAGTCTGTTAGTGATACGTTACCGGCCAGTGTTCACTATCGGTCCGGGCAGACCGGAATAATTCTCCCGCACGTTCAACCACATCGGGATGCTCTTCCGATACATCGTCGCCTTCCCCTATGTCCACGGAGAGGTCAAATACCTGTATGGGCTCACCGGCATCCGTACGCACGGCCTTCCAGTCCCCAAACCGCACGGCCTGGCTAAAGGTCCCTTCATGGAATTCCCAGTACAGGTATTCCGGGTCCTGCTGGGGCCGGTTGAGCAGTGCGTTTTTCATAGATTGGCCATCAATGTCCCCCGGCGGCGCCGTTTGCGCCAACTCGGCGGCCGTCGGTAAAAAATCCCACATTGACCATACCTGATCGCTTACCTCACCTGCCGGTACGGTACCCGGCATCCGCACGATCATCGGCACGCGAATGCCCCCTTCGTACAGGTCCCGCTTGATGCCCCGCAACGGACCATTACTGTTGAAATAGGCCGGATCGTATCCGCCCTCGGAATGAGGACCATTGTCACTGGTAAACAGCACAAGAGTGTTTTCCTCTATTTCCAGCTCCCTGAGCAGATCCAGGATCCGGCCCACATCGCGGTCCAGCCTGGTCACCATGGCGGCATAGGTAGCATTGGGTATCTTTTGAGCACTGTAGTTGCCCCGGCCAGCGAACGGGCGCTCCACAAAAATGCTCTTGCCCTCTTCGTTCATATACCGATCCAGGGCGTCGGCGGGCACCAGCAGTTCGGCATGGGGTATCTGATAGGGCAGGTACAGGAAAAACGGCTCCTCATGGCTATTCCGGATAAAACTCAACGCCTCTTCCGTTCCCATGTCATGGGTGAACTGTCCGCGGCCTGCTTCTGAGTTTTCCTCGAGATTGATGCGTTCTGTATTGCGCCAGATGTAGTCCGGGTAATAGGAATGGGCCCGGGCCTGGTTTAAAAAGCCATAAAAGAAATCAAAGCCTTTCCGGTTGGGGATTCCTGTCGTTTCCGGTTCACCGAGCCCCCATTTGCCCACCATCCCGGTCCGGTAATCGGCCATTTTCAGTATTTCGGCAACGGTGGTATCCTGGGGTTCCAGAGGTACTCTGTCTCCTGTAGCAACACTGGTGTTACCGCGCACGCGGGTTCGCCCCGTATGCCGGCCCGTCATCAGGCTACTGCGCGCAGGGGCGCATACGGTATGACCGGAATAAAACTGGGTAAAACGCAGCCCTTCGCTGGCCATCTGGTCCAGTCGGGGCGTTTGGATTTGCTGCTGTCCATAGCTGCCCACGTCACCATATCCCAGATCATCGGCCATAATGAAGATGATGTTCGGCTTCACGGCAAAGTTTTGTTGCGGACCGGGCTGGCATGACACCAAAACGGCTGCTGAAAACAGCATATACAGTTTTATGAGTTTGCTTACTTCCTGTTTCATAGAAATATGTTAGTTACGATGAGGGTATCAGGTTCAGAATACAATAATTGTTATTAAAATATATGCATGAATCGCTGACCTCATTATATCACGTTTTATTAACATTCCCTCTGTGGTTATGCCGGTCCGGGTTTTCCTTTTTTAAGGCAGACCGTTTTTTTCAAAGATTTGTATAGGCTAATGATAATTCACATATTACCCTTCTTTTATGGGCATTAACCGTATCCTTCTATACCTTTATTCTTATGAATGACAAAACTAACTCCCGGCGTAATTTTCTAAAATCGGCAGCCATCGGCCTCATCGGCGGAACCCTGGGTCTGCCCAAAGCCTCAGGGGCGGTAACGGAAAGCAATACGCCGCTTTCAACCATATCAGGTCCTTTAAAACTGGGTGTGGCAACCTATTCGCTGCGTAATTTCAGCCGGCCTGAAGCCATTAATATGATCAGGGAAATCGGTGCCCGGTACGTTAACATTAAATCGTTTCATCTACCCGAAGACGGTACGCGGGATGAATTGGCTGCCGGGCGAAAGGATTTTGAGGAAGCTGGGCTGGAGATTACCGGCGGTGGGGTGATCACTCTTCGGGAAGATAACGACGAACACATCAGAGCCCGGTTTGAATATGCCCGCAATTCAGGCCTCCCGGTGATGGTTATTGCACCTACCCCACAAACCTTGCCACGAATCGAAAAGTTCGTTAAAGCCTATGATATTAAAGTTGCCATTCATAATCACGGGCCCGAAGACCGGTACTTCCCTTCCCCCCAGGACGCCCTTAAGCATATCAGGGATATGGACCCGCGTGTGGGTATTTGCAATGATCTCGGCCACACGGTCAGAACAGGACAGGACCTGATGGAGTCTCTTGTCGCTTCAGGAGAGCGTCTTTATGACGTGCACTTGAAAGATCTCAGAGACCTTAGCGATAAAGATTCCCAGTGTGTCATTGGGGAAGGTTCCATGCCTGTTGCCGATATTTTCTATCAACTGGCCCAGATGAATTATCAGGGTGCGGTGAGCCTTGAATACGAGATCGAAGCCGACCATCCGCTTCCGGGTATGAAACAGTCGTTCTCGTACATGAGGGGCATTAACGACGGACTTAATAAAGCTATGCGCATCTGAGCTCCGGGTTCGCCAGGAGCCACGGTCAGACCCCGATGCATGCAAGAAAGTACTGGCAATTTACCCGAACAATTTTAATTTTAACCACCTTATATTATTTAATTACATCATAACCAAGACTATGAATCGAAGGAACAATACGTTCACCGGAGAAGAGAACGAAGTTAAATTAATAACCTTAAATCCCGGCCATTTTCATGCTGCCCTCGTGCAGAAAAACATGCTTAGCCAGGTTGATCCTACAGCCCATATATTTGCTCCCGAAGGAAGCGACCTTGATCTTCATCTGGAACGCATCGATAGTTTTAATTCCCGGCCTGAAAATCCGGCCGGCTGGAAAACCGAAATTCATACGGGTTCCGACTATCTGCAGCAAATGCTCAAAGAGCGCCCCGGCAATGTAATCATTACAGCCGGCAACAACCGGGACAAGGCGCAGTATATCAAACAGGCGGTTGATGCCGGGCTGAATGTGCTTTCCGATAAACCCATGGTCATTGACAAAAATGGCTGGGAAGTACTGGTATCGGCTTTTGAATCGGCCGAAAACAATAACGTGTTGATGTACGACATCATGACCGAACGCAACGAAGTCACCAGTACCATTCAAAGACAGCTGGCTCAAAACAAAAACCTGTTTGGAGAGCTTCAAAAGGGAAGCCCTGAAAATCCGGCTATTATCAAAGAAAGTGTCCATCACCTTTTCAAAGAAGTCTCAGGAAAGCCGCTCCGAAGGCCGGAATGGTATTTTGATGTAAAACAGCAGGGTGAAGGCATCGTTGATGTAACCACTCATCTGGTTGATCTGACCATGTGGGGTGCGTTTCCCAATAAGGCCATTGACTACCGTACTGACATAAATATAGTAAAAGCCAGCCGCTGGCCCACCGAGGTTTCCCTGAAGCAGTTCGAACAGACCACCGGCTCCCCGCAGTTTCCCGATTATCTGAAGGATCAGGTAAACGACGAGGTATTATCCCTGTACAGTAATGGAGAGATTAATTTCACTGTTCAGGATCACCATGCACGCGTGTGGGTGGTATGGAATTATGAACCTCCTGCCGGCGGCGGGGATACCCACTATTCCATATTCCGCGGAACCCGCTCAAACCTGGTTGTTCGCCAGGGTGAGGATCAGCATTTTAAGAGCACCCTGTATGTAGAGCCTTCCCAGGGAATGGCTCACGAAGATCTTGAGCCGGCCTTCAAAGACGCGATGGCAGGCTTGCAAAAGGAATATGCCGGGTTAACCTATAAGAAAGTTGATAAAGGATGGGAACTTTCGATCCCGGACGTCCATTACCTGGGCCATGAAGCTCACTTCGGCACCGTGGCTAAAAATTTTTACGGTTACCTGATCGATGGTAAGCTTCCGGACTGGGAAGTTCAGAACATGATCACCAAGTATTACATTACCACCCAGGCTTTGGAAATGGCCTTAAACCATCAATAAGCCCTCTTTCGACTTAGAAAAAAAGGTTATTGAAAGTTTTCAACGGCCCATTTGATGATCATCTCTTTGGTGTCGGGTGAAATCCTGTTATAATCTTCCGGTGTTTCGAACTTCAGGTTTCCCTCGGCGCCGTATAATCTGAAGACTTTACCGGCCTCATTCACCGTTCGGTCCACATCGTCAAAGGATGCGTATTGATCCCAGGTAGGAGCCACCACCAGAAGAGGATTCGGCGCCACGGAGGCAAGGATCTCATGATAATCATAGGGGATCCTGTCTTCATTGTCCAGGAAGAAACCCAGTCGCGGGAGGAGTCCGTGCAAATGTGAGTAACCGTAAACTCCTTCAGCCGTTTTACCATTGGCATTTAATCGCATCGGTGAGAATCCTCCTACCGTGAACACTCCGGCAATCCGGTCATCCAGCGCAGCGCTATAGAGTCCCACTTTTCCGCCCAGGGCAAATCCACCTACCAGCATTTTCTCATTATCCAGAAAATCAATGGATTCCAGTTCATCCACAGCCCACCGGACGTCGGCTACCATGCGTCCCATTTTTGACCAGTTTGGAAAACGCTGGTAGAAAAGCTCCCCCTCCTCTATTCGTGTCCCAAAGCCGATCTGGTCAAACATATAGACGGCAAATCCTGCATCGGTAAACCGATTAACCATATCTCCCAGACGTTCATACCCTTTGGAATACGTATATTCATGTAGATAGACGACCACCGGCAAATTATCGCTTACCGGCCGGCCATCCGAATCAACAGGGAAATACAAGGTCCCAAACGAGATGGACCGGCTGCCAACAGACCGGTTGATCCTCGGTCCGCCTACAACCGCTCTCTTGTAATCAGGCTGTGGACCCGGAGCCAATGAGGGCGGCTCTTCTCCCAATCCCCAACCGAGACGGACACGTATGTCCGATTTCTTTTCTTCCCATGAACCGACGTTGCCGATCCGGTTCCCTCCGGCATCTTCCAGCACGTCTTCAATACTTTTACTGGCGAAAGTTAGCGGATCTATATCCTCACCGGACATGCCCAGCCACTTTGAAAAGGTATAGTCGAAATACAGTTTATTTTCCGGTTCAAGGGTTCCTCTTTCAAATACATAGTCAAAGAAATCCAGGAAACGCTCCATGTCACGGGCTGACGGGGAATGCAGTCCATCGCGCAGATCAATGGCGATCTTATTTCCTGCACCCAGAAAATCATAAGCGGTTTTTGCCGACCGATAGGCCTGTTCGATGCCCCAGTGATCCCCGGCCGATTCGGTTATGGATGAAGTTAACATCAATCCCCTGGGGGCTACCAATGCCATAAGCGAATTCTGGTCCACCGGCAGCTTATGTTCCCGGCCTGTAAAAAAGCGAAGGCGGGGATGCAGCCAGTGGGGCCGTACCCGGGTGAGCAGGGCCGTCGTTTCGTTATTATACTTATCGGATGTATACCGGAAGGGATGTTCTCCGCCGGTCCCGCCACTGATCGGGATTACGGCCTTGATCCGGTCATCATAGGCCGCAGCCCATAAGGCCATTTTTCCATTTCTGGACAGCCCGGTCAATGCAATTTGATCCGTATTTACGGACGGCATGGAATAAAGATAATCGATGGTTCTGGAAGCCGCCCAGCCCCAGCGCATAATAGCGGAGAAATCATATTCGGGCCACCAGATCTCCTCATAAGCCTCACTGTCATCCGGATACCCGTACTTGGGATCCGTAGCCGTGAACCGGACACCCATATATCCTCTTCTAACGGCCGCCTGTACCCAGTCATCCCGGTTCTCTTTCCACGGGCATATAAACACGGGAAAAGGTCCTTCCCCGGGGGGAATTAATAAGGTGATATGAAGCTGGGCCTGATGACCGGGCCCAAACCGAAGTACCAGATCCCGCTCGGTTAGCTCACCAATGCGACGTTCTTCCAGTAGTTCCGCTTCCATACTGACAGGCTGAGGAGGCACCGTTCCGGTTATCCAGTGCTGGGCCTGCCTGGTCATCCATTGACGCTTCTCCGCCCATTGCTGCATGGTTTTTACAGGTATATTCCTCCCACCCTCATCAATAACCAATGGATCTGGCAAAAATGGCAAAGAAGGCATTTTGCTAAAATCCGGCGGCAATTCTCCCGTCCGTTCATGCCAGGCCGTCCAGGAGGAATCGACAGGAGTGGGCGGTAAAGCATCAGAGGCTTTTTGATGATCCGGCAACAGAGAAGGCAGCAGCTGTTCAAGGTATGCCCGCCTGATCTGTTCATCGGTCTGGGCATGAACCCATGCCGTATTCAAAAGACAGAGGCCCATCATCAGGATAAGACATTTAGCAAATCTAGGCATTATTATCTGGATTAATTGGTAAAGAGATCGTGCAGCCCGTTACAGCAGGCTGCACCGGGTATTAATATAAGAAATGTCCATACCGGATCAATCGATGGCTTGAATTGGCCAGCTCAGATAAGCACTTATATATTATTTTTTATGCTCTCGGCATGCTGATGAATTTTTGCAATAGCGCTGGCAATATCATCCAGATCCGATTTGGTTCCAAGCAGCATCCACTGGGAGAGCCTCACCGCTTCTTCATTGCATAGCTGGTTATTCTCGGGGCAGTAATTCCTTTCTAAATAATTATCGAAATCAAGCATTTCCCGGGGATACATCTTTTGGAAATTCTTCGTCTTAAAGGCATGATCCAGATAAGGCATATCATTCAATGTCGTATATCCGGGACCGTTAGGGATGCCCTCTGCGCTGAGTGCCCTGAGGAAATTTGCCCTGGACAAGCCCTTGAACTGCTCTTTGTCATAGCGGAAGGGAAAAAGGTGGAAGGCCGCCCGGGTTACCCCATTGTTGAACTTATAGGGCATGATCCCGGGAATATCTTTAATTTGTGACTTAAGATATTCGGCATTTTCGCTACGTTTGACGGCTTCCCCGTCCAGCCGCTCGAGCTGTGCCAGTCCGATGGCCGCCTGATATTCAGTTAACCGAAGCTTGGTGGCCAGTCTGATTCGTCCGGATCCCGGCTCCCCCCTGACTGATCCGTAAGGGTTGCCCAGGTTATGATAGGAATAGCAGCTATCCATAAATGCGTCGTCATCACTTACGATGGCTCCTCCTTCGCCCATAGCCAGGTGCTTGGAATTCTGGAAGCTAAAGCATCCTGCATTGCCAAAGGTCCCTACCTGCTTATGATTGATCTCCGCCAGCCAGGCCTGACAGGCATCCTCCACCACAACCAGATCGTGCTTGTTGGCGATCTCCATGATCCGGGTCATATCGGCCGGCAAACCGAAAATATGAACCGGGAGGATCGCTTTGGTACGGGAAGTGATTTTCTCTTCAATTTTGGTGGCATCAATTTGGAATGTCTCCCGGTCGGTATCCACAAATACCGGCATGGCTCCGTTGAGCAAAATTGCCTGAACGGTAGAAATAAACGTATAGGGAGGGACGATAACCTCATCGCCAAACCCAATGTCCAGATTGGCAAGCGAACAGATCAACGCGTTGGTGCCGTTCACCGTTGTTAAGCAGCGTTTGGCTCCCACTGTTTCCGCCCATTTTTCTTCGAACTCACTGACCGTTCGGGAACGCGACCACACCCCGCTGCGCAGAACTTCCAGTACCCTCTTCTCATCCGTTTCCGGATTCCATACCGGCCATTCCGGCCATCCGGCTGAACGAACGGCCTGACCGCCTAAAATAGCCGGAGTATCGGTGTTGCGAACGCCGGCAAATACCGAGGGAGCCGATCCCATCGTTAAAACCGCGCCGGTGGCTAACGAGTTCTTTTTTAAAAATTCGCGTCTTGAATAGGTGTTCTTTTTCATGATATCTGTGTGGTTACCCTGTTAAATTATAGGCTTAAAATTCTCTCTGCATTCCCATGCCTTAGAAGCTCTTTGGTCTCCTCACCGGCCTCTGATGCCCTCAACGATTCAATGCGCAATCCTCCTGTAACATAATCCAATATGGGCGAATGTGTGCCAAAGGCAAATTTATCCTTCCCGTATTTTTCAATTAAATCACCCAGGTACCGGAGACCCCGGCCGGACGTATCCATGACCATATCGGTTTTTCTGATAAGTTCAGTTCCCTCATTGTTTAAATTGGGATTGCCTACTACGTTAAGAATTATGTATTTTGCATCGGGCACTTCCCGTATCAGCGGAATGATGTCCCTCAGTGACCATTCGCTTCCTCTGGCCAGATCCATCCAGGAACTCGGCCTGCTGTCTGACATGCGGAGCGATAGTGCCACGGGCATATCCCGGTCCCGGGCTAACTTCACAAGCTCCAGGCAGGAAGGGTTGGTAAGTTCATAACTATGGTATCTCGGAAACAAACGAATCCCTTTCATGCCCATATCATGGCTGCATACTTCCAGGTCATGCCGCCATCCGGCATAGATGGGGTTGATCACGGCAAAGGGAATAAAATGGTTGGCATAGCTCCTGTCGGATTTTAACTCTTCATATAACTCTTCATTGGCCGATTGGGTGTTCTGGTAAAAAATCCCATTCATATTGCTGATTACAGAGACATCGACCCCAAACTGCCTCATTCTTTCCAGCAGTGATGCACAGGTATTGTGGTTTAGTTTCCGGAATGGCCAGTGCCCCACGTAGGCATTCATATCAAGCAACATGATAGCCTCCCTTCCGTAGAATATTATTATAGTTCCCGAAGAAGAGTTTCTTTCTCTGGGCTTCCGTCAAATCCGCCGAAAACATATGACCGACCCCCGTGTAATAGTTCAGGTCACAGCCGAACAGCAACCGGTCCTCACCCAGGTATTTGAGGGCAAAGTTTATCATATTCTCTTCGTTGTTGCTGCCCGATACATCGACATACACATTTGGGGAATCCCTGAGCGCTTTAATGGCATACTCCCAGTCCAGCCCTCCACCGGTATGGGCAAATTGGAACATGGCCTCCGGATACCGGGCGGCTGCGTCTACGAAATCTTCCGGTATGGATAAGGTCGGGGGATTAATGGTGTCGTATTTAGGCCCTATCCGGTTAATACCCGGTCCCGAATGCATCAGTATGACCATGTTGAGATCAATGAATTTTTCAATGATCGGGTAGAATAAGGGGTCGTTGATTTTCACCTGCCGGTACAGTTTCAGCCCGACCATACCCTGATCGACACGCCGGTCTATTTCTTCAAGCGCTTCTTTCTGAAAGGTTGCATCCAGGGTCATCTGTCCGATAAAGCGTCCGGGGTAATCTTTCACAGCCTGCAGCACCATGTCATTATATGTCCGGAACAATTCAGGAGAACTATTTGTGGATGTAATGGGCCTGGAAATAACCGAAGTCTCTATGCCCAGCCTGTCCATAAAATCAATCTGGTTTTCCGGACCGCCAACAACCAGATCAATATGGCCGTGTGAGTTGATCTTCCGGTACTTCATCACTTCCTCCATTATATTAAAAATGGGAGAACCCGGTGAAGAACCCGATTCTCCCATGGAGGAACAGCCCGCAAGATGGCTTCCTAACATCATACCAGCCGTTGAAACGGCAGTATTAGTAAGAAACTTTCTGCGATTGATTTTATTTGTCATAATCCAATATAGCGTCCTGTGGTGTTAACTTAAATGATCTTTAATTTTTCCGGCATTCTTCTGAATTTTACCAATGGCCCCGGCAATATCGTCCATATCCGCCCTGTTGCCAAGCAGCATGCTTTGTGAAAACCATACGGCCTCTTCGTTGCATATCCGTTCTGTCTCCGGACATTGATTCCGTTCTAAGTATTGGTCGATATCCAGCAGATGTTTTGGATACATCAACTGAAAATTTTTTGAGTTAAAAGCATGCCGGATGAAAGGCTGAGTGTGCAGCAGGGTATACCCGCCTGAACCGGAAACCCCCTCCGCGCGCATAGCCCTTAAAAAACCGGATCGGGAAAGACCATCGAACTGCTCTTTATGATAGCGAAACGGGAACAGATGAAATGCGGCCCGGGTGACATTATCGTACAGCTTATAGGGTGTAATGCCCGGAATATCCTTAATCTGTGACTTCAGGTATTCGGCATTATCGCTCCGCGTCCGGGTCTGCTCCTCGAGGCGCTCCAACTGGGCCAGGCCGATGGCGGCCTGATATTCGGTTAACTGCATTTTGGTCCCGGTCCGGATCCATCTGCCGGAATCTGAATCATCCGTGACCGAACCATATTCGGTTCCCATTCTATGATAGGAATAGCAACTATCCATGAACCCCTCGTCATCACTGACTATAGCACCCCCTTCTCCCATGGGGATATTCTTGGAGTTCTGGAAACTGAAGCAGCCCGCATTGCCGAAGGTACCCACTTTCTTATGATTGATCTCTGCCATCCAGGCCTGGCAGGCATCCTCTACTACCACCAGGTCATGTTTATTTGCAATTTCCATGATCCGGACCATATCAGCCGGTAAGCCCAAAATATGGACCGGAAGGATGGCTCTGGTGCGGGAGGTGATTTTTTGTTCTATTTTAACCGGATCAATCTGGAAGGTTTCCGGATCAATATCTGCAAAAACAGGCATGGCCCCGTTTTGCAATATAGCCTGAACCGTAGATATCCAGGTATACGGGGACACGATCACTTCGTCGCCCCCACCGATATCCAGGTTGGCAATAGCGCAAATTAATGCATTGGTGCCGTTTACTGTTGTCAAACAGCGTTTAGCGCCTATGGTATTGGCCCATTTCTCTTCAAATTCGGATACAGTACGGGAACGGGACCAGTTCCCGCTGCGAAGAACCTCAAGTATACGTTTCTCATCGGTGCCGGCATTCCAAACCGGCCAGCCCGGCCAGCCCTCGCTTCGAACGGCCTGACCTCCCAAAATAGCCGGGGTTTTAATATCCTGGATATGGCCGGCAAACAAAGACGGAGTGGCGCCCATGGCAAGAACCCCGGCCCCGGCTATTGAATTCCGTTTTATAAATTCACGTCTTGAGAAATCTTTCTTCATGGTTTGCTCAAACTTATTACCGGAGATGCCTGAAAAAATAATTAACAGCCTGGTAACCAGGCTGTTAATTTAATGCATTCCGTTTCTAGTAGGTAATAGTCTCCTCAATTGTTTCAAGCGGAGTACCATTTGTATCTGTTCCGACATAACCCAGGTTCTGATTAATGGTTCCTTGGGTATTCGCATCTATGAAATCATTGTCGATCGGCCATAGCCATTGATGCGAGAAACGTATAGGATAATTCCCAGAAGCATATATAAACTGAGGACCTATAGGAATAGTTGTTCCCAACTTGGTGACATCACCTATATAATCTCCTGTATACTGTTCATACCATTCGTTTCTTTTCATTACCCTGTCATGAGCCCAACTGCTGTTGTGTAGATTGTCAGGGCTATAGGATGAGTATCCTTCTGTTGTTATGCCTTCTTCGGCCAAATAAAAAGTGACTCTGGCCAGATTATTTTGGCGAGGTGTTTCAAAGAAAAGCTCACGAATTGTCTCGTCGAAGATGTAATCGATGTTTACGTCACCCGGATCAACGGGTTCAGCGCCTGCCCGTTCCCGCACTTCATTTATATCGTCTGCTGCAAGACCTGGCTCGTTATTCCAAAAATAAGCCTCCGCTCTCAATAAATAGGTTTCAGCTAATCGGAATATATACATATCCGCATTTCCTCCCTGAGGAGTCCCATCTGTTTCAGGATGATATGTTTTGTATATGGGAGGTGAGGATAATGAATTATGGATCAATCCATCTACCCAGGATCCATTTACAGCCGGTTCAAGATAATCATTGGAACTATCATCGTTGCAGACGATCTTCTCAACTTCCCACCAGTTACCATTTCCTTCCCGCCTTCTCTGATCGGGAGTATCCTGATAAGTATATCCGTCCTGCTCCCAAATATGATACTGAAAGAAATCGTTAGGCAAATTACTTCCGCCACCCTGTCCTAACGTATCCCATTGAGCTGAATATTCTGAAGGCTCTCTGGTTGTACATGGATTCCCGTCACTGTCGCGGACACGAGAGTGATGCCAGGAAGGACTATAAAAATATGCAGCCCAGCTTCCTGAAGTTTTTGCTCCGTCCGGATCGGTATACCGGTCGACTGTAGCCAGTATAGTCTCCGTATTCGTTCCAGCATTTACATTTCCCGGACGGTGCAGATCCCAGATATGATTTTTGGTTGTATTGTCTAAATCCACCCCAAATCGTTCTGTTATTAAAGCATAATTACCCCCGTCAATGACCCTTGATGCCGCGGCTATAGCAGTATCCCAGTCATAGTTGGACATTGCAATTCGGGCAAGCAAATGATCGGCCGCACCATTTGAAATAGCACCGGGCACAACATCCTCTGGGAGTACGCCTATAACATAATCCTCCATATCAGATTGAATCTTATCAAGAATGGCTTTCCGGGTATGCGTATTAAAATCAACCCGAGCACTGGTTACTTCTTCCCCAATCCAGGGAACATCCCCATAGGAGTTTACCATTCGATTATACCAATAGGCCCGATGCCATAAAGCTTCGGCCAGAATTTCCGCCCTATCCATAGGGTTTTCCCACTCAATATTATCTATTCTGGAAATGACAACATTAGCGTCTTTAATAAATCTATATTTATCTTCAATTCCCTTAACCACATCGTAATGATCGGAAGATGGGTTGGGAGTCAGAAAATTCCAGTTCGAAAACGCTGAAGCCAGATGTGTTTCACCAAATATCCATTGAGCCGGAATCCGGGCAGTACCTCGACCCCCCGAATGTTCCCGTGTAAGATTTTTTCTCATTGTCACCAATTGAGACTGAAAACCGGCTTTATCGGTATACACATTCTCAGGAGCAAAAAAGGAAAGTGGCTCAGGCTGTAAAAAATTTTCTGAACACGATGTTAAGGACAGAAAAAGTATGACTAAAAATATTGGGTAT
>JBBDRB010000009.1:0-11283 GCA_040905685.1 Balneolales bacterium | reverse complement strand
AAACAATGTTCATGGTCAGCTGTATGCCGATATGGGTTCCTATGATCAGCGTTATGACGAAAGGCCTGAATTGTTTCCACCACATCGCAATGCCCGACAATTCAACCAGCAGGCCGCTCAGCAAGATGGACGTGGCAATAAAATAATGATCATACGCAAGCTGCTGCAGCCAGTTAAACTCGAACGTGCCTGTCCGGGAGAGTATATCAATGCTCTTCTCGGACATCCACAGCCACAGATGGCGCCCGTCCGGCCAGAAAATGCCCGTACCCACCAGCTTGCATATGCTGGCCAGGGTATAGCCGAGTCCGCCGAAAAAATAGACACATCCCATGGCAAACCGGCGGCGGATCTTCTGATCGGAAAAGTAGATATGGGCCAGGGCAAAACTTAGCAGCGTCATGCCGATAAGATTGGCGCTGTGAGGGATCTCACCCAGTGTAAACCGGGCCGCATACTGCAGGTGCAGCAGCAGGAGTCCGGCCGCGTAAGCATACCTGCCCAACAGCCTGAACCAGGCGCCCGCCAGGATCACCGATATCGCCAGGGCATTGATCACCGGAAGGTGATCGTCAAACATGAAGCTGACATCCAGGTAGTTGGCTATTCCCAGCGGCAATACCACCTCGTTTAAGCGTTCCATGTACAGGCCCCATTGCCAGGCAAAGCTAACGGCAAAATAAATAATGACCAGTTCAAATATCCTGAAAAACAGCCTTTCACCCCGGGTTTCCGGCCTCTCGTAATCAAACAGGTTTTGTAAAATATTCATATCAGTCTTTAAAATAGGCTTCCCCGGACAAGCCGGGATTCAGATAAGTGGAGTCGGCCGTGAGTAAAATGAAAGGAATGATCTCAACGGAAATTTCATCGTTTTCCTGAATCAGTCCGTTTGCTTTAATGATCATCAGATCCCTTTTCGCGATGACGTCTTCCCCGAACATGGTGCGGAGTGCATGCAGGCGGTTATGATCCCAGTTTTCCGTTTTGGATATAAAATTGGACAGATCAATCTGGTCCACACCCAGCCGGCTTAAGGCTACAGGCTCACCGTCTACCTGATCGATATCCGTTATGGTCCATTTCTGATGGTCTGCTACCCCGGAATAATCCCTGACCAGGGAACGGGTCCAGGGGTTGGCACCCTGTGAGAACATAGGATAAATACTGAATGGCCAGAATTCACCCAGATGGGTAGCCACTAACAGTGCATAAATCAACAGGGTTGAAGCGACAATCTTTACCGAACGTTTATAAACCGGCATGGTTCCAATACAATGAGGTGATTACAGGCAATTAATTAGTGCTTAAAATTAATTAATCTTTTAACTTAAAATCAGGGTATTTTCCATTCAATTTATCATAACGGGTAACCCTGCATTAATGTGACATTTAACTGACGCAGGCAGTCTTTGACCAGTAAAAACAATAATTAAGCGCCAATATAACCACAGAGCCCACGTTCATTATAAAACATTAACATTATGATGAAACATGTTGTTTAATCGCTGTAAGCCCGTATTAAAAGTTAGTTATTTAATAATAAAGACAAGTAATGAATAGAGTTCTTGGCCTTTTCCGGCCCCTGGTTTCCTTAAATTATTCACACCCCTGGCTTGTACTCCTGACAGCATTGCTGCTGGCTCTGTTTTCTACCTGGTTTGCTTTAAAACTGGAAATCGATACCGATATTTCCAACCTGGTACCCGAGTCCTATCCCAATGTTCAGGCTTTGAATGAGCTGCAGAGAACCGTTGGCGGCGAAGCGGCTATGGAAGTTGTTATTCATTCGCCCAGTTTCGAGATGAATAAGAAGTTTGCCGAAGACATCATCCCCAGGAGCCTGGAACTGTACGATCCAAGATCAAATAGTCCGTTTTTCGAACGCGTTGAATACAAAAAAAATACGGAAATACTCAAAGACTATGCACTTTACCTGGCTACCGACCAGGAGGTGGAAGAGGTACATGACTATCTGCAGAACCGTATTGAGGATGCCAAGCTGGAAGCCAATCCGTTCTTTGTCGATTTTGACGATGAAGAATTTGATGATGAGGATGGGGAAGGCGGGGAGGATATATCCCGTTTTGAATCAAGCTATAACGAATTAATACCCCCTGAATATCCAATCAGTCCCGACAGCACCTCTTTGGTGCTCCGTTTTTATCCTACCGGTTCGCGCAGCGACATGACCTTTTTACGGGACATGTTCATTTACTACGATCAGCTCATCGAACGGATGGAGCCCGGATCGTATCATCCGGAAATGGTCGTGCAGTCCGGCGGACGGCTCAAAAGGCATATGCAGGAACTCGATTCGATTGTAAATGACGTTCAACGAAGTTTTGGGACCGGCATTAGCAGTGTCATCTTTCTGGTGGCCCTGTATTTCTTTTTCAAGAAGTATATTCATTATCGTCTGGGTGATAAACGTTCGGGGAAGCACAGTTTCTGGGATCATCTGTTGCGGATCCCTGTCCCCATCCTGATCATTGGCATCCCGTTGCTGATTAGCCTGAGTTTCACCTTCGGCATTGCCTATGCGGCCATTGGTATGCTCAATACCATGACATCGGTGCTGTTTGTCATTTTATTTGGCCTGGGTATAGACTACGGCATTCACTATTACGCGCGCTATCTGGAATACAGATCGGCCGGCAGGCCGGTTCACGATTCTATGGTCTTAACCTACGACAGTACCGGATCAGCCATTTTTGCCAGCGCCCTGACGACTGCCATCGCCCTGTTTATTTTGATAGTTGCCGATTTCAGGGGATTCTCGGAATTCGGGTTTATATCCGGTCTGGGTATTATTCTGGCGTTTATCTCCATGCTGTATGTCATGCCCTCCCTTATTGTCCTCTTTGAACGTTACAATTTAATCCTGATCAACGGAAACGGAAGAAAGGATAAGAAACCTAAGAAAAACAAGCCGTATCCTTTTTCCCGGACCATAGTTGCCAGCGCGGTTATCATCATAGGGCTGGTTGCCTGGAACAGCCACAGCCTGGAGTTCGAATACGATTTCGGCAAGCTTGAACCCGAATTTCCTGAATATGAAACGTTCAGGGCCATGAGCTCACCGGCCGATCAGTCCAGCCGGCGCAATCCGGCCTATATATTAGCCGAAAATGATGAAGACGTATATGAGATCCTGGCTGAGCTGAGGGAAATTAAGCAAAGGAACGGTGAATCATCGATGATCGATGATTTCGAAGCACTTCAGGAACGCTTCCCGGTCAATGAAATGGAAGAGGAAAAGAAAATGGATCAGGTCTCCCGGATTCGTGAGCTTCTGCAGGATCCGTTTATCGTGGATCAGGATGATGAATGGCTGGACCGGCTTCGCCGGGCGGCCATGGTGAATGAGCCGCTGGATTTTGAGGATATTCCCGATTTTCTCCAAGAACGTTTTTTAACCAGGGACGGCGATATAGGACGGTTTGTTATGGTCTATCCGCGTTTAAGGCTGGCTGACGGACACAATTCCATTGCCTTCAAAAATGAGATCGGCACGGTCACCCTGGATGACGGCCGGGAATTTCATGCTGCAAGCACGTCCATCGTGGCGGCCCAAATGCTCGAGCTGATGCAGGAGGAAAGCCCGTATATGGTAACGGCCACTTTTGTAATGATCTTCATTCTCGTGAACATCACGTTCCGTTCCCTGCGGTGGTCGATCATAGCGATGCTGCCCCTGGCGCTTGGCCTCATATCCACCTTCGGGGCTATGATGGTGCTGGGTTTATCGTTCAACTTCTACAATCTGGTTGTATTGCCCGCCATTCTGGGTATTGGCAACGACAACGGCCTTCACCTGGCTACGCGATACCGGGAAGAGGGTCGGGACAGCGTATGGGACGTACTGCGTTCCACTGGCCAGCATATCACCATTGGCTCTTTAACAACCATGCTTGGATTCGCGGGTTTGCTTTTAACGAATCATCCCGGCCTGATATCCATAGGGTCGATGGCTGTGGTTGGAATTGGCTTAACCCTGTTTACCGCCCTGGTTTTTCTGCCTGCCCTCATCCAGGTACTGGAAGATAATAACTGGATCAGGTACAGGAAATAGCCTCTTCGGCCGGCGGGAACTCATTGCGGGGTCCCGCCTGTTTATCCAATAAATTCACTAATGAGTTTATTATGGCCAGGCAAGAGCACAGGAGGTTCCGGTTTTTCAATACCTCCGATTACCTGATTCTGGGGGCAGCCTTTATTTCGTTTCTTCTTGCAGTGTTCCTGTTTTTTTCAGGAGATCCGGAAGCCGGAATATTTGTTGCAATTTGGGTTCCGTCCATTTTAGGTTTTTCTAATTTTATAAAACATAAAAGAGGGGAAATGTGACGATGGAGGCACCAATTCTGTTAATCATGGGTATATTCGTAGCCATATTAGTTGTTGCCGGCATTTTATATTCCATATCCGAGTTTACAAAAATGAAAGATCCCGGAGAGGAAGACAAAGACTCCGAATGAGTTCGCCGGGTGGAAGGATCCTGAATCCGGGCAGGGCTGATTGTCCGTTATTGTAAAAGAAATAAAAACTTACCTAAAAATTATTTCTTCCCCTGTAGCTTTATTATTTTAGGAAATCTTAACAGTTCCAATTCAATAAGGCTGAACCCTTGATAAAAACCAAATCCATTTGCCTCATTTTGTGCCTGAGCTTTTTCTCGGGGTGCAGTTCTACCAAAATGAATGCCGGACAGACTTCAGAAAGCGGCGCTACGGCAGCCTCCCCCGAGGATAAGGACGACTCCCTTTCCGAGTATCAAAAGATAACCGATGACGCCGAGACCGAGGAGGGGCTGTTTACGATCCACCGCAAGGATTCCAAACTCTATTATGAAATACCGGATCAGGAATTAAACAAGGAGATATTGCTGGTTACCCGCATTGTCAAAGCCCAGTCAGGTACCGGTCATGGCGGCCAAAGACTAAACAACCAGATCATACGGTGGGTAAAATCGGGTGAGAAGATCCTGCTGCGCAGCGTAATCTACTCCTCGTTCTCCGATACCACCCGGTCGATTGCCATAGCGGTCCGTTCGGTCAGTTTTGAGCCCATCATTGCATCATTTGACATTAAGACCACCGGCACCGACAGCACGTCATCCATCATTGATGTAACCAGTTTATTTACCACAGATGTTCCTGAACTTTCTCACCGTCAGCATTTCGGTGGCAGAAGGGTGGATGCCTCCCGCAGTTATATCGAAAATGTTCGGGCCTTCCCCGAAAATATTGAGGTGCAAAATGTCCTGACCATGGAAACAAACAATAACGGGCAAAGCACCATTTCGACGCTGTTAAACCACAGCATGGTGAAGCTCAACGATACACCGATGATGCCCCGGGTGTACGATGAACGCATCGGTTATTTTTCAACCCGGCATGTAGATTACGGCCGGGATGACCACCGGGCCGAGCAAAGGCGGTATATTTCCAGGTGGCGTATGGAAAAACAGGATCCCTCTTCGGCATTATCGGAACCGGTCAAGCCCATAGTTTTTTATGTTGACCGTGCCACTCCTGCTTATTTGCATGAATATATCATTCAGGGCATAGAAGACTGGCAGCCTGCCTTTGAACAGGCGGGATTTAAAAAAGCCATTATCGGTAAAATGGCCCCGACGCCGGAAGAGGATCCTGACTGGAGTCCGGAAGATGCACGAAACTCCAACATCCGCTGGGTGCCTTCGACGGTTTCCAATGCACGCGGACCTCATGTTAATGATCCCCGGACCGGCGAGATTATTACATCCTCCATTGAGATGTACCATAATGTGATGAATCTGCTGAAAAACTGGTACTTTATCCAGGCCTCCGCTGTCGATGAAAAGGCACGCTCGCTTCCGTTTTCGAACGAATTAATGGGAAGGCTGGTCCGCTATGTGGTCGCTCATGAGGTGGGGCACACACTCGGATTGCAGCATAACATGAAAGCCAGCGGCACGGTTCCAACCGACAGCCTTCGCAGTAAAACCTTTACAGCGAAATACGGGACCACGCCATCCATTATGGATTATGCCCGGATGAACTATGTGGCCCAGCCGGGTGATGAAGCCTCGATGTTCCCTATTGTATCCATTTATGACAAGTTTGCCATTGAGTGGGGCTACAAGCCCATACCCGGCGTCAATACTCCCGATGAAGAGAAACAGGAGTTGAATAAAATAGCCTCCCGCCAGGCCGGCAATCCCATGCTGCTGTTTGGCAGTTTGTCTGCTGTGGACCCGACCCAGCAGAGGGAAGCCCTGGGTGATAATCACGTTAAATCTTCCCGCTACGGTATCGCCAACCTAAAGCTCATCATGGAGTTTCTTATCGAGTCCGCAGGGATCGAAGGGGAGAACTATTCCGAACTCCGGGAATTATATGGACAGGTCCTAAGCCAGAGAGACCGGTATTTGGGCCATGTTACCTCCTGGGTAGGAGGGGTGAGGGGTGAAAACAAGGTGTTTGGTCAGGAGGGACCGGTTTTTACTCCTGTTGGACGTGAGCGCCAGATCGACGCCATTAATTTTCTTATGGAAGAAGCCTTTCAGACGCCTTCTTACCTGCTCGATCCCCAACTGCTGTCACTGATTGAGCCCACCGGTTCGGTACAGCGCGTAATGAGCAGCCAGCGTCTTGTTCTCAATGCACTGATCAACGAAGACCGCATCGCGCGCATGACGGAAACGGAGGCCATGAACGGTCAGGAAGACGTATACCCTGCCGGGGAGATGCTGGCCGATATAACCTTATCCATATGGTCTGAATTGAGCCATGACCCCGTCATTATTGATCTTTACCGGCGCAACCTTCAGCGCACCTATCTGGATGTCTTCAGGAAAAGACTCCAAAGCTCTGCGGTCAGGGGGGAAACACGGGCTTTGCTCCGGGGCCACCTCCGAAACGTAGAGCAGTTAATCGACAGGCATTCCGGCGGAATATCCCATACCGCTACCCTTTTTCATCTGAACGATATGGCTTATCAGATCGAGAGCCTGCTGAACGGTGATTAACGGCCGTTGATTTATAATAATTTAACGGCAAAATCAGGGTTCCGTTTCGTTGAACATATTTGGTCCTATCCTGTGTTCATGCGCGACTATCAAGTTAAAACACGGCACTATAAAGTCAACCGGGGTTTATTCAGTCAGGTCAGTCAGCATATGTCTGATGCCGACAAACAGAAGAAAGCCTTGTCGGTATTGTTTCTGCAGGATATGCACGCTGACTTCCCGGTCCGCCCTGAACTTGTGTCTACCTCCCACGGCAAAATAGAACAGGTATTGATGGCCATACCGGCAGCCGTGTCGGAGGGCGGGGATGATTCGCTGTGGAATGTTTACAGAGAATTATTCCTGAAGCTTCCCGCATACACGCGTTTTATAGTCGTAACCCACCCGGCCATAGTGGGCAAACTCCAGCAATGGTTCACAGAGCACAACCTGGAACCCAGGGTAACCCTGCGTATGATTCCTGACTACATCACCTTCACGATCTGGGTCCAGGATCCGTTTATTGCCGTAAAGGATACGGCGACCGGAAAAACTTTTTTGATTGAACCCCATTCTTTCCCCCGGTGGGAAGACGGTTATATAGCGGATTTTGTTGCAAAGCAGACTGATTTCATCAATCTGCCTGCGCCCCTGTATTTTGAAGGGGGTAATATTCTGATAGGGGATGATTTTTACCTCATCGGCGCCGACTACCCCGTAAAGTCCATGTCTGCCCTCAACCAGGTGATAATGGATGGCAATACCCGGAAATCACCCTGCGACAGGGTTAGAGAACTTTATTCGGACTACCTGGATAAATCCAGAAAACTGCTTTTTGTCGGCAGCACCATACCGGTGCCTCATCAAAAAAAAGGTCCTGTCACAATCGGCGGGGAGGAATGGCAGGAGATTTTCTACACAAAAAACGAAAAGGGGACCGTTCAGCCCATGTTTCACCTGGATATGTTTATTACCCTGGCCGGTCGCGGAGAAAACGGCGCATACAGATTGTTGATCGGTGACCCCGGATTAGCGGCTGAAATTTTAAATGAACCGGTATCGGCTTATGCCATGCCAGAAGTCTTTGACAATATAGCCGATAAACTAAACGCCCAGGGATTCGAGGTCTATAGAAATCCAATGCCGCTGATTTACGTTGACGACAGGGAGAAAAAGCGGAGGAAATGGTATTTTGCCTCAGGCAATAACGGATTAATGGAGATCATCAACGGGAAGGAAAGAAGGTACTGGCTGCCAACTTATGGCTATGGCAACTGGAAAAACCTAAAAGCCACGGACGAGGAAAACATGAAAATATGGGAATCGCTTAATTTCCGGGTTACCGTGCTGGACGACTATCATCCTCTGGCCGAACATACCGGTGCGGCCCACTGCATCATTAATTATCTTCAAAGGGGGGAAAATGAGTTTATTTACAACACTGCGCAAAAAGCCGGCTCTGACGTTCCGTAACCGGCCCATCCCGGTTACTCTACGGTGACCCTGCGTTCCAGGGGGTCACTTTGCGGTCGCAATACTCTTATGATCTTTTCGCCCGGTGAATCCGGAACGTACCGGAAGGCTTTTCCATCGAGATCAACAATAACCTCCGGACATGAACGGCCGCCGGAGAAACCCCCATGCGCCTCTATTTCCAAACCGTCATCGGCTTCAAAATCCTCAAAATGGGAAAAGTGGAAGCAGCCGTTATTCCCTATTATCCCAAAAAAATTTATTACCACGGTATCGCCCAGGGCTACGGATTCAGGGGCGGCTATGCTTTCTACATTAATGACAAAAGTATTTTCGGAATCCGAATCGCTGATGAGTCCGCATCCGGAGAGGACAATGATAACCACGGACAAAAAACAGGGAATCTTGAAATCGGCAATAAAATGCATTGGTTATTTTAACGTTAAATAATAAAGTTTTCCAGGCTCATAACGCGCCAGAAAACCATTAATTGGTGAACCCGGCGACAAAGAAGGGGAGGCATAATTATTGCATAATTATTAAGGGTCACACCCGTTCGGTAAGCAGTGGCTGGCAATCTTTATATTTTAGTGCCAAAATGTAAATATGATATTGACAGTCGGGGTAGTATTGGTTACATTATTTGCTGGCACTCTGCTAGCAGTAGTGCTAATAAACAATCTTAACAATAACATATAACAGGAGTTATAAAATGGCTAAAATCACACCTTTAAGCGATCGTGTTTTGGTTCAGCCTGATGCTGCTGAGGAAAAAACCAGTTCAGGGATCATTATTCCTGATTCTGCCAAAGAGAAGCCTCAACGCGGCACAGTAATAGCGGTTGGACCCGGTAAAGTGGAAAACGGAACCAAGATCGATATGTCGGTTAAAAGCGGCGATAAAGTACTTTATGGTAAATACGCCGGTACCGAGCTCACGCTCGACGGTGAAGAATACATGATCATGCGCGAAAGCGACATCCTGGGTGTAGTCTAAAACTATCATCACAATAATTAAACTAAAATAAGTATTACTATGTCAAAATTAATTCATTATAACGTCGAGGCACGCGACGCCCTCAAAAGAGGCGTAGACAAACTAGCCAACGCTGTTAAAGTAACCTTAGGTCCCCGCGGACGTAACGTGGTTATTGAAAAGTCGTTTGGCGCTCCAACGGTTACAAAAGATGGTGTTACCGTTGCCAAAGAAATTGAACTTGAAGGAAAAGTTGAGAACATGGGAGCACAGATGGTTCGTGAAGTTGCTTCCAGGACCAGTGATATTGCCGGTGACGGTACAACTACGGCAACTGTTCTTGCCCAGTCCATCATCACCACGGGCATGAAAAACGTTACCGCCGGTGCAAATCCAATGGATTTGAAGCGGGGAATTGATATCGCTGTTGAGACTGTCGTTCAGGAGCTGAAGAAGATCAGCCGGGATATCAGCGATCGCAGCGAAATTGCGCAGATCGGCACCATTTCCGCCAATAATGACGAAACCATTGGCAATCTGATCGCCGATGCCATGGAAAAAGTCGGTAAAGACGGTGTTATCACCGTTGAGGAAGCCAAGGGAACCGAAACGTATCTGGATACTGTTGAAGGTATGCAATTCGACCGCGGTTATCTTTCCCCGTATTTCGTGACCAATTCCGAAACAATGGTCACCGAACTTGACGATGCGTTGATCCTTATTTATGACAAGAAGATCTCCAATATGAAAGACTTGCTCCCTATTCTGGAGAAAGCCATTCAGACCGGAAAGCCTTTGTTGATCATTGCCGAAGATATCGAGGGTGAAGCCCTTGCAACCCTGGTTGTTAACAAGCTTCGCGGAACGCTTAAAATTGCTGCAGTTAAAGCACCCGGCTTTGGCGACCGGAGAAAAGCCATGCTTGAAGATATCGCCATACTCACAGGCGGTACCGTAATTTCCGAAGATCGCGGATACAAGCTTGAAAATGCAACCCTTGATTACCTCGGTAAAAGCGGTCGCATAAGTATTGATAAAGATAATACCACCATTGTAGACGGTAAAGGCAAAGATGGTGATATCAAAGCCCGCATCAATCAGATCAAATCCCAGATCGAAAATACGACCTCTGATTATGATCAGGAAAAACTTCAGGAACGCCTCGCCAAACTTAGCGGTGGGGTAGCTGTTCTGTATATCGGCGCAGCCTCTGAAGTTGAAATGAAAGAGAAAAAAGCCCGGGTGGAAGATGCCCTGCATGCCACACGTGCTGCCGTTGAAGAAGGTATCGTTGCCGGTGGGGGAGTGGCTCTGCTGAGAGCGGCTCATGTACTGGAAAACCTGAAAACGGATATCGCGGACCAGAAAGTCGGTTTCGATATTATCCGGCGTGCCCTTGAGGCTCCCTTGCGTATCATTGCAGGGAATGCAGGTGTTGAAGGTTCCATTGTCGTGCAAAAAGTAAGGGAAGGAAAAGGCAGCTTTGGATATAATGCCCGCACCGAAGTCTATGAAGACCTGGTAAAAGCCGGTGTAATTGACCCGACCAAAGTTACCCGGACCGCTCTTCAGAACGCGGCATCCGTTGCAGGCTTAATGCTCACTACCGAAGCGGTAGTTTCAGATAATCCTGAAGCCAAGGATGACGCTCCTGCCGGCGGCGGTGCACCCGACATGGGTGGCATGGGCGGCATGGGTGGAATGGGCGGAGGTATGGGCTTCTAAATCAGCCCATCCGCCTCAACGCCAGACGTTGAACATAAAAAGCCCCGGTGTTGTCAAATGCCGGGGCTTTTTTTGTGTGCCCGGCACGGGCACTTACTCTAGGGTGAAAGTCCCGAAC
>JBBDRB010000008.1:9387-11329 GCA_040905685.1 Balneolales bacterium | reverse complement strand
CTGCAAAAACAACGGAAGCGGATAACAGCCAACCCGGGACACTGCTTACAAAAGCCGTCAGCGCTATGCCGATCAGGTTCGTTCGATCGGCAACGCCGATCCCGAGCATGACAACCAGTACAAGGCCTAACGGCGGGAACTGGGCAAATGTCTGAGGCATCTCAAGGAAAATACGCTGAATATTATCCTTGGAGAACAGGTTGACGGCCTGGATCTCCTCGCCGGTCCCCGGGTGGGTTGCCGAAACATTAAAGGAGGAAGCCAGAGCAGAGGCAATCATTACGATAGCCACAAAAAGGACAAATAACGTTATGGGGTCCGGGAGCCTGTTGCCTGTGCGCTCCACCACATCCAATATGCTTGAAAACATACGCTGACCTGTACCGGATGCCGGCTGCGGGGAATTATCGTTCATGGATGTTGTTTAAGGTTTATGATTGAAAGCCAAAAAAGAGATAAAGAAAATATGATTAACTAGCAACCTGCCTGGGGGCCCGGAATTATTCGCGCATAACAATAAATAACTTATAATTTATTGTTATTTATTAATTTAGCAATAGTGTGCATTGGGGGGGCGTTGAAAATGGACATCATCAAAGAGAGGCTGGTGAGCGATTCATCAGGTAGTCATTCAGGTATGTCGTCGTGTACATACTTCCTCAAAGGATGGGTAATTATTCATTAATCAAACTAAGAGACGGGAAGCTATGAAATCATCGAAAATAAAGTTATCAACATTAGCTATGGCTGCTTTCTGCCTGGCCTTATTCACCTGGCTTCCAGGCCAGGGTGCTTACGCGCTACAGCAGGAAGGGCAACAGAATGAGCAGGAAAAAGATGTGCAATTGGGTGAAGGTCAGGAATATGGTGAGCAGAAGCAGGGCAAAAAAGGCCATAAGGGAACCGAACTGATTGACAAAGATGTAGTTGATAGTGAAGGTAACCGCCTTGGTACCATAAGTGATGTGGCCGTTGATCTACAGAACAGCCGCATAACGTATGTATTAATCTCTGATGGAGAGATGGCAGGCATGGAACAGGACCCTGCACAACAAGACCCTACGCAACAGGATCCGGCGCAGGATGACCCTGCACAACAGGATCCGGCCCAACAGGGTCAGGAAGACATGCAGGCCGGAATGAATGATCAGTTTAAAGCGGTACCGCCTCAGGCGCTTAATGAAAGCGAGGAAGGGGAACTGGAACTTGATATCAATCAACAGGAGTGGGCAGAAGCTCCGACGTTTGGCAAACAGGAACTGGCTCAACAGGGAATGGATTCGCAGCAAGGTCAGGAAGTATATGCTTTTTATGGCCAGCAGTGGGATACAAGTGATTTAAGTATGCTGCAGGAAGGCGAGCAGGGTCAGGAAGGCGAGCAAGACCAAGCCGAAGCGATCCCCCAGCCGGAAGATGAGCAGGATCCGGAGTCCGGACCTTCCGCAGCGGATACTCTTGAGCATCAGGGTGACGATGGGACGGCTCAACATCAGGAGCAGCCCCAGGCGATGGAAGAGCAGCAAGCCGGAAATGAACTTACCTATATGGAAGACATTCAAGGCAAAACCGTCGTAGATCAGCAACAGGAAGAGATTGGTGAAGTTGATGAATTTTTATTGGACCTTGAAGAAGGACGTCTGGCGTTTGTCGTGGTAAGTTCTTCTAATGGTATGGGTTCTGGTCAGCAGCAACAGGACGATCCTTTACAGCAGGATCCTGAGCAGCAGCAGGATCCGCAGCAGCAAGGACAAGCCGGTCAGCAGGACCAGCAACAGCACGGACAGGCTTCCATGCAGGGTGGTCAGCGATATGCCATTGCACCCAATGCATTTGAACCTTCACAGGAGCAGCAAGACCAGCTCGTTGTTAACATAGAGCGCCAGGAGCTTGAGCAGGCCCAGCAGCTTGACAGTGAATCCTGGATTGATCAGGATTCGCAATC
>JBBDRB010000008.1:0-9287 GCA_040905685.1 Balneolales bacterium | reverse complement strand
AGTCTCAGGTATTCCGGTATGAGGACAGCAGCGGAAGCCGTGATATGGGCGCCCTCGAGCAGCAGGAAGAGGGGACCCGGCAAGACCGCCGGGACGATGAATCCCGGGATGAACGTACGGATAACGGAACAAGCACCGGCCAGCAGGCCGGTGTTGTTCAGGGTCAGGGTCAGCAAAGCGGTGCAAAAGCCAGTGAACTGATGGGAAACGATGTTGTCAATCAGGAAGATGATAATCTGGGCTCGCTGAACGACCTGGCCATCGATTTTGAAAACAGCAGGGTGGTCTATGCCCTGGTAAGAAGTGGCGGGTTTTTAGGCATCGGAGCATCTACGCGGGCTTTGCCTCCCCAGCTTCTGCAGCATTCACCGGAAGAGCAGCGATTAATCGTGAATATAGATGAAGAAAGGTGGAACAATGCCCCTACATACGATAAAGATGAACTTGCAGAAATGACCGATGAAACCCGGGGGCAGGAAATTTACGCCTATTTTGATCAGCCGTGGGAATCCGAAGATCTGGGAATGAGACAGGATCAGGCCGAAGCACGGCAGCAGCAATTCGGAGACGATAATAGTGATAACGAAACCGGAGGTCCATCCGCGGCGGCCGATACGGTAGAAGATGGCGGCGAAGCCGAAAGCGATCTGGCTGATGAACGGGCACAGGCCGATCAGTTGCAGGAATCGCGTACTCAGGATGATGTAGATTTGCAGGGCCAGACAAGTCCAAACCGCCTGGGATTTGCTGATGAGTTGACGGGTAATTCTATAACCGGGCCAAACCAGGAAGAAGTTGGTGAAATTGAAGATTTTCTGGTTGATCTTGAAAACGGGCGTGCGAAATTTGTTGTCTTTACCGCCAGTGATGATTTCCTTCAGGCAGGAGATTCCGAAGGCATGGATACCGGCTATGACGAAGGCACCAGGAATGGCACCGACCAGGAACGGGAGCCCGGTGAAACGGGAGCCGGCCAGGATGTTACCGGCCGTGATCAGCCTGAACAAGCACAGGATGCGGCAGAGCAAACCGGGGACAATCGCTACGCCATCATCGTCAGCGCGTTCCGCATTTCTCCCGAGGATGAAAATCAACTGATGCTCGAAGACATAGACCGAAGGGAATTTACGGACGCTCAAACCCTGGATGAACGATGGAGGAACATGGATATGGAAGTGATGGCTGATAATCGTGTATTCCGCTTCCGGGACAATGATGCCAGAGCCGATGAAATGGGAACCGGGCAGGACCCTGAGAATGGGATTTTCAGGGATCGCGACGGTGACTAACAGGCCGGTGAGGGCCGTGAAGGCACTTAAAAAAACAGGAAACAGTGTATGGGTCAGAATGTAATTTGTATAACGGGCAGCGATCGACAGGCCGCTGAGATAATAAATACATTGGAAACCGGAAAATTTTCCAATGACGACATATCCGTTTTGTATTCTGATACATCCGGAACCAGGGATTTTGCCCACGAGAAGCATACGAAAGTGCCTGAGGGCATAGCGACAGGATCCGGTTCAGGCGGTGTGCTGGGAGCCGCGATCGGGTGGCTGGCCGGGGTGGGTGCCCTGGCCATTCCCGGACTTGGGCCTTTAATAGCGGCCGGACCGATCATGGGCCTGTTGAGCGGTGCAGGGGTTGGTGCCGCCGTTGGCGGTGTTTCTGGGGCATTGGTTGGATTGGGTATTCCTGAATATGAAGCCAAACGCTATGAAGGGAAAGTCAAAGAGGGCAACATTCTCATTTCCGTCCACACGGAAAACAGCGAGGAGCGAAACAAAGTGGAGGATATTTTTGATCAGCACGGGGCCATGGATATAACCGCTACCGGAGAATGGAGCATGAGCAGTGAACTAAAGCAGACCGATCAGCCTGAATCGAGGCGGGCACCGGTGGAGGGCGAAAAGCAGGGAAAGGAAAAAAAGAGTTATGATCCAAAACTGCGTCCCGATGACGCTAACATCAACAAAGACTCAACCATCTCCACGACGGATACGGAAGACCCTGAAGTACCGGGTAAAGAAGAGCCAAGGGTGTAACCCTTCCTGTTTAGCAGGCCGTGTTTTTATTGCTTCATGGCTGCGGCCAAACTGGCTTTGGCTTCTCGTAAAGCCTGGTAAGAATTTTTCATCGATGCCGTTAATGCGGTAAAGCCAGAAATAAATTCAATCCGGACCCTATTCTCGCCAAGCGTAACCGGTTCTTTGAATTCGTGCTGAATATGATTCAACCACGTACTGACAGGTTCTTCGCCGTCTGATTGCATGATAAAGGCATACACATAGTCGGAATGGCCTGCCAGATATCCGTTTATCCCCGATTTTTGGGGATTGAGCCCGCTAATCAGGTATTTCTGCATACTTTTTAATTCTTCAAGCCGGAGCTTGGTTCGCAGGGCAGACAGGTTCGCTATGGTAATGAAGCCCAGCCAAATTTTTGCATCCGGGAACGTTGCGCATCTGTGCAGTTCGGAATCTATGGTCTTCTCCAGTAGTTCGGGTTTAAAGGCTGAATATTCGTTAACCATAAAATCAGCTCCCATATCCTCGGATTTTAACAGGGCCGCCAGTCGCAGGGAAGCAATCCGTGACAAATTTATCATTTTATGTTTCGTCGCCTCACTGAAAACCAGGGGGTTTTCAGCATTGATAAGTATGACGGCCTGCCTCCGGTCTTCGACAAGGATGGGAATGGCCAGGCTGGCCCCCCGGCTCATGGGTTCGCGGGGTGAGATCCGTTTCGGATTGGCATTGAAATGAATAGAGTGAACCGGTTCACCCCGGCTCAGCGCATCCCAGGCAATCGTATTCTCTTCCACTTTGAGTCCGATCGGGGGCAAATTTATGCCCGTACGGGAAGACAGAACATTATGCCAGTCATTCATTCCACGGCACAGCAGCGACACTCCGCCTTTGCCCACTAAATCCTGCATTTCGTTAACGGTTCGATCCATGAGTGATATCCCGTCGAGCCGTTCATACATGTTCTTCAGCTTAAGCTCATAGTCAATCCATTGATTCTGGTTGTCGGCAAGGTCGTTTAACTCCAGATACGTCTGCAAAAGGTTTCCGAGCGCATTCATATAGACGGCCATGGCCTCTTCCTGACCGGAACCGAAACTCCCGTTCTTAGATTCCATAACCGTCAGGGCTATGGTTTCCCCGTTGTTGTTGAAGGGGAGCAGATTCAAATACCGTACCGGTACCTCATTGAAATAATGCGTGAGTTTATCACCGTTCACATGGTTGCCGACTTCGAGCTGAACCGGCTCTTTGATATTTTTATAATCATTAAGGTAGAGGTCACTGAATGCCACCCGGTCCTGGAACATGGTGTGCCTGCACCGTGTGGTTTTGGTTTCCAGGACAAAATATTCCCGTTCTTTATTTATCCAGTATAGCATGACCGTCTCAACATCGGTGGAGTGCCGAAGCAATACCGTAAGGTCATGTACCAACTGCTTGAATTTTCGTTCGGCACCCTGCTCACGTTTACCGTTTGCAGCATGTCCGGGGGCAGCATCCGCAGTTTTTTCAGTTTGCATATTATTTTTGAACTTGACCGGCCAGAGTTTCAGCCTGTTGGATCATGGTCTCTATAGTATGGAGACCATTTTTCCAAAAATCAACTGAATTTATATCCATATCCATTTTAGCCAGCAAATTTTCCGGCCAGTCCGATCCGCCGGCTTTCAGAAGGTCCATGTATTTATCGGAAAAACCGTCTGGTTTTCGTGTGTATTGCTCATATAAGGCCAGAACCAGCAACTCGCCGAAGGCATAGGCATATACGTAGCCGGGCGTGTGTATAAAATGCGGGATGTAGCTCCACCAGATTTCATAATCCGGGGTGAGGGTAACCGATGAGCCGTAGAGTTCCTTCTGCGTGCGGATCCATAGTTCGCTGATCCTGCCCGTAGTGAGCTCGCCTTCCATTCGGCGGGCCCTGTGTAGGGCATCCTCGAAACGGTTCATGGAGATCTGGCGAAATACCGTTGCTATGGTATCATCAATTTTGCCCACCAGCAGGGAAAGCTGTTCCTTAGGATCTTGCATGGACTTCAGAATATTCTGAAAAACAAGCATTTCACCAAAAACGGATGCCGTCTCGGCGGTGGTCAATGGCGTATGGGCCTGCAGCACGCCCTGGTCGCGTGAGAGGTATTGGTGCACACCGTGGCCTAATTCATGGGCCAGGGTCTGAACATCACGGATCTTGCCGTCATAGTTCATAAACACATAGGGATGGGCTGAGGGCACGGTGCCGGCCGAATAAGCTCCTCCCCTTTTACCCGGTTTAATGGCGGCATCGATCCAGTTGTTATCAAAAAAGCGGGAGGCAATACCACCCAATTCAGGGTGGAACCGGGAATAGGAATCCAAAACCATACCTTTTGCTTCCGTCCAGTTGATGCGGGTCACCGTTTCTTCGATGGGAGCATACCGGTCATATTCCATTAGCTCTTCCAGCCCCAGCAGACGTTTCTTCAGATTATAAAAACGCTGAGGCAGATCGTAGCGGCTCGTTACCGACTGGATCAGTGATTCTACCGATTCATCGGAAATCTCATTCGACAGGTTTCGTCCGGTTATCCAGCCGGGAAAGTTTCTGAACTTGTCATTGGTGTATTTGTCAGCCACCAGCGTGTTGAACACAAAAGTAGTAGACCGGCTTAAATCTTTCAGCTTTGCCGTGACGGATTCTGCGGCGCGCTTCCTCAGCTGCCGGTCAGGTTCATGTATCTTGCTAAGCACCTCCTGCTCGGTGAGCAACTGGCCGTCCAGTTCAAACCGCGCTGCCCCCAGCGTTTCATCAAAATACCGGATCCAGGCTCGTGACCCGGTGACTGACTTGGCCGACAGCAGCTGTTCTTCCTTCTCATCGAGTTTATGGGGTTTAAACTGCCGCGAGGTTTCCAGGTAGTGACGGTACCGGGCTAATTCAGGGTGATGGATAAAGTTGGCTGCCAGGGCTTCTTCCATATCAAGCCACTCAAGATCGAAGAAAACCAGCTTTTGGCTTATTTCAGAGGAAAATTCATTCATCTCCTGAACCAGTTTCCCATAGGTTGCATCTTCGGTATTGGTCGTCCAGATTAAGTAGGCAAAAGCCCCGACGCGTCCGGACAGATCATGGATCTTTTCGTATTCCGAGAGCGCCTCCCGCATTTCGGCGGGGGAAAAATCAAGGACCATCGTCCGGTATTTTTTGGAAAACTGGTCGGCCAGATCCCGTATGCGTTGTTTATCCTGCTGTATCCTGGGATCTTCGACCCCTTCATATAGATCCGAAAGATCCCAGTTGATTTGTTCTGCGCCGGTACGGTTTTTGCGGTTGGCCATGTAATATTTTCAGTTTTAAAATGATGATAGTACGCTGTTTTCAGAACCTGAAACAGGATAATCCCTGCTTTAATTTCAGGAGGAGCTTTTATTCATTTTTTGTGATTTTATTACCTAATATGTTTATTTTGCATAAGATTAAGTAACTATTCGTGTTATACGTGTCATATATTCTCACCTTTGTCGACATTTATTAGATAATTGAAGTCTTTAGAAGCTATTTTCGGCCCAAATTCTGCTCTGGTAGAAGAACTTTACAAGCAATATAAGGAAAGTCCCTCCTCTGTACCGAACTATTGGCGTCAATATTTTGACGAAATGGATGGGCTGCCCGTCACCGTTTCCGATGCATCCGATTCCCCGGCAAGCCCGGAAACCATCTCCGAAGTTGCTTCCAAGCCCCGCCCCCGTAAAGAGCCTGCACCGGGCAGAGAACCACAAAAAGAGAGGCCTGAGGAGGACAAGGAAAAAACCGCTCCCAGGCCTTCGGATGACGTAGAATTAATCCGGATCAAAGGGGTTTCCGGTAAGATTGTTGAAAATATGGAAGCCAGCCTGGAGCTTCCTACGGCTACAACGCTACGTGTGTTGCCTGTAAAAATGTTGATGGAAGACAGAAAGATCATCAACAGTCACCTGGAACGCAGGGTCCAGCAAAAAACGACGTTAACGCATTTTATCGCCTGGGCCATTATCAGGGCACTTAAGAAGTTCCCCAAGCTCAATTCCTATTATACCAGCAGGGATGACAAGCATTATCAGGCCCAGCCCAGGAATATCAACCTTGGAATAGCGATTGACCTGCCCGCCCGGGATGGTTCACGCAACCTTGTCGTTCCCAACATAAAGGCTGTTGACAAAATGGATTTCCGTGAATTCCTGGTGGCTTTTCACCAGCTTATTGAACGGGCCAGGACCGGCAAGCTTGAGGTTTCCGATTTTCAGAATACAACCATTACGATTACGAACCCGGGCACCCTCGGCACCGTCTCCTCCATGCCCAGGCTGATGAAGAACCAGGGCTGCATTATCGCTACCGGAGCCATGAACTACCCTGCAGAATTTCAGTCCATGGCTCAGGAGATTATTAATCATCTGGGCATCAGCAAGGTGATGACCATGACCTGTACCTATGATCACCGCCTGATTCAGGGCGCTGAATCCGGATCATTCCTGGCAGCTATACATGACCTTTTGACCGGGGAGGAGGATTTCTTTGACAAGGTGTTTGAGGATCTGGATATACCCTATGATCCCATTCCCTACGGAGCCGATAAATACTCAGGCTTTCTAAACGGCAGTTCATCGATTGAGTCCAACAAGAAAGCTATAGCCGTGATGCAGCTCATCCACATGTACCGGACGCTTGGCCACGTGCTGGCCGATGTGAACCCGCTGAAGCATGGTCCGGGATATAACTCGGAACTTGAGTTTGATTATTACGGCCTGACCATGTGGGATCTGGATCGGGAGTTTTATTGCGGAGGACTGGGAGGTCATGAAAAAGCGCCGCTCCGGGTTATCGTAAAATTGCTGCGCGATACGTATTGCGGTTTTATCGGTGCCGAATACACGCATATCCACAACCTGGATGAGCGTCACTGGCTTCGTGAATACATGGAATCATCGCTTAATAATCCAAACCTGGATAAAGACAACAAGCGCAGGATTCTCCGTAAACTGAACCAAGCCTCCGCATTCGAAGAGTATTTGCATAAAAAGTATATTGGTCACAAACGTTTTTCCCTGGAAGGGGCCGACACGCTGATACCCATGCTCGACGCCATGCTTGAAAAATGCGGGGAGTATGATATCGAGGATGTGATCCTGGGTATGGCTCATCGCGGCCGCCTCAATGTGCTGGTCAATACCATGGGCAAATCCTACCGGAAAGTATTTGCTGAATTCGACGGTAATATTGATCCCGATACCTTCCAGGGTTCCGGTGATGTTAAATACCACCTGGGTTCCGTGGGTGAACATATCACCTTAGATGGTAAAAAGATCCGCCTGCAGCTTATGCCCAATCCCAGTCACCTGGAATCGGTAAATCCTGTCGTTGAAGGAGCGGCGCGGGCCCGCCAGGATAAACAAGGCCTTCCCGGGGCCGAGAAAAAAGTGGTTCCCCTGCTGATCCACGGTGACGCCGCATTTGCCGGACAGGGCGTGGTCACGGAAACTTTGAATATGTCACAGTTGGACGGGTTTAAGACCGGAGGCACCATTCATGTTATTATCAATAACCAGATTGGTTTCACTACCCTGCCGAAAGATGCCCGCTCGACGGACTATGCGTCCGATGTAGCCAAAACCATTCTGGCCCCTATTTTCCATGTTAACGGAGATGAACCCGAAGCCGCTGTGCATGTGATGAAGATGGCCATCGATTACCGTGAAAAATTCAGCAAAGACGTGGTAATTGATTTGGTTTGCTACCGCAAGCACGGTCATAATGAAGGGGATGAACCGGCGTTTACCCAGCCTGATCTGTATAAAGAGATCAACAATCATCCCAGCGTCCGTCAACGGTATACGGATGAGCTGGTTCACAAGAAGGAGCTGACGAAAGGTGAAGTGGACCAGATATTTCAGGAATTTGATGAATTACTGGAAGCGGCATTTAAGGAGGCCAAAAAAGCGCCTGACCTTAAAGTCACCGACGAGCATATTGTACGGAAAGACCTGCGGCAAACCGAACGCACGTCCGTACCGGATACCCGCTACGGGGCCGGCAAGCTGAAAGAAATTGCCTTTAGACTTAACAAGGTGCCCGATGATTTTGACGCCAACCCCAAACTACTGAGGATACTGGCGAAACGTCACGAGATCGTAGACAAAAACGAACGAAAAATCGACTGGGGCTTTGCCGAGGCGTTGAGCTTCGGTTCACTGCTTAAAGAAGGCATTCCGATCCGCCTCACCGGCCAGGATTCCGAGCGGGGTACGTTTTCGCACCGGCATGCCGTTTTGCACGGTACCAAAAAAAGCCAGCAGTTTACCCCGCTCAACAATATCGCGGATAAACAGGCCACCTTCAGCATTTATAACAGCCTGCTGAGCGAGTTTGCCGTTTTGGGATTTGAATTCGGTTACAGCAGCACCAGCCTCGATGCCCTGGTTGTCTGGGAAGCGCAGTTCGGGGATTTCAATAATGCCGCTCAGGTTATCATTGATCAGTATATTGCATCGTCCGAGGTTAAATGGAGACAAAACTCCGGGTTGGTATTACTCTTGCCTCATGGGTATGAAGGCCAGGGACCCGAGCATTCATCAGCCCGCCTGGAGCGTTTCCTTCAGCTGTGCGCCGAAGATAATTTGCAGGTAGTAAACTGCACGACGCCGGCCCAGTACTACCATATGTTCCGGCGTCAGGCTCTGCAGACAAAAAAGAAACCCCTTGTTGTGATGACGCCCAAAAGCCTATTACGTCACTCCAGAGCTGTATCCAATACAGAAGAACTGGCTACGGGCAAGTTCCAGGAGCTGATCCCCGACCAGGATGTGAAGAAACCGAAACAGGCCGAGCGCATTATATTCTGTTCCGGGAAAGTTTATTATGATCTGTTGGCCTATAAGGAACAAAATAATTTGGATAAGGTAGCCATTACCCGGCTGGAGCAATTTTATCCATTCCCCGATAAAGATCTTTCCAAACATCTGACCCAATACAAGCATGTTGTCGATCTGGTATGGTGCCAGGAAGAACCGAAGAACATGGGAGGCTGGTACTTCGTTCGTGCCCGGTTCAAGCACTTGATGCAAAAAAGCCAAAAACTGCGTTACGTGGGTCGCACAGCTTCGGCATCTCCCGCTACAGGTTCATCCCGGCTGCATAATGCCGAACAGGAAAAACTGGTTAAAAATGCATTCAACTAACCGTTAAAAAACCTCACCACCCCTCCAACCACCTCGCTGCCATTCTGCGATATGCTCCGTTCA
>JBBDRB010000007.1:0-11540 GCA_040905685.1 Balneolales bacterium | reverse complement strand
AAAAAAGCCGTCAGAAAATAAATTCTGACGGCTTTTTAATTTTATCCTGCTAAAGAGAAGCTTCTTTTACTTCTCTGCTTTCTCTTCTACAGCGGCATCTTCTTTATCGCTGAGCGCTTCGAAGACTTTGCTTGCCGGTTCCACATCTTCCATGTCTGTCTTGGAACCAACAATGATCTCCTGATAATGCTTGAGACCGGTTCCGGCCGGAACACGGTGACCCAGCACCACGTTCTCTTTCAAGCCCAGCAGGTTATCTTCTTTGGCCTCGATCGCAGCCTGTGTCAGCACCTTCGTCGTTTCCTGGAAGGATGCAGCCGACAGCCAGCTTTCCGTAGAAAGGGCGGCTCGGGTAATGCCCAGCAGGATCGGTTTCGAAATACATGGTTCGGCTTCACGTGTCTCGATCTCTTTTTTGCCTTCAGCAATGAGCCTGCCATTCATATCCCTGATCTCCCGTCGATCCAGCAGGGTTCCCAGGGAGATTTCCGTGTCGCCGCTGTCAATCACCACGTACTTGCCAATCAGCGAATCGTTGGTACGGTTCACTTCAAAACGATCGATCTTGTCTCCTTCAAGATACAAGGTGTCACCGGAATCGGTGATCTCGACCTTCTGCATCATGGTGCGTACAATGACTTCAATATGCTTGTCATTGATTTTCACACCCTGCAGGCGGTAAACCTCCTGAATCTCATTCACCAGGTAAGACTGCACGGCATAGGGACCAAGAATATTTAAGATATCCTGAGCCATGACCGCTCCGTCAGACAGGGAATCACCCGTTTTAACGTAATCATTTTCCTGAACGAGGATGTGTTTGGAAAGCTGGATCAGATAGGTCTTAGCGTCCGTGCCGTCTTTAGCCTGGACGATGACCTCCTGGGAACCCCGTTTTCTCGAGCCCATCTTTACGATACCTTCAATCTCAGAAACGACAGCGGGATCTTTTGGCGGCCGGGCTTCAAAGAGCTCGGTAATACGCGGCAGACCCGCAGTGATATCTTTGGATTTGGAAGCGGAAGTTCTTGGGATTTTGGCCAGAACCTGGCCGGCCTGAACTTTCTCACCGCTGTCAACCACAACGTGGGCACCCACCGGCAGCGTGGTTTCACGAATTCGCCCGCTGTTGTCCTTCACCATCAGGGTAGGCACAAGTGTGCGGTCTTTCGAGTCGGTGATTACCTTTTCTTTGTGACCGGTCTGGGAATCCGTTTCGTCGGCATAGGTAATGCCGTCGAGGATATCCTTGTAGTCGGCCATACCGTTGATTTCGGAGAATATCAATGCATTATAGGGATCCCACTTGCAAAGCGGAACGCCTTTGGGTACAATATCTCCTTCCTCAACCAGAAGCTCCGAACCATACGGCACGTTATAGGTTGAAAGCACTTTACCTGAATCATCCTCCAGGCGGATCTCACCGGCCCGGCTCAGAACGACACGGTATTCCTCTTCCCCGTCATTATAATTGACGGCACGGAGGTTTTCAAAGATCACCTTTCCGTCAAACTTAGCCTTGTGCTGGGATTCCGATTCCAGACGGGAAGCAGTACCCCCGACGTGGAAGGTTCTCAGGGTGAGCTGGGTACCCGGCTCACCAATAGACTGAGCGGCTATAACACCAACGGCTTCACCGGTCTGTACCATTTTACCCCGGCTCAGATCACGGCCGTAACATTTGGCGCATACCCCCCGCGCCGCCTCACAGGTGAGCACGGAACGGATCTCCACTTCTTCAATTGAGGTTTCAGCAATTTTCTGGGAGATGGTCTCATTGATGAGTTCATTGGAACTGACCAGCACGTCATCGGTAAGCGGATCATAGACATCATGCATGGAAACCCGGCCCAGTATCCGGTCTTCCAGGCTTTCCACGATCTCCTCGTTGTCTTTCAACGCCTGGATCTTGATACCGCGAAGGGTTCCGCAATCATCTTCCGTTACGATAAGATCCTGGGAAACGTCGACCAGACGGCGGGTCAGGTAACCGGCATCGGCTGTTTTAAGGGCCGTATCGGCAAGACCTTTCCGGGCACCGTGAGTCGAAATAAAGTATTCCAGTACGGTCAGTCCTTCCTGGAAACTGGATAAGATCGGCGTTTCGATGACCTCACTGCCTGATTCCATGGAACTTTTCTGAGGCTTGGCCATCAGCCCGCGCATGCCGCCAAGCTGACGGATCTGCTCCTTGGAGCCACGGGCACCGGAATCGGCCATCATAAACACCGGGTTGAACCCTTTTTTATCCTGGGTCAGGGCATGGAACAGCGTCTCGGAAATACGGTTCGTCGTGCTGGTCCATTTGTCAATGACCTGGTTGTAACGTTCGTTGTCGGTAATGAAGCCGTGTTCGTAACGCTCCAGGATCAGCTTGACCTCGGCCTGTGCGGCATCGATCAATTCGGCTTTTTCCTTCGGGATAACGATATCTTCCAGGCTGAAGGACAGTCCACCCAGGGTGGCTGTTTCAAATCCCAGGTATTTCATTTTATCCAGAAACGCGGCGGCCTTAACGGTACCGGATGAATTAAACACATCGCCGATCAGCAGGCGCAGCTCTTTCTTGCCGAGGGTCTGATTTTTGAATTCGATTTCCTCAGGCAGGATTTCATTAAAGATGACCCGGCCGGTGGTGGTTTTAACAACCTCGCGGACTTTCTCGCCATTCACCGTTCGGGTGAGGCGGACGTTGATGCGGGTGTGCATATCCAGCTTACCCTGATCGTGGGCTATCAGCACTTCATCGGGGTTGGAAAATGTTTTGCCTTCTCCCTTTCCGCCTTCTCCCATTTTGGTAAGGTAATAAATACCCAGCACCATATCCTGGGAAGGAACGGTAATAGGGCTTCCGTTCGACGGGCTCATTATATTATGAGAGCCCAGCATCAGGATGGAAGCTTCTAAAATAGCATCGTGGCTCAGGGGAAGGTGAACGGCCATCTGGTCACCGTCAAAGTCAGCGTTGAACGCCGTACAGGAAAGCGGATGCAGACGGATCGCCTTATCCTCGATAAGCACCGGCTGATAGGCCTGTATTCCCAGACGGTGAAGCGTCGGGGCCCGGTTCAGCATCACCGGGTGACCGTCAATCACATGCTCAAGCACATCCCAGACCACCTCATCGCGGCGGTCCACTACTTTCTTGGCGCTTTTCACCGTTTTGACGTACCCGCGCTCGATCAAACGGCGGATGATAAACGGCTTGTACAGCTCCACGGCCATTTCCTTGGGCAACCCGCATTCGTGCATCTTCAGATCGGGTCCGACCACAATAACCGAACGTCCCGAATAGTCAACACGCTTGCCGAGCAGGTTCTGGCGGAACCGCCCGTTTTTACCCTTCAGCATGTCACTGAGGGATTTGAGCGGACGATTATTGCTTCTCACCGCATTCATTTTGCGGGAATTATCGAAGATGGAATCCACAGCTTCCTGCAGCATTCGTTTCTCATTCCGTAGAATTACATCCGGAGCCTTGATGTCGATCAGGCGCTTCAGGCGGTTGTTGCGAATAATAACCCGGCGGTAAAGATCATTCAGATCCGAGGTGGCAAAGCGCCCGCCTTCCAGAGGCACCAACGGCCGCAGTTCGGGTGGGATGATGGGAATTACCCGCATCACCATCCATTCGGGCCGGTTCTCAATGTTCTTGTTGGCCGCACGGAACGATTCGATAACCTGCAGGCGCTTCAGGTATTTCTTCTTGCGCATCATGGAGGTTTCGTTCTTCACCGCCTCGCGGTACTTATAGGCCGTTTCATCCAGCTTGATGTTCTGCAGCAGGGCTTCGATCGCATCGGCGCCCATTTTGACCACGAACTTGTCGGTATCATCATCCTCCAGCTCATGATGCTCATCGGGAAGCTGGCCCAGGATGTCATGATATTCCTCTTCCGTAAGCAGATCACCCATTTTATAGCCCATATCGCGGGCGATGCCGGGGTTGGTAACTACGAAATTCTCGTAGTAAACGATCTTCTCCAGGTTCTTGGAAGAAAAGCCCAGCAGGTAGGCAATCTTATTGGGAAGCGACTTGAAGTACCAGATGTGCACGACCGGCACGCATAGCGAAATATGCCCCATGCGTTCACGGCGCACGGCCTTGCGGGTAACCTCGACGCCACAGCGATCACAAATGATGCCTTTGTACCGGATCCGCTTGTATTTACCGCAGTGGCATTCCCAGTCCTTGACCGGACCGAATATCTTCTCGCAGAACAAACCGTCTTTTTCCGGTTTAAACGTCCGATAGTTAATGGTTTCCGGATTAAGCACTTCTCCATGAGAGCGGGAAAGGATATTTTCCGCTGAAGAAAGGGAAATTCTAAGTCCTTTAAAATCTTTTGAAACGGGTTCTCTTTTTGCTAACGGCAAGGTTGTACCTCCGTAATTATATTTTTTAAACTAATAGTGTTCATTCTGATGAATGGTTGTCTATGCATTAACATCAACTTCCAGACCAAGTCCCTGAAGTTCACGCACAAGTACATTGAACGATTCCGGTGTTCCTCCATCCGGCAGGTTTTCACCTTTAACGATGGATTCGTACACTTTGGACCTTCCCTTCACATCATCACTTTTAACAGTGAGCATTTCCTTGAGAATACTGGAGGCTCCGTAGGCGTACAGGGCCCAAACCTCCATTTCCCCGAGACGCTGACCACCAAACTGAGCCTTACCCCCCAGCGGCTGCTGGGTAATCAGGGAATAGGGTCCGATAGAACGGGCATGCATCTTATCCTGAATAAGGTGATTCAGCTTCAGCATGTAGATGTAACCCACCGTCGTTTTCTGTCCCAGACGTTCTCCGGAACGTCCGTCGTACAGAAACGTCCGTCCATCTTCCGGCAAACCGGCTTTTTTGAGCCAACCCTGGACTTCATCGTACCGGGCCCCGTCAAAGATCGGTGTAGCAAATTTCACACCCAGCTTTTTGCCGGCCCAGCCCAGAATAGTCTCATAGATCTGGCCAAGATTCATCCGTGACGGTACGCCCAGGGGATTCAAAATGATATCGACGGGCGTTCCGTCTTCCATGAACGGCATATCTTCAGCGGCAACGACATTGGCCACAACCCCTTTATTCCCGTGGCGGCCGGCCATTTTATCACCAACCTGAAGTTTACGCTTTTTGGCCACATACACCTTGGCTTTCTTCACAATGCCCGGCGGCAATTCATCCCCGACCTGAAGGGTGTATTTTCTCCGTTTCAGATCCGTATCGTATTCACGGCGCAGGGTTTTGTAATTGTCAAAAAGCGTCGCAATATATTCATTAACGGTATCATCCTGACACCAGGGCTGTGAGGCTTTCAGTTCGAACGGGTCGAGTTCCTCGAACAGCTGTTTCCTGTATTTTTCACCCTTGGGGATGACCTCAATGCCGTTCCTGTCCACAATACCCGGTGAAGTTTTGTCTTTCAGCAACTTGAAGATACGCTCCGACCACTGGGCATTCAGCTTAACGATTTGCTGTTTGAACAATTCGTTTTCACGTTCCACGAGCTCTTTTTCCTCTTTGCGGGAAATTTGCTCGTCGCGTTTCCGGCTGAACAGCTTGGTATTGATGATCGTACCGGCCACTCCGGGCGGCACCTTCAGCGAAGCGTCTTTAACATCGCCGGCCTTGTCACCAAAAATGGCGCGCAGCAGTTTCTCTTCGGGTGTCGGATCGGTCTCTCCCTTGGGAGTGATTTTACCGACGATAATATCGCCGGGTTCAATTTTAGCCCCGATCCTTACAATTCCACGTTCGTCCAGGTTGCGGGTGGCTTCCTCGCTCACGTTAGGAATTTCACGGGTAAGCTCTTCCTCTCCACGCTTGGTATCGCGCACCTGCTGCTCGAATTCCTGAACGTGAATGGAGGTATAGATATCTTCAGCAACAATCTTCTCGCTGACGATAATGGCATCCTCAAAGTTATATCCTCTCCAGGGCATGAAAGCCACCAGCAGATTGCGTCCCAGGGCAAGTTCACCCTGATTGGTGGCGCAGCCATCGGCCAGGGGCTGACCTTCGACAACCTTCTGGCCTACTTTCACAAGAGGCTTCTGGTTGGCCGTGGTATCCTGATTGGTTCGCTCAAATTTTCTGAGATTATAGGTAATGATGCCGTCATCAAAATAAGCCAGCGATTCGATTTCATTTCGGTCATATTTCACGCGGATCTCCGAGGAGCTAACATAGACGACTTCTCCGCTTCCCTGGGCCACGATCATGGAACGGGAATCTTTCGCTGCCCGGTATTCCATACCGGTACCGACAATAGGCGCCTCCGGACGAAGCAAGGGTACGCCCTGACGTTGCATGTTCGATCCCATCAGGGCACGGTTGGCATCATCGTGTTCAATAAAGGGGATCATGGCCGCGGCAACCGAGGCGATCTGGTTCGGGGCCACATCCATGTATTCAACCTGATCCGGACGGGCAAGGCCGACGTTACTGTCCCTGAAACGCGAGAAGATCAGATCGTTTTCGAACTGTGATTTTTTATTCAGCAACGCATTGGCCTGGGCAATGACCGTTTCATCCTCCTGCTCTGCGGCCAGGTAAAATACATCATCGGTAACCGTACCCTCGTTTACCTTACGGTAAGGGGTTTCAATGAATCCGAAATCATTGACCTTGGCATGAACGCATAAAGACGATATCAAACCGATATTGGGGCCTTCAGGCGTTTCAATGGGGCAAAGACGACCGTAGTGGGTATAATGCACATCGCGCACCTCAAAACCGGCCCGTTCCCGCGTCAAGCCACCGGGTCCGAGAGCAGACATGCGGCGTTTGTGCGTGAGCTCAGCCAACGGATTGGTTTGATCCATGAACTGGGAAAGCTGGTTGGTTCCGAAAAAAGTATTGATAACGGAAGAAATGGTGCGGGCGTTAACGAGATCCTGGGGTGTAAACTGTTCGGCATCGCGGGAATTCATCCGCTCGCGGATCGTTCGCGCCATCCGGGCAAGGCCCAGGGCAAATTGCTGGCCAAGCTGCTCGCCCACCGTACGTATTCTTCGGTTACTCAGGTGATCAATATCGTCAACCTGGGATTTCATGCTTTTAAGCCTGATCAGTTCCTTGATGATGGCCACAATATCATTTCTTGTCAGCACCTGAACATCCAGGGATTCGTCCATACGAAGGCGCTTGTTGAGCCGGTAGCGGCCTACTTCTCCCAGATCGTATTTCTTGTCACTGAAGAACAGACGCTCCAGGACCGCGCGGGCGGTATCTTCATCCGGCATTTCACCGGAACGGATCTGGCGGTAGACTTCGGCCAGGGCCGTATGCTCATCATAGGTCGTATCTTTACGGAGCGTATTCACGATCACCGACCGTTCGGCATCCTCGTTGGAGATCTTAAGGACGAGCACCTCCTGTATTTTCAGGTTTTTGAGCGTATCAAAATCCTCTTCGGCCAGTTCATGCTCACGGGGCAGGACAATGTTCCGGTTGATGGCCTCTTTAACCTCTCCGGTTTCATCATCAACGACTTCGTCGACCGTCTCCTCGACGATGTCCGTTGCCAGTCTTTTGCCGATAACATGCTTGAACTGGGCTTTGCTGCCGGCCGGCAGTTTTTCCGACAGATCGAACAGCGATAGTATTTCATCATCCGTAGCAAAGCCAAGGGCGCGAAGCAGGGCGGTTACCGGCAGTTTTTTCTTTCTGTCGATGTAAGCCCACAGCACGTCCCGGATATCGGTGGTAAACTCGATCCATGAACCTTTGAACGGGATCACCCTTCCTGAATACAGTTGCGTGCCGTTGGGGTGAACCGATTGGCCAAAAAATACACCGGGAGAGCGGTGGAGCTGACTTACAATGACCCTTTCCGAGCCATTAATAATAAATGTGCCGCGATCGGTCATCCAGGGCAGGTCACCCAGGAAAACTTCCTGTTCAATGGTTTCACTGGCCTCGTCGGTCTGGTCAATGGCCGATAACCTGAGCTTGGCCTTCAGCGGAAGGGAATAGGTCAGGCCCCTGTCCTGGCATTCCCGGATATTGTATTTTGGAGTATCAATCGTGAAATACAGAAATTCCAGGATATTCTGTTCTCTTGAATCGGTAATGGGAAAATGCTCCAAAAAGATTTGCTGCAGACCTTGTTCTTTACGATCTTCGGGTGCGATATTCCATTGGGTGAACCGGCGGAATGATTCTAATTGTATGTCAAGGAAATCAGGATAGTCGATTACCTGCTTCGTTCTTGCAAAAGTAATGCGTCCTGAAAATGGGAGCGTGTCATTGATATTACTCAAGAATACCTCGCTTTATATTGTGGTGAGTTAAGTCTGAATAGTAGCTGTTGAACACAACGGCGTATGTTCAGGCGGCTTTAACACCGATAGCCAATACCGTGTAAACGATATTGGCTAGGTTAAGACCGGTTTATATGTAGTTCTGGATAGTTTACTTCAGTTCTACTTCTGCGCCTGCTTCAGTTAATTTGGCCTTCATTGACTCTGCCTCGTCTTTGCTTACCGCTTCTTTGATTGTGTTCGGGGCACCGTCAACAATTTCTTTAGCTTCCTTCAGGCCTAATCCCGTGAGTCCGCGTACTTCTTTAATAACGGCAATTTTGTTACCGCCGATTGCCTTGAGAACAACATCAAATTCAGTTTGCTCTTCTGCAACGGCGGTTTCTCCACCACCCGCTGCAGGGGCTGCCACTGCTGCAGCGGCAGGCTTGATGCCATATTCGGATTCAAGAACGCCTGCAAGCTCATTCGCTTCTTTGATCGTTAGATTAACAAGTTGTTCTGCTATAGTTTTTACGTCAGCCATTGTGATTTTACTCCAGTGTTGATTGGTTTTTTTTAAAGTTTAAATTCTGTTTATTCTTTTTCCGAAATGGTTTTTAGAGCAGCTGAGATGTTGGATCCCTGTGCCTGAAGCCCGCCTATGATGTTGGTGACCGGACTCATCAACAAGCCAACGATTTCACCGATCATCTCCTCTTTGCTCTTCATCGCCGAAAGGGTATCCAGCTGCTCGCTTGTATAAAGCACCCCTTCTATAAAAGCGGCCTTAAATTCGGGTTTTTTATTTTCTTTTAGATGTTTTTTGAAAATCTTTGCAGGGACTGCAGGATCACCCTGAACAAAGGCGTATGCGGTTTGGTTAATAAGAAGATCATCGAGGGCATCGTATCCGCCTATCTGCTCTAACGCCCGACGAACAAGCTTGTTATTATAAACTTTATAATTAACTTCTTTTTCCCGCAGATCCGATCGGAGATTATTCATATCGGCGACCGACATTCCCTTATAATCAGTAAGATATAGGGCATCCGAATTGGATATGGTTTCCACCAATTCTTTAACTATTTCTTTTTTTTGTTCTATTGTAGTTGCCATGCCTTACCTTTAATATTTAGAATGATTGAGCTACTGTTGTACTGATAGGGATACCGGGACCCATAGTGGCGCTCATGCTTATGCTTCTGACATAGGTGCCTTTTGCAGAAGACGGCCTCATTTTAACAACCGTCCTCAAAAACGTTTCTGCGTTTTCTTTAATTTGCCCGGCCGTAAAATCCACTTTGCCGACAGAAGTGTGAAGGATGCCGTATTTATCCACACGGAAATCAATTTTTCCGGCTTTAACATCCTTGACCGCTTTGGCTACATCCATCGTAACGGTCCCGCTCTTGGGATTAGGCATCAATCCGCGGGGGCCGAGAACCCTTCCCAGTTTTCCTAACTTACCCATCACATCGGGAGTGGCTACAATAACATCGATTTCAGCCCAGCCTTCCGATATTTTGGTAATGTAATCGTCCAGGCCCACGTGGTCGGCTCCGGCTTCTTTGGCTTCTTCCTGCTTTGCCGGATTAACCAGTGCCAGCACACGCACCGTTTTGCCGGTACCATGAGGCAAGGAAACCGTGCCGCGGACCATTTGGTCGGCATGGCGGGGGTCTACACCCAGGCGTATATCCAGATCGATTGAACCGTTAAATTGGGATGTAGAAGTCTTCTTCACCAATTCAGCCGCTTCAGTCAGGTTATACTCTTTTTCAGCATCCAGAAGTTTGACTGCTTCCGTATATTTCTTTCCTCTTTTTGACATTGTATTGTGTAATTACTTTTTTCTGTTTACGCGCAGACCCATGCTTCGCGCAGTACCGGCTATCATTTCTGCTCCGTTTTCCGCACTGTATGCGTTCAAGTCGGTCAGTTTTTCCTGAGCAATCTCTTTGCATTGAGTCCAGCTCACTACCCCTACTTTCACCTTGTTGGGTTCGCCGGAACCAGACTTGATCTTGGCCGCTTTTTTCAGAAGCACAGCAGCCGGAGGAGTCTTGGTTATAAAGGTGAACGATTTATCAGTATAGACGGTAATAACAACGGGAGTTATGGTACCGGATTTATCCTGAGTCTTGGCATTGAATGCCTTACAAAACTCCATGATATTGACGCCAGCCTGCCCGAGGGCCGGGCCTACCGGAGGAGCGGGGTTAGCCTGCCCGGCGGTAATCTGGAGTTTTACAATAGATTGAACTTTTTTTGCCATTGCCTTATAATGATTGCAGCCTGAATTAACGCCGACTCAGGCTATTTATTAATAAAAAATACTATGATTCAGGTTCTACCTGATTAACATCGACTTCCACCGGCGTACGCCGGCCGAAAATACTCACCAATACACGCAGTTTTAATTTATCGGGATAAACCTCTTCCACCGTACCGTCAAAATCCTTGAACGGCCCGTCCATAACCTTGACCAAATCCCCTTTCTTGAAGGGGATCTCAACGAGTCCCCCGCCGGATTCGGCAACCTCCCTGTTTTCACTGACCCGTCCAAGGATCCGGTCCACTTCCTCTTCCCGCAATGGCGTTGGTTTCTGATGGGTCTTATCGGTTTTCAGAAATCCGATCACAGACGGCGCATTGGAAACCAGATTATTGACGCTGTCATCAAAATACGACTCCATGAGGATATAACCGGGGAAAAAATTTTTCTCACGGGTTTTTTTCTTGCCGGAACGAATTTCAATTACCGTTTCGGTCGGAATGAGGATCTGCGTAATTTTATCATCCATACCCTGCTCGGCAATCTCCTGTTCGAGATATTCTTTTACTTTCTTCTCATGGCCGGAGAAACAGCGCACCACAAACCAATTGCTTTTTTGTTCCGTCATCTTATCGGTAAATAACCTCTAAAGCGGTGGAATAAACCTGGTCAACACCGAAAATGAATAATGATATTATAATAGAAAAAACTACTACTATTACGGTATTATCCACCAGCTCTTTCTGCGTCGGCCAGGAAACTTTACTCATTTCTTTTTTAACGCCTTCAAAAAACTCTTTGAGTTTTCCCATATCTACAATCTATTAAAATGCTTAGCACGGGTGGAGGGACTCGAACCCCCAACCAATGGTTTTGGAGACCACTACTCTGCCAATTGAGCTACACCCGTACAATATTATATCCCTGGAGCCCCGGCTAACTGGAACAGCCAGGGCTGTTTTATTATTAATCTGTGATTTTACTTACGACACCGGCGCCTACGGTTCTTCCGCCTTCG
>JBBDRB010000006.1:27105-57559 GCA_040905685.1 Balneolales bacterium | reverse complement strand
TTGGCCGCATTCCGCCCGCATGGTGGGACCGGGGCAGCAGCGTTCTAATTTAGATTATGCGATTTCCCCATAAACCATTATTTTATAGGATATAAATAATACACGTAATCAATGCCTGTAGTTTGAAAGTATTTACTGAGGAAAAAAATACCGAAAATGTGGATTTCGAAACCTATATAAAATCCTATAAATCCGAACTTCGGAAAATATTCGGCAATGAAGAGAATCTCGAATTTATAAGCCTCAAACGCGGATTTCCTCCGGGAACGTTTAACGATATCATGAAGCATAAGCCCCTGTCCGCGTTTATACCGGGTAAGTACAACGGCCGGGGCGGATTGGTTCCCGAATGTTTGTCGGTCCTGGAGGCCTCCTCTTACGAATCCCTGCCCCTATCGCTAATGATAGGGATCAACGGGGCGCTGTTCCTCCAGCCTCTATCCAAATACGGCGAAGAGTTTGCGAAGGCGAAGATCTTCGAACGGTTCGTAAATCACAAGGCCATGGGCGGACTGATGATCACCGAACCGGAATTCGGCTCGGATGCCCTTCATATGCAGACTTCCTACCAGGAAAATGGCGATTCCTACAAAATTGAAGGGTTAAAGCACTGGGCCGGACTGACCGGTATTGCCGACTTCTGGATCCTGGCCGCCCGGGAGAAAAACGAGAACGACGACCTGGGCCGGGATATCAGTTTTTTTATTCACGACAATCTGCAACCCGGCGTGGAAGTGGAAGAACTGTATGAAAACCTGGGGCTGTACATGCTTCCCTACGGGAAAAACCGGATAAATGCCGAGGTCCCCAAATCACACAAGCTTGTGCCCCATTCCACGGGGGTGAAGATGATGCTGGACATATTGCACCGCAGCCGGCTTCAGTTCCCGGGCATGTCAATGGGCTATCTGAAAAGGCTGCTCGACGAGGGCATAGCCCATTGCAAGGAACGTTATGTGGGCGGGAAGAACCTGCTGGAATACGATCAGGTGAAAAGCCGGGTCTCCAAATTGCAGGCCGCTTTCACCACCTGCTCGGCCATGTGCGCCTATTCCAGCAGCAAAGCCAATATAGCCCATGAACTGTCGAAAGTGGACATCCCGGCCAATGCCATCAAATCCGTCATCACCGACCTCATGCAGGATGCGGCCCAGTCGCTGCTCCAGCTGATGGGAGCCCAGGGATACCGCCTCGACAACATCGCCGGACGCTCACTGATCGACAGCCGGTCGTTTCAGATCTTTGAAGGGTCGAATGACATCCTTTACCATCAGATTGCCGATTCCGTGCTGAAGGCCATGCGCAAGATTAAATCACGCAACCTGTACGATTTTCTGAGTACCTACGAGCTTTCGGCCCGGTCTTCCGGGTATCTTAAAAAAGCCCTGAATTTCGAGGTGGATGCGACCATCGCCCAGCGGAAGATGGTCAGTCTGGGCAAAGCGCTGGGCCGTATCATATCCATGGAGTTTGTCATTGACCTGGGGGAAAATGGATTCAGAAGCGACCTGATCACTAACTGTCTGGAAACGCTGCAAACGGATGTGGAGACCATCCTTTCAAATTACAGGCAAGAGAGCGCCGTCGGTGTGGTGGTGGATTATAAAGAGGAGAGTTCTTGGTTGAATTACATGGGTTTTAGTGTATAGCGATGCATTATGAAAAAAATTGTAGTGCTCACCGGTGCCGGCATGAGCGCCGAGAGTGGACTGACCACCTTCCGTGATTCGGGTGGTCTGTGGGAGAACTATAACATCATGGACGTTGCTTCCCTTGACGGATGGCAGCGCAATCGTGAACGGGTCCTGAACTTCTACAACGACCGCAGGAAGCAGGCCCATCAGGCCAGGCCCAATGCCGGGCATTTCGCCCTTGTGGAACTGGAAGACCAATATGATGTTACGGTCATCACTCAAAATGTGGACAATCTGCATGAAAAAGCCGGATCCCGGAAGGTGATCCATCTGCATGGCGAACTGTCTAAAGCGCGGAGTTCGGTCGATGAAAACGATGTTAGGGATATTGGCGGGGCCGAGATCAACCCGGGCGATCTGTGCCGGCAGGGTTCGCAGCTGCGTCCGCACATTGTCTGGTTCGGCGAAATGGTGCCCATGATGGAAACCGCCATGCAGGTGACCGGGACAGCCGATATTTTTGTGGTCCTCGGCACTTCCCTGGTCGTCTACCCGGCCGCCGGACTGCTCGCCCATGTTCCGGAACACGCCCCCCTACATGTGATCGATCCGGTCCGCCCGGATACGGTGATCCCGCGCAACGTGCATTATAGCGAAAAAACAGCGACGGTGGGCACGCCCGAGCTGGTGGAGCAACTTTTGACCTTAAAAGGAGAGTAGCTGATGAAAAAAGAAGAGAAAGAAGAGCTGCTGGAATACCTGATCCAGTTTCTGAATATTGAAAAGCAGTTCCCCCTGCTGCCGGGTGTATCCGACAAATCGGCGGTGGCCGGCTTTATCGGCATCGATGAAGATGAACTGGATACCATCCGCGCCAATTTTGACCAGAATACCCGGCAGGCGGCCTTTGAACTGCTGAAAGAGGAAGAGGTGCAAAAGCAGATCGACAAGCTTCCTTTTAAGAAAAATGATAAAATCGCCATCATCGGCGATGCGGTTACCGATGATCTGCAAAGCTGGTTCTTTATCCTGAAGCATGCCCTGGAGCTGAGTATCGAGGCCGCCAATTTCAGCTGGTACGATGCCAGTCAATCCTCGGAAACCTCGGCCAATATCCTGATGCGCCTTGACCGGGATGTCCTGGCCTATAAGCCCGACTGGGTTATCATTGCCATTGGCAGCGACGAGGCCGTGCGCCCCCATCTGGCGACGGCACGAACGCTGGTCTCGCTGGCCGAGTTCTGGGAGAACGTCAACACCATCGAATCGGCCATTCAGCTGGTGGTAAAAAATCCGGTTATATGGATCACGCCGCCGCCGCCGGTCACCGAGCTCATGCAGCAGCATCCGTTCTTTAATGGCGTGGCCTATGAGGAGGACCTCAAGCAATACCGGGAGGTGATAGCCGGAAAGCAGGGCTATATCGTGGATCCGGCCGGAGTCAGGATGGGCAATCCGCCTGAGGCCTGGAACTTTTTGAGCGACGGATATCACCACTCACTTGCCGGACATTTAAATACTGTGCGCACATTGATCGAAGTGTTAGGACGGGGAAAATGATTTAGGTTTTCCGTGAATTTCTTTCTTAACCTGTGTATATTCCGTTAAGATAAGATTTCTTAATACTCCGGTTATGTACCCTGATACCCCGATTTTTCAGCCGACCATGCGGCGTGTTTTAAGCCTGTTATGTTTGGCCGCTGTCCTGTTTGCCTGTAAACCCGATACCGCAGAAAGCCAGGTGGTGAGAGGGCTGGCCAACAACACCTTTGCCGGTACCGTGAACGGCGCTTTACTGGGCGGGGCCACCATGGCCTTGTCCAATAACGATCATTTCGCCCCCATCCGCTTTGGGGTCGGCCTGGGCACGCTGGCGGGCATGGGAATCGGCATTTATGACGCCAGCATCAATCCGTCCGGTTACGTGGAGGGAACGTTCCATACAAGCAGCAACTCGGGCTATATCATATTAACGGATACCTTTTACGGGGCCGCCGCCGGTACGGTGGTCGGGGTGGCCATCTCCCTGGTGGGCAACAAACGCGTGGCCAGCGGCGCCCAGTACGGAGCGGGAGCCGGAGCCTGGGCCGGTTTTACATTCGGTCTGGCCGATGCTTTTTACCTTAGCTATCAGACCACCGGAATCGATTATTTCTCCTCATCCCGCCAGCAGAACGCCGGCTTGATCCAGTGGCAGCCGGGCAGCAGGTCCCATATCGGTTTTTTAAATCCCTCGGTCTATGCCTTCCCCGAATCCGGCCCCCAAACGCTGTCGGTCAAAGGCCGCTTTGGCGTGGAGCTGGCCAACGTATCGTATCGCTTTTGAGTCATCCCCAAAACATATTGCTGACCGGAGCCAGCCGGGGCATTGGCTACCAGACGGCCGGACTCCTGGCCTCGGCGGGGCACCGTGTCTTTTGCGTGGCCCGCAGCAGGGATAAGCTTGAGGAACTGGCCGGCGCCCACCCCGGCCGCATCGTCCCGCTTGCCGCAGACCTTTCCAGGCCCGGGGAGATCACCGCCCTGATGGAGGAGGTTAAAAGCCGGGCCGGACACCTCGACGTGCTAATTCATAACGCCGGGGGGATTACCGTAAAACCCTTTGGCGAACTGACCGACGAAGACTGGCAATATCAGCTGGACGTGAATCTCATGTCGGCAGTAAGGCTGTTCCGTGAGGCTGTGCCGTGGATGAACGGCGGCTCCCATATGCTGGCCATCAGCAGCATGGGTGGCTTTCAGGGCTCGGCCAAATTCCCGGGGCTGACCGCCTACAGCGTGTCCAAGGGCGCCCTGGCCGTATTCACCGAATGCCTGGCCGCGGAACTGGCCCCCCGAAAGGTCGCCGTCAACTGCCTCTGCCTGGGATCCGTTCAGACGGAAATGCTGGAAACGGCCTTCCCTGGCCTGAAAGCCCCGGTTTCCGCACCGGAGATGGCCGCATATATTGCTGATTTTGGTCTGGGGGGACACCAATACTATAACGGAAAGATCCTGCCGGTTTCCCTGAGCGATCCCGGCTGATCAGGCATCCATAAATTCCAGTCCGGCGGTGATCACATCCTCGTAGACGTCCGAATGGCGTTTAAGCTGATCCAGGTCCCCGCGGATCCGGTCCTGCAGCTCCATCGGGGTATCCGTCCGGTTGAGCAGCTCCAGCAGTTCCAGACGTATCAGCCATTCCCGGGGATAGCCGTCCTTCACGGCCGAATACACCTGCCCGATGTCTCTGTGGGTATAGGCATTGTGTTCCCGCAGGCGGCGGGTGGTCCGGTACAGGTCGAACAGGCGCAGCTCCTCTTCGGTGAAATCGTCCTTGATAGCCGTCCTGGTGGACTTGGGCGGATAGACGTTGAACTGTTCTTTGTCGGCCGTGCCGGACCAGGCCGAGGCTATGTGTTCGCCCACGGCCATATCGAAGAGTCCCCCCTGCGGCTGAAAAAGCACCGGTCCGCTAGGGGCGGTAACGGTGCAGCGGTCAAAGCTCATGAGGATAATTTTCCCCTCCCGGCTGATCATTTCCTTCAGACGGCCCTGTACGGTTATGCCGGATTCAAAGGCCAGCTCCACATCGGAGCCCGTGGAGATGCGGGCCTCCAGCAGGTCGCCCTCCTCAAAATCCTCCAGAGCTTTGGTCCATCCCCGGAGCCGCCCCAACGGGGAACCGAACCCGTCTTTATGCGTTTTCGTGCCATGACCCTCCAGCTCCTTATCCCCGTGGCAAAGCTGAGTAGGCCCCCCGGTCCTGATATAGATCGCACGGTCCCGGTCGTCGGTCTCCACGTCGGTAAACACCCCGGAGATCTGCAGCCCGGAGCTGAGCCCGGCCGTACCGGCATTTTCCGATTGGATCACCTTGCGAAGCGATCCCGCCCCGCCGCGGCGAAAACACATTCCGGCAGCAAAATCCTCCAGTACCCCGATCAGATGGTTAAAATCCCGGGCCACAAACAGCTGGGGCTGCATGGTGGTGATATCGTAATCGTAATGCACGCAGTCGGCCGAAAGGGGGATCTTTTTGACGGCCGGCTTGAGGCAGGCTTTGCTCTCCCCCACCGAAGACAGCAGTCCGGCCCCGAAGAGCCTGAAATTGTCCGGTGTGCCCACCAGTCCATATTCTACCGTCCACCAGTGCAGGCGCGAAAGCAGGTTGGCCTCCGAAGGCTCGGTGTTGGCGCCGATCTTGTCGCGGAGGTCCCCTTCAGCCTTGCGCACCTCTTCTTTAGTGGCGTGGGGATACTCCTTGATGATCGACAAATACCGGATGGCCTCGTAGATCTCGTAATCCAGCTTTGAGAAGACGGCTTTGGACCCGTAATCGCCCACCAGCTGCAGGTAGCGCGAATATGTCGCATCGGCAATAATGGGGGCATGTCCGGCCGCCTCATGAACAATGTCCGGGGCCGGGGTGTAGAGGATGTTCCCGATATGGCGCATTTCGGCCGATATGACCAGGATCTTATGGGCGGAAAATTCCATGAAGGCGGCCGGGGGCACGAATCCGTCGACCACCACGGCCCGCCAGCCCATCCCGGACAGCGACTCGTTCATATCGTCGATGCGGGGAATGGACTCGACGCTGATCCCTGTTTGCTTAAGACCGTCCAGATAAGCCGGATGGGCTTTGTCCTGTAGAAAATCGATGTTCCGCCTCATGATATAGCGCCAGGTGGCATGGTTCCGGGGCGTATAGCTATCATAGTCCTGATGCACCACGAACTGACGCAGATAGGAGGGAACCGACCGGATGACTTGTTCCTGAGTGGTTGGCATAACTGTTGTTTTTCCCTTGACAGATAGTATCGCTTCTGTAAATATGTCTCTATTTCGAAACTTTTTCAAGGTATATTTAATGCTGACCACACAACATGGACCTAACGGATTTTAAATTGCTGGTACCAAAACGGATACGCGAACTAAAGCCCTATATCGCCGGGAAATCCATTGAACAGGTAGTGGAGCAATACCACCCGCCGAGGATCTCCAAACTGGCTTCGAACGAGAACCGGCTGGGCAGCAGCGGGATGGCCTTGCAGGCCGCCCTGGATTCGATGCTGAGCCTCAACAACTATCCCGACCCGGCCTCGCTGAAGCTGAGGCAAAAGCTGGCTGCCGGGTTTAACCTGAAGACAGCCAATGTGATCGCCGGCAGCGGCTCGGAAGGCGTAATGTCGGTGATCCTGCGCACCTTTATGAGCGGGGAGGAAGAAGCGCTGACGGCCTCGGCCACCTTCATCGGGTTCACGGTGCTGGCCAACAGCCACGGATTAAGGCTCAGGCAGGTGCCCCTCACCGGCGATTACCGGTTTGACCTGCCGGCCCTGGCCGGGGCCATTACCGGCAAGACCAGGCTCATTTATCTGTCCAACCCGAATAACCCCACCGGTACCAGCTTCACCAGGTCCGAATGGGAAGCGTTTATGGACCAGGTGCCTCCCGGGGTGCTGGTGATCCTGGATGAAGCGTATTTTGAATTCGCCTCGGGTTTCGAAACCTATCCCGATTCGATGGACTATCGCTTTGACAACGTCATTACGTTGCGCACCTTCTCCAAGGCCTACGGGCTCGCAGGGCTGCGCATCGGCTATGGGTTGGGTGCGCAGGAGATCATATCCAATCTGATGAAGGTGAAGCTGCCCTTCGAACCGTCCGCGCCGGCCCAGGCCGCCGGCCTGGCCGCCCTGGACGATAAAGCGTTTCTCGATAAGACCAGGCTGATCGTCAGGAGCGGCCGGGAGCAGCTGTACCGCTTCCTGGAGGCCCAGGGGGTCGCCTATGTCCCCTCGATGGCCAATTTCGTGATGGCCGTGTTCCCTACCGGGAGGGAAGCCGTTGAATTTACCGCGGAAATGCTGAAACGGGGTGTGATCCTTCGCCGCCTGCCGGCCTTCGGCCTGCCTCACTGCGTTCGGATCACCATCGGCCTGCCCGGTGACATGGAACATTTTGAAGAAAGCTTCTTAAAAGTCAGCCGGGGATGAAAGTCCCGTTTACATGGTGAAGACGAGGGGCTGGAGGTCTACGCTGGCGAGGTGCCATTTGGGCAGGGTTTGAACGGGGACGGTTTCCGGTTCCGGTTCCGGCTCCTCGTGGAGGGCGGACAACAGGCCGGCCTTGTGGTCTTCGTAATCGGTCAGGTACTGGTCTTCCACGGGATTCGAAGAAGGGAAATCGATGCGGTAAGGGTCCACCGCCTTCCCGTTACGCCAGAAACGATAACACAGATGGGGTCCGGTCGCCAGACCCGTGCTACCCACAAAACCGATGATCTGTCCCTGGGATACCGGCGTCCCGTTCCGCATGCCGTTGGCCAGGCGGGACATATGCAGATACCCGGTTTCATATTTGTTGTTATGCCGGATCTTGATAAAATTGCCGTTATTGCGGTCATAGGCGGCATGAACGATCTGCCCGTCGCCAACGGCCCGGATGGGCGTGCCCGTCGGGGCGGCATAATCGGTGCCGTGGTGAGGCCGGTTTTGCCTCAGGATAGGATGCATGCGGCTGTTGGTGAAACGGGAGCTGATCCTTGAATATTCCAGCGGGGCCCGCAAGAAGGCTTTACGCAGGGAGTTGCCTTCTTTATCAAAATAGTCGCCCCGTCCGTTCTGCTCAAAATACAGGGCATTGAATTCGGTCCCCCGGTGGTGAAAGTCGGCCGCTTTAATCCGGCCCAGTCCGACCGTTTCCCCGTCAATCACTTTCTCATCAAACAGGACTTTAAAACGGTCGCCTTCGCGTATGCGATAAAAATCAATCTGCCAGGCGAAGACATCCGCCAGGGAATAGGCCAGGCGGGGATCGGCATCCATTTCAAGAAAAGACTCATACAGGCTGCGGGAAATGGTTCCCTCGACAATCCTTTCCCGGCTGCTTACCTGCCTTTCCCCCAGTTCGACCGTATAGGGTTCGTCCAGGTTAAAAACCACATAATTCACGGCGTCCCGCTCGTACACCAAATGGCTCAGACGCTCAAGGGTGTCGGCCGTGGTATACAAATGCACCGGCCGGCCGGCAACGATGCGCCGTAGGTTAAAAACCCCCTGAGACGCTTGTGAGATATTATGGATCCGGCCATGGCCGACACCCTGCCGTTGAAGGATCAGGGACAGGTTCTCATGGCGCTGAACGCGCCGCTGCTCGACGCGGAAAGCTTCGCTATCAAAACCGAAGTTATCCAGAACCGGCTCAGGGGGTTCATCCTGGCGTTCGATGGCGGCTATTTCAAATACCGTTTCGGGTTCCGGGGTGATAACGGTAACATCGCGGGAAGGGGTGTGCTCATAGTCGCATGCGGAAAAAAAGCCCATCAGGCCTAAGCCCAGAAGGGGGATACGGAGACAGTAAATATTATGCATAGAAGTGTTAGGTTAAAATGACAGGTAAGTTCGATCTTTTCGCCCGTGTCATGTAAACCTTAATTTATATGATTATGATATTATCTCATAATCACAAAAATCATAGTTAACAATAGGCGGTTAAAAAACGGTTAGGATATGTTAATATTGCTGATTTTTATAAGAAATGCTTAACAAATAATAGGGTTTGAAGATAACCTGCTGATGGTTATCCGGTTAGGCTTCAGAGTTTTTTTAGCCGGTCAATGTTCACCTCCTCCGGCAGCCGGCCGGACCCGGACAAAAAATCGGCCAGCAATCCGGCGGTGAACGCGGCGTAGAGCAGCCCTTTGGATCCGAGACCGGAAAACAGGTGGAGGTTGGGCTCCGAGGCGTGGGGCCCGAGAATGGGCAGGCGGTTGGGTGTGCTGGCCCTGACGCCGGCCCATTGCCCCGTTAACGCGCTCTGGCTAAGCAGGGAGGGCATAACGGCCCCAACCTTTTTCTCCAGGGTGCCCTGGCCGCGTGCGTCGCTTCGCTCATCGGTGAATTCATGTTCATACGTGCCGCCGGCGACAAAGCGGTTGCTTCCGGCCCGGGCAAAATAGCCCGATGCGGCTATGGGCATTTTCCAGCCCGACAGGTCTGTTTCGGCGGTATATTCGCTGATCTGCCCCTTCACGGGGTGAATGGGAATATCCCTCCAGTACGGAGAACGGATGACCGTATGTCCGCCGGCAAAGATTACCGAACCGGCCTGTACGCTGCCCTGCTTGCCCGTGCGGATCTTCCAGTGGTTTCCCTCGCGGATAAGGGTATAATCCTGCCGGGTCAGGCACGGGATCCCCCGTTCGGCCAGATAAGCGCTCCAGGCCCGAAGGAATGCCGGCACACAGACCGTCAGCCCGACGGTAATGCATAAGCCCCCTCCGGTTTCGATGAGAAAGGGATTGGCCCGGGAAACCTCGCCGGGGTCCATCCACCGGCACCAACCCGCCGGCCAGTCGCCGCGTTCATAGGCTTTGCGGAAGTTGGTCAGCGAGGCATCGTCGAGGGCCGGGCGAAGCAGGCCCGAACGGAAAAAGAAGGGTTTCCCGCCGCCATCCTGAACTTTTTGAAGGTTCTGCTCAACGGCGGCGTAGCATCTTTCAGCCTCCCAGCTCAGGTTGGCCTTTCGTCCGGCCGCCGGATTAACCAGTCCGACCGGAGTGCCGGAGGCCCCCGCCCCGGGTACATCCTTTTCGATGATCAGCACCCGGTGTCCCCTGGCCCCGAGCGCGTCGGCCAGGGCCAGCCCGGCCAGTCCGGCCCCGAGAATGACAAAATCGTAGTTCGGCGACTGGGTAATGGTTACTTCCTCACGGTAAAATGTCCGGTGGTCACATTACCGGCCTGATCGGCAACGACCACCCGGATCGTGTTCTGTGACCGGGGCTCGAAATCCGGGTGATGGTAGCGGATCAGGTCGTTCTCCGGGTCGTATTCGGCTATGCCCCTTATTCCGTTGCAGTAAAATTTCGTTGCCTCATAATCGATTCCCGACAGATCGTCCCCGGCCCGTACGGACAATATCCAGCGGCCGCCGGCCCCCCTGAACAGATCCGGATCCGAGACATCGGGAGCCAGGCTGTCTTCGAGCACATAAAACGTGTCAAAGTGGCCGATCTCTCCGGTGAGCAGGGCTCCCTCACGGGCGGAATCGACCCTTTCATAGCTGTCGCGGCGGGGATGCCGGTAGTAGAAGGCCAGGTTATCTTTGGCCGCCAGGCGCCGGTCAAGCACAATGCCCAGCCGGGCTTTCCCGCCCATAGGCTGATGCTCGGGGTAGAGCCTGACCCGGGGATATCCTCCCGGGCCAACGGTATAATGCAGCCCGACGGACATGGTATCGTAGACCGAACCGGGTCCAAAGGATACCGAAGCGCGCTGGTCGGTGCTGTAAATATCGGTTTTTGCGCCGGGAGCCACCCGGTGAAGCATGTAGGATTCCCCGGCATTGAGTTCGATGATCCTGGAAAACGGTCCGCTGAGGTCAATGGCCCGGCCGGGCAGCGACAGGTTGATCTCGCGGATATCGTGCCGGAAGGATCCCGGCGTATGGACCGTCACGGTAAGGTCGCCGTCAGGGATCACATCCGGGGCCAGCCAGTCGTTGTGCCAGTTCCACCGGGCCAGATTGAGCAGGGCGGTGGTGTTGGAATAGACGGCCGGAAGGCGGGTATTGCCCCGGTTATGGTTAAAAGCCACGGGCACCTGGGGGGCCACGGCCAGGTAGCCGTCAGCCCGGCTGCGGTTGCCGAAATAGTCTTCGGCGATAATTTCAAAATGATGCCGCCCGGCCGGCAATCTGACGATGCCGCTGCGGCCCGTTTCGGAATAAAAAGGCAGGGTATTGGCCCCCTTCACATACAGGCGCTGAAACCCGCGTTGCGACTCCCGGAGAATGGGATACACCCGGTCAAGAAACATCTGGTGGGTGTTATCGTAGGAAAAGCTGTCGATACGCGAATGGAAATACAGCTCCCCGTTTATGTTCAGCTTAAGGTCGTACACGGCATAGACGTTGCCGGCATTATCGGACTGATCAAATACGTCGATGCCGAGTCCGACCGCTCCGCTGACCGGTATGGTCCCGAAATGACGGGAGTCCGCCCGTTTCCGGAGGATGGTTTTCCCTCCCGCCACCAGGGCGTCGGCGCTGAGCGGCTCCACCGACAAAGAGACAAACCGCGGCGGGGTGGTATCGGGCACCGACAGGTTGGTAAGCAGGGGATTGAAAGGGAGGCCGGCCGGCGTACGCAGTTCAAAATGAAGGTGGGGCGGACCCACACCCGTTTCCCCGGAAACGGCAATCTGCTCCCCCTGGCGGAAACGGATGTTGTGTTCTTCGAGCACCTCATCGAACGTGAAGCTGTAGTCGCGGACAAAGCGGATGGAATCCACCAGTTGTCTGATTTCAGGGACAAAATCGTCAAGGTGGGCGTACAGGGAGTACGATCCGTCGTCGTGTTTGAGATAGACGACGTTCCCGTAATCGCGCGGACCCACCCCCACCCTGTGCAGGATCCCGTCGCGGGTGGCATAAATGGGATAGCCGGTCCGTCCCCAGGTGCCGATATCGAGGGCGGCATGAAAATGCGCCGAGCGCGTCTCGCCGAAGCTGGAAGACATATAGGAGCTCGCATTGGTCGGCCAGAGGTATTCCACATCCTCATCCAGAAAAAGGGGCCGGGTCTGGGCTGCGCCTTGGCCGGTCAGGCCCAGCAGGCAGATTATGATTCCGCTCAGGTGAAAAATAAGTTTACGCATGGACTAAAAATATCCAATAATGATAACAAAACCAGAATAAATCCTTACGGCAGGTTTTTATATATTTAAACAGGGATTCACATAACTAACAGATCATGCTCAAAGTAGAAAGAACCGGGCGGGTATGCCGCCTTGTTCTGAACAGGCCGGAAAAACGCAACGCCCTGAGCGGGGACCTTGTCGATGAGCTTCAGCTTCGCTTCGATGAGGCTTTCGACGATGACGGGGTCAAGGTGATCGTGCTGGCCGCAGAGGGCGGGGTGTTTTGCGCCGGAGCCGATCTGGCCACGCTTGACCGCCTTCAGTCGGCCACCTATGAGGAGAATGTGGCCGATTCCGGAAAACTTGCACGGTTGTTTCTGACCATCCGCAACGGAGGCAAAGCCGTTCTGGCGGCCATTCACGGCCATGCCATTGCCGGAGGATGCGGCCTGGCGGGCGTCTGTGATATATCCGTTGCCGTCAAAAGTGCCCAATTCGGCTATACCGAATCCAGAATAGGCTTCGTTCCGGCTATCGTCACCAAATTCCTCCTCGAAAAGGTGGGTGAAACGCAGACCAAAAAACTGCTGCTGACCGGCAGGCTGATCACGGCGGCTGAAGCGGAGCGGATCGGGCTGATCACGGAGGCGGTTGCCGATGAGGAATTTGACCAAACCATCGAAAAATGGGTCCATACCCTGGTCAGCAAGGTAAGCGGGGAATCGGTGGCCCAGACCAAAACCCTGATCAACAAGGTGGCGGACCTGTCGGTGAGCAAGGCCGTCAGTGAAGCCGTACAGGTCAATGCCCTCTCACGGTCCACATCGGATTGCCGCAAAGGGGTCAGGGCTTTTTTGAATAAAGAGAACATCGATTGGTAATCCCTTATATTAGGACCATTCCATCAAAAAATTCTAATTTTAAACAAGACCAGTTTGAACCAATTTCAGCCTAATACCCAATTTTCCGTCTTTCCCCCCGCCGTTAAGCATTTGCTGATCATCAATGTCCTTTTTTTTGTAGCCCGCATGACCCCCGGCATTGATCAGTACCTGATGGCTTTTCTGGCCTTATGGCCTGTACAGGCTGGAATAGGCTTGTTTCCCGGCGATCCCATGATATTCTATCCCTGGCAGTTGGTTTCCTATATGTTCCTGCACGGTGGCATGAGCCATGTTTTCTTCAACCTGTTCGCCCTGTGGATCTTCGGGCAATCCATCGAAAATGTGTGGGGTACCCGGCGTTTTGCCTGGTATTACATTCTGACCGGGATCGGAGCGGGCCTGCTGCACCTGTTTGTAAATCTTGGGGTCGATCCCGTCATGACCTCCCAGGGACTGCGGTATATCCCGACCCTCGGGGCTTCGGGGGCGGTTTATGGCATTTTACTGGCCTTCGCCTACATGTTTCCCAATCGTGAGATTTTTCTGATCTTTTTACCTATACCAATAAAAGCGAAGTACTTCGTTATTATATTCGGAGGACTCGATTTTATTGCCGGTGTCAGCGGCATGCAAACCGGTGTCGCGCATTTTGCCCACCTGGGCGGCATGCTTGCCGGTTATATATTGATCAAATATTGGGGGATTAGAAGAGGGGATCTATAGACAGGGTCCCGGGGAGAGAGTGAGGAATTATATGGAAGGATTAAGGATTATCTATAAACAGTTAATATTTTGAATAGCCGTATGTACGATGATTCATTTACAAGCGCGTTGAAACGGGGCTACTTTAACATGCCCATAGCCATTCGCACGATTATTTCGATCAATGTGGTGGTGTTTATCATCCAGGCGCTGGGCGGGCCGGGTTTGAACGGTGCTTTGATCTCCTATCTTGGGTATATGCCCGAATGGGGCACCGCCGCTACCCAGCCGTGGCGACTGGTTACCTATATGTTCCTGCACGGAAGCTTCCTGCATTTACTGTTCAACATGCTCTGGTTATGGTGGATGGGCCGTCCGGTGGAAAGTCAGCTGGGCCCAAGGAATTTCCTTGTCCTGTTCCTGGGCTCGGGGATCGGCGGGGCCCTGATCAACCTGCTGTTCAGCGGCTTGTTTTTGTCTAATATTACCATCGGGGCCTCCGGAGCCGTATTCGGAATCATGGTCTCGTTTGCGTTTATTTTCCCCCGCACCCCTATTATGCTCTTGTTCCTCCCGCCTATCGAAGCCCGTTTTCTGGTGGCCGGCCTCATAGCCTTTGATATGCTGTTTATCGCCTCGGCCGATAATGTGGCCCGCATTGTTCATCTGGGGGGCGCTTTTTCCGGCTACGTGCTGCTCAGGCTTTATTATCGTGGATATAATTATGATCTTTGGATGGAATCGTTCGGTAAAAAATTAAAACGTGATAAAAATATGGCCCGAAAGAAAAAAACAAAAATGCATTCGGTCTCCGAGGCGGAAATCATAGAAGAATACGATCAGAGCGAACTGGACCGTATACTGGATATCATTTCCAAGAAAGGGTACGAAGGTCTTTCCGAGGATGAAAAACGCATACTCTTTGAACTCAGCAAAAAGAATAAGTAAGGATTTCCCTACCCCATGATTGAAAACAGACGAAAATCCATTCAGGTAATGGTAGGGGGCATTGCCGTGGGCGGGGATGCCCCCGTGGCCGTGCAATCGATGACCAATACGGATACGGCCGATGTGGAACCGACCGTCAGCCAGATCGTTCAGCTGCATGAGGCCGGATCGGAAATGGTGCGCATTACGGTCAATAACAAAGAAGCCGCCGCGGCGGTACCCTTTATCATGGATGAGCTGGAAAAACGCGACGTTCACGTACCCGTCATCGGGGATTTCCATTACAACGGCCACGTTCTGCTCACCCAGTATCCCGAATGTGCCGCCCGTTTGGCCAAATACCGGATCAACCCGGGCAATACGGGGACACGGACCCGGGATGAGAATTTCTGCACCATTGTCGGGCAGGCTGTCAAATACGATAAGCCCGTGCGCATCGGGGTGAACTGGGGTTCGCTCGACCAGCAGCTGCTGGCCGAATACATGGACAGGAACAGCGCGCTGCCGGAGCCGAAGACCTCCAAAGAGGTGATGATGGATACGATGATCGAAAGCGCCCTGCGTTCGACGGCCCTGGCCAGGGAGGTCGGCCTGGCCTCCGACAAGATCATCGTAAGCTGCAAGCTTTCGGGGGTACAGGACCTGATCGAGGTCTATTCCCGTCTGGCCGTATTAATGGATAATCCCCTTCACCTGGGCCTGACCGAAGCGGGCATGGGCATGAAAGGCATCGTGGCCAGTACGGCGGCCCTGGCCGTTCTGCTGCAAAAAGGCATAGGCGATACGATACGGATCTCCCTGACGCCAAAGCCCAACGGAAACCGGGCCGAGGAGGTGCACGTGGGCCAGCAGATCCTTCAATCTCTGGGCATACGCAACTTCCAGCCCCAGGTGGCCGCCTGCCCGGGCTGCGGACGTACGAAAAGCACGTATTTCCAGGAGCTGGCCGATGACATACAGAACTACATTGTGGAGATGATGCCCCTGTGGCGGGAGGTCTACCCCGGGGTGGAAGAGATGCATGTGGCCGTGATGGGATGCGTGGTTAACGGCCCGGGGGAATCAAAGCATGCCAACATCGGCATATCCCTGCCCGGAACGTTTGAAGAGCCCAAGGCGCCGGTCTATATTGACGGCGAGCACCATTCGACGCTTTCCGGCGATCACATCTCCAAAGAGTTTTTCCGTCTGCTTGACGATTACGTGATCCGGAATTACAGCAAATAAGGCTGGCGAAACCTCATTTATTGAGCTTTGGCAAGGGCTTAGATGAAAATATTTTATAACTATTGGCGTTTAATGTTTAAATAGTTTTTATTGCTACCGTAAATAATCAGACTTAGAAAAACGAGAACATCACTATGTGGAAGAATTCTGTAAAAACCGTGTTTTTATTAACCCTGGTCGCGGTATTGTTTATATCGGTGGGCGGTCTGCTGGGCGGGGAAACCGGTATGATCATTGCCTTCTGCCTGGCGCTGGGGATGAACTTTTTCAGCTATTGGTACTCCGATAAGCTGGTGCTTAAAATGTACAAGGCCAAAGAAGTCAACCGGGAAAATGCCCCCGGGTTTTACCGCATGATCGAAGACCTCGCCCAACGGGCTGAAGTGCCCATGCCCAGGGTCTATATCATCCCCCAAAGCCAGCCCAACGCATTTGCTACGGGAAGGAACCCGCAGCACGCCGCCGTGGCCGCCACCCAGGGCATATTGCAGACCTTAAGCGAAGATGAGCTCCGGGGAGTGATGGCCCATGAGTTTGCCCACATTAAAAACAGGGATATATTAACGCAGAGCATTGTGGCCACCGTGGTCAGCGCCATCACCATGCTAACGTATATGGCCATGTTTTTCCGTGGCGGACGCGACAGCGGGGCCAACCCTTTTGTCCTTATCCTGACGCTGATCCTCGCGCCCCTGGCCGCGGCCATGCTGCAGTCGGCCATTTCCAGGACCCGGGAATTTGAAGCCGACCGCGTGGGCGGAGAGATCTGCGGGCGGCCGGAGAGCCTGGCCAATGCCCTGAAGAAGATACAGGCCGCCGCTACGAGGAGTCCCATGGAGGCTGCCGAGTCCAAGCAGCAGGCTACGGCCCATATGTTTGCCGTCAATCCTTTTTCGGCCCGCGGCATGTCCAAAATGTTCTCCACTCACCCGGACACTGCCCTTCGCATAGAAAAGCTGATGGAAATGCAGCGCAGCGGAGTATATAAGTAAAGGTTGCCCTGGATAATTAATAAAACGCAAGGAATCTGAGGCATGGGGGTCTTATCTTGTACATGCAAATACTCATAAAACACATACGTTATGTCATCACTCAATAAGGCAATGATTATCGGCAATCTGGGCAAAGATCCGGAGGTCCGCTACACGCAATCCAACAAGGCTGTGGCTACGCTGACGGTGGCCACCTCCGAGAAGTTCAAGGACAACAACGGCGAACTGCAGGAAAAGACCGAATGGCACCGTGTTATCGTCTGGAACCGACTGGCCGAGATCTGCCAGCAGTACCTGAAAAAGGGCTCCAAGGTGTATATCGAAGGCAAGATCCAGACCAATGCCTGGGAAGACAAAGACGGGCAGAAACGCTATACCACAGAAATACTGGGGCTGACCATGACCATGCTGGACAGCAAGGGCGGCGGCGGTTCTTCCGCCAATAACACCCCGGCTCCGGAGAAAGAAAATCCCCCGGTAGACGTCAGTGCAGAAATTGATGACGGCGATGATAGTTTGCCGTTTTAGTCAAATAAAAGCTTTATCTTTAAAAGGTGGCAATGGATTGCCGCCTTTTTTTTTGGATAAATTATCCTCCCTGGTCACTGCAGGTCAAGGCGGTAGTTTAATTCCTTAGAACCAATTGCATTATACTTGGATACCCTGACATATAGTTTTTATTTAGCGGCCGCGGCGTTTATTGAGTTTGTTCCGGAACCTGCCGGATTCTATGAAGGCGAACTGGTTGGCGGGCGGCTGATCAGCCTTGGTTTGCTCATTTTCTTCGGCCTTGTTTTTTCAGCCCTGTTTTCCGGATCGGAAGTCGCCTTTTTTTCCCTGAGCAATAATATCGAAGAAGAAACCCTGCCCGAATCGGTCAAAGACGCCGCTTTGCTGCGGGTTACCTCCATGCTTGAGCAGCCCCGGCGCCTGCTGGCCACCATCCTGATCGGCAACACCTTCGCCAATATCATAGCCGCCGTGAGCGCGGCCGTACTGACCGGGTATCTGGCCGCCTATATCGGGCTGCCGGAAGTCCTTGTTTTCACCCTGGAGGTCATCGCGCTGACCTTCGCCATTGTGATCCTTTCTGAGATCACCCCGAAGATCATAGCCCTGAACGAACCGCTGAAGATCTCTAAAAAGCTAAGCGGGTTCGTGTATTTCTTCTTCGTGGTTTTGGGACCCCTTGCCCGGCTGATATCAAAAAGCACCCACTTCCTGGAACGGCGATTCCCCCGTCCCCCGGAAAGCATATCCTCCGAAGATATCAAAACCATGGCTGAAGTCGGCGAAAAGCACGGCTCCATCCACGGAGACGAGCGCGAGATCATTGAAAACGTCATCGAATTCAGGAATACCACGGTCCGCGAGATCATGACCTCGCGGGTCAACATCGAGGCCGTTTCCATCAAAGACTCCCTCAGCGACGTGCTGAACCTGATTACCGGAAAAGGCGTCTCCCGGCTTCCCCTGCATGACGGGGAGCTGGATAACATCATCGGCATCATTCACTCCAAGGACCTGCTGCCCTATATTGACTCCAATCTGGGCGAATCGAACATCAACTGGCGCACCCATGCCCGCAAAGCCCTGTTCGTGCCGGCCTCGAAGAAGATCGACGACCTGTTGCGGGATTTTCAGAAAGAGCGCACCCACATGGCCATCATCGTCGATGAATATGGCGGTACCGAGGGCCTGGTGACCCTTGACGATGTGCTGGCCGAGATCATGGGGGAATTGAGGGATGAAAATACCGAGCAGGTCAAGTTGTTTACCCGGCGCAAAAGCGGGGTATACATTTTTGATGCCAAAATTGACCTGGATGATATGGCCGAGATACTCCAAAAAGAACTCACCACCAGCACCGATGAGTACGAGACGCTCGGCGGACTGGTTTACCACCTGGCCGAACGCATCCCGGAGGTCGACGAGCGGGTGTATTTCAAGGACCTCGAACTGAAGGTCCACGAAATTGAGAACAACCGGGTGACCAAGGTCATGGTGCGGATCCTGGATGATGATGAATACGAGGAACAATCCAATAACCAATAAAGTACCGTTGACATGATAAGTCGTTACGCGCGAAAGGAAATGCTGGACATCTGGTCGGAACAAAATCAATTCCAGTCCTGGCTGGATGTGGAACTGGCTGCCTGCCGCGCCTGGAGCCGGCTGGGTGAGATCCCGGAGGCCGATGTGGACCTGCTTTACCGGAAGTCGACCTTCAATGTGGAGCGGATCAAAGAGCTGGAAGCCGAGACGCGCCATGATGTGGTAGCCTTTACCCGCAATATTTCCGAAAACCTGGGCCCGGAGAAAAAATGGATCCACTACGGGCTGACCTCGACCGATGTCGTGGATACGGCCCTGGGCGTTCGCTTCAAGCAGGCCAACGCCCTGCTGCGAAGTGGGCTGGATGCCTTCATTGAGATCCTGGGACGCAAAGCCCGCGAGCATAAATTTACGGTGATGATGGGCCGCACCCACGGCGTGCATGCCGAACCGACGACCTTTGGACTGAAATGCGCCCTGTGGTATGCCGAGATGCAGCGTAATAAAGCCCGTTTTGAACGGGCGGCCGCCGACGTGGAGTTCGGCAAGCTGTCCGGGGCCGTGGGCACCTTTGCCAATATACCAACCGAGGTGGAGCGCTATACCTGCGAAGAGCTGGGCCTGCAGCCGGCGCCCATTTCCACCCAGACGCTGCAGCGTGACCGCCATGCCGCATACATGTCGGTCATTGCCCTGATCGGATCGAGCATTGAGAAAATGGCCGTGGAAATCAGGCATCTTCAGAAGACGGAAACGCGTGAGGTCGAAGAGCGTTTTCTGAAAGGGCAGAAAGGCTCCTCAGCCATGCCGCACAAACGGAACCCCATCAGTTCCGAAAATATGACCGGCTGCGCCCGGGTGCTCCGCGGTTACATGGTTACGGCCTTCGAAAATATCCCGCTCTGGCATGAGCGGGATATTTCCCATTCCTCGGCCGAACGGATCATCATCCCCGATGCCACCACGCTGCTGGATTACATGCTCAACCGGTTCAGCGGCGTGATCGACAAGCTGGTCGTCTTTGAAGACAACATGCTGGAGAATATTGAAAAGACAGGCGGACTGGTTTTCTCCCAGCGTCTGCTGCTGATGCTTATTGACAAGGGCCTGTCCAGGGAAGAAGCCTATGACACCGTCCAGCCCCTGGCGATGCAGGCCTGGGAGCAGAAGCGGTCCTTCAAGGACCTGGTAAAAGAAGACCGGGTGATCACCACCACCCTGGGCTCGGAAAAGATCGACCAGGCCTTCGACCTGAACCACCACATCGGCCGCGTCGAGGAGATATTCACCCGCGCAGGATTGTAGCGTCCCGCAGGGGCGCTACCGGGCCCGGCCGGCCTTTTCGGCCATTTCGCGGATTTTACCGCGCTCGAGTTTGCCGAGGGATGTCTTGGGGAGGGTTTCCACGGTGTGGAACTGCTTGGGTATCTTGTAGGACGGAAGCAGCTGCCTCAGGGCCGCGGCAATCTGGCGGGTATCCTCCAGTTCGGGCACGTCGAAGACAATGAGGGCCACGATCTTCTCCCCCCATTTTCCATCGGGAACACCGGCTACGGCCGACTCGCGCACGCCCGGGAGCCGGTTGAGCAGGGCTTCCACTTCGTAGGGACTCACATTTTCGCCTCCGGTGATAATCATATCCGTGCGCCGCGGCTCAATATCGAGGCGGCCTTCCCGATCAACCGAACCGAAATCGCCGGTATGGAACCAGCCGTCCTGGTCGAAACTCTCCCTGTTGTTCACCTCATCGGCGTAGCCGGAGAATACCTGCGGACCTTTCAGCAGGATATAGCCCGATTTGCCGGCCGGCAGGGTCCTGCCGTCTTTGCCGGTAACCTGAAGTTCATTGCCCTCCAGCAGCGGCCCGGCTTTCGCTCCTTTGGCCTTATCGTATTTCTCCGCGGCAATGGCCCCGCAGGTTTCCGTCATCCCGTAACTGGTCACCACCGGAAAGCCCCGGTCTATGGCCTCATCCAGGATCACATCCTGTACGGGTCCCCCGCCCAGCAAAATTGCTTTTAGCCCGGGATGGGGACGGAAATCATCCCGTTCCAGCAGGCGTTTGAGCATGGTGGGGACCAGCGAGACGGTGTGAATGCGCTCATTGCCGGATATTTGCCGGGCGATCCGCTCCGGGTTGAAGGTGTCGCTGCGGTAGATCCCCGTGCCGTAGAGCAGGGAACGGTGAATGATGCTCATTCCGCCGGTATGGTTCAGCGGCAGGCAGTGCAGCCACAACCTGCCCGGCTCCGGACACAGCAGCGGGGCCGAGCGGGAGGCGGCATGGATGATCTGCCGTCTCCGGCAGGGAACCAGCTTGGCCCGGCCGCTGCTGCCGGATGTAAACAGCCAGGCAAAAATATCCTCGCCGGACGCCGGTTGCGGTTCTTCCGGGCTTGCCGGTTCGCCGGCTTTAATGCTGTCATAGGTCAGCGCCGGTACATTCAGGGAATCAAACTTATCCAGGGCCGTCCTGGTCCGCCCGAAAAAAAGCCCGGGATCAACCCGGTCGATCTTCGACCTTGAAATAAAGGTAACGTCTAACGGCACGACCGGTATGGACAGGTTCCAGCAGGCCGCCGTGAAAAGGAACAAATCATCGGAAGATTCGGCCTCCAGGGCTATCCGGGGCTTGGATAAATAAGGCCAGTGCCGGTCCAGCCAGGATTTAAGCTGCAGGGTAAACCGGGACAGGTCATCATACGTGCAGGTAGTCGTCTCCGACTGAAGAAATATACGGTCTTTTGACCGGCTGGTTTCCGAAGTGTCCATATCTATTTATAAAAATTCCGGAGAAAGGCCGTGTATTCGGTTTGGTCAAAGACCACGCGTTTGACAAAGGCCCCGAGAAATCCCCCTCCATAGGCCGTCAGCTGGACGCATGAAGCGATAACGGACAGCAGGGCTGTGGCAGGGCTTGCGGTCAGGTAAAGGGCGTGGAGGGCAAGCAGGAGGATGTAGGCGGCCAACGGTACGGCCAGCCAGGTGGCAAACCACACCCCCGGCAGGGCAAGGACCAGGTAGATAAGGAAACCGGAGGGAAGAAAATGCACCACCTTGAGCGAATGCGGATGCCTCTTGTACAAATGGATCCTGGCAATGCCCGAATTGAAGACCTGCTTGAAAAATTGGGAGAAGCGGGTCCGCCGCTTATGATATACGAAGGCCCCGGGGATCAATACGGAAACAAAGCCGCGGGCCGACAGACGCATGCTCAGGTCCAGGTCCTCGCCGAACCGCATGCCGGAAAAACCTCCGCAGGCTTCAAAGGCTTTCCTGGAAACGCCCATGTTGAAACTGCGCGGATAGAACCTGTCGAGTTTCCTCTTGCTGCCGCGTATCCCGCCCGTGGTCAGGAACGAGGTCATGGCGTAGTTGATGGCCTTCTGCACCGGGGTGAAGGAAGCATGGGCCCGGTCCGGACCGCCCCAGGCGTCAACGGACCCCTGGGCCAGGCGGAGGTTTACCGGACCAAAGTAACCGTTCGGGATCAGGCAATCGGAATCAAAGAAAATATACCAGGGCGAAGCGGCCTTTGCCGCGCCGGTATTGCGGGCCGCTCCCGGACCGGCATTGTTCTGGCGGATATAGGAAAGGGTCAGCCGGCCGGAGAACGAACGGACCACATCCGCGCAGGGCAGGGTGGAGCCGTCATCCACGACGATGACCTCAAAATCCGTATACTCCAGCCGGGACAGGCTTTCGAGTACTTCCCCGATTTCATCGGGGCGGTTATAGACCGGTATAATAACGGAAAAGGAAGGCATGGCTTAACTTAATGGTCCCGCTTTAAAAAAAATACGCCGGATTCAGCAGCTGAACCCGGCGCATTTTACGTCTTTGCATGTGAAAGAAGATCAGGGTTTGGCTTCTTCCGATTGTTCTTTTTCCCCGTCATTGAGGGGAAGCTTGTCATCTTCGGGCTCCTTCCAGTCGAAAAGCAGTCCGTCGCGGGAGGCGTTCATCTTAATGCGAATCACCGATCCCTCTTTCTTCTCCACTCCCAGGATCTCCTCGGCAAGCGGATCTTCCACGTATTTCTGGATCGCCCTCTTCAGCGGGCGCGCTCCGTATTTGGGATCGAATCCTTTATCGGACAGGAATTCATTCGCGCCGCGGGTGATCTCGATCTTGTAGCCAAGATCCCGGATCCGCTTGAATAAATGATCCGACATGACATCGATGATCTTGAACATGTCGACCCGTTCCAGAGGCTTGAACACGATCACGTCGTCAACCCGGTTCAAAAACTCGGGATTGAATACTTTCCTCAGGGCTTCCTGAATGGTGGATTTCATCTTGGCATAATCGAATGCCGATTCCGTATCGGAAAATCCGATGCCGCGACCCATATTCTTGATATCACGGGCCCCGATGTTGGACGTCATGATAATGATGGTATTGCGGAAATCCACTTTGCGGCCCAGGCTATCGGTAAGCACCCCGTCGTCGAGCACCTGAAGCAACAGGTTGAACACATCCGGGTGGGCTTTTTCGATTTCATCCAGCAAGACCACGCTATAAGGCTTGCGGCGCACTTTTTCCGTCAGGATACCGCCTTCCTCATAGCCCACATAGCCGGGAGGGGCTCCTACCAGCCTGGATACGGAAAATTTCTCCATATACTCACTCATATCGATGCGGATGAGGGCATCGTCCACGTCAAACAGATACTTAGCCATTACCTTGGCCAGCTCGGTCTTGCCTACGCCGGTGGGACCCAGGAAGATAAACGAGCCGATCGGACGGAACGGATCTTTGAGTCCGGCCCGGGTCCGCTGGATAGCCTTGCTGAGTTTGCCGATGGCCTCGCTTTGGCCGATCACCTTCGAAGAAAGCTCTTCGCCCATTTTGAGGAGTTTTTTGCCTTCGTTCTGGGCAATTTTGTTGACCGGGATACCGGTCATCATGGCCACCACCTTGGCGACATCGTCCTCTTCAACATTATAGACGATCTGTTCACATTCCTTTTCCCATTCCCGCTGAGCGGCATCCAACTCTTCGATGATGCGTTTTTCCTTATCCCGCAGGCGTGCCGCATCTTCGAAGCGTTGCTTTTTGACCATGGCGTTCTTATCCGCACTGGTTGCATCGATCTCTTCTTCGAGTTTGATAATATGCTTGGGTACGATGATATTGGACAAATGCACGCGGGCACCTGCCTCATCCAGGGCGTCAATGGCCTTGTCCGGTAAAAAACGGTCGGTCAGATACCGGTCGGTCAGTTTCACGCAGGCGGCAATGGCCTGATCGGAATACTGAACGCTGTGGTGCTTCTCGTACTTGCCTTTAATCTGGTTCAGGATCTCAATGGTTTCCTCCGGTGTGGTGGCATCGACCATGATCTTCTGAAAACGACGTTCCAACGCGCCGTCTTTTTCAATATACTGACGGTACTCATTCAGGGTGGTGGCCCCGATCGCCTGAACATCACCGCGGGCCAGGGCCGGTTTAAGCATATTGGATGCATCCAGCGATCCGCTGGCTCCGCCGGCTCCGACGATGGTGTGAAGCTCATCGATAAACAGGATCACATTCGGTGTTTTCTCCAGTTCGTTCATGACCGCTTTCATACGCTCCTCGAACTGGCCGCGGTATTTGGTGCCTGCCACCAGGGCCGCAAGATCAAGTGCGATCACGCGCTTGTCATACAGAACCCTCGATACCTTCCGTTTTATGATCCGCAGGGCAAGACCCTCAGCGATGGCCGTCTTACCCACTCCGGGCTCGCCGATAAGCACAGGATTATTTTTCTTCCTGCGGCTCAGGATCTGAGCGACCCGCTCTATTTCTTTTTCCCGGCCAACGATCGGATCCAACTTGCCGTCTTCGGCTAACTTGGTAAGATCCCGGCCAAAATTGTCCAAAACTGGTGTTTTTGTTTTTTCCATTTTTCTTTCCCTAGCGCTTCCTGATGTTGGTTTTTGACTCTTTGATAACGAAGACTCCTCGGCTGATGTTTGACCTCCCTCATCTTCTTTTGACGGTCGCCCGGTTATAATCAGGTCAAGTTCTTCGCGGACAGCGTCATATGTAACGTTAAACTGCTGCAGGATCTGTGCAGCAATATTTTCATCGTCTCTCAACAGGGATAACAACAAATGTTCCGTGCCAATAGTGTCACTCTTATAAAGTTTGGCTTCCAAGTAGGTTATTCGCAGAACTTTTTCAGCCTGTTTGGTAAGCGGGATGTTGCCCACGGTCACCGCACCGCCGGTACCGCGCACGGTATCCTCTATTGTTTTCTTGATTTTGAGCAGATCACACTTTTGATTTTTCAAAATCTTGATAGCAATACCTTCACCCAGGCGTATGATACCCAATATTAAATGTTCTGTTCCGATGTAATCGTGGCCCAGCCTGAGGGCTTCTTCACGGCTGAACTGAATTACATCGTGTACTCTGTTTGAAAAATTGCCATCCATAGAATTGTTCTGATATTAAATTAAAAACTATATATAAGCTATTGCCTATGGAAATGAGTAAAACAGCGAATCCATCGCAATAGTTTCACTTTTCTTAACGAAGGTAGTATAGGCTTAGTGTAAACGCAAGTTTACCCTGCAGGATAGGCAGACTATTTAAAGTCTTTCAGAATAGCGGTTTACCTTCCATTTCGGCAGGCTGATTAATTTTTAAAAGCTTTAATATAGAGGGTGCCACATCGGCCAGAATACCGTCGCTGACCTGCTCTACTCCATTATTGCTGATCAGGATGAAGGGAACCGGAGCCAGGGTGTGGGCGGTATGGGGGCTGCCGTCCTCATTTAGCAATTTGTCGGAATTGCCGTGATCGGAGATCACGATCGTATCATAGGATTTGGCCCTGGCCGCTTCCACGACTTTTTTCAGGCACCGGTCGACGGTTTCGACGGCCCTGATGGTGGCCTCCATATTGCCGGTGTGGCCCACCATGTCCGGATTGGCATAATTCAGGATGATGAGGTCAAAATCGTCCTTCAGGATCTTGCCTTCCAGCACGCCGGTTAACTCCTCCGCGCTCATTTCAGGCTGGAGATCGTAGGTGGCCACTTTCGGGCTGGGGATCATCAGGCGTTCTTCTCCCGGACTGGCCTCTTCTTTCCCCCCGTTAAAAAAATAGGTTACGTGGGGATATTTTTCCGTTTCGGCGATGCGGAGCTGGCGCAGGTTTTCCCGGCTGACGACCTCTCCGAGGGTGTTCACCAGGTTGCGGGGTGGGAAGGCCACCTTAACCTGGGTGAAAGTCTCGTCGTAGGAAGTGAAGCTGGTATAATGCAGGGTCCCCGGCGGGAGGGTTTCAAACTTGTCGAAGCCCGGTTCGGTAAAGGCCCGCGTCAGCTGCCGGGCCCGGTCCCCGCGGATGTTGAAATAGACCACGGCGTCATCCGCTTCGATTCGCGTATCACCGCCATTGCCAATGACGGCCGGGTTGGCAAATTCGTCGGTGACTTGCTTTTCATAAGATGTTTCCAGGGCCTTCGCGGCCGAATCGAAGCGTTCGCCCTCACCGGCGGTAAGCAGCCGGTAGGCTTTTTCGGTACGGTCCCAGCGATTGTCGCGGTCCATGGCATAATAGCGGCCCACCACCGATACGATCTTTCCGGCGCCCATGCCGGCGGCTTCCTTCTCAAAATGCCGGACGTATTCCTTGCCGCCAAAGGGGGAGGTGTCCCGCCCGTCGGTAAAGGCGTGAACATAGACGTTATCTATGCCCTGTTGTTTGTAAAACCGCAGCAGGGCGATCAGATGGTCCATATGACTGTGCACGCCGCCGTCGGAAAACAGGCCCATAATATGGACTTTGTTTTTCGGCCTGGCCTGTTCGGCCGATTCCAGCAGAGCCGGATTCTGATAGAACTGCCCGTTTGAAATGCTGTTGTTGATCTTGGAAAGCTCCTGCCAGACAATCCTTCCGGCCCCGATATTCAGGTGACCGACTTCCGAATTGCCAAACTGCCCGTCGGGCAGGCCTACATCGGAACCGCCGGCGCTGAGTTTGGAATGAGGACAGGTGCGAAACAATTCATCCAGAAAAGGCGTATCGGCCCGGTTGACGGCGCTTACACTGGAATCGCTGCTGATTCCGATGCCATCGAGGATAGCAAGCAGAACTTTAGGCATCAGGAGAGTTTGTTAACGTGTTTAACCAGTCTGGATTTTTTATTGGCTGCCTGATTTTTATGCACGATGCCTTTGCGGCCCATTTTGTCGAGGTAAGAGACAGCAGTTTTCAGATTGGCTTCCGCTTCGGCCTTATCGGTGGCTATCAGAACCTTCTTGATGTAGGTTCTCATTTGAGAACGCTGATCGCGGTTATGAATCCTTCGTTTGATGTTCTGGCGGACTCGTTTGATCGCTGATTTATGCTGTGGCATGTAGTTATTGGGATATTAATAGTTCAGTATAAAAATTGGATCTGTAAAAACCATTACAGAAACCTAAAATAAAAATTTATTGGGGTATTATACAAGAAATTTTTGTAATATGTTTAAATTAAGCATAATTTCACGCTTTTAGTCCATGTAGACAAAAGGTGAATGCTTATAGTCATTGACGGCCCGGCGGGGGCCGGGAAAAGTTCAACTGCAAAAGCGGTTGCCAGGAAAGCCGGAGTCGATTATATCGATTCCGGGGCACTTTACCGAGGTTTTACCTTGTTATATGTACACAATGGACAAAATAAAAGCAAGTTCTTTGATGTAATTGATGAAGAAATTTTATCATTTGAATTCGACCGCGATACGTCCAAAGCCTTTATCCGGGGCGAAGAGGTGACCGATAAACTGAGAAGCGAAGAGGTGACCCGCAATGTAAGTACGGTCGCCGCGTTACCTGAAGTTAGAAGAAAAGTTTCTGCCGCGTTAAAAAACGCCGCCCTTTCCCGCAATTGCATTGCCGAGGGAAGGGATCTGGGCACGGTGGTCTTTCCCGACGCCGACCTTAAGTTTTTTTTGACGGCAGACATACAGGAACGGGCGTTGAGGAGACATAAAGAGATCCGGGCCGGTGCGGAACCGGCGAATCTGGAACAGGTTAAGGAAAATCTCCTTTCGCGCGATCATCAGGATACCAACAGGGCCGTTGACCCGCTGAAAAAAGCGGACGACGCCATTGAAATTGACACGACGCGAACGACATTTGAGGAACAGGTCAATATGATACTGACCGAAATTCAAAAAATAACACCACATAAACATTAACCCAAACCCAAAACCCTAATCCCGTTCTGGTGCGAAACAGAATGAGGCAAAGTTAAATACAGGACCCATAAATGACCGATGAGTTAAAAAAAGAGGCAATCGAAGAAGAAAAAAAGCAAGCTGAAAACCAATCCGAAGCGGAATCCACGAACCATAATTCGGCTTCGGCAAGCAACGCTGAACCGCAGGCGGGATCCGATAATCCGGAATCCGGGCCATCCGGACAGCAGCAGGAAGAAACCGGATCGGCTGAGGATGTAAAAGACGAAGATGTAAAAGTAGTGCAGGACCCTGAACCGTCCGAGACCGTGGAAGAAGCGGTCATCCCGACGTTCACCGGTGAGCGCAGCGAAAAAGTGTATACCCTGGAAGAGCTGGAAGAAGCTTCAGAAGATTATGACGATGAGCATTTTGGCAAGCTCGTCAAAATGTATGAAGGCACGCTGACGTCCATCACCGAAAAAGAAATTGTTACTGGAAGGGTAATCGCCCTCGATGAAAAATACGTCATTGTAGACATCGGTTTCAAATCCGAAGGCATCATTCCGCGCAATGAGTTCAAAGAAGCCGATCAGATCGAGCCCGGTGTCGAAATTGAAGTCTTCCTCGATAAAGTGGAAGACCGCGAAGGCCAGCTGGTCCTCTCCCGGCGCAAGGCCAATACGCTGCGCACCTGGCAACAAATTGACGAATCCTTCAACAACCAAAGCATCATTGAAGGATACATCAAAAAACGCATTAAAGGCGGTATGGTCGTGGATATCTTTGGCATTGACGCCTTCCTCCCCGGCTCACAAATCGATGTGCGCCCGGTCCGTGATTTTGATGCCTACGTGGGCAAGACCATGGAATTTATGGTTGTCAAGCTCAATATGTCGAGCGAGAACGTCGTCGTATCCCACCGCGCCCTGGTTGAATCCGATCTGGAAGATCAGCGTGACGAGATACTGCAGAGCATGGAAACCGGCCAGATCCTCGAAGGAGTCGTCAAAAACATCACCGACTTCGGCGTGTTCATCGACCTTGGCGGCGTGGACGGACTGCTTCACATCACCGACCTCTCCTGGGGACGGGTTGAGCATCCTTCCGAGATCATCAAGCTGGACCAGAAACTCAATGTGGTCGTGCTGGAATTTGATGAGGAAAGGAAACGCATCTCCCTTGGACTCAAGCAGCTTCAGCCGCATCCGTGGGAAGAGATCAACAACAAGTATCCCGAAGGCACCCGCGTTCAGGGCCGGGTGGTGTCCATTGCCGATTACGGAGCCTTCATCGAACTGGAAAAAGGCGTCGAAGGCCTGGTCCACATCAGCGAAATGTCATGGACGCAGCATATTAAGCATCCGTCACAACTGGTTGAAAAAGACCAGATCATTGAATGCGTGATCCTGAACATCAACGAAAACGAGAAAAAAGTATCGCTCGGGGTCAAGCAGCTCCAAAGCGATCCGTGGAAAGAACTGCTGGAACGCTATCCGGTCGACTCCAAACACAAAGGGGTGGTCAGGAATCTTACCAACTTTGGCGTGTTTGTTGAACTCGAGCCGGGCATTGACGGACTCGTGCACATTTCCGATCTCAGCTGGACGGAGAAAATTACCCATCCGAGCGAGAAGGTGAACAAAGGCGACGAGCTTGATGTTTCCATCCTGTCGGTGGATTTTGAAAACCGAAGGATATCCCTCGGCCATAAGCAGGTCACCGACAATCCCTGGGAACAGTTTGCGACTGAATATGCCCCCGGAAATGAAGTGGAGGCCAGGGTCAGCAAGATAACCGAAAAAGGGGTGTTTACCGATCTTCCGCTGGGCGCAGAAGCATTTTTGCCTAAAAAAGAAGCCGGTAAAGAAATCGGGGAGTTTGCCGAAGGCGATGCGTTGAAAGCCGTCGTCACTGATTTTGATGAAGAAAACAAAAGCATTGTGATCAGTGAAAAACAGCTGGGCAGCCCGGAAGCCGGCAAGAAAAAAGCGGCATCCAAAAAAGCCACGGCTAAGAAAGCCGAAGCGGAGTCTCAGACTACCGGACGCACAACGCTTGGCGAGATGTCAGGCCTGTCGGATCTGCGTGACCGCCTGGTAGCCCAGGAAGCCCAGCCTACCGTGAAAAAAGCGGATAAAAAGGAAGCGGAAGAAGCCGAAGAGCCCAAGGCCAAAGAGGAAAAACCCAAGCCGAAAGCCAAAGCCAAAAAGGAGGACGCCG
>JBBDRB010000006.1:0-27005 GCA_040905685.1 Balneolales bacterium | reverse complement strand
AAGGCCAAAGAGGAAAAACCCAAGCCGAAAGCCAAAGCCAAAAAGGAGGACGCCGAAGCAGCAGAAGAAGAAGGTGACGCCAAAAAGGCCGCTTCGAAGAAAAAGAACGATGCCGGCGAAGACGGGGAAAAGTAAGGCCTCTTAACCCTTATGGCACGCCGGTCGAAAAAGGTCCTCATAAATACGGCCTGCGAAACAGAGGGCTTTCCCTTGATTCAGGGAATTTTTATTATAAAAAAACGTTTAGGTTAGAAAACCATAAGAAACTAACTATGCAGGCCATACAAAATTCAACCTCCGTACAGGAAACCTTCAACCTGCTGGTAAAAAAAGTAGGCAGACTGGTCCCCGAGGCGGAGCTGTTCATCAAGGCGGAACTGGCCTATGAGATCAACCGCCTTAAGAAGGAAAAAAATGCGATCATCCTGGGCCATAACTATATGGAGCCGGCCCTGTATCACAGCATACCCGACTATGCGGGCGACTCGCTGGGGCTGAGCAAGATTGCCGCAGAGACCACGGCCGACCGGGTGATCTTTTGCGGGGTCCGTTTCATGGCCGAGACGGCCAAGATCCTGAATCCCGGACGCATGGTCCTGCTGCCTGCCCGGGTGGCCGGCTGCTCGCTGGCGGCCAGCATCACGGCCGATGATGTTCGGCGCCTCAAGCAGAAATACCCCGGCGTACCGGTGGTGACGTATATCAACACCTACGCCGATGTTAAAGCCGAAACCGATGTCTGCTGCACCTCAAGCAACGCCGTGCATATTGTCAACAGCCTGGATACCGATACGGTGATCTGCCTGCCCGATGAATTTCTGGCCAAAAATGTGGCCCGGGAAACCGGTAAACGGGTGATCATGGCCAATGAAGCCGTTCAGGACATCTCCGGCGGCATGGTGGCCTGGGACGGGCGTTGTGAAGTGCATGAGAAATTCACCCTGGAAGACATCCGCAGCGTCCGGAAGCAGTTTCCCGACACGGTGATCCTGGCCCATCCCGAGTGTCCCCCCGACGTGGTCGAAGCGTCCGATTTCAGCGCATCCACCACGGGCATGGTTAATTTCGTGAAGGACTCCCCGGCCGAAAGATTTTTGCTGCTTACCGAATGCAGCATGGGCGACAATATAGCCGCCGAAAATCCGGACAAGGAGATGCTGGGCCTGTGCAGCGTGCGTTGCCCCCACATGAACGAGATCACCCTGGAAGATACCCTGGAATGCCTCCGGGAGGATAAATACCAGATCGAGATCGAGGAAAGCATCCGCCTCAAAGCCAAGCGCTCCCTGGACAGGATGCTGGAACTCAGCAAATAAGGTCAGTTTCCGTCTTTGTAGAAAAAAACCTTGTTGTTTACGGTATCCTTGCCGCTTTTGATTTTGCTTCCTGTTTCCCTGTTGTGGGTATATACAACATTTCTCATGGAGTTCAACTCCTTATCATTGGAGTAGGTAACCTCCAGGGCATCCTGGCCGGGTTTCAAATCATTTAACGCATCAATCAGGGGTCGAAACTTTGATGAACTTTTCTTGGTAATTCTTATATCTGATCTTGGAACAAACTTTATTTTCATAGTATTTTTTTCTTTCTAATAATAGGATGACACCTAATTAACGAAAACATGTTTTTATTGTCAATAAAGTTTGATATAAAAATTTATTAAGGAACCGCTATAGTGTTCATGATAGTTTTCACAACATCTTCAGTGGTTATATCTTCTGCTTCCGCTTCATAGGTGAGTATAATTCTGTGTCGTAATACATCTAAAGCAATTTCACGAACATCCTCAGGGGTAACATAGGCTCTGTGTTTTATAAACGCCTGCGCCCGGGCAGCCAGATTCAGGTTAATGGAAGCCCTCGGTGATGCGCCAAAATCTATTAAACCGTCAATGCTTTTCAGGTTATATTCCAACGGTTTTCTGGTAGAGAAGACCAAATCAATGATATACTGTTCTACTTTTTCATCCATGTATATGTCATTGATAACTTCCCTGGCATGAAGAATATCGTCAGGATTAATCACATTGTTGATTTTTTCTTTGTTGTTGGTTCTGGCCATCCGCCGCATAATTTCAAGCTCTTCTATCTCGGTGGGATAATCCACTTTGATCTTGAGCATAAAGCGATCAACCTGAGCTTCGGGCAGGGGGTAGGTCCCTTCCTGCTCAACCGGGTTCTGGGTGGCCAGCACCAGGAACGGCTCCGTGAGTTTGAACGTCTCATCGCCGATGGTAACCTGTTTTTCCTGCATGGCCTCCAGCAGGGCGCTCTGCACTTTGGCCGGTGAACGGTTTATTTCATCGGCCAGGATAATATTGGCAAAAATGGGCCCTTTTTTCACGGTAAAATCACCCAGTTTCTGGTTGTAGATAAGCGTGCCGATCAGGTCGGCCGGGAGCAGGTCGGGCGTAAACTGAATGCGCTGAAACTTGGTGGCTATGGCCCCTGCCAGCGAAGATACGGTAAGCGTTTTCGCCAGCCCGGGCACCCCTTCGAGCAATACATGTCCGTTGGAAAGCAGTCCGGTCAGCAAGCGGTCGATCATATATTCCTGGCCTATGATAACTTTACCGAGTTCCTGATGGATGTCGCCAATGAATGCACTGGCCTCGCGGATCTCCTCGCCCAGGGCCTGAATATCCTTATTGTAATCCTGCATATAATTTTACCGCTTTGAATGATTATTAAAAATAATTCTTTACCTTTGTTCGCCTGACGCCTGCCAAAAATAAGCAAAAATAAAATAATGAATTTACTTGAATCATTTTTATTGGGAATACTGCAGGGGATTACCGAATTTCTGCCCATAAGCAGTTCCGGTCACATTGTCATTGCCCAGGCTTTGCTGGGAAACCTCCCCCATGGCATAACTTTCGAGCTCATCGTCCATTTCGGCACGCTGTGCAGCATCGTCATCTACTTTCACAAAGACCTGGCCGAACTGCTCCGGGCGGCCGGACGGATGATCGGCAGTCCGTTGCAAACGTACCGCAATTACGATGATGATTATGCCACCCGCCTTAACCTGTACATATTGGTCAGTATGATCCCGGCCGGTTTGGCCGGATTCACCATCCGCCATCAGATTGAAGAGGTATTTGCCAATCCGGTCGGAGTGTCGCTGATGTTTTTGGTCACCGGGACCTTTTTATATTTCACCAAGTTTTATGGATACGGGGAACGGACGCTGAATATAAAGAATATCTTTATCGTAGGCCTGGCCCAGGCTTTTTCCCTGCTTCCGGGCGTCAGCCGTTCGGGGGCCACCATGGCCATGGCCGTGTTCCTGAAGATCAACCGGGACGATATTGCCCGCTTCACCTTCCTGATGATGTTGCCGGTCATCGGCGGGGCCATGATCGTGGAGGCTGTCGAAGCCAGCCGGGTCGGGCTGCAGGAGGATATGATCTTTCAGTACCTGATCGGGTTCTTCACGGCCCTGGTATCGGGTTATTATGCCCTGAAATATCTCATCCGGCTGTTTAAATCCAAAGGCATCCATTATTTCGCCTGGTACTGCTGGTTCATCGGCGCTCTGGGACTCGGTTATTTCGGACTTATGAACAGTTGATATATTTTGTTTATTATAACATGACCACTAACCGAATATCGTCTTTTGGTTCTATCAGTTCACGTTAGAGCCCCCATTCTGTATTTATAACTTTAATCTATTTATTAAAATACAATGAAAAAAATAATACTGATAGCCTGCGCGGCCATGCCCATGTTAGCATGTAGTGCGTCGAACCAAACCGGAGCAAACGATCCATTGCGGGTACTTTATGTTACCGGAGGAGGGTACCATAATTATGAAGCCCAGCGCGATCTGATCACCGGAGAGCTGTCCGAGCGCCTTGATATTGAATGGACTGTTGATATTGAAGCCGGCGACAGCAATGACCACAAACTTACGCTGCACCAAGACCCGGACTGGCATGAGGACTATGATGCGGTGATCTATAATATGTGCTTTGCAAGCGTCACCGACGTAGAGTACGTGGAAAACTTAACCCGCGCCCATTATGAAAGCGGCACGGCCGCCCTGGTCCTGCACTGCGCCATGCATACCTACCGCGATGCCGAAACCGAAGAATGGGATCGTCTGGTGGGGCTGGAAACCTATCACCATGAGCGCAGGCAGCGTCAATTCGAAATTGAAGCGGTAAACCGCGAGCATCCGGTTATGGCCGGCTTTCCCGACGGCACCTGGGTATCGCCCACCGATGAGCTTTATATTATTATCAAAGCCTATGAGAACATGGTCCCCCTGGCCCGGGCCTACGGACCGGAGACGGACAAATCACATACGGTTATGTGGGCCAACACCTACGGCAAAGCCCGGGTCATCGGCACGACGGCCGGTCATAATAACGCCGTCATGGAAGAACCCGCCTATCTCAATTTCCTCACCAACGGTTTGATTTGGGCCACGGAATAAGGTTTGCGGTTCCGCCAATAAAATTAAGGTTTTTTAATAAAATAAAATTGATTATTGTATATACTACATATCAATCAATCAAGTAATAAATGTATTACTATTACCAGTTTTTGCGATTTCTCAGAGGATTGTTTGGAGGCAACCGGATAAAGCCGGTTAGCAAAAGATCAGTCGAAAATATCAAGACTCCGATGAATAAAATACCCCAACCCCAGAAAGCGGCGGTTCCTGCAAAGGTGGCCGAAGGCGGCAAGGTGGAAGAGATGCTGCTGGAGGCCCTGATCTCACTGAAAAACGGAGAGCTGATGCAGCTGCCGTCCAACCTGACGGGAATGGATGGAAAACTGGCCGATACCTTCAATGAGGTCATTGCCCGCGAAGAGCTTATGATACAGGAGCACGAACTCGTGATGAAGGAGTTCGAAGAGATCAGTAAGGTCGTCGGCAAGAAAGGCAAGCTCGGCAAACGCATATCCGGCGACCGGTACAGTCCGCGCTGGGAAGTGATGATCGACTCGGTCAATCAGCTGGTCGACGATGTCACCTGGCCGACCACGGAAATGGCCCGGGTCATCGGGGCCGTGGGCAAAGGAGACCTCACCCAGAAAATAGACACCGAAAAAGACGGGGAAAACCTGAAAGGGGAATTTCTGCGCGCCGCCAAACTGGTCAACACCATGGTCGGGCAGATGGAATCGGTGGCCGCAGAAGTCACCCGGGTGAGCACCGAGATGGGAGCGTCGGGCAAGCTGGGCGGCCAGATCAAAATCAAAGGCGCCGCCGGTGCCTGGAAAGAGCTCACCGACGGCATGAACCTGATGTCGGATACCCTGACCGAACAGCTGCGCAATATCTCCGAAGTGACCACGGCCATAGCGCGCGGCAACCTCTCCAAGAAAGTAACCGTGGACGCCAAAGGGGAAATCCACAAGATGAAGGAAACGGTCAATTCCATGGCCGGCCAGCTGGGCATATTTGCCCAGGAGGTGACCCGCATCACCCGGGAGGTCGGCACCGAAGGCCGCCTGGGCGGACAAGCCCAGGTGAGGGACCTGACCGGTACCTGGAAAGAACTTACCGATGATGTGAACCTGATGGCCGATAACCTCACCGACCAGGTCCGCAGCATTGCCAGGGTAACCTCGGCCGTGGCCCGGGGGGACCTGTCCAAAAAAGTTACCGGTAACATGAAAGGGGAGGTCCAGGAGCTGAAAGAGACGGTCAATACCATGGTCGATCAGATGAGCTCCTTCGTCACCGAGGTCTCGGAAGTATCCCGCCAGATGAGCACCGAAGGCCGTTTGGGCGGGCAGGCGCGGACCAAAGGGTTAAGCGGGGTGTGGAAGGAGCTGGCCGATGATGTGAACCTGCTTACCGCCAACCTGACCCTGCAGCTGCGCAACATTGCCGAAGTGACCGCGGCCATAGCCAGGGGAGATCTGTCCAGGAAAATCACCATTGAGGGCAAGGGCGAGATCCATGAGCTGAAAAAAACCATCAACACCATGGTCGACCAGTTCGGCCTGTTTGCCACCGAGGTGACCCGGGTGGCCCGGGAAGTGGGCTCCGAAGGCAAACTGGGCGGGCAGGCGATCGTCAAGGGCCTGACCGGTACCTGGGAAGACCTGACCGATATCGTCAACCTGATGGCCGGCAACCTGACCGATCAGGTCCGCAACATCACCGAAGTGACCACGGCCGTAGCCAAAGGCGACCTGTCCAAAAAAGTTACCGTTAACGTGAAAGGGGAGGTGCAGGAGCTCAAGGAAACGATCAACACCATGGTCGACCAGATCAGTTCCTTTGCCTCGGAAGTCACGCGCGTGACCCGGGAAGTGGGCACCGAGGGCAAACTCGGCGGCATGGCCGAGGTGAGGGATTTGTCCGGCACCTGGAAAGAGCTGACCGACAACGTCAACCAGCTGAACGGCAACCTGACCGTACAGCTGCGGGATGTCTCGAAGGTGGCCACAGCCATCGCCCAGGGCGACCTGGGACAGAAAATTACTGTCGAGGCCCGCGGGGAGATCCTGCAGATCAAGGAGACGATCAACAATATGATCGACATCCTGGCCATGTTTGCCGACCAGGTCACCACGGTGGCCCGCGAGGTGGGTACCGAAGGCAAGCTCGGCGGACAGGCGCGGGTGAAGGGGGTCAACGGCACCTGGAAGGACCTGACCGTTAACGTGAACCTGATGGCCGGCAATCTGACCGACCAGGTCCGCAACATTGCCGAGGTGACCACGGCGGTGGCCCGCGGGGATCTGTCCAGGAAAATAACGGTGAACGTGAAGGGCGAGGTGCAGGAGCTCAAGGAAACGATCAACACCATGGTCGATCAGCTCGGCTCCTTCGCCTCGGAAGTATCGAGGGTGACCCGGGAAGTGGGCACCAACGGGACCCTGGGCGGACAGGCCGTGGTGCCGGGAGTATCGGGTACCTGGGAAGACCTGACCGACAACGTCAACCAGCTGGCCGGTAACCTGACCGTGCAGCTGAGGGATGTATCCAAAGTGGCCCGGGCCGTGGCCCTGGGCGATCTGTCCAAGAAAATTACCGTCGATGCCCACGGCGAGATCCAGGAGCTGAAAGAGACCATCAACACCATGGTCGACCAGCTCAGCCTGTTCGCCTCCGAAGTTCTGCGGGTAGCCCGCGAGGTCGGCGTCGAAGGCAAGCTCGGCGGGCAGGCCGAGGTGCAGGGCATGTCCGGCACCTGGGAAAACCTGACCGACAACGTTAACCTGATGGCCGATAACCTGACCGAACAGGTGCGCAGCATTGCCGAAGTGACCACGGCGGTGGCCAAAGGCGACCTGTCCAAAAAAATCACCATCACCGCCCAGGGCGAGATCCATGAGCTGAAAGAGACCATCAACACCATGGTCGACCGCCTCAGCTCGTTTGCCTCGGAGGTCACCCGGGTGGCCCGCGAGGTGGGCACCGAGGGCAAGCTGGGCGGACAGGCCGATGTGCCGGGGGTATCGGGCACCTGGAAGGACCTGACCGATAACGTCAACCAGCTGACCGGCAACCTGACCATACAGCTGAGGGATGTCTCGAAGGTCGCCACGGCCATTGCCCACGGCGACCTGTCCAGGAAGATCACCGTTGATGTAAAAGGGGAGATCCTCCAGATCAAAGAGACCATCAATACCATGGTCGACCAGCTCGGCTCCTTCGCCTCCGAAGTGACGCGGGTGGCCCGCGAGGTGGGCACCGACGGGGAGCTGGGCGGACAGGCCCGGGTAGCCGGGGTCTCGGGCACCTGGAAAGACCTGACCGACAACGTCAATCTGATGGCCGGCAACCTGACCGACCAGGTCCGCGGCATAGCTAAAATCGTGACGGCCGTGGCCAAAGGAGACCTCACCAAGAAACTGATTGTGGACGCCAAGGGCGAGATCGCCTCCCTGGCCGATATCATCAACAATATGATCGACACCCTGGCCATATTCGCCGACCAGGTGACCACCGTATCCCGGGAGGTGGGCACCGAGGGCAAGCTGGGCGGACAGGCCAAAGTGCCCGGGGCCTCGGGCATCTGGGGCAATCTGACCGACAATGTGAACCAGCTGGCCGACAACCTGACCACCCAGGTCAGGGCCATTGCCGATGTGGCCACGGCCGTAACGGACGGCGACCTCACCCGGTCCATTACCGTCGAGACCCGCGGTGAGGTGGAGGAGCTGAAGAACAACATCAACGAGATGATCCAGAACCTGCGGGAAACCACCCATAAGAATACCGAGCAGGACTGGCTCAAGACCAACCTGGCCAGGTTCACCCGTATGCTGCAGGGCCAGAAAAACCTTCAGGAAATCTCGCGCCTTCTCCTCTCGGAACTGGCCCCGGTCGTCTCGGCCCAGCACGCCGTATTCTACAGCATGGAGCGCAACGGCGATACCTCCGGCGAGCACAGCTTCAACCTGCTGGCCAGCTATGGCTACCGGGAGCGCAAGCCGCAGACGAAAAAATTTGAGATCGGCGAAGGGCTGATCGGGCAGTGCGCCTACGAAAAAGAGCGCATCCTGCTCAATGATGTCCCGGCCGACTACATCCAGATTACCTCCGGGCTGGGAGAGGCTACGCCGATCAATATCGCCATCCTCCCCGTGGTTTTCGAGAACGAGGTCAAGGGCGTGATCGAGCTGGCCTCCTTCAGGAAGTTCAGCGAGACCCACCTGTCCTTTTTGGAGCAGCTCACCGAAAGCATCGGCATTGTGCTCAATACCATTAAGACGACCATGCAGACCGAAAGCCTGCTCGAGCAGTCGCAGACGCTGGCCGCCGACCTGCAGCATCAGCAGGAAGACCTGCAGCAGGCCAACGAAGAGCTGGAGGACAAAGCGCGGACGCTGGCCGAACAAAAAGCCGAGGTCGAGAACAAGAACCAGCAGGTCGAGTTTGCCAAGGTGGCCCTGGAGGAGAAAGCCGAACAGCTGCAGCTGACCTCCAAATACAAATCCGAGTTCCTGGCCAATATGTCGCATGAGCTGCGCACCCCCCTCAACAGCCTGCTGATCCTGTCCGAGCAGCTGAAAAACAATCCCGACGCCAACCTGGATGAAAAAGAAGTGGTCTTTGCCGAGACCATCCATGCCGCCGGAACCGACCTGCTAAACCTGATCAACGATATTCTGGACCTGTCCAAGATCGAATCCGGCACCGTATCGATCGACCTGGGGAAAGTCCGCCTGGAAGACATCAAAGAAAGCATCAAGCGGACCTTCCGCCACATGGCCGACACCAAGAAGGGACTCGAATTCTCCGTCGTGGTGGACAACGGCCTGCCGGAGGCTATTTTCTCCGACCGCAACCGGGTCGAGCAAATCCTGAAGAACCTGCTATCCAACGCCTTCAAATTTACCGAAAAAGGGCTGATCGAACTGCGGGTCTCCATGGCCAGCAAAGACCTGAACTTTGAGGCCGAGATGCTGGCCCAGGCCGAATCGGTCATCGCTTTCCGGGTCAGGGATACGGGCATTGGCATCCCGGCTGAAAAGCAGAAGATCATCTTCGAAGCCTTCCAGCAGGCCGAGGGCAGCACCAGCCGCCGTTTTGGGGGCACCGGTCTGGGCCTGGCCATCAGCCGGGAACTGGCCAGCCTGCTCGGCGGTGAACTGCACCTGACCGATAACAAATCCGGCAAGGGCAGCGCCTTCACCCTGTATGTGCCGTTAACCTATATATTATATGAAAACGCCCGGGTGGAGCCGGAAAAAACCGATCCCTCCCCGCCGCCGCCCGTGGCCAGTCAGCAGCTGGAAGGCCAAGCGCCGGGAAACCTGAAACTCCTTTCGGAGACGCCGGTGGAAGAAAACCTGGTCTATGATGACCGCGACGAGATCGGGGACAAAGACCAGGTGGTGCTGATCATCGAGGATGATAAAAAGTTTGCCGCCTCCCTGAGGGAAGTGGCCCGCAGCCGGGGCTGCAAAAGCCTGATCGCGGCCGGCGGACAAGAGGCCCTGACCCTGGTCCGCGAATACAGGCCGGACCTCATCACCCTGGACCTCCGCCTCAAGGATATGGACGGATGGACGGTGCTCGACCGGTTTAAATTGAGTCCGGATACCCGCCACATTCCCATATGCATCATCTCCTCGGAAGACGAGGGCCATTTCGGGCTGACCCGCGGGGCCTACTCCTACCTGACCAAACCGGCCTCGCGAACCGACCTGGAGGATGTATTTTCCCAGGCCAGCGACTTTATCGCCAGGAAATCCAGAAGTCTGTTGGTCGTGGAAGACGATGAAAAGCAGCAAAAAGCGATCACCGACCTGCTCGGGGATAAAACCACGGAAATCACCGCCGTGGGTACCGGCAAGAAAGCCCTTGACCAGCTGAAAAAGGAGCGCTTTGACGCGGTGATCCTGGATTTGAAACTGCAGGACAAAAGCGGGTTCAGGATCCTCGATGAAATAGAGAAGACCCCGGATCTGCATCGCCTGCCCGTCATCATTTACACCAAAAAGAACCTGACGCAGAAAGACGAGTCCAGGCTCAAAAAACTTGCCACCCGCATCATCGTCAAAACCGTCCGCTCGCCCGAGCGGCTGCTCGACGAGGCCTGCCTGTTTCTGCATAAGCCGGTCTCGGATTTCTCCGCGGCCCGGCAAAAGATGCTGCAGAAGATCTATGAATCCGGCGAAGGGCTGGCGGGAAAAAAAGTACTGGCCGTCGATGATGACATCCGCAATATCTTTGCATTGAGCGTGGCCCTGAAGCGCCACGATATTGAAGTGACGACGGCTGAAAACGGGAAAGAGGCCCTGAAAATCCTCGAAAATGATCCCGGAATGGATATGATCCTGATGGATATTATGATGCCGGAAATGGACGGCTATGAAACCATCCGCGAGATACGGAAAAAACCCAAATTTGAATGTCTCCCCATTCTGGCCCTTACGGCGAAGGCCATGAAGGGCGACCGGGAAAAATGCCTCGGGGCCGGAGCCTCCGATTACATCTCCAAACCCGTTGATATCGATCAGCTTGTTTCGCTGATGCGGGTCCGCCTGTATAAATGAAAAACCTGACCGGGAAGCATTATGGATGATAAAATCAATATACTTCTGATTGACGACAATAAGGAAAAGCTGATCGCCATCCGAAGTATCCTGGATATGCCCGATCTGAACCTGATCGAATGCAACTCGGGCGCCGAAGGGTTAAAACAGCTTTTGCGCCATGAATTCGCCCTCATCCTGCTCGATGTCAACATGCCCGGTATGGACGGATTCGAGACGGCCCGGTGGATCCGTGAGAATCCGCCCACCGAACTGACCCCGATCATTTTTTTTACCGGCTACAGCTCCGACGAAATGGATGTGGCCACCGGGTACGGCCAAGGGGCGGTGGATTTTATTTTTACTCCCATCAGGCCTATTGTCCTGCGAACGAAAGTCCAGGCCTTCGTCGACCTCTATAAAAAAACCAAAAAAATTGAGCAGCAGAAAAATGAGGTTGAACAGCTGCGCGATCATCTGGAAGAGATGGTCGCCAAACGGACCCATGCCCTGGAAACTTCCCTGAAAGAAAAGGAGATCCTGTTATCGGAGATCCACCACCGGGTGAAAAATAACCTGGCCGTGGTTTCGGCCCTTCTGGAGCTGGAAATGGACCATCTGAAGGACGACAAGGTCAAAGAGATCCTCGTCAACAGCGTGTCGCGGGTCAAGTCGATGGCCATCATCCATGAGAAACTCTACGACGCCGGAAATTTTTCTCATCTCGAGTTCAACCGCTACATCAAGGATCTGGTCGACAAGATCTCCATGGCCTACATCAACACCTATAAAAAAATCACCTTCCAAATCGAGGCCCCCGAAGAGGTGCACTTAAACCTGAACCAGGCTATCCCCTGCGCATTGCTGCTGAACGAATTGCTGATCAATGCCTATAAGCATGCCTTCAAAGACAGAAAAAAAGGGAAGATCCAAATCAGGATCTCGGAAAAGGACAACCGGGTCGAACTCAGGGTGAAGGACGACGGGGTCGGCCTTCCCGATGATTTCCATTCGGGGAAAGTCACCTCCCTGGGCATCGACCTGGTCAATACCTGGGTCCGTCAGCTCGAGGCCACCATGGACGTCAAAAACGCCAATGGAAGCACCTTCACCATCAATTTTCCCAAGTCGGATCAGTCCGGCGCCAGCAACGGAAATTTTGAATAATATTATAACATCTTAATGATAAATTTTGTATATAGGATATAACAAATAGCTCCGAAGCTCTGCCCCATTTTATTAACCCAAAGTCTGCTAAGGCATTAGCAGGCTGATATATGTTCCTTTACGATTATGGGTGATGTTATTATTGTAGAAGATGATTTGCTTCTTGCCAAATTATTTGAAAAAAGACTGATAAGCCTTGGCTATAATGTGATCCAGGAATGGGTGACAACAGGAGAGGCAGCCGTGCGGTCCATTGTCAAATATAAGCCGGACCTGGTTCTCATGGATATCAAGATCCAGGGCAAGGTCGACGGCATCGAAGCGGTGAAGCGGGCCAGACAGCAGGTGGATTTTCCGGTTATATTCATGTCCGGCAATTCCGAGCCGATCATGAAAGAACGGGCCTCCGACACCGAATACCTGGCCTACCTCAACAAACCCTTCTCCATGGAGGATCTCGAAGAGGCGTTGCAAAAATTATATTGCAACAGCTAACAGTAGCGTGCTACGTTGGCTGCCTTTGGCTTCCGGGGCCTGTCTGCGGGGCCGCCACAACAAATTTACCTCTTGCCGCCTTTGGCAAATTTGCCTACCTTTAGGCACAATTTTCAGGTAAGTATTTCCCATGATCACATATTTATTTATTCTGTTCGGCATCCTGGCCATTGGCTCGGCGCTGGCCGTGATATTCAACAAAAGCACCGTCAACAGTGCCCTGTTCCTCGTATTAAACTTGATTTCCGTGGCCGCCCTGTACCTGCTGCTTCAGGCCCAGTTCCTGGCCGTAGTCCAGATCCTCGTTTACGGGGGCGCCATTATGGTGCTGTTTTTATTTGTCATCATGCTGCTGAACATCGGCGATGAAACCGAACGCATATTCTCCCGGTTCAGCGTCAAATACATGGTATCGTTTCTGCTGGGCGCCGTGGTCCTTTCCCAGCTGCTGTACACCGTGGGCAGCCTGAGCGGGACCCTGCCGGCCGTTTCCGGGGAGATGGCCACTGTGGGAACGGTCGAGGCCATCGGCAACGAGATGTTCACCACCTACCTGCTGCCCTTCGAAGTCACCGCCATACTGCTCACCGCGGCCGTCGTAGGGGCCGTGCTGATCGCCCAACGTAAAATCAAACAACAGGATTCATGATCGCGCTTAACTGGTACCTGGCTCTCGGCGCTGTACTATTTACCATCGGAGTACTCGGGGTTCTGACCCGCAAAAACGCCATTGTCATTTTGATGAGCGCCGAGCTCATGCTCAATTCCGTCAACCTGACGCTGGTTTCTTTCAGCGCCCACCTGGGCGATGTTCACGGACAAATACTCGTATTTTTCGTGCTTTGCGTGGCCGCGGCCGAAGCCGCTGTCGGACTGGCCATCATTATTTCGATATTCAGGAACAACCTTTCTGTAGACATTACCAAAATTAACCTGCTGCGCTGGTAGCATAAATACATATACAGTACATGGATAGTTTAGCCGGACTGGTGCCATATATCGTAGGGATCCCGCTGCTTGGATTTCTGATCAACGGGCTTCTGGGGATGTCGTTCCCGGCCTACAGAGAGCAGAAGATGCTCATCGGCAGCCTGGCCACCCTCAGCGTGTTCATCCCTTTTCTGATTTCCGTATGGCTGTTCCTGAACATGGACAGCTCCAGCGAGGCCTCCGTCGTGAGCCTGTTCACCTGGATACAGGCCGGGGACTTCACCACCGATATTGCCTACCGCCTCGATCAGCTTTCGGTCACCATGGCGCTGGTCGTCACCGGCGTCGGGGCTCTGATCCATCTGTACTCCATCGGCTATATGGGCCATGACGAAGGCTACTGGAAGTTCTTCGCCTACCTGAACCTGTTTATCTTCGCCATGCTCAACCTGGTCATGGCCGAAAACCTGCTGCTGCTCTTCCTCGGCTGGGAAGGGGTGGGCTTGTGTTCCTATCTGCTGATCGGCTTCTGGTATACGGACATGGCCAAATCCGCGGCCGCCGTAAAGGCCTTTTTGTACAACCGGGTAGGGGATTTTGCCTTCCTGATCGCCATGTTTATGGTCTTCCGCACCATGGGCAGCCTCGATTTCAGCGTCATCCTGGCCGATCTGTCCCTGTTTTCCGGCACCGAGGTCTTCTGGATCGGGCTGCTGATGCTCATCGGGGCCACCGGCAAGAGCGCCCAGATCCCCCTGTTCGTCTGGCTGCCCGACGCCATGGCCGGCCCGACGCCTGTCTCGGCCCTCATCCACGCGGCCACCATGGTCACCTCGGGCATTTATTTGATCTCCCGCCTGTCCCCCCTGTTCGTCATGTCGCCGGAATTGATGCTCATCGTGGCCGTCATCGGCGGACTCACGGCCATCGTCGCGGCCACCATCGCCCTGACCCAATACGATATCAAGCGGGTGCTGGCCTACTCCACCGTCTCCCAGCTGGGCTTTATGTTCCTGGCCCTGGGCTCCGGAGCCTATGTGGCGGCCCTGTTCCATGTGATCACCCACGCCTTTTTCAAAGCCTGCCTCTTCCTGGGGTCCGGCTCGGTCATCCACACCATGAACGCCGTGGACGCCCACCTGCGCGACGACGGCAAACAGGTCACCTTCGATCCCCAGGACATGCGCTTCATGGGCGGACTGAAGAAGTACATGCCGTCCACCTACCGGACCTTCCTGCTGGCCACCATCGCCATTGCCGGCATACCGCCGCTGTCGGGCTTCTTCTCCAAGGACGAGATCCTGGTGATGACCTTCAACGCCGGACTCGGCGAGTTTGGCGCCATCTATATGGCGCTGTGGGCCGTGGCCCTGGTCACCGCCTTCATGACGGCCTTTTATATGTTCCGGCTCACCTTCAGCACCTTCCACGGCGAGTTCCAGCTTCCCCTCAAATTCAAGGAAGCGGCCGGGGCCGAAAAATACCTGCACGAGAGTCCCTCTTCGATGACCATACCGCTGTGGACGCTGGCCGTGCTGGCCGTGACCGGCGGGTTGATCGGCATCCCCGACTTCATCGTGGCCACCTTTGTCTCCGGGGATGTTCACGTCAATCTGCTGCACGGATGGCTCAGCGGGGTCACGGCCGATGCCGACCTCATCCTGGGCAAACCTGCCGAATGGGCCCTGATGCTCGGCTCCATCGCTGTCGCTGTGCTGGCCGTGTTCACCGCCCACCGGCTGTACATCAAAGGAAGCCTGGAAGAATCCGATCAGGCACTGGCCCGCAAGGCCGGCCCGCTTTACGGGGTCTGGTCGCGCAAGTACAGCCTCGACGAGCTCTACGAGGGGGCCATCATCAATCCCACCGTCCGCTTTTCCGACAAAGTGCTGGCCGTATTCGACATCCGCATCGTCGACGGACTGGTCAACCTGACCGGCGGACTGGTCCGGCTGTTTGGCAGCATGTTCCGCTTCTTCCAGACCGGGGTCACGCAAAACTATGCCGTGGCCATCGTGCTCGGGGTCATTCTGGTAATCTCAATGCTCGTATTTGGTAATTGATCAACAAAATTCATGGATAATCTTCTCAATATTGTCATCTATTTACCGCTGCTGGGTGTCCTGTTCGTCCTTTTGGCGAAATCCGATACGGCCATCAAATGGGTGAGCCTGTTTTTTACCTCGGCCACCCTGGCCCTGGCCATCCCGCTGATGCTGGCCTTCGATCCGGCCTCCTCCCAGACGGCTCAGTTCCTGAGCGAATCGGCCACGCTGCTGCCCGGGGCCGATGTCAAATACATCGTCGGACTCGACGGCCTCAGCCTGCTGCTGTTCATGATGACGGCCTTTTTCGGCCCCATCGTGGTCCTTTCGGCCTGGGACTCCATCACCCGGCACGTGGCCGGATTCTACTGCATGCTGCTCATCCTGCAGACCGGCTCCATGGGCGTGTTCGCCTCCCTGGACCTGTTCGTCTTCTATGTCTTCTTCGAGCTGACGCTCATCCCCATGTACTTCATGATCGGCATTTGGGGCGGCAAGGATCGTCTGGCGGCCACCATTAAATTCTTCCTCTACACCCTGGTAGGATCGCTGATCATGCTCGTGGGCCTGATCTACGTGGGCTTTCACGCCGGAGGGATGCTCCTCGACGGGGTATTCACCACCGACTGGCGCCTGCTGACCAGCTTCGAATACCAGATCGGACTGGTCGAGCAAACCTGGCTGTTTTTGTCCTTTGCCCTGGCCTTCTGCATCAAAGTGCCCCTGTTTCCCTTCCATACCTGGCTGCCCTATGCCCACACCGAGGCCCCGACGGCCGGATCGGTGGTCCTGGCCGCCGTGATGCTGAAGATGGGCACCTACGGACTGCTCCGGTTCTGCCTGCCGCTGTTCCCCAACGCCTCGGAGACCTTCGCGCCCTGGATGGCCGTGCTGGCGGTAATCGGCATTATCTACGGAGCCCTGGTGGCCATGGTCCAGAAAGACGTTAAAAAACTCATTGCCTACTCCTCGGTCAGCCATCTGGGCTTCATCGTGCTGGGCATCTTTGCCCTCAACACCATAGCCGTGCAGGGGGCCATCATCCAGATGATCAACCACGGGCTGTCCACCGGGGCCCTGTTCCTCATCGTGGGAATGATCTACGACCGCCGCCACACCCGGCTGATCTCCGATTTCGGCGGTTTATCGGCCGTTATGCCCGTCTTTGCCGTTATGTTTCTGCTGGCCACGCTGGCCTCCATCGGCCTGCCCGGGCTGAACGGGTTTGTCGGGGAATTCCTCATTCTTATGGGCTCGTTCAACTCTTTGGCGCTCAATAGCATATGGTTCACCGTGCTGGCCGCCACCGGGGTCATCCTGGCGGCCGTCTACATGCTCTGGATGTTCCAGCGCGTGATGTTCGGCCCCATCCACAACGTGGAAAACAAACTCCTCAAAGACCTCAATGCCCGCGAGATCGGCCTGCTGGTGCCCATCATGATCTTCATCGTGTGGATCGGGGTTCGCCCGGCCGACTTCACCCGGTACTCCGAGGTGCAGGTCGGCCTCCTGCTGGAGGAAACCTCCGGCAAGGCCACGCGGATATCCGAGGCGGCCTCCGAGAGCGGTGAACTCCCGGTATGGGCGGCGGGGTTATACGATATAAGCAATGAATTTGTATCCAATATGGAGGAATAATTATGGCACAGCCACTCGATCAGCAGCAACTACAGCAAGGTTTGTCCCGGCTCAACGGCTGGCAAGCCGAAGACGACAAGCTCAAAAAAGACTTCAAATTCAAAAACTTCCGGGATGCCATGGCCTTCATCAACCGCCTGGCCTTCGAGGCGGAAGAGCTGAACCACCACCCCGACCTTTTCAATTCATACAACAAAGTCAGCATCCGGTTGTCGACCCACAGCGCAGGAGGGAAGATCACCCAAAACGATCTGGATCTGGCTCTAAAAATAGACGAACTTCATAGTTAAGCTCAGATGGAAACTCCCCAGGACCTACTCCTTTTTCTACCGGCCATTGTTGTAGCCATCGGCGGCGTTGTCGTAATGATGGCCGATGCCTACGCTCATAAAGCCGTGACGGCCTTCTGGCTGTCGGCCGGATTTCTGCTGGCCGCGCTGGCCCTGTCTGTGGCCGACCTGTTCAGGCCGGCCGAAGAGGCCTTCTACGGACTGGTCATCACCGGGGGGATCGCCGCCTTCGGGTGCATGCTTATCCTGCTGGGCACCTTCTTCTGCGTGATCCTGTGCCGCGAATACCTGACCGGCATCGGCCATCACCTGGGCGAGGTTTACTCGATGATCATGTTTGCCACGGTGGGGATGCTGGTCCTGGCCTCCTCCAACAACCTGGTCACCGTGTTTCTGGGACTGGAGACCATGTCCATTTCCCTGTACGTGCTGGCCGGCCTGGTCAAAAACGAGAAAGCCGGCATCGAGGCCGCCCTCAAATACTTCCTGCTGGGCGCCTTTTCCACCGGATTTTTTCTCTATGGGATTGCCTTGCTCTACGGGGCCTCGGGTTCAACCTCCCTGTACGCCATCGGCCAGGTTACCGAGCCCGGACTGATCTACTGGTCGGGCGTGTCGCTTCTTCTGGTGGGATTTCTGTTCAAGATCTCGGCCGTGCCCTTCCACATGTGGACCCCCGACGTTTATCAGGGCTCACCGACTACCATAACGGCCTACATGTCGACGGCCTCCAAAACGGCCGCTGTGGTGGCCCTCATCCTCATCCTGGACCGGGCCATCCCCCACATTCACTCCGAATGGAGCCGGGTGCTGGCGGTGATCGCCGTGCTGACCATGGTCCTGGGCAACCTGGTGGCCATCGTTCAGGATAACGTCAAGCGCATGCTGGCCTACTCGAGCATTGCCCACGTCGGATACATCCTCGTGGGACTGGCCGCCGGAACGGCCCTGGCCTACAACGCGGTGCTCTACTACCTGCTGGCCTACACCATCATGAACGTTGGCGCTTTTGGCGTGGTCGCCTACTACGAACGGCAGAAAGGCCTCGATTTCACCAACGTCAGCAGCTACGCCGGACTGGGCTACAAGCAGCCCCTGCTGGGCGTTTTGCTCTCCATTTTCCTGTTTTCCCTGGCCGGCATTCCGCCCTTTGCCGGCTTCATCGGTAAATACCTGGTCTTCGCCGCCGCCATTAACGAAGGCATGATCGGCCTGGTCGTTCTCGGCGTTCTGGCCTCGGCGGCCAGCGTCTACTATTACCTCCGTGTGATGGTCTACCTGTACATGAAAGAACCCGGCCAGGAAACGGCCATCGACCAGCCCGGGGCGGTCTACAAATACTCGCTACTGGTGCTGGCCATCCTTACGGTATACTTTGGCATCCAGCCCGCCGGCGTCGTTGATTTGCTCATGGGATATTAAGATATTAACTGACAGCAGCCCATCATCGAGCCCAGGCCGAACACGACCTTCGACGATCCCATGACCGGGGAATCGGTACACTGGGAGGCGGGCAGGCTGGTTTATTTTCACGACATTTGGTATCTGTATTACGGTACGGCCGACAGCAAGGTGGGAGTGGTAACAACATCCGCAAGGAATAAAATTATGAAATGTTAAAAGAATATAATATTATAAAGAAACCACCAAAAACCCGCCTGGCTGAAAGAATGAAATATTGAGCGTCAACATTTCCTATATTAGGAACGATGAAAAAAAGCGTATTACCTGAACTCGAAAAGCTTAAGCTCCGGAATGATAAATTAGAAAGCGAGCAAAAAGTTCTGTCCCGGCTTCTGGCGGAACGCCTCAAGGAACAATCTTGTCTGCACGCCATTACCAGGTTAAGCGAACAGGACATTTCCATGGAGGATTTATTAACGCAGGCCGTTCAACTCATTCCCGCCGGTTTTCAATATCCTGAACGTACCGGAGCGGAGATTTCATCCGGGGGGAAAAGCTACCGGACAGCAAATTACAAGGATTCAGGACCGGATCTGACGGTAAAGCACATCTGCTCCAATCAGAGGCCAATCCAAATCAAGGTGGTCGTCAGGGCTCAAAATCATCCTGACATCGAAGACCCCTTCCTTACAGAAGAAAGTCAGCTACTCCATTCGATTATCCGGACGCTGTGCCTGTCTATAGACCGAAAGCATAAGGAAACCGAAAAAGAAGCCCTGCACAAGCACAACGAACTGCTTTTGGATTCCATCAGTGAAGGTTTATGCGGCATGAACATGGAGGGAAGATGTACTTTCATCAATGAGGCGGCCCTCCGGATGCTGGGATATGAGCGGGAAGACTGCCTGGGCGCTAATATGCATGAGCTCGTGCATAGTAAAAAGAAGAATGGTGCCATCTATCCCCAATCGGAATGCCCGATCTTTTTATCAAAGGATGATTTCGCCGGCTGCCGGGTGAACTCGGAAGTGTTCTGGAAAGCCGATGGATCCAGTTTGGATGTTGAGTATGCCTCCGTACCGGTAATTGATGAGGGTACCATCGTAGGCGTGGTGGTGACCTTTAAGGATATAACCATAAAGAAACGAAACGAGGAAAAAATACGGTTTCAGGCTCATCTGCTGGATCAAATCGGTGAAGCCGTCATCGCCACCGACCTTGACGGTAAGATCACCCACTGGAATAAAGCGGCCCAAAAGCTATACGGATGGACATCCGAAGAAATAATGGGGCGCAATATCATCGATATAACGCCGGACGGCAGCTCTAAAAAACAGGCTGCAGAGATCATGACCTTATTGAAGAAGGGAAAAAAATGGTCGGATGAATTTCTCGTCAAACGCAAGGACGGCACGACCTTTCCTGCCATGGTTACCAATACCCCGGTGACCGGTAACAATGGAGATCTAATCGGCATAGTGGGGGTTTCATCGGATTTAAGCGAGCGTAAACAAGCAGAGAGGGTCCTCTCCGAATCGCTTAAAGAAAAGGAAATATTACTGGCCGAAGTTCATCACAGGGTCAAAAACAATCTCGCCGTGATCTCCAGCCTGCTGACCCTGCAAGCCGAGTCGCTCACCGACGAAGGCCTGATCGACATATTCGAACAAAGCGTCTCCCGGATTCAAACCATGGCCCTGATCCATGAAATGCTGTACCGAAGCGAATCCTTTGCCACTATTGATATTGAAAAATATTTGAAAAGAATGATCCCGCCCATTATCGGCAGCTTCAATATGTTCGGCATGGAGATAGATATTGACTACGAGGCCAAAGGAATTCACCTGGACGTGCAGACGGCCATACCCTGCGGGATGATTATCAATGAGCTCATCTCCAATGCTCACAAGCATGCCTTTATCGGACGGGATGAGGGGAACGTCAACATCGAATTCACTAAAACCGGTGACCGGCACACGCTCACGGTGCGCGACGACGGGGTGGGCCTGCCGCCTGATTTCCTTACCGGGGACCACCCCTCCCTGGGCCTGATTATCGTGCAAGAGCTAACCGACCAAATAGGGGGGACGCTGCAGGTCAACGAAAACAACGGCACCGAATTTGTCATCACCTTTACGCTCGAACAAAGCCCTTAAAAAAACAGGTTCGGGCACCCAACCAGGCCATCCCGCCGGGACGAGCATCCCGCCTGCAAAAAAAAATAAACCCCACCCAATCCATTGCTCTACTTAAACTAACACTCATACTATACTATATTATTATATAGATATAATATAAACTATATCCTTTTTTTCATACTATTGGTATAACTATTCAAGAGAAAACGGAACGAGGGGAGATAGGGGCTCCCCTGTGTTCTGTGTCATACTATTCTATGAGATTATTACGCACCATCGTGGTCGTTTTACTGGTTGTTATGGTTAGCGTGGAGAGCCACGCCGGTGAAAGGGGGACGGTGTATGGAATGCTCAGCGACGCCGGATCGGGTGCGGCCCTCATTGCCGCGACCATCAAGGTAACCGATGAAGGGGGCGTTTCCCGTTATTTGACGACCAATTCCCGGGGTTTGTATGAAATCAACCTGGAGCCCGGGGTGCACACCCTTATCTATTCCTACCTGGGCTACGAAACCCTGAAAAAGGAAATCGAGATCAAAATAGGGGAGGCGGTCAACCTGGACGTGGGCCTGTACCGCGCCGATGCCATGCTGGCGGAACTGGTCGTGGAAACTTCCACGATGCAGGATACCGGTCAGCCCGGACGGATGCAGGTGCCCGTCCAGTACATGAACAACACGGCCTCCCTTTTGCATTCGGATATCTTCCGGTCCATTCAGCTCATGCCCGGGGTGCTGGCCGCCTCGGATTTCTCCAGCGGACTGCACATCCGGGGGGGGAGCCCGGACCAAACGCTGATCCTGCTCGACGGGGCTACTGTCTACAACCCCACCCACTTCTATGGCTTCTTCTCCACCTTTAACCCGGATGTGGTCGATAACGTGACCCTGCACAAAGGAGCCTATCCGGCGAACTATGGCGGACGTATGGGTTCGGTGGTGGATGTGCGCAACCAGCAGGGGAGCCGCGAGGGGATCGGAGGGGGGATGAGCCTGGGGCTGCTATCCTCCCGGGCCATGGTGGAAGGCCCCTATCCGGGAGGCACCTTCCTGGTGGCCTATCGCCGTTCCAACCTGGAGCCTACGCTGTCGGTGCTTCGCAAAACAGAAGAAAGCATCCCCGACAGCTTCCATTTTTACGACCTGAACGCCTCGGTGAGCATCCATGCCGGTAAGAACAACCGCCTGAACCTGACCGCCTACAACAGCCTGGACCATCTGAGCTTCCCCATCAGCGGGGTCGAACAGTTCAACCTGGATTACGGCAACCAGGCGGCCGGGCTGAATTGGGTGCATATCTATTCCAATTCCCTGTTTTCCACCTTCAGCCTTTCGGCCTCCCGGTACACCAACTCTCCGGCCTTCGATTTTGCCCACAAGCTCGTTCACAAAGACAACACGGTGGCCGACTATTCGGCCAGGGCGGATTTCGAATGGATTCCCGGTCCCCGCAGCCGGTTGCTGGCCGGGATCGGGGCCGGACAGGTCGACTTCGGGCTGAACGAACAGGCCGATGACCGCCAAACGTTCGCCTCCGACATCCGCAATAACTACGCCAATGCCTACCTGCAGGCCCGCCAGCGCGTGTTCCGTTCCTGGGAGATCAATGCCGGCGTGAGAGGGAACTGGTACTCCGAGGGCGACTACCTGAGGCTGGAGCCACGTCTGTCTGTGGATTATAACCTCACCTCCAGCTCCAGGCTGAGGGCCGCCGCCGGGCGGTACTACCAGTTTGCCTCGCTGATCACCAGCGAGTCCTTCAGCGGATTTGATATCTGGCTTTCCACCGCCGATCTGGTTCCCCCATCCTACAGCAACCAGTTTTCCCTGGGCTACAGCAACGTGATCCGCAGAAACTACGAGATCCAGGTGGAAGGCTACTACCGGAGCATGCATGACCTGTTCCAACTCAACCCGTTCGCGGGCAGCCTGACGGGCCGGGCCTACGAAGAGCTCTTTTATTTCGAGGAAGGTTACGCCGCCGGACTCGAATTTTTCCTGACCAAACATACAGGCACCCTCAACGGATATGTCAGCTACACGCTCGGGGCCACCCGCAAGCGCAACCCGGAGGTGAACAACAACCGGTACTACCCTCCGAAATACGACCGGCTCAATGACCTGAGCGTGGTGGGTAATGTAAACCTGTCCCCGAACTGGAAAATTACGTCCGTGTTCAGCTACGGGTCCGGCCAGCCCTATACCCGGCCGCTGGGGCGCACCGTGCTCAGCGATGAAATGGAAGCGGCCGTCCTGCACCCGATGGTGATCGGCCGGGTCAATGCGGCCCGGCTGCCGGCCTACCACCGCCTGGACCTGGGCATTTCCCGCACCGACAAGCTTTTTGGACAGTTCGATTCCGAACTTAAGCTGGAAGTGATCAACGTATACTCGCGCCGCAACGTGTGGTTCTACCATTACCGGTTCAGCGAAAACCCAATCATAAGGGAAGAGGCCACCATGCTTCCACTGATCCCCTCGCTCACCTATTCCATATCATTCTAAGCAAGGCATGCTGCAGGAGACGACTTCAATGAGACGAACAAACACGTTATGGGCCATGGCGATCCTGGCGGTAACAGCAGCCGGCGGGGGGTGCGAGCTATACGAGCAGGCCCCCTATGAGGAGGAGTACTTTGTCTACAGCCAGATGACGGCCCTGCAGCCGTTGCCCCGGGTTAAGCTCTCCACGACCATACCTTTTGATACGGAGTACCGACGGGAGGATCATGTTGAAGGCGGCACCGTGCACATTCATTTGCTGGATGAGGAGGGGGACAGGGAGGCCACCTATGCCTACACCGAAACCAATGCGGGATCGTATGCTTATCCCTCCGGGGAGGAAGACATAATGGTGTTGCCGCTGCGGACCTATGAGCTGCAAGTCAGCATTCCCAGTTCGGGGGAAGCCTTATCTTCGTTCACCACTGTGCCCGATACATTCCGTATCGCGCGCACGATCCGGGAAACGGCCACCTATATGGACGCCGATCACCTGGAATACCTGATCACCAAAAGCAAGTATCCCCATCGCCAGGGCCGGTACATGCTGGGGACAAGGGCACTGGAAGGAAATGAAGACAGTTTAACCCCGTTTTATGCCACCAGCAGCCTCGACGAAAGGGGGCTGCTGCACATCCGCTCCGATATTATTAATGAAGCCTCCTTCGGGAGGCGGGAAGACGATGACCTGCTGGAAGTGCGCTATCCCTGGGAGAACATCGTCCACTACGGACCCAACGAGATCCTCATCCACGCCATCGACGACAACATGCACGATTTCTACCGCACCCTCGACAACCAGACCGGCAACGATCACCTCTCTCCCGGCGAAATGCGCAATATCCACTACAATATAAAGGGCGGCATAGGCCTGTTCGGCAGCAAAGCCACCGTAACCACCCACGGCCACGTAAAACGATAAGCAGTCCCGGGGAAGCACTAAACGGCAAAGATCAGCTTTCGGGCAATTTCAGTCGTATACCTTCATGGTCTGCAGCAGATGGGTCCATGAAAGCATTTGTTGTTTCCAGTTGTGATCGGGCTGTATTAAAATCACCCCAATCAATGGACTGGGTGTATTTTTGAGCAAAATCCAGTGTACGGATTAGCGCGGCTGCCGTTTGGTTATGTGTCATTGCTTTTAATGATGCAAGGTAATTGTTTCTGTAGATGACCGGGATAATTATTTTTTGTTCCCCTGCGGCAACTAATTCCGCATTCATCATTATCCTTGCCAAACGGCCGTTCCCATCGGTAAAAGGGTGAACTTCGCTGACCAAAAACATCATGAATACAGCTCTGTGAAATGGGTATTCAAGTCCGCCCAGCATTTCAAAACCACGCTTTAATGTACCGGTGACAAGGTCGGGGTGAACAAATTGTGTAACACCCGCTACATTCACTGTAGTTTTAAACTCCCCCGGCATTTTTTCTTTTCGCATGGCCAGACACTCCGCGTGCCGGTATTTCAGTTTCATAATGAAATCGTCAAAACCTTGGGGGATGTTAGCCATTTCATGGTAGTTCGAAACCAGACGGTATGTACCCATTACATCATGGGCATCTTCCGGCCTCTCTGCCGGAATCATGCCTTTGAGTACGATATCTGCAGCCTCGTCTACTTTAAATTCTGTGCCTTCAATAAAATTTGAAAAATAAGCTTCAAAAAAAGAAAGATTGATACGTGCATTTTGAGAAAGTCCCGAGGAGTTTCTCGCCACCGGGGCAATGGTTTGCAGAGCCTCAAACAGTTTTAGGAAAGTCTCAATCCTGTCAGAGTCATAAGGCTCCTTGTTCTTGCGGGCCTTCGCAAGGCCGGTTACCAGCCTGGCATTCCGGGTTCCCTGCAAAGCTCCGATCAGTTCATCCAGTTTACGAAACTCTTTTTCCATGCCTAGTCGGGGTGCGATCAAGCGTGCTTTATCCCGGATTTGATTCACATGATCGTCGCCTCTTAATTGTAACAGCTTATCCAGCTTTTCTTCCAGTTCTTTTTGAGAGAGCGTCCGGGGTACAGTGCCTTTTCTTGCCCTCGACGGTTTGATATTTTCAAGATACGCCCTTGGTTCTGAGCTGATACGAAGATCATGGATAAATGTACGGTCACTTTCCAGTGGACCGTATCCTTTGCGTGGCTTGAAGAAAATACCGGGCAACTGAATACTTCTTTTTTTGGATGAAATAATAAATACAGAGCCGTCTACAGCCGGTTTATTTTCAAGGGCTGTACGGTCGGCGATGAGGGCGTCAGGAAAATATGCTTTTAAGACGTGGTGCCAATTCCGGGCAACGATCTGTTCAGGCTCGTCTTTGAGGTTTTTCGTGTACAGACGGGAAGCTATTTTTAAAATTTTCCCCTCTTTCAGTGCCTGAGATACGCCGGAAGATATTTTAGCGTTTGACAAAAATACTTCGGGTAGTTTATCCGGAAAACGAGACATAATAATTCTTTTTTCTCAAGTTTATTAAACTTTTGGGAGTTAAGAAAGGATTAATTTGAACTTTCGGGAGTTATAACGATGTGCAAGGGCAGGATGACCCAAAGAGGCCGGTTAACGATAAGAAAATACAATGTGCAAACATTGATTGGAAACCAGGGTTAGAAGCTCTAAATTTACACGCTTATTTCCATTTGCCATAAACTTGACTTTTCTATGCCCCGCTCCCTGTTTTTCTGTTTTGTGTTGAGCGCTCTATTTACTCTCCAGGCTACGGCTCAGGACAGGCCCATTTTGTATCATGCCGGGTTTCATGCTTTGGTTTCCAGCTCCGAAACGCAGCCCTTCTGGCTGACGGCCAACCGAAATGGCGTTGTCCGGCCCGATCAGGCATCGGGATTTCTCAGGCTCAATGCCCATTTGCCGTTGCGCGATCACCGGAGATTTGACTATGGCCTGGGCGCGGATCTGACCGGCTACCCGGTCGGCGCCCGGCACCTGTATATCGGTCAGCTCTACGCCCGGGTGAAATACGGTCCGGTTCAGCTCTACGGCGGACGCCAAACAGAAAACCACGGCGTTCACGACGAAACCCTGTCAAGCGGCTCTCTGGGCTGGAGCACCAACGCCCTGCCCATGCCCAAAATTGGCATTGCTCTGCCCCAGTGGACCCCGCTGCCATTTTCCCGTAATTTTTTGCACGTCAAAGGCCATATCGCCCATGGCTGGTTTGAGCCGAACCGCCAGACCACCAGCCCCTGGCTGCACGAAAAGACCATCTATGGACGAATAGGAGGGGAGTCCCTCTTGAATGTCTATGGGGGGATTATGCACTACACAGTCTGGGCCGGAGATTCCCCCCAATATGGCCCCCTGCCCAACCAGCTGAAAGACTTCTGGAGCGTATTGCTGGCCACCGGCGGGGACGAGGACGCCCCTCCCGGAGAACAGGATTACATGCTGGGCGATCACCTGGGTGCCTGGGATTTTGGCTTTTTCCTCAA
>JBBDRB010000005.1:0-58032 GCA_040905685.1 Balneolales bacterium | reverse complement strand
AATAGGGGGTCAGCTTCGTCCGGAATGGGGGGTCAGTTTACTCCGGAATAACCAGTAATGGAAAAAAAGAAAATCTCATCGGAAAAAAACAACGGGATGTCTATTGATTTTGCAATCGAAGCATCCGGGCTGGTCAGGCATTACGGCAAAACCCGTGCGGTCAATGGAGTCGATCTGCTTGTTCCCGCCCGGGGGGTATACGGGCTCCTGGGTCCGAACGGAGCCGGCAAAACAACGGTGATCCGCGTGCTGGCCACCCTGATCCGTCCGGATTCCGGCGCAGCACGGGTTTTGGGTCACGATATTGTTACCGAGGGCGATGCGGTCAGGAGCAAAGTAAGCCTGACAGGACAGTTTGCCTCGGTGGATGACGATATAACATGTTCCTGCTCATGTTCACCTTTTCTGTTCGGAGGGGCCATAGCCGGTTCGGTGGGGCAGTATCTGCAATTTCTGCTACCGGGCATTTTGGTCCAGACGGTTGTGATGATCACCATCTACACCGGCGTAGCCATTAACAATGATATCAGGAAAGGGGTTTTTGACCGGTTCCGCTCCCTGCCGGTCTGGCAGCCTTCCGTCCTGGTGGGAGCGCTGCTGGGCGACGCCGTAAGGTATTCGATTGCCTCTCTGGTCATGATTGCCCTGGGCCTCATGCTGGGTTTTCGTCCGGAGGGCGGTGCGAGCGGCGTGCTGCTGGCCATCATGCTTTTACTGGTGTTCTCGTTCAGTTTCTCCTGGATATGGACTTCACTCGGGTTCATTGTGCGAACTCAGGAGTCGCTTTTTACCATGAGCTTTATCGTTTTGTTCCCCTTAACCTTTGCCAGCAATATATTCGTGGATCCTCAGACGATGCCCTCCTGGCTGGAAACATTTGTCAATGTAAACCCCATATCCATTCTGGTCACGGCCATGCGCGGCCTAATGCACGGGGAGCCGGTCTGGGCGGAAATCGGGTTGGTCTTACTGGTATCGGCAGGCCTGGTCTCCGTTTTTGGTCCGGTGACCATGTACCTGTTTGAAAATAAAGAATAACGTTTGCGGCCGTGTGAAACGTGGCTTATCAGCAATTAATCAGCAATGCCAAGGTTAATTTTTTTCTGCTTAGTTTAAAATGATCTTCTATATTGCATGCTTTGATCCTACAAATTAACGAAATTTAATATGATTGATACGAAGTATTCAAGACCGGCTTACTGGGTTCCAGCGTTAACGCTCCTGATTTTCCTGATGCTGGCAAATTCGGGCCTGGTCGGTCCTCAGCAGGAGACCCTGCACATCCATTTCATTTCCGCATCAAAGGAATATCAGTCTCAGGCTTCGCTGAAGGCCTTCGGCCAGATGCTGGAGCGCTACCGTGACGACATTAAGGTCACGGCCTCCTGGGGAGAGGATGCCGGCAGCGACTTGCCGGATATACAGGATCTAGAACAAGCCGATCTGATGGTGGTCTTTGCCCGCAGGATGACCCTGCCCGATGAACAGCTGGGTTATATAACCCGGCATGTGGAGGCGAACAAACCCGTTCTCGGCATCCGTACGGCCAGCCATGCCTTCCAGGGTTTTCTGGAACTGGATGAGCAGGTCTTCGGCGGCGACTACGACGGCCATGGCGGCGATGAGCCCGTGGAGTTAACCCTGGACGGGGAAGCGGAAGACCATCCCATCCTCAGCGGGGTCGGAATGTGGACGCGTCCGGGGAAGATCTACCATAATCCGGAGCTGGGCGCCGGCACGCAGGCCCTGATCCATGGCAGGGGCCGCGACAGCGGGATCGATGAACCGCTGGCCTGGACCAACCGGTATGGACAGGGAGGGCGAGCCTTTTATACATCAATGGGGATGCCGGCTGATTTTAAGAACGAGCATTTTCTGAGAATGCTCTACAACGCCGTTCTCTGGACCACCGGACGGGAAGGCGGGGAACAAACCGAACCTTTTGGGGCGGAAATGAAACCCGGCTATTACCAGCGGATGGATTACGGTCCGGTCCTTGCCGAGACGATACGCAAAGACTGGCCGGAAAACAGCCTGGTGAGGAAAGGGCTGGCCATTCGCCTGGACCATGACGCGGCCATGGTCTTCGATACCGATCTCATGCGGTTTGCCACCGCCACGGCCGGCGGCTGGCTGGACATCACCAAAACGGATTATACCGGCTACAAGGGATCGGACATTGCGTCCCTGGAAGGCCGGCAGATCTTCGCCAGTCCGGAGATTGCCGGCTGGGCCAGAGAAGGCAGCTTTTACGGCCCCCGCCAGGACGGCATGGGTAATCTGCCCCGGGACTGGGCCCGCTATCAGGGCTATTACCGAAACGGAGACCAGGTTGTACTGTCGTATACCGTGGGGGGCATCCCTGTGCTGGACCAGCCCGGTTCGGTGCAGATAGACGGGACCGTGGCGTTTACCCGGACCCTCCAGGTTGACGCTTCGGATACCGGCATGCAGGCGCTCATCGCGGGAAAACGGGATTCGTGGACGGTAACCCAGCAGGGCCGCGACCAGGTCATCCTGGATACCGGCGAGGGCGCTTTTGCCGTTCACCTTACCGGCGAACCCGGTGATGGTAGCTTATCGGTGGAAGAAGACCGCATTGAACTTCATTTCCAGCCGTCCGACCGGGCCCGTCACGCCCGGATCGTCATGTTTGAGATGGCCTCCCCCGGTGCCGGGCAGTTCGGAAGGGTTCTCCGCCATTTTCAGCAGAACGAGGCTCCCGACCTTAATGATCTGACACGGGGCGGGCAGGCTAACTGGGAGCAGGAACTTGAGGTGGCCGGACATATAGCCGGGGGACAGTCCGGATACGTTATTGACCGCATCCCCATTCCCTTTGAAAACCCCTGGGGGGCCTGGATGCGCCTATCCGGCCTGGACTTCTTTGAAGACGGGCGGCGGGCGGCCGTGTCGACCTGGAACGGGGATGTGTGGATCGTATCGGGACTGGACGGAGACCTGGAACACGTTACATGGCGCCGCTTTGCATCGGGGCTGTTTTACCCCATGGGCATTGCCGTAGTGGATGAAGAGATCTTTGTCACCGAACGCAGTCAGCTGACGCGCCTCCACGACCTGAATGGAAATGGCGAGGCCGACTTTTACGAAAATTTTAATAACGACGGCATTGTTTATCCTATGGCCCATTCCCTGGGGCTGGAGGTCGATTCCGGCGGTAATTTTTACTTTTTCAAGAACGGCAACAGGGTTCCCGGCGAGGTGGCCCAGCACGGGGCCCTGATCCGCGTGTCGGCAGATGGAGCCTCCCGTGAGGTGTACGCCCGGGGCTACCGGGGAGGCAATACGCTGGGCATCGGCTACAACGACCGGATCCTCAGTGCAGACCAGGAGGGCAACTGGGTGCCGGTGGATCGCATCGATGTGATGGAGAAGGGCGGATTTTACGGAGACCGCCGCCACGGGGGCACACAACTGGAGGTGGGGGAATTTAATCCCCCCATAGCCTGGACGCCCAAACAGGTGAACAACTCCTCCGGTTTGATCACCTGGGCCGGAGACAGCCGGTGGGGCCCGCTGGCCGGACAATGGATACTGGGGTCCTACGGACAAAGCACGCTGTTTGCCGTGCTGACCGAACAGATGGGCGATCGCCTTCAGGGAGGTGTTGTCAAGCTGCCGGTCGAATCCGCATCGGGATTGATGCGGGGGGCTGTGAGTCCGGCCGATGGTCAGCTCTACGTGGCCGGGCTGCGTGGCTGGCAAACCCTCGGGACCGAAGATGCCGCCTTCGAACGGATACGCTACGCGGGGGGGAAGGTCAATCTTCCGCGCAATATTCACATCACCCCAGCGGGCGTACAGCTTATGTTTACCGACCCGGTTGATCCGGTAAGCGCACAGAATATTAACAATTACCGGGTCGAGCGGTGGGATTACCTGTATTCGTCACGGTATGGCTCCCCGGAGGTGCTGCCGGATAATTCCCGGCACGAGGGTCGCGATACGATGACCGTCACCTCGGTCACCATATCCGATAACGGGAAAGCCATATTTATGGAACTGGAGGATATGCGATCGGTCATGCAAATGAAAATCGCCTATGAACTTACTTTTAACGACGGTCAGAAGCTCGGCAACGCCGTTTACCATACGGTGAACTGGCTTTCCTCAGAGGATGCCGGCTCCACGCCGGGATGGCAGCAGAGGATTATAGACGCATCCAGGGAACCGGCGGAAGAGGAGACCGGCGGGCAGGAACGCCTGGCTTTTGAAGGGGACGATGCCCCGGCATGGTTCCGCGACGGGGCCGTATCCTTTGAGCGGAATTGCGTGGCCTGCCACGTGAGCGGAGGGGTGGCGCCCACGTTAGCGACCTCCGAATGGGCAGGGGGCTCCCGGGAAGCGCTGGTCCGCATTGTGCTGCACGGCAAACGGGGAAACAGAGGGGTGATGACCCCATTTTCCTGGATGGACGACCATGAAGTGGCCTCGGTGGTCAGTTACATCCGCCGGCAGTGGCACGGCAAAGAACCGGTGAGTCCGTCTGACGTGGGGCAGATCCGCAAACGTAATGAAGACCGAACAGGACTGTGGACCGAGGAAGAGCTAAGGGAATTTTAAGGCCCGTACGTTTCCATTGAGCATGTCGGCTTTGTCGAAGACGGCAAAGAAGATACCTCAAGTGAAGCGGTGCTGGGTTTGTGCAAGACCTTCAGCAGACGGCCTTTTGGCGGAAGTCCTTTTACAGCCTGCTTCGTATTTCATACAGATCTTCCTGTTCATACTCCTCCATAATTTGCTCTATTTCATCCTGGCTGATACCCTGTGGATAGCGGCTGTACTGACGAAGCCTCGGATATTCGACACCGGTTCCCAGGTCCCGGGCCCTGAAGGTGTTAATTCCAACGCGTAGCCGGTCGATAATTTCATAATAGACATAGACAATGGTTGGCTGACTGCGATTCTGGCCGATTGAACGGGCCGATACCTCATTGAACAACACCACCAAATAGCGATGATCGGCCGACAGCAGCTCACCGGTGATAGGTGCGATACCCCTGGCGTCTATTCTGACTTCTTCACCCTGCTGACCGGTTATCGCCGGTTTTGGTGGACCCGGCAATAAGACAGCGGATAATGCAAGTAAATACAAAATATTATTCATAGTCACACCATAATGGGCAAAATACATACTTTACATTAATAAGCCATGATATTACCTTAATCTGAAATTATTTTAAGCTAATATTATTTTTCCATTTATGAAAACAACTGCTAAGCCCTGTTTTGCTTCCCCATTCAGAACTTTTTATCTGCTGCTTGCCGGCGGATTCCTTCTCTCTGCGCTCACTGCCTGTGGAAAGGCCGATTCAACATCCCAACCCAACACGTTAACAAATGAAGAGGTTAGGGAGGGATGGGAGCTGGTTTTTGACGGACAAACCCTGCAGGGCTGGAGAGGATTGAACAGGGAGGATGTACCTGCAGAAAACTGGATGGTCGAGAATGGCATGCTGAAGAAAGTTTCCCGTGACAGTATTGCAACCGGACCGGATGGCGAACGTCCGCGCGGGGGGGACCTTTTATTGGATCGTACGGTCCATAATTTTGAATTCGCCTTCGAATGGGTAGTCAGCCCTGTTGCAAATAGCGGAGTAAAATACAATGTCTCCGAAGAATTTACGGCCGCAAACGGCAGCCGGCACTCCGCTCTTGGATTTGAGTATCAGGTACTGGATGATCCTGAATATCCCGATATTGCCGAAAACAAAAGCTGGGCTACGGCAGGTCTGTACGAATTGGTCGATCCGGGCCCGAACGCCCGGCTGAACCCGGTGGGAGAATGGAATACCGGTCGCATAGTTTTTGACGGCAACCATGGTGAACACTGGCTCAACGGAGAGCTCGTGCTTACTTATGAGCTGGATACAGCGGAAATGGATTCGGCTTTCGCTGGAAGCAAATGGTCGCACATCGACGGGTTCATCAGCAAGCATGAAAATGCCTATATCACTTTGCAGGATCATGGCAATTCGGTTTGGTACAGAAATTTGAAACTCAAAGAGTTGCCATAAGACCAAATGCCGGATTGCCATTCATTTAAAGCCTTAGGGTTAATATGCCTGATCCTGGTCGTTGCCTGTGACGGTCCCGGCCGCAGCGGGTCAACTGTCACCCACATAGATCCCAGTGATGAGACAGGAACTTCCCTGGCAACCTATGTCAGAGATGTTCCGCTGGCCTTTACCAATCAGTTTTACCCCGTTGATACCGAGGGCCATCTTGCCGGCGAGGATGTGGTCAGCCAGCTCGACCAGGTTCTCCTTAATATGGAATCAGCACTGACGGCCGCCGGTACCGGTACCGAAGCACTGGTTCGCGTTCACGTCTATCTGGCCGGTGACAACCTTACCGAACCTGTTCTGCAGCATTTGGCCCGGGCCCTCCCGGAAGAGTCCAGGCCGGCTATCACCCTGGTCAGCGGCCGGCCCACGCGCCCGGATGTGCTGGTATCGATGGATGCCATAGCGCTCGCCCCTGAGGTTTCGGCAACAGGACGGCATAGCCTGCGGTACAGGGCTGAGAGCCTGTATGGACGGCAAAATCGCTCTCATGTGGCGGTGCTTCCCCCGGGACGGAAGATCTTCATTGCCGGACAGGCAGAGATGGCCGGCGACCTGCCGGGTGCGGTCCGTGAAACCATGCGGGGCCTGTTAGCCACGCTTGCCTACAGCGGGGCGGGGACCGGTGATGTCGTGCATATAAAAGCATTTATTAACCCGGCCGAAGAGGCTGAGGAAATTGAAGAAGTGATTGCCGGATTTTTCAGGCACAGCAATGCACCCCCCATAGTCACCCTGGAATGGAAGCATGAGCGTTTTCCGGCTGAGATCGAACTGGTCGCCTCGGCTCCGGCCGACCCGCATGCCCGGGAGGCTGTCAGTTACTACGCACCCGTGTGGATGACCCAAATGACTACGTTCAGCCGCCTGGTCGATGTGCACAAAGGAGGACTTTTGTTTACCTCGGGCCTTTACGGTGAAGAAGGGCAGGACGGTGAGGCCCAGGCCCGCACCATTTTTGCCGCTCTCTCGGATATCCTCGATGAGGCCGGCTCCGGATATGATCATTTGGTGAAGGGCACCTATTATCCGTCCACCGGATCCGCCCGCCAGGGGCTTATGGATGTCCGGACGGATTTCTACAACCCTGATCGTCCGCCGGCGGCTTCACTGGCCGAAATTGAGGGGACGGGTCGTCCGGGCAGAACACTCAATGTCGATATGATCAGCGTAATACCCGATAATTAACTACAACAGAAAGGGCTGCACAGCCCAAATAAAATTAATACCATGTTTGATTTGAAATCATTCCTTATTCCTGCATTCCTGATTATGGGAACCCTGCTCTTCTGCACCCGTGAAGAAGAGCAAACCCTTGGCGAAACGTGTATGCCGCTGTATGAAAGCGTGGCCCAATCGGCCGATGATCATCCGGGTCAAACGGATTATGAAGCTTATGCGGGGTTGAAGATACCCCCGCTGCATCCTGATGAGGCCCTGGACCTGTTTGAGCTGGAGGAGGGGTTTCGCATCGAGGTTGTAGCCCATGAACCGATGGTGATAGACCCCGTTGCCATGGATATTGATGCAGACGGACGCTTATGGGTGGTTAACATGCCTTCCTACAACATGGACCCCCGTGACATTCTATTGAATACCGGTGAACGTACCGAAGAGCGGGAAGCTGCGCTGAGAGATCAACTGGCCGACGCTCCAAACGGAAACGTGGTTGTTCTTGAGGATACCAATGGCGATGGCCGGATGGATTCCCACCGGGTCTTCTATGAGGGCGGGTTGCTGCCCAGGTCCATCAAAGTACTCAAGGACGGGATCCTCCTGGGCGAGCCCCCGAACCTGCTGTTTATTCAGGATACCAACGGCGACGGAAGAGGCGATACGAGCGAGATCGTTTCAAATGAGTACACCACGCCCCGCTCTCCGCAAAGCGGACCGAGCGCCCTGTTCTGGGCTATGAACAACTGGATGCACAATTCTCATTTTCCAAGTCTCCGCCGCGTAGACGGCCAATGGCAGACCAAACAGTTTAGTCCCCTTGGCCAATGGGATATGACCCAGGATAACTGGGGGAGGCTTTATTCGTCAAGCAACTCCTGGCCGCTTCAGTCACACCTTGTTCCCTATGGTTACGAAGAGCGTCACCCTCAGTTCGGCGTAAGTGCCGGGTTAAACGTCAGGATTGCCCCGAATGAACCGGTCTGGCCGGCCCATCCCACGGCTGTAAACCGTGGGTACCGCGTAGGCGTGGTAACCCGGGAAGACGGAACCCTGAAAATCGGAGCCGGCATATCTTCTACGGTGATATACCGGGGAGACCAGTTTGGCGAGGAATACGCCGGCAATGCCTTTACGCCGGTGGCCACGGGCAACCTGATCAAAAGGATGATCATCGACACCGATCCGGCAGAGATCGGGGCAGAAGCCCGGTTCGCCTATGAGGGACGTGAATTTCTTACCTCAACCGACGAACGTTTCCGTCCGGTTAACATCTACAATGCCCCTGACGGTTCTATTTACGTACTTGATCTGTACAGGGGGCTCTACGATTATGTACTTTGGGTCACCGAATACCTGAAGGATTATACACTGGAACACGGCCTGGATGAACCGACGGGCAAATTTGGAAGAATCTACCGCATCGTCCGTGACGACCGGGATATTGACTATAATACCCCGAAATTCAGCGAAATGACCCCGGCCAGGGTAGCCGGTTATCTGCGCAGCGGGAACGGACATCTGCGTGACCAGGCCCAGCAGGTACTCGTGCAGTGCTCACCGGACGACGTCGTGGCTGAACTGGAAGCCATGGCCGGCGATGACACGGAAGAGGACTATACCCGGCTTCATGCCCTCTGGACCCTCGATGGATACAGCCGGTCGGTATACGGACAAAGCCAGGTCAATCAAATGGCGTTGCAGTCCCTGGAAGATCGCCATCCAAGAATACGGGCCTCCGCTATTCAGATTCTGGAACCGGCCCTGGCCGATAATGAGGAAGCCGTCCTTTCCCGCCTGTCGGACCTGACCGGGGAGGAGCAGGCCCCGTATGTTCAACTTCAGCTTCTGGCGTCTCTGGGAGAATCCGACAGTGAGACGTCATTGCAGCTTATAGCCTCTATCCTCGATACCCATGCAGATAACCCTTATTTCCGTGAAATGGCCCTGAGCGGGGTATATCACAGGGAAGGGCAGATGGCGGAGCTGTTGCGCAGCGAATACGGTTGGAGTGATGGCCGGGGAGACGTTTATGCCACTCTGCTTGCCAGTCTGGGTGAAGCGATGGAGGAACGTCCTGAAATAGATCTCAGCCATCTTACCGAGTCTCAGCTAAACACCTATCGGCGTGGGGAAGTGAGCTTTGCCATCTGCTCTTCCTGTCATGGAAAGGAAGGTCAGGGCATTAACGGTATCGGTCCTGCCCTGGCAGGAAGCGAATGGGTACAGGGCGAGCCGGAACGGCTGGGCCGGATCGTCTTGCAGGGATTTGACGGCGGAGCCGCCGAAAGGGGGGAGAATATTCCTAATGACATGCCCGGTCATGCTTTCCTGTCGGATGATGATCTGGCCGGAATCCTGACCTTTATTCGTCAGTCCTGGGGAAATGATGCCTCACCCATAGAGGCCGGGGATGTAGCACGAATCCGGCAGAACACCAGCGGCCGTACGGAAATCTGGTCTCCAGAGGAGCTTCGCGGTTTGTCTGATTAACTCAGGTTAAAATATCCGGGCTGTTTAACAGCCGGGCTTGTTTATCGAGCATGTCCCGTTCGGCTTTGGCGAATTCAGCCTGGTCAATGGCACGTGTGCAATCCTTCAGTAACAGGGTCTGGAAGCCTTCTTTGAGGGCATCCATGATCGAATAATACACGCACACATCGGCTGCCAGTCCGCAGAAAAACAACTCACCGGCTCCTTTATCGCGAAGATAACCGGCCATTCCGGTTTTTTTTTTATGTCTGTTATCGAAAAAGCCACTGTAACTGTCGATCTCAGGGTCCGTTCCTTTCCGGAAGATGGCTTCAATACGGCTGGTTTCCAGTTCCGGATGGAACCCGGCTCCTTTTGATCCCTGCACGCAGTGGTCAGGCCAAAGGATTTGATCCATGCCCTGATGGTTAATATGGTCAAACACTTCCCTGCCCTCATGGTTCGATGCAAAACTTTTATGGTCGGGCGGATGCCAGTCCTGGGTGGCCACTACCAGATCAAACCTGTCCTGAATGTTGTTAATTAAAGGGATGATGGCATCACCATCCGGCACTTCCAGGGATCCACCCGATGTAAAATCGTTTTGCACATCGACAATTACCAGTGTTTTCATTTTGATGAATATTTAAATTTGTATCTATAATCAATTCTAATATAGTAATATATATAATATATTATATTGATATAAGCTGCTTGTTCTGTCTCCTGAAAATATATAAAATAATGGAAATTAATGCAGTACATTCGACGATCACAACGGAAGCGGTCGACCAGGCCATCCGCAGTTCCTATCCCATTCAAAGCAGGCTGGGAAATTTGGCCTGTACGAAGGTGTACAAGGTCTGGTATCCCTGGTATTACTGCATAACCTCGGTTAAAGTAGAAACCTACTTTAAGAAAAACATCCGCTACCGCGAGGTTATTGCCGTAGACGGCCGTCGCCGGGTGAGGGAGAGAAAGCAGGCCTTACCGGAGATAACTACCTCTTTTTGCATGGACGGATTGATGCTGGAACCCAAAATGCCGGAAGAGCAAGCCAGCAAGGAGGCTATTGAACTTACCAAAGGCAGGCTGCTGAACGGCCGTAAACTGCTTAAAGACTGGTTGATCACCATAAAGGAGTCCAGGCTGCTTTATAGCCAGGCCTATATATTGCAAATCGGTCATCCTGAGCCCGGACAATGGGTTTACATGGATCCTCTGTACCATGGGGCCTACCCGCTTTCGTTGCGGCCTGAAATTCTGGAACCCTTTCTGGAGCAGGGAAATGCCTGAAAATTCACCCTGCCATAAACCGGAGACATGTGATGTATGAACCCTGGATAGGGAAAGAGATGATCCGCACGGACGGCCTGGCCATAGAGACCGTACAGCGTTATGAAGCATTAATGGACCGTGATCCTTTTGCCGTAAAACATGATGATGCACTCGACCCGGGATTGCACTGGCTGTTTTTCACGCCTATCGATCAGCAATACACCCTCGACCGTAACGGTCATGTGAAGAAAGGTGATTTCTTTCCACCTGTACCGCTGCCGAAAAGGATGCTGGCCGGGGGAAAGATCAGATTCGATGAGGTAGTTATGCTGGGCGAGATCACGGAGCGAACGTCGGTGATCAAATCGGTTGAGGAAAAACAGGGCGGCACGGGGGAACTGTGTTTTGTGACCGTAAACCACCAGCTGCAGCAAAACGACGAGGTAGCCATCGATGAGGACCAGCTTATTGTGTATACGGGAAACGGGGAGCACGGCCGTCTTCCCGTCCGGACCGAAGCCCTGGACATTGCACCGGAATGGAAGCATGGCTACACAACGGACAGCGTCATCCTGTTCAGGTTTTCCGCTCTCACCTATAACGCTCACCGGATCCATTACGATGAGCCCTATGCCCGGGAAGCAGAAGGTTATCCGTCCCTCGTTGTACAGGGACCTTTCCTGATGCTCCTGCTGCTGGAGAAGTTTGCCAAGGAACATCCCTGGAGGACCATTACGGAGGCCGGTTACCGGGCCGTTGGCCCCATGTATAACGGGGAGGCCATCACCCTGGCTGGACAGGATACCGGCATTAACACCACTTCCTGCAGGGCCTGTGGTCCGGACGGTAAAATAGCCATGAAGGCAGAAATCAGTTGGAAATAAGAATACCCGTGGCCTGGCCATAGAGCATGAATCCGGCGGGTTCATCATGGCCGTGCAGTGGCATCCCAAATATCTGATCCAGATAAAAAGGCAGCGTAGATTTTTTAAAAGCCCGGTGGAACCATCCAGACGGCAAGCAAAAGGGCAAGGCAACAAAGGATCAGCAGTTTGATCAGAAGAGGCCATATGAACAGAAACCAACGGTCGTAAGGGATTCCGGCCAAACCGAGGATGCCCATGAGCACCGGGTTGGTGGGAACGATCATGTTCATCAATCCATCGCCAAACTGAAAGGCAAGTACGGTAACTTGCCTTGACACCCCCGCCAGATCACCGACAGGCACCATTAACGGCATGGTCACAAAGGCTTGTCCGCTTCCCGAAGGGATAAAAAAATTCAGGACGCTCTGGATAATCAACATACCCGTGGCGGCAATTTCACTTCCTGCATAGGTTAAGGGGGTGGCACATGCATTGATGATGGTGTGAAGGATTTCACCGTCCTCAAGAATTAGGGCAATCGACCGGGCAAAACCGATAAGAAGGGCGGTGCTGGTCAGTTCCGCCGCGCCCTTGCCAAACATAACGGCCGTTTGACTGGCCCCCAGTCCGGAGAGGAATCCGGCCGCTATGGCCAGCCCCAAAAACATGGCCCCGAGTTCCACCAGGTACCAGTCTGCCAGGGCGATCCCCAACACCAACCCGGTCAGGATCAACATAAATGTGATGAGTACCAGTAACCTGCGGTTGGTCATCCGGGGGTAGTCCTGTACCTCGTGGGGCTGAGAATTTCCAGTTTCGTACACCAGGCTCCGGGAAGGGTCCCGGCGGACCATAACAGCGTATTTCCAGACATGGTGGAATCCGACGGCGAGAAAGGGAAAGACCAGCAGCATACGGTAACCCATTCCCGAACCCAGGGGCAGTTGGGCAATATCCTGGGCTATCAGAACCGTAAAGGGATTTATAAAGGCAATGCCATAACCGATGCCGTAGCCGACGACCATGGCACCGATGGCGGTAACCGCATCCATCCGCAGGGCGGAGCAAAGCGATATCAATATGATGGCAAAGGGGATATACTCTTCGGCCATTCCGAGGGTGGCCGATGCCAGGGAAAAGGTAAACATAGCGGCAAAGATCAGCAGGAAAGGCCGATGGCCAAACCAGTCAACAACCTTGCCCAGAAAGGCATCGATGGCGCCCGTTTCCCTGACTACGGCTAAAGCGCCACCAACGATAAGAATGAAGAAGATAATACCCTGGGCTTCGGCCAAAGCGCGGGGGACCACGGTGAGCAGGGCTAACGGACTCAACCAGACCTTTTCTTCGGACTCCGTAAAGGAGCCGGGGATGATCACTTCCTGTCCCTGTTCGTTTACGCCCGACTGAAACTGACCGGACGGGATAAGCCAGGTCAGCATCAGAGACAGGGCCATGAGGCCGAACATGAGAACCAGGGTATGTGGTATCCGGAACTTCAACAGGTACAGGTTACCTTCCGACGTTGATAGCCCTGTCTTGTTTCAGCTTTCGGCCGGCAAGGGATTCGTTAACGTTGAACAAATGATCTCCGATCTTTTCAAGCCTGGAAATATAATCCAGAAATATCACTCCGGCTCTTGTAGAGTACACCCCTTCTTCCAGGCGTTTGTAATGAGCCTCCTTCATTGTATCGCGCATGGCATTGATCTGATTTTCTATGATAACGGCTTTATCCAGATCAACTTCCCCGTTGATAGCCTTAAGGTTATCGCGCATCAATTTGATAGCCTTATGCACCAGGTCCAGGTATTCGGAGATCTCGGCCCTGGAATCATCCGGCAAAACAATTTCATTGGCTTCCATCTGTTCAAAGGTTTTGGACATCTGGAAATAAATATCCCCGACCCTTTCCAGGTCATTGATAATGCTATGCATGGCCCGAATCCGCCGCGTGGCTGCTTCGGATAAATTATACCCGGATATTTTTGTCAGGTATTCCGCCACTTCCAGTTCGATTTCATCGGTAATTTGTTCACGCTTCTTAATCTTCTTCAGGAACTTTTGCTGTTTCTGTTGCTTCTTGAAAAACAGGCCGTAAAAGCTGAAATGCATTTTCTCGATGAGTTTGCCGAATTGTTCGACTTCCTTGTGGGCCTGTTCGATGGACAGGGCAGGTGAGGACATCATTCCCGCCGAAATATACTGCAGGCGGAAACTTTCATCCCCATCTTTTTTCTCCGGCTGTATACGTTCCACAAGCCTGATGATGGCCGGAACCAATCCGAATAGCAAAAGCACATTCAATACATTGAAGGAAGTATGGAACAGAGAAAGGCCCAGGGTCGCATTGGCGCGGGACAGTTCCGTATCGTCGAAAACGGATCCGGCATCCGGAAGAAAATAGTGCATGATATAATCGATGCCTGTAAGAAAAGGCATAAGCACGACCAGCATCCATATCACACCGACCAAATTGAAGATCAGGTGGAACCGGGCGGCCCGTTTGGCGTGTACGTTTCCTATGGTGGCGGCAATATTGGCCGTGACGGTGGTACCGATATTCTCACCCAGGATCATGGCGGCGGCAATGGGGAAATTGATCCAGCCCTGGAACAGCATTACCAGGGTTATGGCCGTGGCAGCAGATGAGGATTGGGTGAGCAGGGTAAGCAGGGTGCCTATGACGATAAAGATCAGGATGGATGCAAAGCCGAAATCCGTATAGGCATCCAGGGCCGCGAACATCTCCGGATTATCCTGGATATTGGGAACGGCATCTTTTATGAATTCAAGGCCGATGAATATGATGCCGAACCCGATCATGGCTTCGGCCAGGTAGCGTAGCTTGTCCCGGCCGAAAAACATAAAGGGAAAGAAAATGCCGATCAGGCTGATGGCAATGGGGGTGATATTCATTTTAAAGCCGAATACGGCAACCATCCAGGCGGTAACCGTGGTGCCTATATTGGCCCCCATAATGATGCCGGTTGATTCTATGAACGTGATGAGTCCGGCGTTGACGAAACTGACCACCATGACCGTGGTGGTAGTCGATGACTGGGTGATGGTGGTGGCTCCGAATCCGGTAGCTATGCCGCTCAGCCGGCTTTTGGTCATGCCTTTCAGAATAGACCGCAGCCGGTTACCGGCTACTTTCTGGAGTCCGTCACTGAAGATCTTCATCCCAAAAATGAATAATCCCAGAGCCCCCAGAAGCTGTAAAAAATCAAAAAACGTATAGGTCATCTAAAAAAAGCTGTGTGAATCGGTAGCATGCTGTTAAATGAGGTCATATGATACGCAAAGTGAGATAAAATCAGGTAAACTTTTTTGAAAAATTTTTAGTCCGCCCCCACTGAAGTTTACTATTTGTAATTGTTGGCCAAAGTTTTAATTTAATCCATGCTTTTATCCAGTCCCAATATTTTCAGGGTGATCAGATTCGCCATCTGTTTAACGATCCTCATGGTATGGTATCCGTCGGCGCTGTCGGCTCAGGAACAGGTAGCTTTTGATCGGGCGGAGGAAGTTTATGTAATCGACCGGTCCTTACGGGATCAGCTTGGCTTGTTTCAGGAATATGAGGGTTTTATTGAAGCCACTCTTTTCCGGGTGGATGAGGATACCTATGAGCTGAATATATTTACCCGGACAGACAACACCCGGCAGCGACGCCAGGTTCTCTATGGCTCCCGGGAGTTGGCCCGCCTGCGAAATGAGGTATCACAGCAATTAGCCGGGCTGCCCCCGGTGGCAGACCAGGAGGGCCGGACCCGTTTCCTGATCGGGACAACGGTGCTTTCGGCCGGATTCTATGGTTGGGCGGCCCCATTGGCACTGGATGTGACAGACGGCACCGCCGCAGGTGCCGCGTATCTGATCATCAGTTCGGCCGGCTATTTCGTGCCGGCTTTGATCACCTCAAACATCACCCTGAAAAGCGGGGATGCCTCTGCCTCGCTGTATGGCGGCTACCGGGGTATGCTTCATGGTTTCGCCATCAGCGGGCTGCTGGAACCCTCTGATGACTTATTTGATAACGCAAGAAGAACCCTTCTTTTGGGAACTGCCGGCAGTGTGGGTGGGCTGATCTATGGCTACCGGCACAGCAGAAAACATGATTATAATGAAGGACAGTCTCACTTCTTCCGTGCTTCCGGGGACTACGGCATACTGATGGGCATAGGGGTAGCCGCTATATTGGGTGAAAACACAAATTCCCTCAGGGCATCGTCTGCCGGGTACCTGATCGCCGCCGGGGCCGGTCATTGGGCATCGCATCACTGGACCCGGAACAGCTATGCCACGGTTGGCAATGCGCGTTTTATGCGGGCCAGCTACTTTCTCGGAGCCGTCTTGCCTTCCGGCTTTTTGAACCTGGCCGGCGCAGAAGAACCTACCGTGGTTGCCGCCTCGATAATGGCCGGGGCCTCGGCAGGCATGCTTTTTTCGAACCGGCTGAACCGGAAGAAGGCTTTCACAGACCGGCAGGGCCTGTCGGTCGGGCTGGGCACGCTGGGCAGCTACCTGCTCGGGTCCGGTGCCGGATTACTGATCATGGGCCCGGGTGCCGGTCAGCAAATCAGCGCCGCCGTCGGCGGCCTGGCCGGATATGCCATTTCACTGCGGCGTGCCCTGCGCAATCCGTCACGCCCGGACCAGGCCTTTAACCTGGATTTCGACCTGGCCTTTGAACCCGTCCTCAATACATTCCGGAACGCCGCTGCCATAGATTCGTTCGTTCCGGTATTGAGGCTGCACGGGACCCTGTAAAATCGCCGGGACCCTGTAAAATAATGCAGGCTCCGGCGGAGTTTGTATACTCTATTCTTTTTCCCATACTTTAATACCTGAATTTATGAAGCAACGCTGTCTTTTAATCCTCCTGCCTGTGGTCATTTTACTGAGCCTGGGCTGTGCACCACAAAAAGCCCCCCGCGAATCAGGCATTAACGTGGAGAATATGGATACCACCGCTCGTCCGCAGGATAACTTCTACAGGTATATGAACGGGACCTGGCTGGACCAGACGGAAATACCCTCCGACCGGTCTCGCTGGGGAAGTTTCGATGAGTTGCTGGAGCGGTCGCAGCAGCATGTGCTCGACATTATTCAGGAAATGGCGGGCCGGGAAGCAGAGCAGGGCAGCAATGGGCAGAAAATGGGGGATATGTATCGATCCTTCATGGATACGGATCGCATAAATGAGCTGGGCATTTCTCCTCTGCAAACGGATCTGGATCAAATCAGCTCCCTCGAAAATCCTGATGAGCTGGTCCTGTTCTGGGGAGAAGCGCAGCAATACCGTTTTGGGAGTCCGCTTTCCCTTTTCGTCAGCCAGGATCAGATGCAAGCCGACCGGTACATCACCTATACCTCCCAATCCGGCCTGGGCCTGCCAGACCGGGAATACTATCTGGGCGAAGATGAGCAAAGCAAGACGCTTATAGGCCATTATAAGAACATGATCTCCGAATTCTGGGACCTTGCCGGCTGGGAGAATGGCGAGAATGCGGCCGATCGTGTCGTTGATGTTGAAACAAAGATTGCCCGCATGCACTGGACCCGGGTGCAGAACCGCAACCGGCAGGCAACCTATAATAAAATGGAATTTTCAGAATTGGCTGAACTGACCCCGGACTTTAACTGGACAGGGTTCGCCGAAGCTGCGGGATTCGAAGATCTCCGGGAAATTGTAGTGCGCCAGCCCACCTACTTCACCTCTTTCGCCGATACGTTTAAGGACATCAGCCTGGATGACTGGAAACTCTATTTGCGTTTTCATCTGATCCGAAGCAATGCCTCGAATTTAAGCAGTGAGTTCGATGAAGCCGGCTTTAACTTTTACGGACGCATATTAAACGGTCAGCAGGAACAGCGGGCCCGGGAAAAACGGGGAGCATCGGCCGTTGAAAACACACTCGGCTTCATGGTCGGCAAGGAATATGTGGACCGGCATTTTCCTCAGGAAGCCGGCGACCGCATGGATGAGCTGATCGGCAACCTCATGGTCGCTTTCGAAGAGTCCATCGTCGAGCTTGAATGGATGGGAGAGGATACCAAAGAAGAGGCTTTGCTGAAGCTTTCCAACTTTAAGGCCAAAATCGGCCAGCCCGAAGTATGGCGGGACTATGATTGCCTGGAAATTGAAGCCGATGATCTTACAGGAAATTACCGGCGGTCGGCCATCTGTGAATACGAAAGGGATCTGGACCGTCTGGGTGAAGAAGTCGACCGGGAAGAATGGGGAATGACGCCGCAAACGGTTAATGCATATTATCATCCTACGCTGAATGAGATCGTGTTTCCTGCCGCTATATTGCAGCCCCCGTTCTTCGACGTAAATGCAGAGGATGCCGTGAATTACGGCGGAATAGGTGCAGTAATCGGCCATGAGATCAGCCATGGATTTGATGATCAGGGCCGCCGGTCAGACGGGGAAGGCAACCTGCGGGACTGGTGGACCGAAGAGGATGAAGAACAGTTTAACGCCCGTGCGGAATTGATGGTAGAGCAGTACAATGCCTATAATCCCATAGACGACATGTTTATCAACGGAGCTCTCGGTCTGGGAGAGAACATAGCCGATCTCGGCGGCGTCAATGTCTCGTACCGGGCTTACCATAACTCCCTGAACGGCGAAGAAGGTCCGGTGATCGAAGGATGGGACAGCGATCAGCGTTTCTTCATGGGCTGGGGCCAGATCTGGCGAACCCGGTATCGCGATGAAGCCCTGCGCAGGCAAATCATGACGGGTCCGCACGCCCCGGGAGAGTACCGGGTTCTGGGTGTTCTCTCCAATATGCCGGAATTTTATGACGCGTTCAATGTGCAGTCCACTGATTCCCTGTACCGGTCCGAAGACCTGCGGGTGAGGATCTGGTAATTCATGCATTCCGGTACCTTTCGAACCAGGTTATCCCTACTTCTCGTTAGCAGCCTCACGGTAATGTCGGGCGCTACCATTGCCCCGGCCTTGCCTGCCATGCAGGCTCATTTTGCCGGATTGGACAACGCCGGACTCTGGGTTCGCCTTGTTCTGACCATGCCGGCCCTGCTTATTGTGATTGCTGCCCCTGTCTGCGGAATGATCGTGGACCGGTGGGGCAGAAAGTATCTGCTTATACCTTCCATGGTCATCTATGGAATAGCGGGCAGCTCAGGATTTTATCTGGATTCCATTACCGGAATATTGATTGGCCGGGCATTGCTCGGCGTAGCTGTGGCCGGGGCGATGACCAGCGCCACCACGCTGATCGCCGATTATTATTCGGGCATGGAACGGGCACGCTTTATGGGCTGGCAAGCCGCCTTTATGAGTCTTGGAGGGGTCGTTTTTCTGGTGGGAGGCGGGTATCTCGCCGAAGTGGGCTGGCGATGGCCGTTCACGGTTTATCTTTTTGCTTTGGTTCTCGTTCCCCTGATCCTGATCTCACTGCCTGAACCCGACCGGTCGAAAGAGGCCGCCGCAAAGCCGGGAAAAGAAGCCGGGCATCCCCCGGACAGCAAGCCCGTTAATTTGTTGGCCTTTATTTTTACCGTGGCATTATTCGGGATGATTATCTTTTATATCATTCCCCTGCAAATTCCCTATTACCTGGAAGTGCTGTTTGATGCCGGACCGACAGCGAGCGGACTGGCCATTGCCGTATCCACCCTGTTCGGGACCATCACGGCGCTGTCCTTCGGCCGCATCCGCATCCGCATGGGCAATATCCCCATTTTGGGCCTGACGTTCGGGCTGATGGGAGTAGGATATGTGATCATAAGCCTGGCAGACAGTTACGGATTTATACTTGGCGGACTGGCTATATGCGGACTGGGAATGGGGCTGATGTTCCCCAATCTGAACGTTTGGCTGACCACGGAAGTGGCTCAGGCTATCCGCGGAAGGGCCGTGGGGGGCCTTACCACAGCCGTGTTCCTGGGCCAGTTCCTTTCCCCGCTGCTGAGCCAGCCCATGGGCATAGCCTTTGGCCTGAAGGCCACGTTCCTGCTGGCGGGGGTTGTCCTGATCGTATGCTCCCTGACGTTTGTGGTTTTTCGCCGGCAAATACTCAGGTTCACTGCTCCTGCAGCGCATCGGTCCCGGGACGTTCGAACGATATAGGGATTGTATTCTCTATAATTACCGGTTCCCCTGAACCAGTTCGGTGACGATGCTGCCGCCGCCCATCTCGCCGGGGAGTACGGCCCTGACGCGAATTACATTCCTTGACGCGTCGCTGCCAATCCAGACCGTCTGCTTTCCGGAATCATTATCCAACGGGGTTATTTCAATTTTGAAGGTCTCGAAGGAACCCGCCGGCACGGTGATGGTTTCCGAGCCGATGACCTCCAGATGCATAGGCTTAACTTCCAGGCTTATTACATCATATATGCGGAAGGTCGTGGCGTAAGTTTCGGTCAGGGGCAGCAGGCTCAGGGTGAGGTGCAATCCGCTTCCGTCGGCAAATACGGGAGCATCCAGATCTGCACTCAGGGGGGTTATTCTGCCGGACTGTGTGATATTTCCGTCGATGCCGGTCTCTGAGTAGTGGATGTCAAGGGTCATTGGGCCCTGAAGGGTAGAGCGCCTTACCGGCAAAAGGTTGTCACGGCGGACATCTATGGTATCCCTGATCTCGCCCATGGGCATTCGGGCATGCTCAACCAGACGCCAGACAGGCTGCCCGTTATAGTTTTCCCTGGACAGGCTGCGGGTCACATCCATTTCGAGTTCCTCGCCCTGGCTTTCAAGCCGGGAGGCATATTCAAGTGTCCCGGACCGTAACCGCTGGCCGGATACGGCGGGCAGGGGAGCAGTTTTAGCTTCGTGGCGGTCTATTCCATTATCCGGCAGGGAAATGGCCGTGATAGTTTCGCGGATTTCACCCAGGCGCCGCCAGACCTCATCGTCCATGCTTTGCTGATACCGGCCACCGAGGTGAACGGAAAGAAAACGCTCCATGGCAGCGATATACGCCAGCCGGTTTACCCTGTCTGCAAAACCATGTCCTTCATCAGGTGCAACAAGGTATTCGACTTCCCGGCCAAGATCTCCCAGGGCAGCGACGATCTGGTCGGACTCGGTTTTCATCACCCGCCGGTCATTGGCTCCCTGTATTATCATAAGCGGAGCCTTCATCTGTTCAGCGGAGAACAGGGGCGATTGTTCGATGAGCCTTTCCCGGTCTGCCGGGTCATCGGGATCGCCTACACGAACGCTGAACGTTTTTCTGACGGGATCCGGGCAGGGGGGTATGGAATTCAGGAGGGTGATGATATTTGAGGGTCCGGTGAAAGAGACGCCTGCGGCATACAGGTCCGGCGTAAAAGCCAACCCCGCAAGGGCGGCGTACCCGCCATACGAGCCGCCGTAGATACCGGTGCGGCCGGCATCGGCAATGCCCTGATCTATCAGGTATTCCACGCCGTCGGTGATGTCGTGCTGCATGGCTCCGGTGCCCCATTTTTTGTTGCCGGCGTTAAGAAAGGCTTTTCCGTAACCGGTCGAGCCCCGGAAATTGGGTTGGAGCACGGCATAACCCCGATTTGCGAGAAACTGGGCGGTAGGATCATAGCCCCAGGTATCCCTGGCCCACGGTCCCCCATGAGGATGGACGATCAGGGGTAAGTTTTCATGCGGCACCCCTTTGGGCAGGGTCAGGTAGGCTGGAATTTCCATTCCGTCACGGGCCGTGTAGCGGATGGATTGCATGACGGAAAGATGATCGGAATCCAGGTTGGGCCGGGATTGATACAGCAGCTCCAGCTGTTCATTGTTCCGGTCATAAACATAGGCTGATCCCGGATCCGTATCTTTGCTGACATTAACGATCCAGATATCCTCTTCCGCCGTTTGTGAACCGATGGTGATCTGCCCTTCACCCACCTTATTTCGAATGGTACGGAGATCATGCTCAAAGCCAGCATTTTCAGGGTAAATACGCTGCCGCTCACCCGTAAAACAGGTAGCCAGTATCTCATTGGTGGCATCCGAGAATACAACTCCGCCAAAATCAACTTCCTCTTCCGGATCAACGGCAACCAGCTCCTCTTCACCGGTTCCGGGGTTGAAGAGTACGAGCCTGGACAGATCCGCATCTCCCTTATTGGTGACCATGTAGACCCGTTCATAATCCTCATGGTAGCGAATGATAGTGGCGCTTTCCTCCGCGTTGACAGAATAGACCCTGTCGAGCTGATCGCCGTCTATGGCAAGTATTTCTGTGCCGCCATCGGGAGTTTGCCGGATGGCATTCCGGATATTCCCGGCCTCATCGAAATACCAGCCCGATATATTCTCTTTATTTTCGATCAGCATTTCCCTGTTTCCGGTTTCCAGGTGCAAGCGGTAGACGTCATGCAGGCGGGGATCCCTGTCATTTAAGCCGATGATGATATAATCGGGATCATCACGGGGCACGGCTAAAATTTGCGCACGCACTTCACCGATATCGGTCAGATCCCGGGCAGGGGGTGATTGGTTTCCGGCTTCGGGTACTTCGAGGTGATCTACGGCCAATATATGGAGGTCCCCATCGCCCTTATCCTGCACGTAAAGGATGAACCGGCTGTCACGACTCCAGAAATAACCGCTTACCGGTCGCGTAGTATCTGAGGTCATTGGGCGTGCGGCCTCAAGGGGTTCATCAATGCCTTTAACCCATATATTCATCATCCCGTCCAGCGGCTTGCGAAAGGATACATAATTACCGTCGGGTGAGATCCGGGCTTGGTCATAGGCCGGGGCATCGAAAAACAATTCACGATCAATAAGAGGGGGCCGTGGCTGCGGGGGTTCGGGATCGGCAGTAATTTCCTGACCCGCGCGGCAGCCCCCGAGGAAAAGGAGTATGCAGATGAAAGCGATTAATTTATTCATGTGTCCGCAAGGTTAAGGAAATTCTAACATTTAATACAGCCTGTTATGAACAATACGGAATAAAACCGGGAGAGCAACGATCAGGCATACCTGTATATATAAACGGCCAACCGTAAAACATGCCGTCAGGAGGCTCTTTTACCCGCATAATGCATCCATAAAGATCCTCGCCGGCTTTAAGAATTATGAAATTTTCACTTAAAGTGAAGTTTAACCGGAAGATGAAGACACCTTATTGTTTAGAAAAGCCAGGGAGTCGCATCCCCGAAAATCTTTAAGAGTTTGCTTAAAGTTATTTTGACATTAATTTTAAAATAGTCTATCCTCTTTTATCAAATTTTTTAATTACAAATATCACGTAACAATCGGAGAATTTTTATGACCTTGTCGTTTAGCGTTTTTCTCTTCCAGGGCGCGTTAGAAGAGGGATTGTTTAACATGTTAGTAGGCTATTTTAATGAAGGTGGAGCTTTTATGTGGCCGGTGTTAATCACCTTAATCATAGGACTTGCCATATTCCTCGAACGACTTATTACGCTTAACAGAGCGGATATTAATACAAGAGCTTTTGTATTGGACGTTAAGGATGCTTTGCAGCATGGCGGTATCAAAGAAGCAGAAGAACTTTGTTCTGAAGTCAGGGGCCCTGTTGCATCGGTTTTTCAGGCTGGTTTATTAAGAGCCGATGAGGGCATTGACGCGGCTGAAAAAGCCATCGCCGCCTACGGTTCCATCGAAATGAGTTTCCTGGAACGCGGATTGGTTTGGTTGTCATTAGGTATTGCCGTGGCACCACTGCTCGGGTTTACCGGTACGGTTATCGGGATGATCCAGGCATTTGATGCGATCGAGGCTGCCGGGGATATTTCTCCGAGTTTGGTTGCCGGTGGTATTAAAGTAGCCCTTCTTACCACGGCCAGCGGTCTGGTTGCCGGGATTATTCTTCAGGTAGGCTATAACTACTGCGTCTCCAAAATCGACCGTTTAGTGGTGGATATGGAAGAAAGCTCCATAGTACTTGTCGATTCCATTGCTTTGCTGGGACAAGGCCGGTCACTGCTCACCGAAGAAGAGGAAGCTGAACTGGAAAAACAAAAGCCATCGTCACCATCAGGTGAATAAACCATAACTAAAGTTTAGGGGAATTATGTCTGTCGCAATTTCGATGGGTTTGATGATAGCGCTGATTGCTATCGGTATCCTGGGAATGTCTTATTTTGGCATCGTCAACATCTACAATGGAAAGCATGAGCTGGCGCAGATCGCCACTTTCTTTGTACCGTTTCTGATCTTTATCGTTGCCTATCTGGCCATGGGGTCACTTACAGAGGCCGGCCTTTTAACTATGCTGGTGGCTTTGGCAACGATGGTATTGTTTATATTCGTTTCCGGAGTCCGGAGCACATTCAAGATCTAAACAGCGAAAATCATGTTTCCTAAAAAAAGAAATAGCAGATCGGACAATGAAATACCATCGGCTTCCATGGCCGATATTGCCTTTCTGCTGCTGATCTTCTTCCTTGTTGTTACCACTATTGATGTGGATACTGGGATAGGTATGCAACTGCCGCCTCCACCCGATCCGGATGAGGAACCGCCGCCAATCAGGGAAAGAAACCTGCTTAACATTCTGGTGAATGCCCAGGGTCAGATACTCATGAACGGTGACCCGGTCAGCCTTCCCGAGGTTAAGGACCGGGTGATGGATTTTGTGGATAATCAGAACAGAAATCAGGATCCAGACCTTTCCGAGTCTCCTCAACAGGCTATTGTCTCCATTAAAACGGACCGGCAGACGGCCTATGACAGTTTTATTGATATGCTGGATGAGGTAAGGGGAGCCTATAAAGAGTTAAGGGATAATGCAACCAGACAGTTAACCGGTGAGACGTATAGTCAGTACAGTGACCGTGTTACGCGCGATGAGAATCAGGTGCGCCAGATGTACCCTGAAAACATTTCGCTGGCCGAACCTGACCAGGGACAATAACCTTTTAATACCTTATGTCAAAATTTAAGAAAAAAGCTAAAACCAAACAGGCCGTACCCACTTCGGCCATGCCGGACATTATCTTCATGCTCCTGATCTTCTTTATGGTGGTTACCGTATTGAGAGAAGTTGAATTGCTGGTCAGGGTTGATTTTACCGATGCGGAAAATATAGAGAAAATCGAACAAAAACGGTTGGTAAGCTATATTTGGATCGGTCCTGAAATCCTGGGCGGTGGTAATTTTGGACAAACCAGCGTACAGATTGACGATGCCCTGGTTGGTGACCTGGTGGAGATCAGAAGGCTGATGTATGATAAGTTAATTGAAGAACCGAGGCTCATTGTTTCCTTACGGGTTGATGAAACTTCTGAAATGGGATTGGTCAGTGACGTGCAGGAAGAACTTCGGGAAGCCGGAACATTAAGGATCAACTATTCCACCCTTCGCGAAATCTGATCTCTTCCACATCGTTGCGCTGCAGGACTTCTATTGGTTAATGTCATCCCGGATGTTATTTGGGATGACATTTTTATTTTCAGGAATATACACTATTCAAACAGGGCAGTAAACCATGGCTAAACCGGAATTTACAACCGTCCAGTCTCTTGGCCGAACTGGACTTATAAAACGAATTCAGGATAAAAGGTTAAACCGTCACGAGGCTGTAATGACAGGTATAGGCGACGATGCTGCGGTTATCGCTCAGGATAAGGACAGGGTGACGGTGCTGTCAAGTGAAAGCATGGTTGAAGGTGTGGATTTTGACCTTACCTTTACCCCCCTCCATCACCTGGGATCAAAAGTGATAACGGCCGCCGTCAGTGATATCTATGCAATGAATGCGCGTCCCGAAGCCGTGCTGGTAAACCTGTCGCTGCCCAACCGGTTTTCAGTTGAAATGATTGATGATCTGTATCATGGCATAGATCTGGCCACACGCGATTACCAGTGCCAGCTGTCAGGCGGGGATATAGGGGCAACCGGCGGCGCTTTGGTTATTTCGGTTACGGCCTCAGGGTCGGCTCCCAAAAATAATATTACCATGCGAAACGGATTTAAACCGGACGATGCCATCTGCGTAAGCGGTGACCTGGGCGGGGCTATTGCCGGCCTGAATATCCTTTTGCGGGAAAAGCAGCATTGGAAGGATGAAGGCGTGGAAACCATGCAGCCCGACCTGAGTTCCTATGAATATGTAGTAAAACGGCAGCTTGTGCCTCTGGCCCGATATGATGTTATCAATGCGTTTGAAGAATTATCCGTTAAACCTACGGCCATGACCGATATCAGCCAGGGACTCGTTTCCGAATTGCAGAGGCTGTTTCCCGAATCGGCATATGGGGCCTATATTTATGAAGCGGCTCTTCCTATTCATCTCAAGACCAGGAGCGTAGCGGAAGAAATGAGCGAGGATGCCGACCGGTATGCCATGTACGGAGGAGAAGATTATGAACTTTTATTTACCTTGCCAAAGCAGGATGTTGAAAAACTCTCCAAAAAATTCCAGGATTTTGTCGTGATCGGTAAAATAACCGACGATAAAGGGGCCATCTGTTTTCAATCTGCCGAAGGAGAGGTCTGGAAGCCGGGATCCTGAAACCAATATGCCAATTCTTTCAATAAAATGAAGAGCATGGGCGTTTGGGTATTAAGAAAAACAAAGATTTAACAGCCGGTTTAGCAATCTTATTATAACGTATTGTGTATCAATCTTATGAAAAGATTGTAGTATTAAATTATTATATTTAGTTAACGAATTGATAGAAAAGCCAAAAAATTAATGTCAGAAAAACCAAAAAGTAAAAATACTAATAATCCCAAATCAGCAAAGAATAGCAAAAATCCGAAATTTCCGATTTGGATATATGTTCTCCTCTTACTGGTTTTATTAACCATACCCTACTTCTCATTTAATCCCGATGCGTCCAATCGTGTTGAGTACAGCACGTTTCTTGACCACGTAAAGCAAGGCTATGTCGAAAAGGTAGTGATCGTTAACAGTATCGACATACAGGGTGTGTATAAAGAGCAGGCCGTTGAAGACGGTCTGGTTCCTTATAACCAACGGGAAGAATCACAGTGGATGATGGGCACGGAAGAGACCACCTACGGGTTTACGGCAACCATGATAGACGGCGACGAGCTTCGCCCTGTACTGGATGAGCATGGGGTGCAATATGATGCAAAAATCGATGAAAATTGGTTCGGCGGCGCTTTAACCTGGCTTATACCCATAGCCCTGATCATTGCATTTTGGGTATTCATCTTCAAAAGAATGAATCCTGGTTCTCAGGTGCTCAACATCGGAAAGAGCAAAGCTTCACTTTATGATAAGCAAAGCGAAAACAAGATTAATTTCAATGATGTAGCGGGACTTGAGGAAGCCAAGGAAGAGGTTGAGGAAGTCGTGGAGTTTCTTAAAAATCCCAAAAAATTCACTAAACTGGGCGGAAATATTCCCAAGGGTGTCTTGCTGGTCGGCCCTCCCGGTACGGGTAAAACCCTTATGGCAAAAGCGACAGCCGGCGAAGCCGATGTTCCGTTTTTCAGCCTCAGTGGATCCGATTTTGTCGAAATGTTCGTAGGTGTAGGTGCAGCCAGGGTTCGTGACCTGTTTAAGCAGGCCAAAGAGTCGGCTCCGTGCATCATTTTTATCGATGAGATTGATGCCATCGGGCGAAGCCGGGGTAAAAGCCAGATGATGGGCTCAAACGATGAAAGGGAAAATACCCTGAACCAGCTTCTCTCCGAGATGGATGGCTTTAAGACCGAAAAGGGGGTAATCATCATGGCCGCCAGTAACCGGCCCGATGTTCTGGATTCAGCACTGCTGCGACCCGGCCGTTTTGACCGTCAGATCCTTATCGACCGCCCGGACCTGAACGGACGTATTGCGGTGCTGGATGTTCATTTGAAAAAAATCACCGTTGGGAAAGATGTGGATTTGAATCTGCTGGCCTCTCAAACTCCGGGTTTTGCCGGCGCCGAGCTGGCTAACCTGTGCAATGAGGCCGCTTTGCTGGCCGCCCGCAGAAGCAAAAACTTCGTTGAGATGGTGGATTTCCAGGATGCCATTGAGCGTGTCGTGGCCGGCCTTGAAAAGAAAAATAAATTGATCAGTCCCAACGAGCGGCGCATCGTTGCCTATCATGAGGCAGGCCATGCCATTGTAAGCTGGTATCTTGAGCATACGGACCCTGTTTTGAAAGTGAGCATTGTCCCGCGTGGACTTGCCGCTTTGGGGTACACCCTGCAGACTCCTCTGGAAGATCGCTTCCTGATGACTACCGAAGAGCTTAATGAAAAAATATGTGCACTTCTGGGAGGGCGGGTATCCGAAGAGATCATATTTGGCAAAATATCGACAGGGGCTCAGAATGACCTGGAACGGATTTCCAAACTGGCTTTTGCCATGGTTGCCGAATACGGAATGAGCGAAGATCTGGGAAATATTTCATATCACGATACGGGGAACCCGGACGGATACGGATTCAGTAAAAAATATTCCAATGCCACAGCTCAGAAAATCGATGATGCGGTGAAAAAGATAATCGATTCCAACTATAAGCTGACCAGGAAGATGCTGACTAAGAAAAAAGATAAACTGGAAATACTGGCCCAGGCTTTGCTTAAGAGAGAGATCCTCGGGGCCCGTGATTTAATTGAGCTGCTAGGGGAACGGCCCTACGGAAACTACCCGGTTACGCTGGAAAACGGCGTGACGAAAGTTAAGGGTAAATCGGTTAACGGCCAGCTGAACAAGAAGAAAAAAGAGGCGGAAGAGGCCGTAACTGAGGATGTCCCGGCCGGAGAAACAAAATCAAAGGCAAAGACGACCAGCAAAACGCCCGAAAAAAAACCACCTTCAAAAAAGAAGATCACGAAAGAATAGCCTGTTCACTCTATCAGCCTGGTTTCCTTCAGGTCCGGCAGCCTGCCGAAGGACCTGAAGGAAACCAGGCGGTAGGGAGGTTTTAGCCTCTGCAGATCTTCCGGCAGCAAATGGGCGCTTTCCGTGAGGGGGATTTCAGCAGATTCATTTTTCGGGAAAACGAAAAGTTCATCCAGATCAAGCAGCCGGTACAGGCTGCGGGCCATCTCGGCCAGGTCATAGGGCAAAGGGGCGGCAGACCGGGTGTCTTCTACCAAATTGGACAGCAGCAAATGGGAATCCTGGGGAAAACCGGTCAGGAAGGTACGGTCAGGGGTGAGAACAGATCCGTCATAGCGAACCGTTCGGCGCTGATAGGCATTGATTCCCACGGCCGCAACCCCGCTGTCGGCCAGCAAGGCCACCAGCCTGTGATTCAGGTCTTTGGAACTGCGTTTTCGGGCATCGTCCGTCAGCATGCCGGTCTGGATCAGCCGTTCCGTATACCGGCTGTCACCGTGCAGTATGATGCCCCTTGTATTTTTCTGTGCTGACAATGCTTCTGCAAACGACTGCAGGAACAAAGCATTATCCAGGTGGTCATAGTCAAGAACGGCCAGGTAATTCATGGTTGAGGCCTAATGATCAGGGTATTTTGACGGTAATTGGACAGCCCGTCCTGATGATGGTAAAAGGTACGGTACCGGCCCTCGAGCCAAAGCGGGATCTGGTCGTCGTAATGCCTTGAAATCGGGTTGCCCGACTGTCCGGTGGATAAAACGGAATATGATTTCTGCAGATCAGACAGATCCACTACACGCCTTATAGACGGCCCGAGGGTCATGGTAAAGGGCTCTCCCCAACTGTATTGTCCGGTATTTATGCTCATTCCATGGCCGCTAACCGGATAGGGTCCCCGGCTGAGAATATTCTTCATGATGAGCCGGCTGGTTTTCCCGGCCCCCGCATCGGATGCCTGGTTGAAAAAGGGCGGTTTGAACGTCAGGGTATGCAGGTTTTCCCACCGCCATTCATACGACTGGGTCCCAAGGGAATCCTCTAAAAAAGTCATGGCTTCTTTCATGCTGTTCAGAACCTCGTCATTGGTAATGGCCGGTTTGGTTGAAGCTACACTTTCCTCCAGAAGCTGCAGCAGGGTATTCACCGGCAGATACTCGAGGTGAACAAAACTCTCATAGGCCTGCGAACCCATTTCATCTTTCAGGGTATTCTCGCCGAGTTTCATGAAGAACACATCAAGAATGGATGCGGCTCCCGCATTTTTGGCATATTTGAAGTCCCAGTTATTCAGGTAGGACAGGGCGGTCCGGATCTGTTCATCATTGGCTGCCTCAGCAAGGATGGGCAGGATCAGTTCGGTAACGTCGCGGGCATGCTCTGAATAGATATCGTTTTGCATTTCCATAAAATCGAAGACCGCCAGACTATCGCCGCCCTGGACTAATAAGGACCTGATCCGGTCAAACCGGGAGGAGGAACTCCAGAAAGAGGTAATATAATACGGGTAATCATCATCGTGAAGCTTGTTGTTGGCATTGGCTATCCATCCGGCATCGGGATTGACGGTATGCGGAAGCCGGTCGAACGGGATATAGCCCTGCCAGTCATCATCGGGGGACCACCCCCGCCTGAAGTTCAATGGGTTTGTTCGCTGGGGAAAATTTCCAAGCACATACAGGGCGATATTGCCGCTGTAGTCCCCATACAGAATGTTCATGCCCGGAACCTTAAAATCAGGAAGCAGTCCCTGGAATTCCTCAAAGGAACCGGCCCAGTTAATGCCATACAATACGCCCAGTTCATTGCTTGCATCATGACCGGTCCAGCGCATGGAAACCAGCTCATTACCCGGCAGCCCGGGCTTATGATGAATATCCGATATGACCGGGCCGTTTTCCGTATACCGGATTTCATTGAGCACCTCTTCGCTGTCCCTGACTTTGATGATTTCCCGGACGGTCACGATATCTTCATATACAGGAGCATGGTCCAGGGAGTCGGCCAGATATCTTTCCGGGTCGTCGGGATGCCGTTTCTCGACAAAAAAATCGGTGTCATCGGCCATAATATTAGTCAGGGACCAGGACATAAAATCATTCTGACCCATGATAATGACGGGCGCTCCCGGGATCGTGGCTCCCGAGACATTGTTGCCGTTCAGGTTGAGATGGACTTCGTACCATTTTGCCGGCATGCTGAGGCCGAGATGAGGATCTCCGGCCAGCAGGGGAAAGCCCGATCCGGTGATGGACCCACCGGCAACCCAGGCATTGCTTCCGACCGCATTTCCTGAAGTACCGAAGAATTCCCGCATTTGGTTTTCCTGAGCCAGAAAAGGCAAAAGCGATTCATCCATTATCCGGTCAGCACCGGATTGCGTCAGGGTAGTGTCCGGAGCCTGTAGAAAGAATTTTTCAAAGGTCCCGGGATCCATAGCCGTCTGAAGGTGGCCCATAACGGCCTTGCTCCACCAGCTTGTATTCATTTCCCAGGCAAATATCCGGCTTAAAGCTATGGAATGGCGGGGAGTCCAGGGGATGGGGCGTATCCCGCTGAGGGCAAACTCAATGGGCAAACGGTTCTTATTTTGAGCGGCAAAGGCATTTACGCCTGCAGCATACGATTCCAATACCTTTTGCTGGTCCGCTGGCATTTCCTGCCAAATTGTGGCTGCTGTCTTCTGAAAACCGAGAACCCGCAAATATTGGTCAAGGCTAATAAAATTTTCTCCCAAAAATTCAGCAAAGCGTCCTTCGGCCGTCATCTGAGACAAGGTCATTTGCCAGATTCTGTCCTGGGCATGCACATAACCCAAAGCAAAATACAGATCATCTTCATTGCAGGCAAACAAGTGGGGGACCCCATAATCGTCTCTGTGAACGGTTACTTCGCTGCGGATGCCCTCTGCCTGCACATCCTTGTTATAACCGGGCCTGGGGTTGAAGAAAGTCAGATAAACGGCCATTAGCACGAACCCGGTTATCAGAATTGCAATCAACAAAAAAAACTTAAGAACTGATTTCATAAATCAATCCGGATTGGGATCATCGGGGTTAAAAAAGGGGCCAACTAATTAATCGGTTTTGGTGGTTAAGAAAACCGGCAAACAGTGTGCAAAATATTCCGTAAGTTTGATCGGTTTTTAACAGGTAATCATCAAAATAATATAGCCTTTAAGTTAAGGTTTACTATAGTTAAATCATATAATAAATACGCATTTGTCTGATCCCAAATTTCCAATTTCGTTTGAGCTTCTTGAGAAAATTTCAGCCGTCGAAAGTACACCGGTGTATTGTTATGATGAGCGTACCATTCATGATCGATGTCAAAGTGTAAAAACCATTTTTCAGGGTCTGCCCGTGCAATGGCTGTATGCTATGAAGGCGAACGACAATCCCTTTATACTGGAATTGTTCCAGTCGGAGAACTTTGGATTTGACACGGTAAGTTATGAAGAAGTTCTGCTCGGACTGCAGTTTGTGGATGACCCGGTCAAAATTTTTTATACGGAAAATAACATGACCGATGCCGAAATGCAGGGGGCCATTGAAGCCGGCGTAACCCTGAACATCGGATCCCTGTCCCGCCTCGAAACATTTTGCAAGCATCCTCATAGCGAATCCTGCAGTATCAGGATCAATCCGGATATTGGCGATGGACATCACAGCAAAGTGATCACCGGGAACAAAGACAGCAAGTTCGGCATCCGTGTTGATTTACTGGATGAGTGTATGGCCCTGGCCAAACGGCACAATGTGCGTATAACCGGACTTCACGCTCACATTGGAAGTGGCATACAAAGGCCGGAAAACTTTAAGACCGCTATGGAGATCCTGATCCGGGCCGCCTCTCAATTACCGGACCTGGAAGCAATCAATTTCGGCGGGGGGATACCTGTGCCATATCGTCCCGGTGACAAAGAATTTTCCCTGAACGATTTTTCCCGCCTGGTCGAACCAATTTTGAGAAATGATTTTAAGAACCGTGAGCGCCCGGTTACCTACTATTTTGAACCCGGCCGATGGCTCATTGCCCGGGCCGGCGTGCTGATGACCCGGGTCAATACGGTTAAGGATCAGGGTAATAAAGTGTTCCTGGGGACGGATACGGGATTTAACCACTTGTTAAGACCCGCATTATATGCAGCCTATCACCATGTGGTCAATATTACCCGTCCGTTGGAGAAGGCAGACCATGTGTATGATGTGGCAGGCAATATCTGTGAAAGCGGCGATATACTTGCCGTAGACCGCATCCTTCCCAAAACGGAAATCGGCGACCTTCTGGCTTTCCGTGACGCCGGAGCCTATGGCATGACCATGGCATCGCATTATAACCGCCGTGCACTGCCCGCCGAGGTATTAGTGACCGCAGACGGGCAAACCAGGACCATACGGCCGAGAAAGGCGGCGGCCACCCAGGTTGAGGATCTGCTTGCAGAAACCGGGTTCCGGGAAAAAGTCAAATAACAATCTGCAATGATTGATTTAAGAAGCGATACGGTAACCAAACCCACTCCCGGGATGAGAAAGGCCATGGCTGAAGCCGAGGTCGGGGATGATGTTTTTAAAGAAGATCCCACTGTAAATGCATTCCAAAAGAAAATATCGGAACGGTTTGGAATGGAAGCCGGCCTGTTCGTACCAAGCGGAACCATGGGCAACCAACTCGCATTGAATTTGCTGACCCGCCCATGCGACGAGGTCATCACAGACAAGCTGAGCCACCTGTTCAATTATGAATCCGCAGCGGCCGGTCTGATCTCTTCCGTCCAGCTCCATACCCTGGAAAGTGAAAACGGCATACTCGATGCCGGCCGGATCCGCCTTGGCGTCCGTAACAAAAATGACTGGGATCCCCGAACCAGTGTAATCGCCCTGGAGAACAGTGCCAATAAAGGGGGCGGGACCTGTTACAGCCGGGAAGCATTGCTGGATATCAGGAAAATGGCTGAGGTCGAAAACCTGTACGTCCATCTCGACGGGGCCAGGATCTGGAATGCCGCCCTGGCAACGGACACAGACCTTGAATTTTTCGGAAAAACAGCCGATACCCTGTCGGTTTGTTTCAGCAAAGGGCTGGGTGCACCTGTGGGATCCATGCTACTGGGCAGTAAGGAGCTGATCAGCCGGGGCTATCGCATGCGCAAAGTGCTCGGCGGAGGAATGCGTCAGGTTGGCATACTCGCAGCCGCCGCTGAATATGCCGTAGATAATCACTATCCCCTGCTTGCTGAAGATCACCGTCGGGCCCGGCAGTTGGCCGATGTCATAGGCGAGCTTGATCCTTTTGAGATCGATCCGGAGGCTGTGGTTACCAACATAGTCCTGTTTGATGTAAAAAACGGCAGCACTGATCCCGTCCTGGCTGAACTGGCCGGTCATGGTATTCACATGGTTCCCTTTGGCCCGCGTACTATCCGCGCCACCTTTCATTTTGAAGTCGGGGACAGAGACCTGGAATCCCTCCTGCAAATTTTCAGGGAATTATATGGATGAGGGTTCCTTGTAATCCTTCCCGCCTTATATTACCTTTCGTGCAGAAAAACCTTCTAAACACTACTCATGATCCCAAAAACTGAAGATCTGCTGACTTTTGCCAAAACGGTAGCCAGACGGGGCGGGGACCATACCCTGAACTATTTCAGGAAGGAGTTTGAAGTGGAGCGCAAAGCCGATGATACGCCGGTTACGGTGGCTGATCGGGAAGCCGAGGATATCATGAGGGAAATGATTTTGAAAAAGTATCCCGGTCATGGTGTGTTGGGCGAAGAACACGGGCATTTGAACCAGGACAGCCCCGTGCAATGGATACTCGACCCGATTGACGGCACCAAATCCTTTATACACGGAATACCACTCTATACGACACTGATCGGTGTGCTTGTCAATAATCAACCGGTAGCAGGGGTCATTTATGCCCCCGCCCTGGATGAACTCTGCGATGCCGGTGAAGGGCAGGGATGCCGGTTAAACGGCCGCCCATGCCATGTTCGCGAAACGGAAGATCTGGCCGGGGCCACGTTCCTGACAAGTGATCTGCAAAGCGTCCTTGAAGGGAATGAAGTGAGCCTATTCAACGATCTCCTCCAGCAGACACGTTTGCACAGAACCTGGGGTGATGCCTACGGACACATGATGGTAGCTACCGGACGGGCAGACATTATGCTTGATCCGGTTTTGGAAATATGGGATGCCGCACCCCTGTTGACCATTTTAAAAGAAGCCGGCGGATACTTTTTTGATCTTCAGGGTAAGGAAAGCATCAACAGCGGGAGCGGCATTTCCTGTGCCAAAGGAATTAAAAATCAAGTATTGCGTATCATACGGGGACCTGGTCTGGCCTGATGCGGACGGAGGACCTATTTTATGATAACGTATAAAAACTAATGTAAAACTGCAGAATTCAAAGAATCATACCATGCGCTATTCGGTCATTACTGCCCTTATCCTTTTTATCACCCCCCTGTTACTGTTATCCAGCGACCGGGGTGACTATCCCGCCCGGCCTGATATGCCCTTTCAGTTTCATCATCTGAGCCTTGAGCTGGATTTCACTTCTGCATCGGACCATACCATTCAGGGAATAGCTGAATATGAGATGTCTCCCAAATCGGCTGACCTGCAGGACGTGCTGCTGTTTGCCTCCGATATGGATATTGATCTGATCCGGGTGGACGGACAGCAGGTTGAGTTTGAACAGGCCGGGGACTCGCTTCGGATTCAGCTTTTGAGGGCCAGCCAGCCCGGCGAGCATTTCAGGGTGGAGATAACCTATGAGGCAAAACCTGATTTCGGGGTTCATTTTGGTGAGAACGGGACGGTGTGGTCATCCATGCTCCCTCAATCCAACCGCCACTGGCTGCCGGGTTTTGACCACCCCCGGGCTGAGGTATCCACGACTATTTATCTTCGCATACCTTCGGAGCATGAGGCCGTAGCCAGCGGTTATTTTCTGGGTGAAGAACAGCGTGAAAACGGCTTTAAAGATGTCGGCTGGCGATCCGATGATAAAATACCGGTATCGGAAATCGCATTTGTAACCGGGGACCTGGATTACCGGGAGATTATGGCCGGCTCCAAGCGCGTGCGCCTGTATTCCGAAGCCGGCATGCTTGAGGAAAGAGATTACGATGCTATTCTTGATACGGTTTATGACCGGGTCCGAGAAACGGAACGTTTGCTGTTGTTTGAATATCCCTATGATGCCTACAATGTGGTTGCCCTTCAGGATGACCGGTGGGAGACCCGGCCCTATGCAGCCGGAATGGGCTACATTTTTGGGAACCGGGGGGCCTTTACCCCTCAGGTTGCCATCCCTGTATACGCTCAGTGGTTCGGGATGTTCCAGCGACCCGAACAATGGGGAGATGCCTCGGCCACGCTGCTGTACCAGGCCTGGTTGAGCGATCATTTTGGAGATGATGTTCCAGACGGTCCATACGGCCAAACGGAACTGGCGGAAGGCCCGGCCGTCTATCATAATTTCTCCTCTGCCCACTTGCAAAGGCACAGGCTGTTTTTCACCGGTCAGGGTGAGAAGGCGATGGTCAATACACTCAAATCACAGGCCCGCAAAGTGCTTATTTCGGGAGATGCAGTCATGGGTTGGGATGAATATGCCCGTTTTTGGTACGATACCTCGGGAAAGAACTGGGTTGAGCCACCTGAGCTTCCCGAGCTGGAAGGCCATAATTATTCCTATTCGTATGACATAGAGGTGGAGCACGAAACCATGAGCGGTGATTTGACCGCTATAATTCAGCCGGTAAACCGGGGCCGTGACGAGAACTTCACGGTTTCGGTCCATTTATTCGACAACGAAGGGAAACGGCTGGCCGATCAGGAATTTTCGGGCCGGGGAGACACCCTGTCTTTTGGAGGAACCGGAGGATTGGAAAATATTGATTTCGGTTCTACCGGCGGCATTGAGTTCAACATCAACAAACCTTTTTCATTCTGGCTTTACCAACTGCGCAATGATGAGGACAACAGCCGGAGAATACAAGCGGCCCTGGCCATGAAGGATTTTGAAGACGAACCTGATATTCAGCTGGCCCTCGACGGAGTCCTCAACAGGGAAGAAGACCCTGAGGTTCAGGCTGCGATCTTACAGGCCATGGCGGATATAACACAGGGCGCCTCCGGTGTGCAGAGCTGGTTTTTGTCCCGGCTGGATCATGAACACCCAGCCGTACGAAAGGCATCGCTAAAAGCTCTGAAACATTACAGCAACGATGAGATCGTAAAGCGTGATGTCTTCGGGATCATCAGCATGTCTGACGATATTGAAATGGTAAACGAAGGCATATCCGTGTACCGTCATCTTGTTCCCGAAGCCGACTTTCTTGAATTTGTCGATCAGTTTTTAAGTGAAGATACCGACCGCCTGTTTACATTTACCCTGATCAACGAATTGTACAATACCTCGGAAACGGATTTTGCCAACGACAGGGTGGAAGAATATCTGCAGCCGGACAACCCGTTCAAGATACGCCATGCGGCCTTTCAGCATCTGAACTGGAATGATTACGATTCGGATCGCTGGTCTGAACGGGTTAAGACGTATTTGAGTGATCATGATCCCCGTATACGCTATCTCATGATGGACCGCTTAAAAACCCTGCCCCCCGACGAACAGGAAGCCCTGCGCAGCGAGAGACAATCCAAAGAAAAGGATGTCAGGGTAATGAATTGACATAGCCGCAGCGATACCTCTTATCTGTGAACTAAAACATGGCCTTATGATTTTCAAAAGATATTTACTCCCATTAGCACAAGCAGCATGTTTTTCCCTGCTGGTCATCGTTTCGGGTTGTGCCGATGAGGACAACAGCACGGCTGTTCTTACGGTTGACGATTTTCGTTTCAACGGAACGATGGGATCTGAGGGGGCTCAGATAGAGCGCATCGATACCAATCATTTCAAGGTCACGCTTGACCATGCGCCCAACCAGCCGGGTTGGCCGAATAACCTGTATTTCGAGATCGCCCAAAATGCCAAAGGCAATGACCTGCGGCTGGAGGTTGAATTCGAAGATGGAACAGGTTATGCTTTTAATTCATATTTCCAATCCTGGTCTTACGATGAAGATAACTGGCGGCCGATACACTGGGAGCATGGCCGGAATGTGTCTACCGCTCATGATGAGCTGATGTTCCCCGTCTTTACGGAAGATAAAGTCTTTGTCGGCCATCAGGTGCCTATGTCGTTTAAGACCGCCGAGGCCATGAAGAAAGAATGGGCTGAGCATCCCGACGTCACCCTTCACACCATTGGCCACACCCTGCAGGGCCGACCGATGTACCGGCTGGAAATTTCCAGCGCAGACAGTCCGGTAGCGCCTGAAAACCGGTGGAGCCATTATTTTGCAAATCAGCATCCCGGTGAACACAACGCCCAATGGCGTATGGCCGGTATGGTAGACTGGATACTGAGCGAAGACGGCATGGATTACCGGCAACATAACGTATCCCATTTTATTTTATTCATGAGCCCTGATGCCTCAGCCAACGGTTGGTATCGGGTTAATCAGGATGGCATGGATATGAACCGGTCTTATAGGGCCGAAGGATCCGATCAGGAGGAACAGGTTCATGAAGCCTATGTGTGGCAAAAGGATTTCGAGGAGCTTATGGCCTCTGAAGTCCCCGTTACCAGTATCTGGGCCATGCATACCTGGCAGGGACTTGTGGAGCCCTTGCTGCGAGAGGGGCCTGAAATGGGTACGGTACTGGGACCCTGGACTGAATTCCGGGATCTGTTGCAGCAAAATGATCCGGATACCCTCATTAAAACGCTGGCTGTGCGCGATGGAGGCATGGGCTATGGACCGGTAAGCTGGACAGACGGGCCCCATCACCAGTTTGGCCTAACGGCTATTCTCTGTGAGGGAGCCGGATCACATTATACCAGGGAAGAAAATATCACGGCCGGGGTAAGCATCATTAAAAGCATGTCGGAATATTATTCCGTTCCAAAGGAATGAGTTTATCGTAAAAGAATGGTAGATTGCATGTGGTGGATTAAAACTTTTTAAAAAAAACAGGATACAGATGAATATATACAGCAAAAATATACCCTTATCAGCAGTTTTAGTCTTGGGCACGATAGGTCTTATTGCCGTTAGCTGCTCCCCTCAGCTGGAAGGATGGCTGGCCAATTCGGACGTTGTAAGCGAACGCGAGCAGCAACGGCCTGAATATATATGGCAGGAAAGCGACGTGCCCGGTTTTGATTTACCTGACGTGCTGCAGGCTTCCGATGGGTCCATTGTAAGTTCCATTGATGAATGGTCTCACAGGAGAAACGAGATCCTGGAGCAATTCCGCACTTATATGTATGGGCGGAGGCCGGGCCAGCCCGATCACCTGTATTTCGATATTCTCGAGGAAGATCCCGAAGCCATGGATGGGGCGGCCACCTTGCGGCGGATCAACATCCAGAGCATCCACCGGGGCCGGACGCATGATTTTGAAATATCCCTGTTCCTGCCAAACGCGGAAAGTGAACCCGTTCCCGTTTTTACGCTAATTAATAACCGGGCCCCGGACAACATTGACCCGACCAGGGAGAACAAATCCGATTTCTGGCCGGCCGAACAGGTTATTGAACGCGGCTATGGAATCGCTGCTTTGCAGAACGGTGATTTGGCTCCGGATAATGCCGAAGAATATCTTGACGGGGTGATTAAGCTTTTCGAAGGAGACGTCACCTCCGCTGAGCGGGCTCCGGATGCCTGGGAGACTCTGGCAGCCTGGGGCTGGGGAGCCAGCCGGGCCATGGACTATTTTGAAACGGATGCCCGCGTGGATGCCTCGAAGGTTGCCGTTCTCGGTCATTCCCGTGGCGGCAAAGCCTCGCTGTGGGCCGGCGCCGAAGATGAGCGGTTTGCCGTGGTTATTTCCAATGATTCGGGGAGTGGGGGCGCGGCCTTAAGCCGGCGTAAATATGGGGAGTCCGTAATGGCCGTTAACCGTTTTACCCATTGGTTTGCCACAAACTACGATGAATTCAGCGAAAACGAAGAGGCTTTGCCGTTCGATCAGCACATGCTCGTCTCGCTGATCGCTCCCCGTGCCGTTTACATCGCCAGTGCCGATGAAGATCTTTGGGCCGACCCCAAAGGCGAATTTCTGTCCCTCTCCTATGCCTCCCCGGTTTATGGCCTGTGGGGTCATCCATCCATCAAACCTAATGAGATGCCTGCCCTGAACACCCCGTTAGTTTCCGGTCCCCGTGGATATCATGTTCGGGAAGGCGGTCATAACCTGACCACCGTAGACTGGCATAATTACATGGATTTCACGGACAGGCTTTTTGCCCGGTAAACTACTAATCCAAAGCCTGATGAAGACCCTACTTGCCTTTCTTTTTTTCGTTTTTTTTGCCATCCCTGATGTGTTACCCGCCCAGCAGGGTGAACAGCCCACCGAATGGAAAGCGGGGGTAGCGGAGGTAGTGATCACTCCCGGTAACCCGATGTGGATGGCCGGCTACGGCAACCGCAACCGTCCGTCCGAAGGCACATTGCATGATATTCGGGCTAAGGCTCTGGCTTTGGAGGATGCCCATGGAAAGCAGGCCGTGCTGATTACTTCGGATTTGCTGGGCGTGCCAAAAGCCATATCAGACCGCATCCGTGACCGGCTGGAAGCCTCTTTCGGTTTAACCAGGGCGCAGATCATTCTGAATACCTCCCACACGCATTCGGCACCGGTTTTGCGGGATGCATTAACGGACATCTATCCAATGGATGACGAACAGCTGCAGCGGGTCAGCCGGTATTCCGACGAGCTGGAAGACCAGATTGTGGACCTGGTGGGAGAGGCCCTGCATTCAATGCAGGAGGCACAGCTTTATTCGGAAAACGGCGTTACCCGGTTTGCCGTAAACCGCCGTAATAATCCGGCCTCAACCCTCCGTCAGGCTTCCCAGATAGCCGGACCCTCCGACCATGCGGTACCCGTTATCAGGGTGGAAGGTAAAGACGGTGAAACGATGGCTATTGCCTTTGGATATGCCTGCCATCCAACCGTTTTAAGTCATTACGAATGGTCGGGTGATTATCCGGGATTTGCCTTGCTGGAACTGGAAAAAGCCTATCCTGAAGCAACGGTCCTGTTTTTCCAGGGAGCCGGCGCCGATCAGAATCCTCTTCCCCGGCGCACCGTGGCCCTGGCCGAGCAATATGGCCGGTCTCTGGCAGCGGCTGTTCAGCGGGTTCTCAGCGAAGAGATGCAGCCCTTGTCCCCGGAATTGTCGATGGCTTATTCAGAAGTGGATCTGAAGCTAAACCCCCTTCCCGGCCGGACAGAATTAACCCGGATGGCCGAAGAGTCATCCGGATCGGAGCAGCGATGGGCGATACGTCAGCTCGGAAATGTGGAAAGAGGTGAAAAAGTGCGGACTTCGTATCCTTATCCCGTTCAGATTTGGGCGCTGGGAGAACAGCCGGTTGTTTCACTCGGAGGGGAATTGGTCGTTGATTATGCTATTGAGATAAAAAGGATCTTTGGACAGGATACGTTCGTCATGGGCTATTCCAATGATGTGATGGCTTATATCCCTTCCGCCCGGATCCTGATGGAAGGCGGCTATGAAGCCGATCACTCCCAGAAAGTCTACGGTCTGCCGGGTACGTGGGTATCAACCATTGAAGCCGTCATTATGCATGAGATCGTCAGGCTGGCGGAACAGGCGGGGATCGGGAAGCCATAACCGGCATATCCTTTCAGGGCATGAGCTGTATAACTTCACGGGTAACCGACTCCACTTTTTCCCGGCTGTAGAACAGGGGGAAATACCGGTCGTTTACCCAGTCGTCAAACACGTTGTCATAGTAGGGGCTGTCCGGGTCGGCGGATTGCCCCGGTGATGTGGACGCCAGGGTTCGGTCAAAATCCCCGGTATCGACCATGATCCGGAACGTGCCGCCGTGATCCTGGTTGTCGCCATATCCGGTGTTGTTTACCGTGTAGCTGTATCCACTGCGGGGGGCCGGACCCACTTCGAGCCGCTCTTTCAGCTCTTCGTTGACGGCATTGCTCATCGGATGATGCATATGAACATGCTTGTAACCGGGCTGTCCGTATTGCCACTTGTCCATATCCGGACCAAAACGTTTGGAAAGGCTGGAAACGGCTTTCTCCAGCGATTCCATCAGCATCCTGTTGCGGCCTCCGGTCGGATTATCCCCAAAATGGCCGTCCGGCGATAACAGGCGGTCTACCGTTGGTTTCATTTGCAGCAGGCCCAGCCAGGGTTCAGCTTCTTCGGGGATGTATAGCGCTGATATGCCGGACCGGAGGTTTTTTTCCCATTCCATGTAAATGCCCGCCCCTATGGAATGCTGCCCCATCATGAAATCCCACTCCAGCAATACATCACGAGCCCTTTCAGCCGGTTTGTCATCCGTTTCCAGTCCCTTGAGCAGCGGAACGATGGCGGCGGCGGGAATGGAGAATACATCGTTCTGAAGTTTGGCCATATCCTGAAGGTTGAAGCTTTTGCCGGACTGCAGTACTTCACGGACCCGGTGGCTGCGGTAGGGGTCGCTCCAGGTCCACCCTACGGCATTCCGGAACTCATAATCATCGGGGATGAGATTTTCATTTGAAGTGTTCCAAAATCCCTTCTCCGGGTTATAGGCATGGGGCAGATCCGTGATGGGCAGGAAACCGTCCCATTCATGGCTTCCATCGCCGGGAACAGGAAGCAGGCCATTCCAGTTGGGACGCAGCGGAGCCATTCCCACAGCCTGATAGCCAATATTTCCGTCACGGTCGGCCCAGACCATATTCTCACCAGGCAGATTATTATATTCGCAGGCTTTTCTAAACTCTTCCCAGCTTTTGGCCTGGTTCATCCGCAGGCTGGCCAGGTAGGGGGCATTACCCGGCTCCAGCCAGGCCAGTCTCAAGGCAATGGCTGCATTATGCTCCGGACGCGTATGCATTACAGGTCCGTGGCGGGTGAACTTCAGGTCAGCAACAACCGCTTCACCGCCTTTGACATTGATGACCGTCTCTACCCGTTCCATATCTTCCCAGCCGCCCTGATAGCGGTACCGGTCCGGGTTATCAGGGTGGGTCTCGTATACATACATATCTTCACTATCGAGGCGGAATACGGTCAGGCCCCAGGCACCGTAGCCGTTATGGCCTATAGAGATACCCGGCAATGAGGGCTCGCCGCCGCCGGATACATTCCACCCGGGTGCGTTCAGATGAACAAAGTACCGCAGGGAGGGTGCCTGAACCACCCGGTGCGGGTCATTGGCCATAACAGGAAACCCGCTTTCGCTCATGGAGCCTTCTATTACCCAGTTATTGCTGCCCACATCGTAATTTTCACCCAGGACGGACGGACCCTTAACGGCGTAATTCTCTTCATCCTGCTGTTTCAGCAGCACATCGGAGGAAGCCTCTCCCCGGTACCCGGGTATGATATCTTCGGGTTTAAATACAATTCGGGTGCGGGCTTCATTATAAAACTTTAGAATATCGTCGCTGAGGAGCACGGTATTGATATTGTCGTCCAGGATGAGGTCAGGTTCGCCCGGATGGAACCATACCAGATCATTTACCTGATCCCGGCCCAGGGCCACCACGGCCCGGGCCAGATTTAATTCCTGACCAATATTGCCGGCAAGCCCCTGATGGCGGGAGATAACGATCTCCGGTGTCCATTTCCCCGGCTTGAAATCAAGGAGCCTGAATTCCAGGGGAAGCAGGTCCGGATCATTTACCGTCTCCTTTATATAGGCATTGATCCCTTTCACAAAAGCCGGTATGATTACATCCCCGCGGTCATGATAATGCTGCATTTCACGGGTCAGGTCGCCACGGAATTTAAGCAGCCGGGCTCCATAATCATGATCAACCATGCGCTCACCAAGCAGTTCCGCCATGGTGCCGGTGGCCTGGCGCCGCCAGATCTCCAATTGGAACAGCCTGTCCCTGGCCGCATTATAGCCCTGGGCAAAAAACAGGTCTTCCTCCGTTTGGGCATAAATATGTGAAACGCCCCAGTGGTCTTTCAGGATCTCCACGGGTTTTTCCAGCCCGTCGATCTGTATCCGGATGGCCTCGCGGCTATCCTGCCCCGAAAGGGGAGCAGGTAGATTCACAAGGAGGACAAGGAGAGCAAAAATGAAGGCAGGAGAGGACATAGGCATCAGGGGTGATTCAGAGTTCTTTTTCATAAACAACATGGCCGCCGACCACCGTCAGAAGGGATCGGATATTTTTGATCTGCTCTTCGTCACAACTCAACAGGTCATCGGTGAGGATGGCCAGATCACCCAGTTTGCCTACCTCGATGGAACCGGTCCGCGGCTCATCGAAATTCAGCCAGGCGGCATCAATGGTCATCATGCGCAGGGCATCTTCACGGGAAACCTTCTGGCCGGGATTGATCACTTTCCCGCCTTCGGTTTTGCGGGAGATGGCCGTATACATGGTAAGGAACGGGTTGTACGGGTTCAGTGATGAATTCGGATCAAATCCGTACATATGATCCGAATTAATGGCCACCCTGGCGCCGGACCGCACCCATTCCTGCAGGCCGATAAACTCGTTCATTCTGTCGGGTACCAGCACGTTGGAAAGAGCATCACCGTCTTTATAATACCAGGCAGGCTGGGTGTCAACGCCCACGCCCAGGCCGGCAATACGCCTGGCGGTCTCCCGGTTGACGAAATAACCATGGATCAGCGTAAAACGAAGATCCTGGTCCGGCAAGATTTCCTGAGAAGCTTCAACGGCATTCAAAACAGCGTCCACCCCCGCATCCCCGGTTATGTGTGCCGACATTTGCCACCCCATCCGGTGACCGGTGTGAATCATGTTGTTGAGTTTTTCCTGATCGATCAGCAGTTCACCACGGTGTTCAGGGTTGTCAAAACCATAAAACGAAAGGGCTTTACTCCCGTAGGGTTCGCGCATAAAAGCCGAGCCATACAAAATTCCCCCGTCAACACGCAGTTTTAGGGGACCGGTCCGCACCCAGTCATCGCCTTCATCCGGTTCAATGGAAAGGGCCCGGATGGCCTTTTCAGTACCTTCGACCGTACCGTCTGAACTCAATCCAAGCGTTACGGTAACACGGGTTGTCAGGCGTCCTTCTTCTTTAAGCTTTTCATAGTTATGATATCCGGACGGATTGCTGTGGCGTTCGCCGATACTCGTTATGCCCACCTCATTGTAGCTGTTCAGCAGCTGCTCCAGATCGTCAAGATAGACCTGGTCAGGTATGGTCCGGGCTATTAAATAGCTGGAGGTCAGTTCACTGCAGTTTTCCAGCACGCCGGTTGGTTCCCCGTTTTCATCCAGCACAATTTCTCCGCCCTCCTGTACAGGGGTATTCTTCGTGATCCCGGCCGCTTCCATAGCCGCGGTGTTCAGCACCTGTACCTGGCGGCTGGCAAACTGCCAAATAAAGAGGGCAGGATGGTCGGGTGCGGCTTCATCCAGATCTGCCCGGTTGGGAATCCGCCCTTCCTTAATCCGGGTAACGTCAACACGCGGAAGCTGGATCCACTGGTCCTGCGGTGTTTTTTCGACTTCGGTCCGAAGCCATCTTTGCATATCGGCGATGGAGCCAAGCTGCTCGAAGGGGTGAGGCGTTGCATACTCCCTCTGCACCACACTTTGTGCATGGACATGAGATTCGATAAGGCCGGGAACTACGGTTTTTCCACCGGCGTCGATAACGCGGGTTTGTTCCCCGATAAGGTTTTGAACCGTTTCATTGTCGCCTACCTCAATAAAAACACCGTCACGGATGGCGACGGCTTCAGCTTCTGCAAAATTACTATCGACGGTCAATACCCGTGCATTTCTTATGACAAGATCAGCCATAGAGCCCTCGCCGGAGGGAGAACAGGCTCCGATAAGAAGACTTATTATTGCTATGCCTAAACAGGGCCATCGTTTCATATTCTTTTGGATTAATTAATAATTTTGCGAATAGCACATAATACCAAATAATTGCCACCAATTCAGCCCTGGCGACATATATTTATCCAAGTTCCGGTCCGGCCGCAGCATATTGCCATGACTGTTTTTCGGGGATCACCAGCCGGCCTTTGTGCATTCGGATGAGTGGGCGCTGAATGGCAAACCCCAGGGATTCAAGCAGGTTTAGCCAGGATTGATCTTCCGTAAAAACGTCCATAATTACGGGTTTATCCTTCCGGGACGACAGGGCCGTGAGCAACAGATCGCGGGCATCTTCCGGCTTTTCGGCTATGAGCGGACCTATTTGCTCATAAGCACTACCCGAACGGCCAAAACAATACCCGCATATCCTGTCCCTGCGTTTGATCATGCAGGCGTAAGCCGGGGACTGGGAATGCAGATAATGCAACACCGGTTTCCGGCTGGCACCGAATACGGCCTTGTCAAATTCGGTGAGGGCAGGCAGGTGGCTAGACGAAACAGTGATGCCGGTATGTAGGGGAGGGGGCAGAGGCTTGTTTAATTCCATCCTCACCATTTCCCGCTCCGTCCGGAACCCCAGTGTATCATATAACATCTTACCCTGAGGAGTTGCATCCAGTCTCACCGTACCCTTTCCGGGGGCATAGTCCATAGCGGCATTCAGTAGGGCCGTACCAACACCCTTCCCCCTGAAAGCCGGATCGACAAGCACCATGCCGATCCAGCTGAATGTATTCGAATAGTTCAGCGTAGTGGCCGTGCCCGCTTCCTGACCCTTATACAGGGCGAGAAAGTTGCCGCCCTTTCCTTCCCTGATCAGAAACTCCCAGTCGGAAGGCAGCTGGTTCCACTGAGCCATATTTTTCAGGTGCATTGCAAAAGGGACATCCTTATGCGTCAAAGGGCGGAGTTGGATATTTCCAGGATCAGATTCCATATTATTTACTTCGGTCTTTGCCTTCAGGTACAGCCGCCGGCTGCGGAGTCTTTCCCTTCAGGAAGATTTTATTTTTGGTTTAGTTATTTTCTTTTATAAATTCCTCAGCAATTAATCCTGATCCAGCATGAATCAGATTGGTTTGCGCAGAGGTAAGTTGCTCACACTGTTATTGATAGCTTTGGTGTTTAGATCACGTAAAATCTGTGATTAAACCATTTCGCTCAAATAGTAAGTTAAAGAAGGCTGCAAATTTTGCGGCCTTTATTCTCCATAAGCATTGACTTAAGAAAATGGCACAACAAGAAAACAATTTTGAAGAAGAATCCAGAATGCTGGAAGAGGTTCAGGGTAAGAACTTTATTACAAGATATAAAACCTATTTTAAATTATCCGGACCGGGTTGGCTTCAAAGTGCATTGACTTTGGGCGGAGGATCGCTGACGGGCAGCCTGTACCTGGGGGTTATGACCGGGTTCAGCATGCTGTGGCTGCAGCCGGTAGCCATGCTTTTCGGCATTATCATGCTCTTCGCAATCGGATACGTCACGCTGGCATCCAATCAGCGCCCTTTCCACGCCATCAATGAACATATTAATCCCATGCTTGGATGGGGATGGGCCGTCGGGTCCATCTTGTCCTGCGTCGTCTGGATAATGCCGCAATTTGCTCTGGGCACAGCTGTTGTGCAGCAAAACCTGCTGCCGGGGGTGTTTGGCGCCGCGTCTCCACTCGGAGGTTTTGTGAGTAAGTTGATCATAGCGGCCATATTGCTGTCGATAACATTGAGCATTGCCTGGAATTACGGGAAAGGCACCCGGGGAGTCCGGCTCTTTGAGACGGTGCTAAAGGTTCTGGTCGCCATTGTGGTGGTCTCCTTTCTGGGGGTGGTCTTCCGGTTGATGTTTGTTGGCGATTCTATTGAATGGGGAGCTGTTTTTAAAGGATTAATCCCCAACCCCGCCTTAATTTTCAGGCCGGCCGATGGTTTAATGCCCATGCTGGATCAGCTTTCCGCCACATCGGCCGCGTATTGGTCTGACCTGATCGTTGGCAAGCAGCAGGAAGTGATGGCTGCCGCCCTGTCCAGCGCAGTAGGGATTAACGCCACCTTCCTTTTTGCCTATTCTATGCTGCGTCGCAAATGGGGGACCGAATATCAGGGAATGTTGAAATTTGAACTGGGCATTGGCATGCTCATACCCTTCATGCTGGCTACGAGCTGCATTATTATAGCCTCCGCCAGTCAGTTTCATACGGTACCGCATGCCGTATTTACCGAACGCGGTGAAGTGGACTGGGAGCCGGACCAAACGCAATTAAACCAGTATAACCAAATGCTGGAAAATCGGGTATTGCATGAATACGGCGACGCGGGTCTTTCCGGTCAGCAAATATCCGGTCTTGCTGAAGAGCTGAGTGAAGGCGACCATTTAGTGGCCGCGACCCTGGTGACCCGTGATGCATTTGATCTGGCTTCGGCTTTGCAACCCTTGCTGGGAGGCATCTTCAGTGGATTGATCTTTGGTATTGGTGTGCTGGGAATGGCCGTATCCACTATCACGCTGCATATGACCATTGCTGGTTTCGTTATATGTGAAGTTTTAAAATTGCCTTATGAGAGCTGGGCTTACCGGGCAGGAACCCTGATACCTGCCTGCGGTGTTCTGGGTGTGTTCTTTTGGGATCAGGCCCTGTTCTGGCTTGCCATTCCAACGTCGGTTATAACGCTTATGCTGCTGCCGATCGCTTATGTAGCATTTTTATTGATGATCAATAATAAAGCCATCATGGGCAAGCACAGGCCTGCAGGTGGTCGAAGGATATTATGGAATGTACTCATGCTCTCCGTTATTCTGCTGGTAGGATCAGCCAGCATGTATATGCTGTGGCAATATGCCGGTTGGTGGGGAATGGGCGTTCTCGGCTTGTTTCTTACCGGCATTGCTGTAACCGACTGGCAAAAAAGGAAGAAAAATATGATCCACGAACAATCTACATCAAAATAAATAGTTAACATGTCTCAAAAAAAATTAGGGGTTGGAATCGTCGGATGCGGGACCATTGCCGGCATACATGCGGAAGCGTTAAAAAACGTAACCAACGGCAGGCTGGTCGCATCTTTCAGCCGGAACCAAAACAAAGTGGATGAATTTGCCCGGAAATTTGGGGGGGAAGCTTTCACGGATTATGATAAATTCCTGGCTAACGATGAACTGGACGTAGTAGCTGTTTGCACCCCAAACGGCACCCATCTGGATTTCGGAACCGCTGCCGCTGATGCCGGCAAGCATGTAATCGTGGAAAAACCCATTGACATTACCACCCAGCGCGGACGCCGGCTTATTGAAGACTGCAGGAACAGCAAAGTTAAACTGGCTGTCATCTACCAAAGCCGGTTTGCCGATGATATTAACCGTATGAAGCAGGTCGTCGATGACGGAACCCTCGGGAAAATGTTCATGGCCAGCGCCACGGTCAAATGGTTTCGTGACCAGAAGTATTTTACCGATGCCCCCTGGCGCGGCACCCTGGCCCTGGATGGCGGGGGTGTCATGATCAATCAGGCTATCCATACCATCGACCTGCTGACCTGGTTTGCCGGAGACGTGGAATACCTGTTTGCTGTTAAGGGCACCCTCACTCATGAAGGCATTGAAGGCGAAGATAATGTCGTGGCTTCCTTACAATTCAAAAACGGCGCCATGGGTATGATACAGGCTTCCACCTCCATGGTTCCACCGATGAACCGATCGGTAGAAATAAACGGAACGAAAGGCACGGCCCTGCTTGAAGGGGATCTGTTCAGGCTTATTCAATCCGAAGAGGATCTTGCCAAAAAGGCCGGTTCCGACGGAGCCTCCGGATCTTCCAGTCCCCTGGCCGGCTTCTCCGAAAATAATCATAAAAAACAGTACGACCAGATCATGGATGCTATCCTTGAAGATAAGGAGCCGGTGGTATCGGGTGAAGACAGCCTGAAATCACTGGCTATTGTCAACGCCATCTATGCCTCGGCCGAAAGGAAACAGCCGGTTTACATGAAGGAGTTTCTGGACGTGCAGGTTTAATCAGTCCATCAATTCTCTAAGTTCATCCGGAGACCAGACATCGTTCCGGTTGCCGGATTCCTCCCGAATGCGGCTGACCTCTCCGGCTTCTATGGGCCGGGCATCATTACCCCATGATTTACGGATAAACGTCAGAACGGCTGCCAGATCTTCATCGGTCATAAAGCGGTGAGCCGGCATGACCCCGGCGATGTTTACGGACTGCCGCGGCCGCTCAGCCACGCCCCCGGAAAATCCATGCAATACAATGCGTACGGCGGCATCAGGGTCTTCCTGTACCCAACGGCTGTTGGCCAGAGCCGGTCCAATACCGCTGACACCCTGTCCCTCAGCTCCATGGCAGGCCATGCAGGATGCATATAACTGGCTGCCTCTTTCGTACAGATTCCGCTGGGCCTCCGTCAGCTGAGAAAGGTCGGCAACGGGCTGTTCCTCTCCCGCCTCGGCCAGGCTCGCCAGGACCCAGTCGATGTCATCGTTCTGCCCGCGGGCCCAATCATATTCGTTGCTCAGGAGATCGGCCAATTGCTCCTCGCGCTGATACACGCCGGTCAGGGCCATTTCACGAAAATACGGACTGTCTGAATGCTGATGGAGGATGGAGGCTATCATGGCCAGTGCCTCGCCGGAGGACGATTCGCCTAATGAGGCCATGAGCTGGAGGCGGACAAAGGGCGCGTTTTCATTGTCCGTCAACTGCTGCAGACGGTCCAATACGCTTTTGGAATTTTGGGCAATAGCCGGCTCAAGAATACGGGTTGCCGCCGCGCGTATGCGGGGGTGCTGGTCGTCAAGGGATTGCAGGGCCAGCCCGGTCAGTTTCTCCCGCGAATAGGTACGGCGATGATAACCGTCCAGTGTCCAGAGTGCCTGCAGGCGGGTATAAGGCTCGGCCGTTTCGTCCCGGGCCAGTGCTTCCAGCATTCCGGTCACCTCGTCTGGTGAGCATTCAACCAAAACCTGCTGGGCCTGATCCCGCAGCAATCCGTTCTCATGACTGAGATATCCGACAACCTCATCGGCCTGCAGCTCGCTGAATTTAGGGGTCTGGTAGTCGATTTCACGGTCATCACGGACAATGCGGTAGATACGGCCGAACTTACCATTGGGGATATGGAGTCCGCGTTCAACGGCATAATCCCTCAAATGGTCGGTCAGAAACCGGGCGTGCTGAATGATGCCGCGATACATATCCACAACATAGAGAGCCCCGTCAGGGGAGTTGTACATGTTAACCGGGCGAAACCGTTCATCGGTGGAAGTAAGGAACTCACGGCCCTCATAGGCAAAACGAACATCCGTATCGATCCGGGCGGGATCATCATCGATGATAAGCCGCTTGATCATGTTGGCGGCCGGTTCGGGCGTAAATGCATTGTTGCGGTATGCATCGCCAAACTGGGTGCCACGGTAAATAACCGGCCCCAGCGTAGAGGTGGCCCTTTTCAGCGTGCCGTCGGTACGTACTTCCTGTTCAATGCGATAGCTCCGGTTAGAGCCCGCGGCATGGGCCGGCCACATAGGCTCATTCGGGGAGATGCTCGAATTCTTCCCGGTGGTTACGCTAAAGCGGGGATGACGTTCACTATACCCATAGGGAACCAAATGAGACTGAAGAATAACGGTATTATTGGCCGAATAGAGCCGCCCCCAGTTGTCCTGGGTCATGCCCCACTGGCCAAGCCTGTTGAAAGGGCGGGTTTGCCATTGCCCGTCTGTCCGGCGCAGACTTTGCACCCCGTCATTGGAGCTGTGCAGCCAGTTATCCATCCCCCGGAACAGTCCGCTGGGCAGGCTTTCCACGTTCGTGAGGTTGGGATCTCCATAGCTCTCGTTTACAAGCTCGCGGGTATCGCCTTTACCGTCACCGGTCGTATCCCTTATGAGCCATACATTCGGAGGCTCGCCAATCAACACCCCGTCATGGACTACTTTAATGGCTCTGGGAAGGACCAGTTCATCACGAAACACCCGGTGCTTATCCATCTTTCCATCACCGTTGGTATCCTCCAGCACCACAATTCGTCCCTGAGGCACCTGCTCGCGGACGGCTGTCTCCCAATCGCCTCTGTCGACAACCGGCATATAGGAAGGCATATCGACCACCCATAATCGTCCGTCGGCGTCAATATCCATCGCTACGGGATCGGTCACCATGGGTTCGGAGGCTACAAGCTCAATACGAAATCCTTCTTCGAGCTGAAACTTTTTAAGGGATTCATCCGGGTGGAGCGGAGGCACCTTCAGGTCGGCAAACGTTTCATAGTCGGCCTGTCCGGGATCGTTTCCGGGAGATTGTGCGATGCTTTCCGACAAGGACATGCATCGAACCCCCATGGGTTCATTTTGTCCGCTGCTGTTCAGCCATAATGCCGCTATAACCCCAATTACCGTAATGACGCCTGTGAAAATGAAGATTCTGGAATTTTGCATAAAAATTATTATTTGATGAAGATCTGAGTGTTGAAGTATCGGACGGGGAGGGGAAGGTTAATTTCCGGTCTGCAAAGGAACCACCCGGTCCAGATGGCCCCGGTAACTGTTGGTGGAGTCGAGGGCGGTAATGCGGTTATGAATGAACTGAAAAGTCAGGGGTATATCACCGGTAAGCTTCAGGGTATAGTCGTGATGGGTTCCCTCCAGCTCGATCCGGTCCTGCTCGTCCGAACCGGCTCCATTGTCCGGGAGTCCCCCGTAGTACAGGGTGGCCTGATAGGTATTGCCGCCGGTGTTCGTTACCCTCACCCCGACGTCGACCTCTTCCGATGTCTTGTCCAAAAGCACTTTGCCCACATATTCACCTTCGAATCCATTACGGGCACGGTCCTGAGCATTTGCGGGATCCATCAGGTAGTCGGTGGCAACGATGGACAGCACCAGAAGAAAGGTGGCCACGGTGCCTGTTTTAATAAATGAGGTTATCATACTTTTTATAGGTTTGTAATGGGTATTTGCAACGTTTACCAGTTCGGCATCTTACAAAGATCACGGGTGACCGTATACTAATAGTTCACGGTTTATGCGAAATGAGTAGACTGAGTCTGGTTCGCAGAAGGAAATAGTTCCCTCTTCAAATAATGGTGTAAACCGGACGGCCCAATGCTTCTTTCGGCTAAAAGTTTCATGAGAAATTATCATAAAACCTTAAGAAATCAAAAAAAGAATAATTTAATAGATGAGCCTGGGATCAAACCGAAACAAAGCTGACAACTTGGGTCGACTCAGCTTTTATATCCTGGCGTAAAGGGGGACATAAATAATCCGGATGTCGTGCGGACCATAACAGATGTAAATCTTGTAAATATAAATTTTTATTTAGAGTTGATTTTATATAACGTAGGGAATAGAAATAAAACGGTGCCCTGTGTGAAGTAAGAACGGTTCCATGCTCAGACCCCCTCATGTAGTTAAAGATGAAAAAACTCCAAATTAAGAACTATTCAGCATATCCTGAATTGGAGGATCATCAGGTTTGGAGTGCTTTAAAGCAAAATGATAAAAATGCCTTAAAGATTTTATTTGAACGATATTATTATAATCTGTATCAGTATGCAGTAAAATTTTGCGGGTGCCAGGATATGGCTGAAGATCATATTCAGGATCTATTTTTAAGGATCTGGGAAAAAAGAAGGTATCTTAGTGAAGTAACCGGTGTAAAAACGTATTTATGGACGGCTTTACGCCGAAGCTTAATCACGGCAATAAAAAAGAGAGAAAGGGAAACGATCAATCAGACAGAGATCGAAAAGAGCCTCTCCGGGATCAATTTTAATGCTGAAGAGATTATTACCCAAAAAGAGCTGACTGCACAAAAGCAAAAATCCTTAAAGAAGGCATTAGATCAACTTTCCAATAAACAAAAGGAAGTCCTTTTTCTGAAGTTTTATGAAGGGATGAGCTATGGAGAGATTGAGCAGATTATGTCGGTTAGTTCTCAAACATCAAGGAACTATGTATATGAAGGATTGAAGTCCCTGAGAACTATTTTATCCGTTAACCCCTCAGAAGATATTTTTCCTGCATCAGTTCATATTTTATAAGCATTTGGGAGGGATTACTATTCTGAAAATATCCTGTACCTAAAAAAAATTATTTTTTTTAGGTACAAAAGCTGTTTCAACCCATCTATTCATATACAGTTAAGTATTAACAAATAGAGGATCCAGTTGAAACAAGAATATAACCTTAATGACCTCCTTAATTCCGAATCCTTCAGGGGATGGGTATTCGGTTATGCTACAACGAAAGATTGCGAATATTGGGATCATTGGGTGAGCCGGGACTATGAAAATCGATTGCTGGCGTTGCATGCACAAAAGGAGCTTTCGGGTTTTTCTATTAAATTTTCGTCTGCTCCCGATACAGAGAGATCATGGAACAGACTTCTGAAAAAAACAAGCAGGAGCAGGTTTATTCCACCTGTAATGCAAAGAAGGCAATCGTCCCTGATATGGGCAATGCGTATAGCTGCAGGATTTTTGGTAATTTTGCTGATAGGATTTTTTGTTTTTGAAGGCACCGTGCTTGATGAGATTAGTAAGGCTTTAGCTGTTGAGGAAGTAACAACCCAGGATGTTACAACCGAATATGGAGAACGGAAGACGGTAAGGCTCACCGATGGATCGTCCATTATTCTCAATGCAAATTCCCGGCTGAGTTACACTGTACCCAAAGCTAACCCCAATAGGGTTGAAGTTAACCTGGAAGGCGAGGCCTATTTTTCTGTGGCAGAACGTTCAAACCCCGGTGATTCACCTTTTCAGGTAACAACCTCCGAAGGCACCGTTACGGTGCTGGGAACACAATTCGTCATCTCCACCCGGAATGAACAGACTGAGGTAATGCTGGAAGAGGGCCGAGTGGTAATAAATCCGGAGGAAGGGAATAACGAAACGGTGATGAACCCAGGTCAGTTTGCTGAATTCGATTCGATAAACGGGCTGGTTCGGATCAGAGAGGTTAATCCGGATGTATATACATCCTGGACAACTCATTTCCTCGTATTTGATCAAACACCGTTGTTGCAGGTTTTTGACCGTCTGGAACACACCTTTGGAGTGGAGATTGAAGTACAGGATCCCGGCTTATATAAAAGAAAAATTTCAGGCTCAATTGAAAATTTCGGCCTTGAAGTTATTATCTCGGGCTTATCTGACATCCTGAATGCAGAAATTTATATCGATGGTTATCTACTGAATGAGGTAAACTAAAACGTTAATAAACGCTGTCAAAGTTGCAGTTTTAATGAAAACGTAAATGCTAAAAATGAAAAACATGATGCATAAAAATACAATATCAAAAACAGGTATGTCTGTGTTTCTGTCATTGATCTTACTGCTGGGTACAGGTCATGCAGCGACGAGTGCGCAGAGCCAGTCTGCAGGGGCAACACTGGAACATTTAAGTGATGCAATAATACATGCACCGTTGGAGGAAAAGACGGATTTAAAATCTGTTTTGACCGAGATCGAACAATCATACAACATCTCCTTTTTATACGATACCGGTATGGTTGAAGGCAAATATGTCGTCAGGTCGGAACAAGAAACCGACGATCCCGCCTATAAGCTGGATGAATTTCTGGCAGCCAATGGATTGATGTACAGAAAGCACACAGACCGGTCTTACCTTATCGTGTTCAGACCGGAAACGGAACAGTACGATATCCAGGATATTACGGTTGAAGGACAGGTTACCGATTCGGAAACCGGGGAAACGCTCCCCGGGGTAAACGTTCAGGTGGACGGTACCCAAAGGGGAACTTCGACCGGTATGCAGGGAGAATACACCATCGGGGCAGAAGCCGGTGATGTGCTGGTGTTTACCTATGTTGGTTTTGTGACCCGGAGAATTACTGTCGGGGACGATGATGTTATTAATGTGAGCCTGGAGCCGGATTTCGCCCAGCTGGATGAAATGGTGGTCATAGGCTATGGCAGCGTAAGGCGAACGGACCTTACCGGGGCCGTTTCCCAGGTTAGCTCTGATGAATTTGAACGGGTATCGGCCATCAATCCGCTGACGGCCCTGCAGGGTCGTTCACCCGGCTTGCGGATTACCCAGAATTCCGGTGAACCTGGCGCCAGCGCGAGTATCCGGATACGCGGGGATCAATCGATCAGCGGGTCCAATTCTCCGATTTTTGTGGTGGATGGCAGTATAACGACGAGTATCGACAACATTAGCAGCCAGGATATCGAAACCATTTCGGTTCTGAAGGATGCCTCGGCCGTAGCTATTTACGGATCAAGGGCTGCCAATGGCGTTATTGTGGTTACGACCAAACGCGGCACCGGCCAGAGAGATCCGGTTTTCTCCCTGCATACCTACGGCGGATTCCAGCAGCAAAGCAATCTGAAAGTGGAACTGCTGAACGCCGACGAGTGGCTTTCCATTCATACGGAAGCTCACGAAAATGCCGGAATCTCACCGAACTGGACCGAAGCGGATCTGGCCCAGTATGAGGGCGTTGATACCGACTGGCACGAAGCGATTATGCGGCCGGGATTTCAGTCCAATGTGGATTTATCCGTTGCCGGAGGATCGGAACGGTCAAATTATTACGTATCGGCCGGTTATGTAGATAATAAGGGTATGGTGGAAGAACTGGATTACAACCGGTATAATCTTAGGCTGAACACCGACCATGAGGTTAGCAACTGGATACGGTTTGGTAATTCTTTAAATGTCTTTTCATCTTATACCAATGGAAACATCGGTCAGTACGAAAGGGCTCTTATGAAAGTCCCCCTTACGCGCATGCGTGAAGAGGGCGGAGACTGGGGTATGATCCGAAACACCAATTTGGAGCATCAGTATTCCAATCCGGTATGGATGGCACGAAACACGGTGCAGGACCGGGAACAGAGAGGCCTGATCGGCAATCTGTATCTGACCCTGTCCCTCCTGGAAGGTTTGGAGTTAACGGCCAGAGGCAACATGGAATGGACCAACGACTTTAGGGGTAATTTCACGCCCGGAGCCGACCCAGCCTGGCAGTGGGAAGACCCTACGACCAACTCTCTGGGAAAGGATAACCGCGAAACCCTGCACTGGGTGACGGACTTGTTGTTGAATTATGACCGGACCTTTTATGAGGATCATCATGTTACCGGATTGCTGGGTTATTCTCTGGAAGAGCAAACCCATGAAAGGTTGTGGTCTTCCGGTCAGGGCACCCCTACCAACGAGATCCGCTATCTGAGCGCCGCCGATCCCACTTCCATCGTGAGTAATAATACGTTCTCAGACTGGGCTTTTGAATCCATGTTTGCCCGGGTAGGGTATACTTTCCGGAACAAATACATTCTGGGTGCTACGGTAAGGCGTGACGGAACCTCCCGTCTGGATGAAGCTAACCGTTACGGAATTTTTCCTTCCGTGTCGGCCGCCTGGAGAATGGGCGAAGAGGACTTCATGGAGGATATCGGCTGGCTGAATGAATTGAAGCTACGCGGAAGCTGGGGTACGGTAGGCAACGTACTGAGCATCGGAACGTATGGAACAAAATCCAGTCTCACCAACTGGAATTATGCCCGGAACAACGAGATCGCTCAGGGCTACACGCTGGCCTCGGCCGTCAATACCGATCTGGTCTGGGAAAGCACGGAGAAGAAAAATATAGGTTTTGATGTTGAGCTGCTCGATAACCGGGTCTACGCCATTGCCGATTTTTATATCGAGGATACTTACGACCTTCTTTTTGCCCAGCCCATACCCAACTCATCCGGCCTGGTGGGCAACCCGTATATTAATGCCGGTCATATCCAGAATACGGGGGTGGAACTGGATCTTGGATACCGCTATGTGGCAAGAGACTGGAGATACAGCGTCGGGGTTAACTTAACCACATCCTCCAATGAAGTGATCGACCTTGAAGGCCGTGATCTGGAAACTTCAGGCATCGTCGAGGGTCAGCCGCTGCGGTCATTCTACGGATATAAATCCAACGGCATCATACGCACCCAGGAAGATCTTGACAATAATCCTCACCTTTCAGGAAAGGGCGTGGGGGATATCTGGTTGGTGGACACGAACGATGACGGCGAAGTCAATGCAGATGACCGTACCATTCTCGCCAGCCGGTATCCGGATCTTACCTACGGACTGATGGGAACGGCCGGATACAAAAATTTCACCCTGCAGGTGCAGCTCCAGGGCGTGCAGGGAATAACCAGGGACCTTCTGGTTGGTGGAAATTTGGGGACCCTGCATTATTTCACCCAATTTCCCAAAAATCATGACCGTCTCATTCTTGACCGGTTTCACCCCACCATAAATCCCGGGGGAGCCTATCCCCAGGTCGGGTTGGCCGATACAGGAAATAATATAAGCACGACTTCGGACTTTTGGCTTCAGGATGCTTCTTATCTGCGCGTCAGCAACCTGAATATCAACTATGACTTTCCCGCCTCATTCCGGCAAAGCCTGGGTATCCGGGAACTTGGTGCTT
>JBBDRB010000004.1:0-62170 GCA_040905685.1 Balneolales bacterium | reverse complement strand
TACGGTGGTGTGAGAGGACAGATAGGGAATTAATCCCTATCTTCCTACTCGATATTTTCAGCCGGCCTGTTCTATCCGGTAACCCTTTTTTTCATCATAACCGGCCAGGTGAAAAATGGGCGTCCCGGTGCTGTGATAAGCCAGAATGGTATAGCCTTCCTCGTAAGCCTTCTTTATCAGCCGCTCGCGGATCTGCATGCTTTTCTTGCCGTCGTAATCGTATTTGGCCGCAAACTTACGGTTAACCTCCCCCGGGGTGGCCAGCACATCTCCGGCCATCATAAATTTGCGGGCCCCGGATTCAAAGAAAATAGCCAGGCTGAATCGGGTATGGCCCCCGATGACCTCAACGGTAATATTTCGGGTCGGCTGATCTCCGTCGTTGAGCAGGTTGAGACGAGCCTGCCGGTTTATAAACTGGATAAACCGGCCGCGCAGATCATCTTTTGTATCCGTGGCAACGGCTTTTTCCCAGTCGTCCTTTTGTACATGGATCGTCGCATTTGGAAATGACAGATACCATCCGTCATTTTTCTGATAAGCCAGTCCGCCAATATGGTCTGAATGCAGGTGACTGCAAACCACATCGGTGATATCGTTAGTTGTCAGGTCATGTTCGGCCAGGTTATCCTTCATCCATTGAAAATGATCTTCGGGTCCGTAAAAACCCGGACCCGCATCAATGAGCAGGTTATCTTGCCCGTTTTTGATCAGGAAAGGATTTACAGACAGCTTCAGCGAACCTTTTAAAGGAGGATCGGACCGGCTTATCCGCACGAAATTTTTATCCAGGCCTACCGAGTAGGTGCCCTCATACAAGGCCGCAGCCATTATCTCAATTTGGGTCATGCCGATTATTCTTTATGTTTTTCATAGGCCTCGATGATATCGCGAACCAGCTTATGGCGGACAACATCCTCCTGGCCCAAATGGACAAAGGAGATGCCTTCCACATCCTGAAGGACTTTTTGTATGGTCATCAGTCCGGATTGCTGATTCCTGGGCAGATCCGTTTGCGTAACATCCCCGGTAACGATGGCCCGGCTGTTAGTACCGATGCGCGTCAGGAACATCTTCATCTGGATCTGGGTTGCATTCTGTGCTTCATCCAGAATGATGAAGGCATTGTTAAGGGTGCGTCCGCGCATGTAGGCCAGGGGCGCAATTTCAATAACATTCTTGGCAAGATGCTGCTCCAGCCGCTCAAACTCGATCATTTCTTCCAGCGCATCGTAGAGGGGGCGAAGATAAGGATCAATTTTTTCTTTCAAATCTCCGGGTAAAAAACCCAGGCTCTCGCCGGCTTCAACGGCCGGGCGGACCAGTACGATTTTTTTGATCTTGCGTTCTTTGAGGGCTTTTACGGCGAGAGCAACCGAGGTATAGGTTTTTCCCGTACCCGCCGGACCAATGGCAAATACGATATCGTGATTTCCTGTGGCCTCAACCACCTTTTTCTGCCCGGGTGTTTTCGCCCGGATCGCGGTTCCCAGGTGGGTATGCAGCAATACCTCTTCAGAGGACACGGACTCGCCCTGAACGATCCGGTCGCTTTTCTTCAAGGCCATTACGGTATCGGCATCCTGTTCGGTCAGTGACCTTGTGCGTTTGGCGATACGGATGAGCTCCTGAAGAATGGTTTTGATCTCCTCGAAATCTTCCTGGCTTCCCGTTACTTTCAGCTCATTTCCGCGGGCGGTGAGTCGGGCTTTAGGGTAGGATGAGTCGATTCTGTTCAGGATTTCATCGTTTAAGCCGAAGATCATGACCGGCTCAATTCCTTCAATAATTATGCTTTGTTCTTTTAATTCCAAGCTTGTGGAGCTATTCAATATGGTTGGCCTTTTTTTCCAATTTAAAATAGTAACGGGAAGTTAAGTTCTGAAGTGTTCAGCTAATCTAACTTCATCAGTACATATAAATAAATATATTCTATATAACGGATATTATGCTAAGGACTAATTATCAGAGAGTCAAAAATATGAAACATTTCATTGAAATATGCATAACCCTTTTGGTTATGGCAATTTTAAGCGGTTGTGATACCGGTAAGGAAGAGCGTGAGGAAACGGTTACCACCGGCGAGCTCGACGCCACCCGGATGGTAACCATGGGCAATTCCCTTACGGCCGGTATCATGGATGGGGGGTGGACCTATGACGGGCTCCGGCATTCCTATGCCACCCAGATCGCCCGGCAAATATATGGGGACGGAAGGGTGGGAGACGACCCGGCCGAACATCAGTTTTTACTGGGGCGGATCAAGGAACCCGGCAATCCGGTGCCGGCCACGATCGATAACATTGAGCAGATCGGTGTATACGAAGACGGGTCACCGGTATATGACTTTGATATAACCCCTCCTGAGAATCGTCTTGAAGATGATGCGCTCAGGGTGGAGAATTATAACGCCGAACCCAATTTCAACAATCTGGCCGTACCCGGATTCATGGGCCTGGATGTGCTGCATACCTATACGCCCGTGAATGCGCTGGATCGGGTGAATCCTTTTTTTTCCCTTCCTTTAAGAGACCGTGGGTCACAATACAACCAGGCCCTGCAGATCGATCCCACATTCGTCATCCTTTGGGTGGGCAATAACGAAGCATTGGGATCCGCCCTGAGCGGTGGTGTGGTCGGTCCGTACCCGCCTGAGGATGAAAGCGGGTTCCCGGCTCCGGGTTTTCGATCGGTATTGCAGCAGCTGCTGGAGCCCTATGGAGACGGTGACACAAAAATTATTATGGGAACCGTTCCGGATGTGACCTCCATACCCTTCGTTACCGAGGTGGGGGTGGCAACGGATGAAGGCGTGAGGGCTTACATCGCCGGTACCCCCGGGGATCCGGATGAGGTATGGAGCGACACGCTCACATTTTACGGACAGGCACCCGAGGGCATCGTCAGGCCGGTTTTGGCTTCCGAGTATGTACTGCTGGACTGGCTGCTTATGGACCCGTTCAGCCAGGAGCCGGTCATTGGCCTGCATCCTGACCATCCACTGCCGGACTCCCTCTGGCTCAGCGGCAGCCAGCTGGAGGAAATCGGGGGGGCTGTGGACGCCTACAACAATATCATCATGGAAGCAGCGGACCAGTCAGACAACATTGTGGTGGCTGATATAAATGAATTTTTTAATTCCGTACTGTCGAACGGCGGCATTGACGGTTTTGAAATGGGGCTATTCGGCGGGTTGTTCAGCCTGGACGGGGTTCATCCCAATAAAGTTGGCCATGCCTATATAGCCAATGAATTTATACAGGTACTGAATAATGAGTTCGGGGCCCAGATAGCAACCCTGAATCCCGAGGAATATGTCACCGATTCACCCTTCCATCAGGGAAGAATTGCCCTGATACGGGATTTGCTGCTGAACTGATCAGACCAGGGTCGATCTTCCCAGTCGTGCTCTTCTGATGAGTTCCTCCGTGTTCCGGGTTACAGAGCCGCCTTTAAAGACACTGCTTCCGGCAACGATAACATCAGCCCCGGAACGGGCTATCTTTTCGATGTTTACACGGGTCACGCCACCGTCAATCTCGATAAGGAAATTCGCCCGGCGTTCATCGCGCATCCTTTTCAGGGCCCCCAGCCGTTCATAACCGGATTCTATAAACGTCTGCCCCCCGAAACCGGGATTGACACTCATCAGCAGGACCAGGTCTACCTCATCAAGAACGGGTTCGATCAAGGCCAGCGGCGTTCCCGGATTCACCGCCACACCGGCTTTGAGTCCATGTTCTTTAATCAGCCTAATAGACTGGTGGATATGCGGTGTGGCTTCACAATGGACACAAATGAGCCCGGCGCCGGCTTTGGCGAATGCCGGTATGTATTGGTCGGGCTGATATATCATCAAATGTACATCGAGGAAGGCATCTGTGCTTCGCCTTGCCGCCTCAACGATCATGGGACCAAAACTGATGTTGGGAACAAAGTGACCGTCCATGACATCACAGTGGATCCACCCGGCCCCGCCTTCGATGCATTGCTGAATGGACTTCTCCAGATGGGTGTAGTCGGCGGCCAGTATGGACGGGGCCAGCAGGGGGGGATTAGTCTGTAGCATAACCTGTATGATTACTCCTCGATCACCGGGGCCGACTCGGTTTCTTCCTGCGCATCTGCGCTTTCGGAAATGACCAGATCGATGCTGGTGCCTTCATAGACCCTGTCTTTATCATTATCGGAATAGGACAGGATGATGCCGGGTTCGAATTCTTCGCTGACCTCATACCGGATTTCACCGGATCGCAAGCCGGCTTCCCTCAGTTCAAACTGCGCTTCTGTATAACGCAGGCCGGTAATATCGGGAAGCTCAACCATACGGTTGCCCAGCCCGTCACCTACGATCAGATCCACCACGGTACCATGCTCGACAGCACGTCCTTCCGATACGGATTGTTCCAGCACACTGTTCTTATAGCGGGAAGACTGCATGATTACATTCCCTCTTTTTAGACCGTAGTTCTGAAGCTGGATCTCGGCATTCCTGAGCGAGAGGTTCACGACATCCGGTACGGTAACGGTTGGAGTTTCCGAAGTGTTGACCGTCAGGTAGACTTTCCGGTTTGGTTTAACCTGCAGGGAAGCCGAGGGGGTCTGATCTACGACATAATCGGGGGGATAGGCATCGTTTGAGCGGGTTCCATGCAGTTCATGACGCAAGCCATGGTCCTGCAGGATCTGCTCAGCCTCTTCTATGGAAACACGGGTTACGTCGGGGACGGTGAGGCTGCTGCCGTGCTTGGTATACTCCGGCATTAAAACCTGATCGAATATATAGATGCCCGCGGCCCCAAGAGCAAAAAGAGCGGCCACAAAAATATATATTTTGGGATCGGTAAGTACGGCCTTTATAACTTTTAAAATCCTGTTCATGCCAGTAAGGTAAGAAGATTAATGCATTGTGTACATGCTAAAATTTATATGTTAAACGAAGGCCGGGTCCGTTTCGCATGAAAGCGCGGGTTCCGATCCGCTTATTCTGCAGCAGATGGGTGAAATACGCATCAAAAGCCGCCACGAAATGATTGACGATCAGCAGCGCCACCATCTGCCGGGCCCTGCTTAAATCCCGGTTAAAGCGCGAGCCCATGCGGGCATGTTCGAGCCAGTTACCGGGCATGTAGTCGATATCCGCTACCATCGGCCTCCCTGCGTACGGATCGTCCCAGTCTGTCCAGCCGGGTCCGAACTGATAGTATTTGCTGATGAGCTCATAATACTGCTGAGACCCGTAGTCAGGCAGGGTATGGGAAAAATAAAAGCCGCTGGCATAAGGCGTTTCCCGTTCGAGGGAACGCAGGGCCTCTATATTGATCACATCCTGGTCAGCGGCGGCATCCCATTGGGGATCGGGTATAGCCTTGCCCTGAAATTCAGGATTCAGTACCTGGTCGGGCTCGTAATTGTAATTTTCAACGAGCCATTGGGCATAGGCAACCACACTCCACTTTTGGTCGGCATGCCTTGCGTGGCGACGCCGGCCTGTTCTCCCGGTATGGGTTTTATAAAGGTATACGCTGACGGCCGTGGCTTCCACCGCCAGGAACAGGCCGGTTTTCCACCATTGTCCGTTGGCCGCCTGACCGGTCCCCGGCAGGGCCGCAGATGCCAAAAAAGCGTAACCTGGTTTTCCGTCTGGGCTGTCGCAGGCCCTGCAGTGCATATCGGTGGAAACCACCTTGCGCTCCTGAGCCGGGGCGACAGCACACCAGCCAATCAGAAAAATAAAAGTGCAGAGGTGTTTCATAGTGATGCTCTCCCACGGTTAGCACGCCCAAGGCGGCATGCACCTGTAAAGCAAAAGCTGAAGGGGGCAATCAGACGGTTGTTACAGATCCAGCAATAAAGACAGCCGGATGGTATTGGCAAGCGGGTGATATTCTTCCAGGGTAGCCAGGTAACTGAAATCAATGCCGATGAAATCGTATTTGAGTCCGGCCCCGAACGTCAGGAACTGACGGTTGCCGTTATTGGGTGATTCATGGAAAAAGCCGGTACGCAGGGCAAACTGGTTGTTGTACCAGTATTCTGCACCAATGCCTACCATGATCTGTTCGGAGAGAGGCACATCAACGTAGGACAGGCCGTTATCGGGGGTCCGTGTATAGGTATCCCAGGAATTGAACAAGGCCTCGATGGAGCCCATGGCCTGACCGGTAGTATCATTGCGGGCCATAATTTTTGAGAAGTCGTTGGCAATGGTCAGGGTATTCAGGCCGTCGGTATCCAGATCCATCGTATATGACCAGCCCAGTCTCAGCAGGGTAGGCAGGGGATCGCGCTGGGCCTCGTCTGTATACTGTATGGCAGGGCCGATGTTGGAAAGGTTCACCCCGGCGCTGAAGTGGGCATCGCGGTTGAATAACCGGAAAGGATTTGATTTGTACAGACCGGCAAGGTCAAGTCCGACACTGGTCCCGTTCCTGGCTTCCTGACCGGATACCATAGTTCCGCTCGGTACCAGATTGCTATAGATAAACCGTAATCCGGTGCCCAGGGCAAAATTGTCGTTGAGCTGAAAACCGTAGGAGAGTCCGGTTGCAATTTCGTAACTGGAGAAGCTGCCCAGGGGATTGGGATCATCCTCCCCGGTCAGCGTTTGTTCACCCAGGTTCAGGAACGTTATGTGGCCGCCAACCACGCCGATCCCGTCAATTTCGTATTTACCCACCAGGTAATCATAAAACAATCCCACATCAAACTGGGGAAGCCAGTTGGCATGGGTGAGGCTTATCTCATTCCCCGACTGAAAAGCCAGTCCGGCCGGATTCCAGAAAACGGCTGAGGCATTATCAGCCACGGCAACTCCGGCATTGCCCATTCCGGCGGTACGCGTATCGGGTTCAATTTGCAGGAAGGGCACGGCGGAGATGCCGACCTGCGCTTTGGTTTCGCTGGTCCATGCCAGAGCGAGCAAAATAATGGATGCGGCTATCGTTTGTCTGATTTTCATCTTTTTTGGAAAATTGATGGATTTATGATTCATGGGTTGTTTAGGTAAAAAAGTAAAGGATTATAACTTATCGAACAACAACCAGCCGTTCAATTTTGTCAGTGGATTGATTTCCGTCCATTGTTTCCATTTTGATCCGCTTCCGGGTTGATGAGCGGGTACGCCCTTTGGTAAAATCATCAATTTCACTTTGGTAAAAATCGTTCAGAATGACGGTTTCTTCACTTCCATGCGAACAAGCGACGGCCGCAACGAATCGGCTACAGCAGTTGCGAAAACTATTATGCAAGCTGTAATTTAACAATATGTAATAGATAAAATCATGTGTTTCATTGATCTTGCGTATATACTGGGCTTCGAGCTGCAGGGTTACCTTAAAAATAAGTACCCATATTGGGATATATAACGGGTATGCACCATTGCACGACAATAAATATAACTATGGGCCCCAGTAGAATAGGAATAAATTTAGCATTTAATTTCTTCCGTATCGCAATGGCAATAGCCGCATTTTTTTATATTTACGGTGATTTGGAGTGAGTAAAGCTAAGAGGACTAAGGCATAAAATCAACAAAATATTGATCAAAAGCAGGGTAATTAATATTTCGATCCTTAAGCAGTTCCCTTATCAATCCTTAGCAGATGGGCCCCGGCAAAAAAATCCAGGCGGAGAGTTTTACCCGCCGGTTCATACAGGAACGGACAGGCCTCCCCGTTCAGGGTGACTGTGGCAGGAGGGTGAGTTAATCCGGTTATGGCGGCCCGGAACAGGCCTGCCGCTTTTTCAAAGGCACCGGTCTGCCGGGTCTCAATTTCCAGGTACCGTCCGGCGGACCGGGTTTCGATGGTGGTAAGCCTGAAAGCTCCCTTTTCGTAATGGAAACTATGGCCGTCATCTTCATATAGCAGACTCCGGGAGGATCCGTCAAACAGCTTCAGATCCAGTGCTGTTGTCTCCTTTTCGCCCGTATATTGCTGAACCTCCCCCATGGCTATGGCGGCGCCGGCACGGACGAATACGGGTATTCCGCGCAGGGGCTGATCGTAGACCTTATTGAAGATATCGACGGTGATCAGCGGGGCCTTTACGGTGATGGTTTGCCCGCCCTGAACCCGTTCCCCGGTGAAAAAATTGTACCAGGTCCCCCGGGGCAGGTATACTGTGCGCTGTTCACTTCCTTTTTTAACCACCGGAGCCACCATCAGATGGTCCCCAAAGAGAAACTGGTCGTCCATATCGTATACCTGCTCATCGTCCTGAAACTCCCAGACCAGGGGACGCATAACCGGGGATCCGGTTTGGGTGTGCTGGTAGAAGGCCGTGTAGAGATACGGCAGGAGGCGGTAGCGGAAGCGGATAATCTCCCGATTTATATGCTCGTATTCCTTCCCGTAGCTCCAGGGTTCCTGACGGCCGGTATCGAAGGCGGTGTGGGTGCGCATAAAGGGAGCAAAGGCCCCTATCTGAAGGGATCGCAGGTACATTTCCCCGTCCGGTGTACCGGTAAAGCCTCCGATATCATATCCGGCAAAAGGAACGCCCGCCAGCCCGAGGCCCATCAGCATGGGAGGGGCGAGGCCGACATCATCCCAGGTTGCAGAATTATCGCCGGTCCAGACGCTGGAGTAACGCTGAACGCCGGCATAGGCCGCACGGGTCAGCACGAACGGGCGCTCGTCGCTCCGGATGTCCACCAGGCCCTCATAGGTGGCTTTTGCCATGAGCAGCCCGTACTGGTTGTGCATTTCAGCATGTCCGCCCCCCCGGCCCTCATTATGGAACAGGACGATATCGGGCATCGTTTTGCCCCCGAAAACGGCAGGTTCATTCATATCCGTCCATATGCCCCGCACGCCCTGATCGATCAGCATCCGGTGCCTGTTGCCCCACCATATCCTGGCCCCGGGATGGGAGAAATCCGGAAAACACGTTTCCCCCGGCCAGACCTCCCCCCTGTAGGGAGACCCGTCGGGCAGGGTCGCGAAAAATCCGCTTTGGAGTCCCTCCCGGTAAACCGGATAATCCGGGTCGGTTTTCACGCCGGGATCTACAAGGACAACCACCTTAAAACCCTTGTCTTTCAGGTCGGACAGCATCTTCCGGGGATGGGGGAAATGCCTTTCATCCCATGTAAATACCCGGTAACCATCCATGTAATCAATATCCAGGTGAAGGGCATCACAGGGAATGCTTCGCTGCCGGAACTCTTCGGCCAAAAGGCGGACTTCATGTTCAGGGTAATAGCTCCACCGGCTTTGATGATACCCCAGGCTCCATAACGGAGGCAGGGGAGTCCGTCCGGTCAGCCCGGTATAACACTGAAGGACCCGTTTGATCCCCGGGCCGTAAAATACATAATATCTAAGCTCACCCCCGTCGGCATAATAGCCGGCATGATCTTTCAGCCGGGCACCGAAATCGAAATCGGTTTTGAAGGGATTATCGTAAAATACCCCCCAGGCCGTTCCACCCTGCAGGCCTATATAAAAGGGAAAGGTTTTATACAACGGATCTTCATGCTTGCCATACCCCGGCATATCCGTGTTCCAGTTCGTAAAAGCCCTGTTCGTCCGGTTGAGTCCGCCGGCTTTTTCCCCCAGTCCGTAATAGACCGCCTGTGGTGGCTTGTGGGTGAAATGGGCTACTTTGCCTTCACGGAAAGCGGCTCCGAAACTGTCTTTGTGAAATTCAAATCCGGACGGATCCCGGAACGTCAGCCTTAAGGGGGTTTTATGGATTATGGCTTCGGCATCGCCTGCCTGAAGAACGATAAAATTGTCATGATCGCGGACGCGGATTGATTTGGGTTGGGGCGGATTTTCAAGGGTCGCGTTGGAAAAAAGTTTGCTGAACGGGCCCGGGGATGCATACCGGACCCTGAACCCGGTATCTTCCAGGTATTCCACTCTCAGCGTATGCTCTGGTCCGGCGGCGGCTTCAATGCCTCCGGTTATCTCCCTGTAATGCGTTAAATCACCTATATACTGATACATGCAGCCTTAACGAAAGACAAAAGGGCCGCAAGGCGGTTAAAATTTCTAAACTTCCTGCTGATTTTCGGCCATCACGCCTTCTTCCTGGGTCAGTTTTCGCACAAAAGCTTCATGCCTCAGCTTCAGGCTTCTGACGCGGGTGCCGTCGATCTGCCGGGCCTCGATAAGGAAGTTATTGGCCGCCTTTAGGATATTCAGGCATTGTCCGTTATCAGGCTTGAACCTGGCAAACTTGACCATATCGGCCTGTTGAAGAATAAGCCGGGTGTAGGTTTGCAGGGAATTATGGACCCGTTTATCGCGCTGCGCCGCCGCAAGTTCAGAGGTCGTTGATTCCAGGGCAGGGATAGCGTAGAGGGTCTCAAAATACTGCCGGAGGCCATCGCCGATACGGGAATAGTAGGCCTTGTAGTATTGCTCGGGGTATGGAAAATCCCTTTTGATGGCTTCCAGTTCCTGCTCCAGGGTGACCAGGGGATCTTTGAAAGGGGGTATTTTTAAGGGTTCCGGGGGCTCCTGCTCAGCCACGACCTCCCGATTGCGGTAATACCGCCATGCCAGCCCGGATAAAACGGCCAGCAGCAGAGCCAGCAAAATATACGGCAGCAGGGAAATTGTAAATTCATACAGGGGTTTAAACGGGCGAAAGGAGTCGCTTTCATCGCTTATTCGGCTGATAAAGTTCAGCGGGACCGGCGGTACGCTCACCCAAACCGTATCCCTTCCGGACACCAGCCCCACCGGTAATTCCGGCACCCCGGCGTCCTCGCCGCCGAAATAGCGCAGGCTGTAGATAATGCTGTCACCGCGAATCCCGGAAATGGTTTCCCGGTCCACCGGATCGAAATCATCACCAAAATCCGCACTGTCGGGATAGACGATATCATCGATGCCGGCCGAAGAGGGAATGGTTAAATGATACCGGATCTGATCGCCGACCCCTACGCTATCGCGGTCCGTAGTTCCGGTAACCTGCTGGGGATAGGCGGTAACCGGGAATAAAAAAAGAAGAGCCAGAAAAGGCAGGATGTTAGCTGCGATTGCACTGAGACGTCGTGTCATGTATGGTCAAATCCTTCTCTCAAAAAATTGCATAACCGGCCGGATGTACGGCTGATTGGTATGGACGGTGATGGTATCGACGTGCAGCTTGCGGAAAAAATTGTTGAGTTCTTCCCGCCGTTGCCACCGCCGGCTTTTATAGGCCGAGCGCACCCTGCTGCTGGAGGTATCCACTATGCTAACGCTTCCGGTTTCCGCATCACGAAAGGGGATCACGCCCAGGTCGGGCAGTTCATTTTCAAGGGGGTCATCAATGATTATGGTAACCAGATCATGTTTTTTGTTGGTGACCTTAATTTGCTTCTGGTAATTATCCGATTGAAAGTCACTTGCCAGTACCAGGATGGATTTCCGGTTAAGCAGGCCGTTGGCATATTTCAGGGCATGGCCTATATCCGTACCGGAACCGGTGGGTTTGGTGGTGAAGATCTCATGCATCAGCCGGAGTACATGCAGGCGTCCTTTCCGGGGAGGTATGACTTTTTCAATATGGCTGGTGAACAGGATCATGCCTACTTTATCGTTGTTCTTTATAGCACTGAAGGCCAGCAGGGCCGAAAGCTCTATGGCCAGATCCATTTTACTTTGGTTTTGGCTGCCAAAGAAACCGCTGCGGGAGATGTCTACGCACAGCATCAGGGTCTGTTCGCGCTCTTCCTCGAAGATCTTGATAAAAGGCTCATCGTAACGGGCCGTTACATTCCAGTCGATCTGCCGGATATCATCCCCGAACTGGTAGGGCCTGACCTCGGAAAATACCATTCCCCGCCCCTTAAAGGCCGTCTGATATTCACCACTGAAAACATTGTTCACCAGACCCTTGGTCCTGATCTCAAGCTTCCTGATCTTTTTAAAAAGTTCTTTGGAAATCATATGGAACAGCCGAAAATAAACACCGAAATCACAAAACTCGATACGTTAAAAAGCGGAAACAGAATATGCTGAATTTATTCATCCCAGGCCACTATTTAATCGCTCCCGATTTTCTCAGGTATTCAAAGATCTGGTCCACCGAATCGGACAGCCCGGTTTGGCTGGTATCGAGAACCAGGTCGGGGTTATCGGAGATTTCGTGTTCCATATCGAAGCCGGTCAGGTTTTTGAGCTCTCCTTTTTTTGCCCTGGCGTATAGCCCCTTGGGATCGCGTTCCATGGCCGTTTTCGAATCACAGCTTACCTGTATCTCGATAAACCGCCCTTCGGAAAACAGGCTTCTAACCTCTTCGCGGTCTCTGCGATAAGGGGAAACAAAGGTGCATAATACGATGTTGCCCTGTTCAAAAAACAGGCGGGCCGTCTCGCCGACCCGACGGATGTTCTCGGTACGGTCGCGTGGACTAAAGCCCAGATCGCCGCATAAGCCGTGGCGTACCTGGTCACCGTCCAGCAGCATGGTCTGCGCCCCCTGCCCGTACAGCTTTTTCTCCAGCGCTTTGGCTATGGTGCTTTTCCCCGCTCCGGAAATACCGGTAAACCAGAGCACGGCCGCCTTGTGGCCGTGCCTCCGTTCCCGTTCTTCCCGAGTGATATTCCACGGTTCCCAGGTTACGTCAGGGGAAGTCTGCCTGCCGTTTTGGGGTTTTGAATTCGAGCTTACGGCCCGGATCATGCCCCCGCCCACGGTTACATTGGTAGCCGGATCGATGATGATAAAACTCCCGGTCTTTTGATTGATCTTGTACGGGTCAAAGAACAGCGGCTGGGATGTGGAAAGCTTAACCCGGCCGATTTCATTCATCTTCAGGGTCGGGGTTTCCTTACGGTGGAGGGTATCCACATCGATGCTGTATAGGAGGTCCCGTATGTAGACCTGGGTCGTCCGCGTGGTATGCATCAGCAGATACGGCCTTCCCACCTCAAGGGGCTCGGCGTTCATCCAGCACAGGTAGGCTTCGAAATCCGATTCGATGGACGGGATGTTTTTTGACCGGACCAGCATGTCGCCCCGGCTGATGTCGATCTCATCATCAATGCTGATGACCACCGAATCGCCCGGTTCTGCTTCGTCCAGGTTCCCCCCGTGGGTCACTATTTCCCTGACTTTGCTGGTCAGGCCCGAGGGCAGGGCGGTAACCTCATCCCCGGGGCGTATACGGCCTGAGGCCACCCGCCCGGCAAAGCCGCGAAAGTTCTGGTCTGGACGGATCACGTACTGCACGGGAAGGCGAAAATCGGTCACATTCAGGGCCGTATCCACTTTTACGGTCTCCAGATGGTGGAGGAGGGTAGAGCCGTTGTACCATGGGGTCTTGTCGCTTTTATCCACAACGTTGTCCCCTTTCAGGGCGGACATCGGAATATAGGTGATGTTCTTTACATCCAGTTTGCGGGCAAAATCACGAAATTCCTTCACAATACGCTCATAGATATCCTGATCGTAGTCAATGAGATCCATTTTGTTAACGGCAATGACCAGGTTTGGAATCTGCAGTAAAGACGAGATAAAGGCATGCCGCCTGGATTGGGTAAGCAGGCCTTTCTGGGCATCGACCAGGATGACCGCCAGATCGGCTGTTGAAGCCCCGGTTACCATATTACTGGTATACTGGATGTGGCCGGGCGTGTCGGCTATGATGAATTTGCGCCTGGGGGTGGCAAAATACCGGTAGGCCACATCGATGGTAATCTTCTGTTCCCGCTCGGCCTTGAGTCCGTCTGTCAGCAGGGCCAGGTCAAATTCATGGTCCTCCCCGTTCATGCTGCTCTTGCCGATTGCTTCCATCTGATCCTCGAATATCGATTTGGAATCAAACAGCAGGCGTCCGATCAGCGTGCTTTTTCCGTCATCAACGCTGCCGGCCGTTGTAAAACGCAGCAGATCCATATTTAAATAAGAGCTATTTGTAGTGTCGTTCATGTTGTTTTGTAGTTACTTGAATCAAATTTGTAGGGCCTTTTCCTAGAAATACCCTTGCCTTTTTCGGTCTTCCATGGCCGTTTCGCTTCGTTTGTCATCATGGCGGTTCCCGCGTTCGGTCTGCCGGGCCGAGGCCACTTCCTGGATAATATCTTCCAGGGTGGAGGCCCCGGAGACCACGGCCCCGGTGCAGGTCGCATCACCTATGGTCCGGAAGCGAACGGTTTTGGTCTGCAGTTCTTCATCTTCCCCGACATCAACAAATTCGGTATTGGCCAGCCAGACGCCCCGGCGCTGGAAAACCTCACGCTGATGGGCAAAATATATATTCGGGATCTCAATATTTTCCTGGGCTATATATTGCCACACATTCATTTCCGTCCAGTTGCTGAGGGGAAACACCCGGAAGCTCTCGCCCTGGTTCTTTCGTCCGTTAAACAGGTTCCACAATTCAGGCCGCTGGTTTTTGGGATCCCACTGCCCGAATATATCGCGGTGGGAAAAGAAGCGTTCTTTAGCCCGGGCTTTTTCTTCATCCCTGCGGCCTCCGCCCAGGGCCGCATCCACTTCATATTTTTTGAGTGTTTCCAGCAAGGTGACCGTCTGCAGGGCGTTGCGGCTGGCATCGGGTCCCGTCTCCTCTTTGACTTTCCCCGAATTGATGGATTCCTGTACGCTTCCGACAATTAACCTGGCGCCTGATTTTTCAACCAGGTCATCCCGGAAGGCAATGGTCTCGGCAAAATTGTGGCCGGTATCGATATGCATTAAAGGGAAGGGTACTTTAGCCGGATGAAAGGCTTTGATCGCAAGATGCATCATGCATATGGAATCTTTGCCACCGGAAAAAAGCAGCACCGGCCGTTCAAACTGGGCCGCCACCTCCCTCATGATGTAGATGGCCTCGTCTTCGAGTTCTTTTAAATGTGTGTTAGCTTTTATTTCAACCATGATCGTTTTGCTTGTTTTGGTTAATGCCGATAATGAAATCTTCGTGCTTTAAAGAGGGTTTGTTATACGTTAATGGAGAATATCGTTCTTTTTTCCGTCCGGAATACCGGAACACCGCATCCCCGGCGGCCGTGTCCCATTCCATGGTCGGACCAAAGCGCGGATAGATATCCGCGGTGCCTTCGGCCACCAGACAGAACTTCAAGGAACTTCCGGCTGTAATTTTTTTCCCCACGGTAATCGATTGCTCTGCCAGCTTTTCTTCCAGGTTATCCAGGGCATGAGACCGGCTTACCGTGACGGTCAGGGCCCGGCTGATATCCGGTTCGCCGGAATAAATTCTGACACCGGGTCCATGGTCCGGTATTTTATATGAACCCCGCGTCTTTTCGCCGGTATAAGTTAATTCCGTGGTGGGAAGATATACGATTCCAAGTTCAGGTTCACCATTTTTAATGAGGGCGATGTTTACGGTGAACTCTCCGTTGCGTTTGATAAATTCCTTAGTACCGTCAAGAGGATCAATCAGCCAGTAGCGTTGCCAGGTTTTCCGCTCCTCATACCCCGGGATACCGGCCTCTTCCGATAGCACGGGAATAGCCTCGATTTGTTTCAGGCCCTGCACGATAATGTCATGGGAGGCCAGATCGGCCCCGGTCACCGGAGAATGGTCCTCTTTGCGCACCACCGTGAGCTCTTCTTCACGGTAATAGCTTAATATGGCCTGGCCCGCCCGGCGGGCCAGGGAAATCAGTTTATCGGTCATCAGAACTCCCAGACTAAAGGAACCAGGGTGATGGCTACGGCCGCAACGATTATGTTGAGGGGAAGGCCGATCTTCAGGTAATCGGTAAACTTGTATCCACCCGGACCATAAACCATCAGGTTGGTCTGATACCCTATGGGCGTTGCAAAACTGGCTGAGGCCGCAAAAATAATAATCATGACGAAGGGCATATAGCTCACGCCGATGGAGGCGGCTATGGAGATGGCTATGGGGAAGATCAGAACGGCCGCTGCGTTGTTTGTGATCATTTCCGTGAGAAGCCATGTGGCCAGATACGTTGCCATCAGCGCCAGATGGGGATTGGTATCGGCCATCTGGATTAAGCCTCCCGCAATGATGGTGGCCGCTCCGGTCGTCTGCAGGGCGTTGCCTATTCCCAGGGCGGCAGCAATGACGAGCAATACCGGCCAGTCAATGCTGTCGCGGGCCACGCTTATGCGGCAGCATTTCGTGACGATCATTAAGCCTGCAGCCAGGATGGCGGCCTGAAACATGGTGAATATTCCGAAGGCGGCCGATAAGACCATTCCGGTTATAATGGTCAGCGAAACCCAGGTCCGTTTAAAATCGGGTGTTCCATTCTCGGAGAGTTTCGTCACCAGAAAAAAGTCATTGGAGAATTTGAATTTTCTGACAAAATTAGGCGGAGCTTCCATTAAAAGCATATCCCCGGTCTGCAGCCGGATATCCCCGATATTTTCATTAACCCTTTCGCCTCTACGGGAAACGGCCAGTATAACGGCGTTATAACGGTTGCGAAAACCGCCCTCCTTGATCGTCATGCCATTCAGGGGGTTGCTTTGGGATACCACGGCTTCGGCCATCACCCTTTCACGCATGGGGGCATCGAGCTTGAATACCTGGCTGGTAGCCGGTATCAGTCCCGGAATCTGACGGAGTTCCACGATGGAATCAACGAGTCCGGTGAAGATCAGCCGGTCATGATTATGAATCAGCTCATCGGAGGTAACGGCGGCGATGATCTGCCCGTTGCGAATGATCTCAACCAGGTAGAGGCCCTGCAGGTGACGCAGACCGGCTTCATCTACGCTTTTGCCCACGATGGAATTTTCGGAATTGACCACCATTTCAATGGTGTATTCCCGTGTATTTTCAAAGTTCTTGAATCCGGAAGTCCGTTCCGGCAGCAGTTTTCGTCCGATGGTCAGCAAATAGATGGAGCCGGCAATGGCAATGGGGATCCCCACGATGGCCGGTTCGAAGATGTTCAGTGTCCGTCCCTGGTCTTCGATTAACAGGCCATGGACCAGCAAATTCGTGCTCGTCCCGATCAGCGTACAGGTGCCGCCGAGGATGGCCGCATAGCTGAGAGGGATCATAAGCTTGGAGATGGTAATGTTATTCTTTTTCGCCCAATCCTGTAAAGCCGGAATAAAGGAGGCCACAATAGGGGTGTTGTTGAGAAACGCACTCATGGCCATGACCGGGGTGATGAGCCTGGACTGAGCCGAGAAGAGGTTTTTGGGCTGCCTTAACAGATGGGTGATGATCAGCTGTATGGCACCCGTTTCTTTTAACCCGGCCGCGACCACATACAGGGCCGCCACGGTAAGCATGCCCTGATTGGAGAACCCCACCAGGGCCTCCGACGGCTGGACAATATTCCCGGTGATCAGAACGGTGAGTCCGCCGATAAAAACCAAATCCGGTGGGACCCTTGTGGAGAAGAGCACCCCGAAACATAAGAAAATAACGCCGAGAACGGCCCAGGCTTCGAATTCCATTATTTTCGGTGGGTTGGATGAGGGGTTGCGGCTTCTAATTCCGTGATCTCGGCCGTACGCCGCCAGGCTTCTTCAGGTTTGCCTTCCCGGAACAAGTCAAGTACATCGGAATCGATCAGTTTATACCAGAGGGCTTTCCGCTGGTCAAAATCAGGATAATGTTGTTTCATCCCGGCCCGAAGACTTTGCATGAAATCAAGAAAATTCTCGTATTCGGGGCCAAATTCCTTTTCAAAACGTTCCCGGAGCCGGACGGCCAGCGACGGTGCGGCTCCGCTTGTGGATATGGCAAGATTAAGGGGGCCGCGTTTGACCAGGGCTCCAAACGTAAAGTTGCAGTGGGGGATATCATCCATGACATTGCACAGGATGCCCGCCTGCTTTGCCTCCTCCCATATGCGCGTGTTGATATCCCCTTCAAACTCCGCGACAATCACCATAAAGGCACCCTGAAGATCGCCTTCCCGGTACTCCCGGTCAATCCAGTCTAATAGACCCCGCTCATGCCACTGCTGCATGGCAGGAGTAATGCGCGGGGCAATAACGGTCAGACCGGCGTGTATGCGAATAAGCTCGCCGGCTTTACGTTCGGCTTCCCCGTTTCCGCCGATGAGCACCGTTTTGCTCCGGTCTAATCTGTTTAAAAAAATTGGATAGACATCCATGGTTTATTTATCGCTGGTATTCTGAGTAACTACGTGTATGCCGCATTCCGTTTTGGCGTTGCCCGACCACCGGCCCGACCGTTCGTCGGATTCATCGGCCACGGGCTTTGTGCATGGCTGGCATCCAATGCTGGGGTAGCCATGATCGTGCAGGGGATTGTAGGGAAGATCATACAGCTTGATGTACAACCAGACATCATCGGCCGTCCATCCGGCCAGGGGATTGAGTTTGAGAACCTCGTTGAGGCTGTCCCATTCGAACAGGCGGGTCTTCTTCCGGCTTGCCGACTGGTCGCGCCTCACGCCGGTCACCCAGACCTGCTTGTCTTTCAGGTGATTTTGAAGGGGAAGGACCTTTCGGATGTGGCAGCATTTGTCGGGATTGGTATTCCACAGCTTCTCGCCGAATTGTCCGGCCTGATCTTCCAGGGAGACCCCGGTGGAAACGCGTTCAAACAGTACCCCGAACAGTTCCGCGTACCGGTCCCGCAATTCATAGGTTTGCCTGAAAAGCAGGTTGGTATCCAGGTAAAAGACCTTGAACGGCAGCTTAAGCTGATGGGTTTTATGCATCAGTACGGCCCCTGAGGGACCAAATCCCGTGCCTATGACCATCTTGTTGCCGAATACTTCCCAGCCCCATCTCAGGATGGCGTCCACATCACCGTCACTGAATCTTTCATTCAGTTCTTCTACGCTTTTAACCGGGTCTGTCAATGGGAAACTATTCGTATGGGTATGATCTGACATGTCTGCTCCTGTTTGTTCATGGAAGTTCAAGGGATTTTTCCGCGGGGAATCCGTTTAGCTGGTCCCGGGTGTGGCCGGAACCGGCAAACCAGTCGAGCTCATCGGACATCAGCACCACTTCCCCGAACACGATCACCGAAGGGGAGCTTATATGCACGGCTTTTTCGGATATCCCGACAAGTGTGCCGGTGATTACCGTCTGATCTGCGTAGGTAGCCTTGTGAATGACCGCCGCCGGGGTTTCAGGGGCTTTGCCGTGAACCATAAGCTGGTGGGCGATATGGTTAAGGTTGCGCATGCCCATAAGCACGACCAGTGTTTCTTCCCCTGCAAGGCGCTCCCAGTCAAGGTCGGGGTTACCGGATTGCTGCACATGACCCGTGACGACGGTAAAGGACCGGCTCAGGTTTCGGTAGGTCAGCGGTATGCCTGCGAACATGGGCGCCGAGAGCGCGCTGCTGATGCCTGGAACCAGTTCAAATTCAATGCCATGGCTGTTAAGGAAACGGGCCTCCTCGCCGCCGCGCCCGAAAACAAAAGGATCGCCACCCTTGAGGCGGACGATGGTTTTCCCCTCACGGGCTTTTTGAAGCAATATCTCATTGATATTTTGCTGAGAGGCACAAACCCGGCCCGGGATCTTGCCCACATAGATCAGCTCGGCATGGCCGGCAACCTCATGCAGCAAGTCGGGGATGGCCAGCCGGTCGTAGACCACTACGTCGGCTTTTTGCAAGGCTTTCAACCCCTTCACGGTAATCAGGTCCGGGTCGCCGGGTCCGGCGCCTACCAGATAGACTTTACCGTACTTATTTATTTTGTATGAACTCTGCATCGGCTGTTGGTAATTCGGTTCGTCTCCAGTATTCACTGAAGGTTTCGCCGTTTTTTTGTTCGGCTTTAAACTGTTCGAGCAAGGGACGTATGGTACTGGTTAGCTCATTGAAGGGAACCAGCTCGCGGTACAGGGTGTTGAGGTGGGTACCGGAAGAGGCTCCGCCAATAAATACGGAGTATTTTTCCAAAGACTGGCCTACAAAACCTATATCGGCCACATATGGCCGTGCACAGCCATTCGGGCAGCCTGTCATCCGGACCGTGATCGTTTCATCCTGCAAACCGATGCTTTCGATCTCGTGTTCGATCTCACGGATTATCTGCGGCATGACCCTCTCTGACTCGGTAATGGCGAGTCCGCAGGTTGGCATGGCCGGGCAGGCCATGGAAAACCGTACGGCGTTGGAGTAGGTGTCCGGCAGGGACAGGCCATGCCCGTTGAGGATGTCCTCAACCGATTCCCGGTCTTCTTCTTTTATATCCGTCAGGATTATATCCTGATTGGGCGTTAACTGAATGCCCGGTTGATGGGTGGTGATGACGGCTTTCAGGCCATCTTTGATACGCAGGTCACCGTCATTTTTTATTCGTCCGTTTTCAATGAACAGGCCCAGGAACCACCGCCCGTCCTGCTGCCGGTGCCATCCGTGGTATAGTTTAAGTTCAAATTCAGGCATAGGCAGAAAAGGCTGCAGCTCGTACCCCAGCCTGCTTTCTACTTCATCCCTGAATTTGTCAATGCCCCAGTTATGGATCAGGTACTTCATGCGCGCCTGTTTCCGGTTGGACCGGTCGCCATGATCCCGCTGAACGGAAACGATGGTTTCCACCACCTCGTAAAGGCGGTCTTCGGTAATAAAACCCATATGATCGCCCAAACGCGGAAAGGTGTCACTTTTTTTATGATTCATTCCCAGTCCGCCCCCGGCGATGACATTAAAACCTTCGAGTTTGTCATCTTCGCCGAAAAGAGCGACAAGACCAATATCCTGGGTGTAGACATCGATGCTGTTATCACCGGCTTCGGCAATGCCGATCTTGAATTTGCGCGGCAAGTAAGTAGGCCCGTAAAACGTCTCCACGCTTTTGTAGTCTTCCTGCTTCCCGGAAAAGACCTTTTCACCGTCAATCCAAACTTCATGGAATGCCCGGGTTTTGGGGAGCAGCTTATCGGAAATTTCTTCAGCGTACTTCTGTATGATATCCTGCCGGGCGCTTACGGCCGGGACCGGACTATACATTACATTGCGAACCACATCGCCGCAGGCAGCCATGGTGGTCAGCAGCAGATCATTGATCGCCGACAGGGTCTCGCTCAGTTGCTGTTTGATGACCCCATGAAACTGGAAGGTTTGACGGGTGGTTATGCGTAGGGTGCCATTGGCGTGGTCGTCGGCTATGCGGTCATGAACCAGGTACTGTTCGGCACTTAACCCCCCGCCGGGGATGCGGCACCGGATCATAAAGGAATAATCCTTGTTCTTGCCTTTTCGCGTGTCCCGGTCATCCTGCTGATACAGACCGTGAAATTTGAGCAGGTTGCAACTGTCTTTGGAGAAGCTGGCTTGTTCGTTATGCAGCTCTTCGACCAGGTCACCTCTCAAATCCCGGCTTGCGGCCTTAAGCTTTTCTTCCTTACTAAGTTTTATTTCTTTATCCATTACAAATTTTTGTAGTTAACGTTCGATAGGTGCATTGATCAGATTCCCCCATTCAGTCCAGGAACCGTCGTAATTGCGTACAGATTGATAATTGAGTAATTCTTTCAGGACGAACCAGCTATGGGCCGAGCGTTCGCCGATCCGGCAATAGGCTATAATTGATTTCTCCGGTGTGATGCCCTGATCTTCATAGATCGTACGAAGCTCTTCGGCCGTTTTAAAGGTGCCGTCTTCGTTGACCGTATTAACCCAGGGAATGTTCCTGGCCCCGGGTATGTGTCCGCCGCGCTGCGATAATTCATTCAGCCCGGGCGGGGCGATGATCTTTCCGGTGAATTCGTCGGGAGACCGGACATCGACCAGCCCGAAAGCATGGATATTTCCGATGGTTTGTTCCACCTCGTCACGGAATGCACGCAGGTCCGTCCGGATTTTCCCCACCGTATAGACTTCCGGCGCCGGGGCCGTTTGCCGGGTGGACAGCTCGCGTTCCTCGGCAACCCATTTCTTTCTTCCCCCGTCGAGGATCCGGAGCTTGTCGTGGCCGTAATATTTCAGAAGCCAGTAGGCCCAGGCGGCAAACCAGTTGTTATTATCGCCGTACAATACAACGGTCGTCGCATTGTGTATGCCCGATTCCCCGAGAAGTTTTTCTATTTGTCCGGCCGTGGCCACATTGCGGGTGAGGGCATCCTGGAGCTGGCTTTTCCAGTTCCAGCCTGCGGCTCCGGGAATATGGCCCTGCTGATAGGATCCCGTATCCACGTCGACTTCCACCAGCCGCAGATCTTTGTCGGTTAAATGCTGCTCAACCCAGTCTGTGGTTACCAGTACGTCTGAGTCATTCGTCGTTCCAGCCATGTTATTCTGTTATATTTAATTTTTGTTTTCGTTATTGCTCAGTCGGTAACGGGAAGGGCAATACAAAAAAAGCCCGCGACCTTTTGAGAGATAGCGGGCTTTTTAAAAAATGGTCCTAATTAAGAATCACTATAAAAGGAGATACCGGCTATCTCTGCATGTTTTCATGCAACAGCACATACACAGGCATGGGGTGCTCATGTTGGAGACAGCGGTATGTAGATCGAAAATGGTCAAGTAAATATGCTTAATTAGCCTTTATATCCGTGAAGAATAACAAGATATTTACTGGTTGTCAAACCAATAAATCGAAATAAATGTCAATGTCACTGTTTTATCCGGCAAAAGCGCTTACAAAACGAAAAAAATTACGGCTGGGTCCGTGAGCCGTGCCGTCGGCCTGCCGATATGGTAAAAGTTGCCTGGCGCTAAAATGATCGCACTGCAGGAACGTTGAAAATGGGAGCAACGTCATTGATTAAACAAATCAGGAGGAATAATGGATCTGTTATCCACGGATGAATTACGGGAATTAGTTGAGATCAGAAAGCCTCAGTCCTTATCTCTTTTTATGCCAACGCACAAGACCGGATCAGGGATGATGCAGGATCCCATCCGGCTGAAAAATCTGCTGAAGAAGGCGGAAAACCAGCTCCGGGAACAGGGAGTGCGCCATATTGACGACTTTCTTGAACCCCTTCAGGCAAAGTTACGGAATCCGAACTTCTGGCAGTACATGAGCGAAGGGCTGGCTGTATTTCATTCATCGGAGATAACCCGCTTTTACCGCCTTCCGGTCGTATTCAATGAATTCGTAACGCTGAATGAGCGTTTTCATATCAAGCCCCTGATGCCTGTATTTTCATCCAACGGACCGTTCTTTATCCTGGCCCTCAGCCAGGGCAAGGTCCGCCTTTTGCGCGGCACGCGGGATACTATAACCGAGCTTGAACTCAGGGAGGTACCCCTGAGCCTGGAGGAGTTCCTTAAACTGGATGAATATGAGAAAAGCCAGCAGTTCCATACCGAGACGGGAACGGCTGTCGGCGGAGGGACCCGGCCGGCCATGTTCCATGGCCATGAAGACGTCAATGAACGAAAAGAGCAGATAATGCGCTGGTTCCGGGAGATCGACCATGTGGTCACGCCCACACTGAACGGGGATCCCCTGCTGCTCTACGGCGTGGAATATTTGCATCCCCTGTATAAGAGGGCCAACAACTACACAGCACTGCTTGACCAGGGTGTGAAGGGCAACCCGGACAACCTGAAGCCGAAAGAGATCCATGAAAAAAGCTGGTCGGTCATGGAACCCTGGTTCGACAGGGAAAAAGAGAAGGATACCGTACGTTTCCATGAACTGGCCGGCACCGGCAAGACCGCCTCCTCGGTGGACGATGCCCTCCCGGCTGCCGCCCACGGCCGGGTGGATGTCCTGTTCGTGCCCTTTAACAGTCACTACTGGGGATCCTATGATCCGGAACTTACCCGCGTTGAGCAAGCCGGACATCAGGAAAACGGCGCCGAAGATCTGATGGACCTTACTGCGGCCTATACCGTGGTCAACAGCGGCAAGGTGTATGCCGTCGACCAGGAGGCCATACCCGGAGGGGGAGAAGTAGCCGGAGTATTCCGTTATTAGATCCTTTTATCGCTCTACCCGGCCGGAACCCCCGCTTTGTATAAGTTTTTCGACTTCATCGGCGGAAATGAGGTTAAAGTCACCGGAGATACTGTGTTTTAGACACGAGGCGGCGACGGCAAACTCCAGGGCGTCGCGGGTATTGCCCTTTGTGACCAACCCGTTGATCAAACCGGCGGCAAAAGAATCCCCTCCGCCGACACGGTCCACGATCTGAATATCATAGCGGGTAGAGCGGTAGGGTTCCCGGCAGTCTTTATCGTCGTGGAGAAGGGCGCTCCAGCCGTTGCGGGAGGCCGAATAGCTTTCCCTCAGGGTGATGGCCACCGTATCAAAATCATATTTCTTTTTTAGGTTGGCCGCCAGTTCATAATATCCCTCACTATCCAGTTCGGCTGATTCCACATTGGTCTTCCCCGCTTTGAAACCCAGGCTTTTTTCAGCATCCTCTTCGTTGGCAATGCAGACATCGACGTATTGCATCAGGGGATTCATGACGGACTGAGCCTGTTTTTCGGACCACAGTTTCTTGCGGAAATTCAGGTCGCAACTGATGGTCGCCCCGGCCGCTTTAGCTGCTTTGCACGCTTCAATGAGGCATTCCGTAGCGTTTGCTCCCAGGGCCGGAGTAATGCCGGTCCAGTGAAACCAGCCGGCATCCCTAAAGACCCGGGTCCAGTCGACCTCCTGGTTTCCCAGCGTGGTTACGGCCGAGTTTGCCCGGTCATAGATAACTTTCGAAGCACGCTGGCTGGCCCCCGTCTCCAGGTAATATACGCCGATGCGGTCTCCGCCGCGTACGATGAACTCTTCGTTAACCCCCTGGGCACGCAGTGCATTGACGGCGCCCTGGCCGATCTCATGAACGGGCAGCTTCGAGACAAAATAGCTGTCCAGTCCGTAATTGGCCAGGGAAACGGCAACATTGGCTTCGCCCCCGCCATAGGTTGCATTATAATGATCGGTTTGCAAAAACCTTGTAAAGCCAGGAGGCGACAGCCTCAGCATTATTTCTCCAAAGGTTACCACTTTCTTTGCCATTATTCTCCTTTATTGTCTTAGTTTCTTGCCTGATTGATACTTTTCATCAGCAATTCCGCGTTTTGGGTAAGCTGATCAAAATCTTTGTTTTTGAGTGCTTTTTTATCCATCAAAGCACCGCCAATGCCGACGGCAAAAGCGCCGGCATTCAGCCATTCCCCGGCATTGGTCAAACTAACACCGCCCGTTGGCATAAGCTCCAGATGAGGCATGGGTGCCTTAATGGCCTTGAAATAGCTCATGCCCAGAGTATCGGCCGGAAAGACTTTAACGATTTCGGCGCCGGCTTCATGGGCGGTAAGAATTTCGGTGGGCGTATAGGCGCCGGGCATGCAGGGCACATTCCTGCTTTTGGCCACATCCATGATCTCGGGTTTAAAAACCGGGCTTACGATAAATTTAGCGCCGGCATCAACAACCTCTTCGGCGTCCTTTTTACTGAGCACGGATCCGGCACCTATCAGGATATCGCCGGTGGTTTCGCTCACGGCCTGTTTTATCAGGTTCAGGGCATCGGGTACCGTTAACGTAATCTCGATGACGGAGACCCCGCCCTTTTTCAGGGCTTCAATGACCGGCATAATGATGGACGGGTCGTCCATCCGGACGATGGCCATGGCTCCGGCCTGTTTTATTTGGGCAATTACTTCTTTGTTGGACATAAGATCGGGTATGTTTTCAATCGTTAAAGGTGTTTTTTTCAGTTTCCCTAAATGGTCATGGCTGTAAAGCCGCCGTCAACGGGAATGATCGTGCCGGTTACAAAGGAGGCCGCATTGGAGGAAGCCAGCCACAACAAAGCTCCGGCAAGTTCTTCGGGATCCCCGTAGCGCTCCATGGGCGTGTGGGAGTAGATATCCTGCTTCCTTTTTTCGGTTAAGATCTTTCTGTTTTGCTCGGCTGGGAAAAAGCCGGGCATCAGGGCGTTTACCCGGATGTTGTGAGGAGCCCATTCCCGGGCGAGGAAGCGGGTCATGTTATTGATGCCCGATTTGGATATCCCATATGTGAACACCTTGGACAGAGGGATCTCCGAGGAAGCGGAAGAGATGTTGATAATGCTTCCGCCTTCCTTCTGCCTGATCAGGTGTTCGCCGAAAACCTGGCTGGACAGGTAAACACCCTTCAGGTTGGTGTCCATGATCCGGTCCCATTCCTCTTCCTTTATGTCAAGGATGGGAGTGGTCGAGTTTGTGCCGGTGGAGTTGACCAGAACATGGATCTTGCCCCATTGGCTGAGGATCTCATCGCGGGCGTTTTCAAGTTCCGGTTTGCTGGCCACGTTCGCCTTGCAGATCATGGCCTGTCCGCCTTCGTTTTGAATGCGTTCGGCATGGCCGGCGGCACCCTGACGGTTATTATGATACATAATGGCAACCGCAGCCCCGCCTTTGGCCAGAGCCGTCGCCATGGCCCCGCCGAGTACCCCGCTGCCGCCGGTAACGACAGCCACTTTTCCTTTAAGGCTGAATAAATCTTCTACATAGGACATGTAAAACTGAATCCTTTCTGTTTATTGTTAATAGTTATCGATTTTTAGCTTGCAAACGGTTGAATATGACGGCGAAGATGGGTTTCCAGGTTATGGTAATGCGCGTCCTCGTTTTCATTCAGCATGTGCATCAACCGGTCTTTGAACCGGAGTTCGCCGTGGTGATCGCGTTCGGTCAGCACAGACCCGAACGTGACATGGAGGACCTGCCGCGCGTCATCCTGATCCAAAAGCCCGAACAGTTCCGTGGTTGAGCACCGGCCGGCTTCCGGAACCTTTGTCAAATCGGCCGATATGTGATAAGTTTGCCGGTCTGTTTTAAATTTGGCCCGGGAAAAATCCAGAATTTCCCCGAAGAGTCCGGGATCGGCGGCGGCTACCGTCCGCAGCGCCTCCAGATAACTGGTCCCTGCGGTCTTTACGTGCACATGGCCTTGCTTCAGGGAACCGATCACTTCATATACGCCGAATTTATCACTGCCGGAATGAATGCTGATCTTATACGGACCCAGTTTATTCGCTATCCCCAAATGCCTGACGTATTCATCTTTAAAATGTCCGGGATCGCCTTTGTAGTCAATGCCCTTTTCAAAATCACCGACAAAACGGGGAGCTATACCCGTCAGGGCGATGCCCAGGCGCTTGAGTTCGCTGACAATCATGTAATGCTCGAACAGGGTAGTGGGGGAGTCGGTCTCGTCGATTGAAAGTTCGATTTCAACGGGATGATCCGGCCAGTTCGATTTAAGGTGATTATGCAGACGGGAGGTATGGGCGACAACCCCTCCGTACTTCACCAAAGCCTGAAGCACTTCGGATTCGGTCGGCTTGATATGAAAGTCATCGCTTATAAAAAACGTTTTGCCGTTATAGGCGGAAATAAACCGGTCCTGGCTGCTTTGCAGATCTTTCCAGGGCAGTTCCGCTGATCTTTTCAGCAGTTCGTCTTTGCCGTATCCGGACGCTTCGTTGATCACGTATTCGCTGGGGTCGATCGTGAGCATGGTATACCCGGCGCGGACCATAAGGTCTATATGGTCCACGGTCTTCAGGTGATCGGCGTCGGCGCCGAACCCCTCCGTATAACCCTCCTGAAATACAGCCCAGCTTGCGGCGTCCAGCACCTCTTCCGGTTTACGGTTCGTGCGTTCCAGTTCACGAATGGACTGCTGGGCCAGCACCGCCTTCATGCTGCCTGCACCAAGGGCCCGCAGATGTCCGGCATTGGCAATGCCAAGCCGGTCTCCCAGGCCTATGGAATCATCGATGCCGATGAGTACAGGCCGGGTAAAGGGAAAATGCTTCCGCAGCATTTCGGCATTGTGATGATTCATCGGACATTTGACCAGCAAAGGATCGTCGTGGGAAACGGACTCAAACTGCCCGGAGACGGGATCGTCGCTATCGCCGGTATTGCAGAAAAACAGGAACTTCCCGGCGCCGGTTCTGCCAAGAAACAAAAAAACATCTCCTTCCCGTTGGAGGGAGGACGTATAAATAGAAAGCTGTTCTTTATCAACTTCATCAATCAGGACTGACCCGCCGTTAATCTGTTCACCATTTGTCAAAACCCGGATAAAGTTTTGTATAGTCATAAACCTGCACCTTTATTATCAATAAGCGTTTATCGCTGGTAATTTGGAACAGCCAATATAAGAAAAATTAAGATACTTGGGAGGCGGTAAATTACCCATCCATGGTCATCATGCCTACTTAATGATTGCATTTGCAAAGAATTTAAAATATCATATACCATTCCAATTGCAAAAAATTAACCCACCAACTCCATGAAAAAATTATTTCTCTCCACTTTTCTGCTTGTTAGCGCTACAATCGTGCTGGTTTCCTGCTCGCAACAGGGAACCGAAGGGTCAGCCGTACGCTCCGTCCAAATGGACATTCCAGATGAATACAAGGTGGGTGGAATGGCGGTCGGGCTCCAGGCGTATACGTTTAACCGGTTTTCCCTCATGGAGGCTATTGAGAAAACGGCCAGCACCGGCGGCAAGGTCATCGAGCTTTATCCCGGCCAGCGGTTAAGCCCGGACAGCGACGAGCGGTTCAATCACTTCGCCAGCGATGAAATGATCGACCGGGTAAAGGCAAAGCTGGATGAGCACGGGATCCTGGCGGTCAATTACGGTGTGGTCAATTTACAGGATGAAGAGGAAAGCCGGCAGGTGTTTGAATTTGCCAAAAAAATGGGGGTACAGGCCGTTACCTCGGAGCCGTCCATGGATGCAATGGACCGCCTCGAAGAGCTGGTAAAAGAATTTGATGTGATGCTGGCCATCCATAATCATCCGCCCCGGGCTAATAATCCCGACTACCGCGTATGGGATCCCCAATATGTACGCTCTATGGTTGAAGGACGGGACCCGCGCCTGGGAGCCTCGGCCGATGTCGGGCACTGGATACGATCGGATATTGCTCCGGTGGATGGACTTAAAATTCTGGAAGGCCGCATCATCAGCCTGCATATGGCGGATGTGGATCAGTTTGGCCGCGAGGGCGAGGATGTCATTCATGGCTATGGCGTGGGAAATATGGGAGCCGTCCTGGATGAGCTCCGTCGCCAGAATTTTGGAGGGCATATATCCATTGAATACGAGACCAACTGGGACCATAACGTACCGGATGTAGCCCAGAACATCGGCTTTATCCGTGGATGGGTGACAAGTTGGGATCACTGAGAATGGCAGCATGCTAACGGGGTCTGCATCATGAACTCAAATGTGACCCTGAAACAGATAGCGGAGGAACTGGGGCTGTCGACGATGACCGTCTCCAGGGCCATCAACAACCGTTCCAATGTAGTGGAATCAACCCGGCAAAGGGTGCTGGAAGCGGCCAACCGTATGGGCTATACGCCCAATTACGTAGCCAAAAGCCTCGTATCCAGCAAAACATTCACGATAGGGCTGGTTATCCCGGAGATCACCCACTCGTTTTTTCCCGACGTCATCAGGGGCATTGAGGATGTGACCTACCTTTCCGACTACCAGCTCATCTTAACCCACGCCTCGGAACAGGCTGACCGGGAAAAAAAGGCAATAAAGACGCTGCAGGCCAAACGGGTAGATGGGATCCTGATCTCCCTGGTCCAGTCGATAGAGAATTACAATCTGTATAAAGATTTCATCAAGAGAAGCAATATACCCCTGGTGTTTTTTGACCGCTGTGTCGAGGGCATTGGCGCCAGCTGTGTCAGCACCAACGATGAGATGAGCGCCTACCAGATCACCCGGCATTTAATCGGCCATGGCTATACCAAAATAGCCCATCTTGGCGGCCCCAAAAAAGTAGCCATTAGCAAGAAACGGTTTGCCGGATTTAAAAGGGCCCTGAAGAAAGACGGGATTGCCTTAAATGGGGAATGGATGGTGGAGGCCGGATTTCATGAAAAGGAAGGATATCGGGCTATGACTGAGCTGTTGAAATTGCCGGCAGCCAGCAGACCCGAAGCCGTTGTCGCCGTTAACGATCCGGCGGCCTTTGGAGCCATGGAGGCTATTTATGAATCCGGATTGCGTATTCCCGAAGACATGGCCATTGTTGGATTCTCCGACGATATACGGGCAAAACTTATGGCCTGTCCCCTCACTACGGTCAGGCAGCCTGCCTACAGCCTGGGAAAAAAAGCCGCAGAGAAGCTGTTTCGCTGCATAAATGAAACCGATGAACCGGTCGAGAATATTGAACTGGTCTCGGAGCTGGTCATCCGCCAATCCTGTGGATGCGAGTAAAAAAAGTTTCCGGGTACTGAAATAACGTTAACATTCGGTGTCATTTTTTTAGTACCCGACCCAAATCAAGATATCAGCCTGAAATCCATTCAGAGGAACAGGATAGGCATGATTTGACAGAAACAAGGCTGAAGGGGGAGAACGCCTGATATTGGCCGCCATAAAAAATTATTGCCCTTCTTTACGATTTATTTCAAATTTTTTTGACAATTAATAATATTAGATTATCTTAAAAAAAAGTTAACGTTAACATAGTATGTTCCTTATGGAAAAGCGGTTTCATGAGGTGGATGTTAATTTTAACATAACTTTAACTAGTATTTGGAGTACTGTATGTCTGGTAAATACATATTTTTGGTGGTGAGCTTAGTATTGTTTGGGTTGGTTGATGAAGCTTATCCGCAAAACGATAACAGAATCACGGGAACTGTGACGGACGCTGCGGATAACGAACCGTTACCCGGAGTAAACATTATTGTTAAAGGCACGACCATTGGGGTGGCCACCAACCTGGACGGAGAATTCAGTATCACTGTGCCGGATCTGTCCGGTACGCTGGTATTCTCCTATGTAGGCTACCAGACCCGGGAAATTCCAATTGACGGACGAAATGAGGTCAATTTATCGTTGACGGATAATATTTTCGATCAGGATCTGGTCGTCGTCGGTTACGGAGAGCAAAGAAGGGCTACGCTGACCGGTTCGGTCGCAACCATGCAAACCCGGGAACTGGTGCAATCACCGGTATCGAATATCAGTAATTCCCTGGTGGGTCGCTTGCCGGGTCTGATTGCCGTTCAAAGGAGCGGGGAACCGGGTTTTGACGGCTCCAGTATCAAAATAAGGGGTATCGGCAGTTTAACTGCTGGAAGCGGTTCCGATCCTCTGATCCTGATTGACGGAGTGGAAAGAGGCAGCATGAACCGGCTGGATCCGAATGAAATTGAAAACATAAGTATCCTGAAAGACGCCTCCTCCACGGCCGTATATGGCGTACGGGGAGCAAACGGGGTCATACTGATCACCACCAAATCGGGTATTTCAGGCCGGCCGGAGATCAGCTATTCAGGCAATACCGGCGTGCAGAATCCAACGGCACTACCCGAAATGCTCAACAGCTTCGACTATGCCAGCTTACGTAATGAGGCCAGCCTGAATATGGGGCAATCTCCTTATTTTTCTGAAGAGGCTCTGGAGCATTTCCAAAACGGCACCGATCCCATTTTTCACCCTAATACGGATTGGTACGATCTTATCTTTAAAGATTATTCCGTACAAACTCAGCATAACCTGAATATCAGGGGAGGAAGCGATGATCTGCGCTATTTTATATCCATGGGATATTTTGATCAAAACGGATTTTATGATGTGATGGATATCCAGGATCAATATTCAGCCAACCCCCGTTATTCCCGGTATAACCTGCGTTCCAATTTCGATATAGATTTCAACGATGACTTTTCAGCCTCGGTAAGGCTGGGGGCGATGTTTACCGATTCCAATTTTCCCGGCGATGGTGCCCAAGAAATATTTCACCGGGTCCTGAATTCCAATCCCACTATGAATCCGGGAGTGGTGGACGGCCGCTTAATTACCGGTGTGGAAGGTCTTATTCAAAGCTCGGGCAGCCCGCTGAGCCGGATAACCAGCCAGGGTTACCAGCGAAACTTCAACAGTACACTGAATTCCAGTGTGGACCTGGAACATAAGCTGGATTTTATCACCGAAGGACTGAAGGTAAGAGGAAGGATTGCCTACGATAACTACTACCAGCATGAAGTGGATCGTAACCGGGGGACCATCAATTACAGGATTGTACGGGACCCGGATGACCCGACCCAGCCGATTTTCCTGCAGCAGGGTGAAGATTCCCCCTTCAATTTCAGCCAGAGTTATAACCGGAACAACAAAATTTATACCGATGCGGCCGTTGAGTATGCCAATACCTTCTTTGATTCCACAATGTAACCGCCCTGGGTTTATACATGCAGGAGAAATACAGCGAACCCGGCCTGGACTTCCAGATTCCGAGAGGCTATCAGGGCCTGGTGGGAAGGGTGACCTATGATTACCGCCTGCGGTATCTTGCCGAGGTAAATATGGGGTATAACGGTTCAGAGAATTTCCCTGACGGAAACCGGTATGGCTTTTTTCCCGCCCTTTCACTGGGATGGGTCATTACCGAGGAACCCTTCTTTCCGGCAAATAATTTTCTGACTTTCTTCAAGATCAGAGGTTCCTACGGTGAGGTTGGCAACGACCGGATTGGCGGAAACCGCTTCCTGTATCTTCCCTCGGTATTTAACCCCAGTGCCGGCGGTTATTATTTTGGCGACTACGGCAGCGGGCAATATCAGCATTACTCGGGAGCCCAGGAAGGCAATATCGGCAACCCGCTGGTTACCTGGGAACGAGCCCAAAAGTCCAATATCGGGTTAGAATCCGGTTTTTTCAGTGACATGCTGAGCATTAACCTCGACTACTTCATTGAAAACCGAAACAACATACTCACCAACCTGGGTACGGTCCCTGATCTGGTGCAGGCTTCCCTGCCGGCCGTGAATATAGGGGAAGTTGAGAATAAAGGATATGAGGTGGAAGTCCAGTTTCGAAACAATCTTGGCCGGCTCAATTACTGGATCAACGGAAGCTACTCTAAAGCAAAAAATGAGATCAAGTTTCAGGATGAACCCACCCGGGCCCATGAATGGCTGCAGCGAACGGGCCATCCTGTGGGCCAGCACTGGGGCCTGGTGAGCGACGGCTTTTACAATACGGAGGAGGATCTGGCCGGAGCCCCGTCATCGCAATACGCAAGTGAACTCCAATTGGGAGATATAAAATACCTTGACCAGAACGATGACGGCGTGATAGATGAAAATGATCAGGTGCCGATCGGGTATTCCCAGCTGCCCCAGATTATTTATGGTGTCTCTGTCGGGGGCAATTATAGAGGGTTTGATTTTTCCATTCTGTTCCAGGGAGCTGAAAAATCATCCACCAACATCGACCAGATGGGCGCCTGGGCTTTCGATACGGACTGGAGAAATGCGACCACCAGGCACCTGGAAAGATGGACCCCTGAGCGGTATGCTGCCGGTGAGCCTATAACCTACCCCCGGGTAGAGCTTTCACCCACACCGGGGAAGCATAATTACGTGTCTTCGGATTTTTGGCTGGAAGATACTTCCTATCTGAGGGTGAAGAATGTGGAAGTGGCTTATAGTTTCCGGAGCGGGGTCCTGGAGACGATTGGAATCCGGAATTTGCGGATCTACGCGAACGGAAACAATCTGTTTACCTGGAGCAACATGAATTCTCCATTTGATCCGGAAGCACCGGGAGGAAGAGGCGAGTTTTATCCTCAAATGAGAGTATACAACATGGGTATTAACATCCAATTCTAATCATAAGGAATATGATCATGCATTTTAACAAAACGAAATTCAGGCTGCTGGCAATTATGACGGGTATGCTGTTCCTGTCCTCCTGCGATAGTGTTACGGAATACCTGGAGGCTCCGGAAACCATAGATGTAACGGTCGATGATATCTTCTCCGACAGGCAAAGCGCAGAATCCTTTCTGTGGGAAGTTTACCGGACCACCATGCCCCAGGGGTTTGTCACCAGCTGGAGCTATGCCGACGGTGGCATGTATTATTCCATGGTTGTGGGCGCTACCGACGAAGGGGACGTATATGATGGCTGGCCTTCATCCAATAATCACAATACCGGTGTCTGGGGTCCTTCCAATAATCAGGAAGACAGCTTTTCCCGCCATTACAAGGGGATACGCAACGCGAACATATTTCTTGAAAATATAGATAACGTGCCGAATATCCCCGAAGCTGAAAAAGCTGAAATGAAAGCCGAAGCCGTTTTCCTCAGGGCCCAGGCCCATCAGAATCTGTTGAAAAGATACGGGGCTGTACCCATAGTGGATATGGTATTGACGGCAACCGGCGATATTATGCTGCCCCGGAATACCTATGCTGAAGTCGTTGAGTTTATCACCAAAAGCACCGATGACGCTTCAGGGGTATTACCGGACTCCTATCCTCCCAGTCATACCGGCAGAATCACAAAAGGGGCCGCCCTGGCATTGAAAAGCAGGGTGCTGTTATATGCGGCCAGTCCCCTTTCCAACACCGATGCCCCTTACCTTCCGGAAAATGCAGACCTGACCGGCTACGGTGACTACGATGCCCAACGATGGAACCGGGCGGCAACGGCCAGTAAAGCCGTACTGGACTGGGCAGACGGGGCGGGTATCAGCCTGGTGACCTCCTCGGCAGATCCTGAGGAAAATTATCGCAATGCTATTGAAGAGGTTGGAAATTCCGAACTCATTCTGGCCACCCAAAGCCATGGTGCCTGGGAATGGGGTCATTTCCGGGATTCTACCTTTCCCAGGGGTGCGGGCGGCTGGTACGGCCACGGCGTGACGCTGAACCATGCCGAAAAATATCACAGAGCAAACGGTTCGGATCAGGTATGGCCTGATTCCGGTCCCTACAGTGAGTTTATAACGAAAATGGAAGAAATGGAGCCTCGTTTCCAGTACTCCGTTTTTTATTCGGGCTCGGCTTTTAACGACAACACCGGGGTCCGCAACATGTACACCCGTAACGATGGTTCCTTTACGAACGGCGAGCCGTTCAACGGGGTTGGTTACATGAGAAAATTTTTGGCAAAGGGCATCGGTTCCCAGCAGTATCACTGGATCGTGTACCGGTTGGCCGAATCCTATCTGAACTACGCCGAAGCCTTAAATGAAGTTTCCCCAATGCATGATGACGTTTACGAGGCTCTAAATGCCGTCAGGCAGAGAGCGGGCATCCCCGAAGTATCTAATGGGGATCCCGGTTATTCTACTCAGGATGATCTGCGGGCCGCTATCTGGAGAGAACGGGCCATTGAACTCGCCTTCGAAGAACACCGGTTTTACGATGTCCGGCGATGGCTTATAGCCGAAGAAGAAGGGGTGATGACCGGGGAAATGTGGGGAATAAAAATTTTCGAACAGGCCGATGAAAGCCTGGAATACGTAAAGGCGCCATTTGAAGAACGTGCCTGGGGAAATCAGATGTACCGGTATCCGCTGCCGCAGGGCGAGATCAACAAGGGATATATGGAACAAAACCCCGGCTGGTAAAAGGGCATAACAAATAAACTAAGTTCTTAAAGATTCATAAAAATATAAACGTTATGGTGAAATCAGATATAAAATTAAATTTTGCATGGCTCTGCAAACGGATGCTGACGGGGCTGGTGTTTTGCTCTTTGGGGGCGGTTAGTCAGGCGCAGCCTGTCCTGACCCAGACTGCACAAGACAGCATTAATGTAGCCTATGGCAAGCAGGCTTCCGTCGGGTCGACCGCATCCATCTCTACGGTCAGCGGAGATATATTGCGTCACGGGCAATCCTCCTCCTTATCAAACACGCTCTATGGACGTTTACCGGGTTTGACCGTCCTGCAGGGATCCGGGGAGCCGGGTTTTAATCAAAGCAATCTCCTGATCAGGGGTCTGGGCACCTACAATAACGCCGACTATTTGATAATGGTGGACGGATTTGAGGCGGTTTCCCTGGATCAGCTGTCCGTCGATGAGATCGAAAGCGTATCGGTGCTTAAAGATGCCGCCGCCCTGGCCCTGTACGGTATGAAAGGGGCCAACGGCGCTCTGTTGATTACCACAAAAAGGGGAGTAACCGGCCAGTCGCGGGTCACCTTTAATGCCCAAACCGGATTTCAGCAGCCCGGCCGTCTGCCGAAATTCGTCGGCGCCTATGACTATGCCCGCCTCCATAACGAAGCGCGGGAAAACGACGGTTTAGCCGCTTTATATTCCACAAGCGACCTGGCTTCCTATGAAACCGGCGGGGATCCTTACCTGTATCCGGATGTGAACTGGTATGACGAAGTGCTTCAGGATCAGGCTCCCGTCAGCGATTACAATTTTTCATTGTCAGGCGGCAATCAGATTGCGCAGTATTTTTTACTTCTGGGATACCTGCATAATGACGGTCTGTATGCCAATACCGATGACAACAGAATGGCCAATTCCAATGCCAACTATAAAAGATATAATATGAGGACCAATGTCGACCTTCAGGTGACGCCCAGGTTCTCTGCGTCCCTTGACCTGGCCGGACGGGTAGAAGACCGCTCATCCCCTAATTACGGGACCGGGTCGCTTTGGGAAAACATGGCAAAGTATCCGGCAAATGCTTATCCGGTAACCAATCCGGATGACTCATGGGGCGGGAATGCCCTTTATCCGGACAACCCGGTTGCATCGGTACTGGACCGGGGATTCAACTCGTCTCACGACCGCCTTTTAACGGCTAATCTCAAACTTTCCCAGGATCTGCTGAAATCACCAGCCCGTACGCTGAAATTCAGTCAAGTCCTGGCAGCCCATAATTGGCACCGCGGGAACTATGACAGGACCAGAGAGTATGCCTATTATGAATTGAGTCCGGGTTCTGGCGATGAGCTGGTCTATACCCAGTATGGCACGGATACGGAATACAATACCTCCGAAGGCGGTAATGACCAGTGGAACCGGTTCAACCTCCAGCTGGCCCTGGATTTCAACAGGAATTATGAGAACCAGGAATTTTCAGCTATGCTGATGTACCATCAGGATGTGCTCCATGTGAGCGGCAACGAGGTGCCTTTTGCTACCCAGAATATCAACGGCAGGTTAAATTATAACTATCAGTCACGATATTATGCCGAGTTGGGACTTTCCTACAGCGGCTCTGAAAGATTTCAGAAAGGTAACCGGTTTGGTTTTTTTCCGGCTTTGTCGGGAGCCTGGGTTATCAGTAATGAGGAATTCCTTGAGAATAACAGCACGCTGACCTTTTTGAAAGCTCGTGCATCGATCGGTTTGGTTGGCAGCGACAGGCTGGTTGGAGAACGTTTCGCCTATCAGCAGGATTTTTATTATTCAGGAAATTACCGGTTTGGCAACAGTAACAATGGAACCTCGACTATGATGGAAGGGGCACTGGGAAACCCTGATCTTACCTGGGAAAAATCCTTAAAGTCCAATATAGGAATTGAGGGAAGCCTGTTCAATAACCTGGATTTTTCCCTGGACGTGTTCTATGACAGAAGGACCGATATTCTGGCCCTTTCCGGGGCTTCCTTTCCCGGCTACGTGGGGATAACCCCGCATTACGAAAACGTGGGCAGTGTCAACAACCGGGGTTTTGAAATTGATCTGAATTACCGGAACACCCTGGGGGGCATGGATTATTTCATAGGCGGGGGTACTTCGTTCAGCCGTAATGAAATAACAAAAATGAATGAAATCACCCGGGCCGAAGATTACCTGTACAGGACCGGTCATTCGGTCGGACAACTGTTTGGTTTAGAGGCTATCGGGTTTTTTGAAACCGGGGATTTCGATGAAAGCGGCAATCTGAATTCAGACGTCCCCCGACCCGGGTTCGGTCCTGTACAACCCGGAGACATCCGGTACGCCGATCAGAATAATGATGGGTTTGTTAACGAGAATGATGAACTGGCCATAGGCAAACCCTGGGAACCTGAGATCAACTATCATTTCAGTTTAGGTGCCCAATACAAGGGTTTTGATATAGACTTGTTTTTTCACGGCATCGCCAACCGGGACGTATACCTGAGTGGTCCGCTGTTCTGGGCCTTGGTGGATGATGGCAACATCGCTCCGAATGCCCTGGACCGGTGGACACCGGAAAATTCCGCTAATGCCAGTTATCCCCGGTTAACAACGCTTCCGAATGAAAATAACTACAGACCGTCCGATTTCTGGACCCAGTCAGGGGATGTGCTCAGGCTTCGAAATGTTGAGATCGGTTATACCATCCCTCAGGCACTGGCCAGCCAGGTGCAGATCTCTAACGCACGGATCTTTTTCAGAGGAAGCAACCTGTTTGCCTGGGATAAAATTGAGTCGGCCGATCCGGAAAATATAAATGGTTACCCCGTCTTAAAATCCTATAACATGGGTGTTAGTTTGCAGTTCTGATGTATGAATCAAAAATTTTTTAAACGAAATATATAAACTATGAAAAAATTTAATTTACTCATTAGCATCATGATCGCCCTGGCACTCGTGGGATGTGTCAATGATTTCCTGGACCGGGACATCGATGACAATTATTCCGAAGACCAGGTTTTTTCTTCCTATACGACCATGCGAAACTTCGGCATAGGTGTCTATAATTATTTGCCCCATGGTTTTGACAGGTTTAACGGAGCGATGTTAGCCTCAGCTACTGATGATGCCGTGCACAGCGGGGCCAACCGGACGATCGAACGGCTATCGGACGGAAGCTGGGGTGAGTTTAATAACCCCGATGACCAGTGGGACAATCTGTTCGCGGGAATACGGAAAGCCAACCTATTTCTGGAAAAGAGTGAGGATTACCGGGAGATCGTCTTACGTGATACGGTAACCGAGGGTGGCAAGCAGGATTACCTGAATCAGACGAACGATCTCATGTGGTTAAGAGCCGAAACCCGCATTCTCAGGGCCTACTTTTATTTCGAGCTTGCCAAACGATATGGCGGGGTGCCGCTTATTACCCAGCCGCTGTCTCCAAACGGGGATATCTACCGCAGCCGTGATTCTTTCGATGAAACCGTTGATTTCATAGTGAATGAAATTGATGAAGCCAGGGGTGATCTGAGAGATACCTGGGTAGGATTTTCCGGAAGCAACTGGGTTGGCCGGGTTACCGACGGGGTGGCCTTATCGTTAAAATCCAGGACCTTGCTTTATGCCGCCAGTCCGCTAAACAACCCTTCCGGCGATAACCAGAAATGGATTGACGCAGCTGCGGCCGCGCATGACGTTATGGAATTAAACCAGTACTCTTTGTCGGATAATTACAAAGGGTTGTTCCGGACGATTCAGGACGATGAGATCATTTTAGCAAGGTGGTATGAAGCCAGCAACACGTTCGAGAGATCGTCCTACCCGGTTGGATTCGAAGGCAGCGCAGGCGGTGTGAATCCGACCCAGAACCTGGTCGACGCCTACGAGACCACAAACGGCCTGTCTGTTCATGAAGATCCGGCTTATGATCCCCAGGATCCCTACAGCAACAGGGATCCCCGGCTGCAAATGAATATAATTGTGAACAATGCAGCCTATAAGGGAAGGGAAGTTGAAATTTGGGACGGGGGCAGCGACGGACCCGGAAGGTCACGGGCGACCCGGACCGGGTATTATTTGCAGAAATTTGCCGAGGAAAACCTTAATCTTTCCCAGAACACAAGCAGCGGACATGCATGGATATTATTTCGCTATGCGGAAATACTGCTTAACTATGCTGAAGCCATGAATGAGGCTTACGGCCCGGACGGAACCACGGCTGAACTGACCCTTTCGGCCCGGGATGCCCTGGGGCTGATCAGGAACCGAACGGGGGTAAATATGCCGGCTGTGACGGCTCCATCCGCTGACGGGTTCAGGGAGGCGGTACGGAATGAAAGAAGGGTGGAACTGGCATTTGAAGAACACCGGTTTTGGGATGTGCGTCGCTGGATGATCGGAGAAGACCTGTTTGCCGCACCGGTCTATGGCGTGAAGATCACGCAAAACGCCGACGATTCCTTTTCTTTTGACTACCCAACGGCATCCTCGCTCGATCAGCGGATCTTCGGGAACCACATGAACCTTTATCCCATACCGAGAACCGAAATTGATAAATCCGGTGGAAGCCTGGAGCAAAATGCCGGATGGAACTGAGGCCAAACCACAACACCATGCGAATCGTATTAATTTTATCCTTGTTTTGTTTTCTTTCCTGTACGCATTCCCGGCCGTTCCAGACGGCCATCGTACCCGGTGAGGTGTGGCCCGATAACAACGGTGTACACATTAATGCTCACGGGGGCGGACTCCTGCATCATGGGGGGACCTATTACTGGTTCGGAGAACATAAGACCGAAGGCCGGGGCGGTAACAGGGCTAACGTAGGCGTACACGTGTATTCTTCCGATGATCTCTATACCTGGGAGGACCGGGGCATTGCCCTGTCCGTTGAGGAAGATGAGACAAGTCCGATACGGAAAGGATCGGTAATCGAAAGGCCCAAGGTCGTGTATAACGAAAGAACCGGCAAGTTCATCATGTGGTTTCATCATGAACTCTACGGACAGGGATATGATGCGGCATTAACGGGCCTGGCGGTTGCCGATGATGTTGCAGGACCGTATCACTACATTGAAAGCCTTCGGCCCAACGCGGGGATCTGGCCTGAAAATTTTTCATCTGAACAGAAAAGCGCACGTTATGACCGCGAAAGGATAAGCGAAGACCGTCAATACAGAAGAAGGGCCATACGGGAAGGCTACTATGCCGTCCGTGATTTCGAGGGCGGACAAATGTCCCGCGATATGGCCTTGTTTGTCGACGATGACGGCACGGCCTACCATATCACCTCTGCCGAAGAGAACTACACGCTTAATATTCATGAATTGAATGATGATTACACCGGCTTTACCGGCCGGTGGATACGGGTAATGCCTGGCGGTCACAATGAAGCGCCTGCCGTTTTCAAAAAGGATGGAACTTATTACATGATCTTGTCCGGAGCGACAGGCTGGAGCCCCAATGCCGCCCGTTCCGCCCGTGCGGATGATATGTTTGGCCCGTGGACATCTTTAGGGAATCCGGCCAGGGGTACGGAAGAAGAAATGGAAACCACCTTCCGGTCGCAAAGCACGTTTGTTCTTCCGGTAGAGGGTAAAGACGATGCTTTTATCTTCATGGGCGACCGGTGGCAGCCCGGCAATGCCATCGACGGACGTTATATATGGCTTCCGCTGGAGTTCGAGGAGGACCGGCCGGTTATCCGCTGGCATGATGCATGGAACTTGTCCTTATTTAACTAATCGCATGAAAATGAAATTAAACAGGTTGTCAATCCTGGTTGTTTGCTCCTTTACCTTGGTTTCCTGTGCCGATTCGGGCCAGGAGGACTATTATCCGGGTACGCAGCGGCTGGATATTGAAAAAATTGCAAGCAGAAATGCCGGTATAGCAGCCCTGGAGCCTGGTACAGGTTTTGAACGGCAGGTCCTCAAAGTGACACCAAATTCCGACATGCAAAGGGTTGCTGTGTGGGAGAAAGGGGATGCCGGAAGCTGGGAAGAAGCCCGTTACCTGATCATAGAGATTTACGGCCTTAATGACTACAGCGGCAGGATTGCCATTGAATTCTATCGGGAAGACCGCAGCGTCTCTTCGGTGGATCTGCAAAGCGGCAGCGTACATCATGAGGATAACCCAAGGCTGCTCAGCCTGCAGGGTATATCCCCCCGCCTTAAAACAAAAATGGTATTTCCCCTGAGTTATCTTGACGCGCAACACATCTTCCTGCCCCGCTTCCCCCGTCAGCTGAAGGGTACCGTTTCAGGAAACCGTTTGGATCCGGCGGAGATTACACAGGTCATGCTGCGGTTTGGTCCGCATATGGAGCCTCATTTCACGCCCGAATTTGAGGTGGCCTCGGTTTATATGAGCTCATCGCTTCCCGAACCCTACCCGCCCGTCGGGGAGACCATGGTGGATATGATGGGACAGGGGAAGCACAAAGACTGGGAGGGGAAAATCCATTCGGAGGAAGAACTTATTGAACGAAGCCGCGCGCTGATGGAATCTGTACAATCCACCAGGTTCCCTGAAGAATGGAGCAAGTACGGAGGGTGGAAAGAAAAGAAATTTGAATCCACCGGCTATTTCCGGACCCAGCATGACGGGGATCGCTGGTGGCTGGTCGATCCGGAGGGATTTGCCTTCCTGAGTGCGGGGGTCACCGGCATCGGGCATAACGCCAGCGGACCGGTTGAAGGAATTGAAGATCTGTTTGACTGGCTGCCCGACAGCGGGGATGCCCGCTTTGCAGCGGCTGTCGGGCAGAGCCGGGGGATGAAAACCGTGGATTTTTTAAGGGCCAATCTCATCCGGGCTTTTGGGGATGACTGGGAGGAAAGCTGGAGCGGCCTGACGGCGGGCCTGATGAGAAAATTCAAGCTGAATACCGTTGCCAACTGGTCTGATATGGATTTTATCCGTACCCATAATCTCCCCTATGTGCTGCAGTTAAGGAATTTCCCGTCTACCGAAAATTTACTGTACAGGGATTTCCCCGACGTGTTCTCAGCTGAATATGCCGAAAACAGCGTGGACTTTGCCCGGCAGTTAACCCGGGTCAGTGACGATCCCTACCTCATCGGGTATTTTCTGATCAATGAACCGCACTGGGGATTCGGCTATCAGAACCTGGCCTTTGAGATGTTTGCATCGCCTCGTCCGTCATCAACCAAAGAAGCCTTTGCAGCCTGGATCGAAGACAAATACGAAGGCGATATCAGCGGCCTCAACAGCCAATGGAATCTGTCCCTTTCCGGCTTTGACGCCCTGAGCGGCCAGGTTTTCAGGGAGTATCCTTCCGAAACAGCCGAGGAAGAATTCCATGAGTTTTCCAGAATAATGGTGAGGAAATACGTCGATGTCGTTTGCGACGAAGTGGAGAAGGTAGATCCGAATCACATGAACCTGGGCATGCGCTATGCCTGGATCAGCTCCGATCTGATGTACAGCGCCGGTGAACGGTTTGATGTATTTTCCATTAACGGATACGGCAATCCCGGTCCCCCGCCAACCGAAGAGATAGCCCGGAGAAGCGGTAAACCCGTGATGATCGGGGAATGGCATTTTGGTGCCACCGACAGAGGCTTGCCCGCTACGGGGATACAGGGTGCGCTGAATCAGGAGCAGAGGGGCGTGGCCTATCGCTATTACGTTGAGCAGGGGTTTTCCCGGCCGGAGCTCATCGGCATGCATTATTTCCAATGGAATGACCAGCCTGTATCAGGCCGGTTTGACGGAGAGAATTACAATATCGGGATCGTGGACATTAACAATCAGCCTTATCCGGAACTCACCCGGGCTATGATACAAACCCATGAACGAATGTATGGGGTGGCCTCCGGCAGTCTTGAACCCTTTGGCGAAATAATAGAAAGGGTGCCTTCCATTCACTATTAAATACACAATGCAATATTCAATCAAAACCAACAGAACCATGAAAGCATACGGCATTCCGTCCGTCCTCCTTTTTATCTGCATGCTGCCTGTCCTATCCCACGCCCAGGTTCAGGTTACGCAAAAATCCATGGCTATACCAACCTATGAAGTCGGGGAAGCCGATCCCAATCCGAGTTTTTATAACGGGCGGCGATACCAGGGCGCCCAGGGGCGGGTCTATCCCTATCCCCTGATCCATAACCTTTCCGATAACAAGGTGGATAAGGAGTATGACTTTATCATACTGGAAAATGAATACGTTGAGATCGCTGTTCTGCCCGAGTTGGGCGGCAGGCTTTATTATGCAAAGGATAAATCCAACGACTATTACTACATCTATCATAACCGGGTTGTTAAGCCCGGGCTTATTGGCATGACCGGGGCCTGGGTATCCGGCGGCGTGGAATGGAATATACCCCATCACCACCGGGCCACCTCTTTCAGCCCGGTTGACTATACGGTTACTGAACATGCGGACGGCAGTAAAACGGTCTGGGTGGGGGAAACGGAATGGAGACACCGCAGCAAATGGATGGTCGGGCTGACCCTGCATCCCGGCAGCTCTCTGCTGGAAACGACCACCCGGATTTTCAATACCACGGCCCATACCAATTCCATGTTATCCTTTGCAAATGCAGCGGTCCATGCCAATGAAAACTACCAGGTCATATTTCCTCCTAAAACCCAGTATGCCACCTACCACCGGAAGAACCAGTTCAGCGAATGGCCGGTGAGCAATCAGCGCTACGATGGCGCGGATTACACAGAGGGCGTTGATGTAAGCCGCTGGGTTAACCATTCAAAATCCAGTTCATTTTTCGAATGGGGCAACAAGGGCAACTTTGTAGCGGGTATTGATCACGGCCAGGAGGCCGGTACCATTATATTCGGCAACAGGCATATCAATCCCGGAAAAAAACTATGGTCCTGGGGAAACAACCCCAACGGGGCTATGTGGGATACGGTTCAGTTAACCGATGCGGACGGACCTTATATAGAGCTCATGTTTGGGTCGTTTTCTGATAACCAGCCCGACTACAGCTGGATGCATCCGCTTGAGACCAAGGAGAGCACCTATTGGTTTGCCCCCATAAAGGGGATCGGCAATGTACATAAGGTCAACAACGATGCCATGGTCAGCCTCGATTATGACGGGAACACCATTGATATAGGCGTGAATGCTACCCGCAGGCTGGATAAGGTTATTATCAGCCTTACGGCCGCAGGGGAAGAGGTTTTCAGCGAGGTGGCGGATATGGATCCTCATGCCCCTTTCAGGGCCAATATTGAACATGCCGGATCATGGGATGAATACTCCCTTACCCTGGCCGTAACGGATGCAGACGGAAATACGCTCATCCAATATTCCCCGGAATCCGTTGAAGGCGAACCCATGCCTGAACCGGTTTCATCTCCCAGGGCTGCAAGTGATATTCAAAATGCGGACAGCCTGTATTATGCGGGACTCAGCTTCGAGCAGTTTCATGATGCCTATTACCAACCAAGGGACTTTTATCTCAAAGCCATTGAATTGAACCCCCAGCATGTGCCTTCCTTGCTGCGTACGGGCATCCTTTTTCTGAAAGACGGAGATTACAGCAGCGCGGCCGGTTATCTGGAAAAAGCCGTAGACCGCGTAACCTGGGATTATACGACGGCTGAAAATGCAGATGCGCTGTATTATCTGGCCCTGGCCTACAATGAAACGGAAAGACGTGCCGAGGCCTATGATCTGTTTTACAGGGCAAGCTGGGATCAGAGCTTTCACACGGCCGCTCATTATCAAATGGCGCTGATGAAAGGGCTGGAGGGCCGGTATGACCGGGCCCTCGAACACCTGGAAGAGGCCTATTCCACCAATACGAGAAGCGTTGATGTGCTGTCTTTGCAAGCTTCGTTATACCGGCGGACGGGGGAAAGAGAAAAGGCAGAACATACCGTTGATCAGCTGCTGAAACTGGACCCGTTGAACTTCCGCGCCCTTAACGAGCAATTCCTGATTTCAAATAACAGCAGGGAACCGTGGGACCTGATGCGAAATGACCGGGAAAATTATCTGGAACTCGCCGTGGATTATGGCAATGCAGGCCTTTTCAGAGAGGCCCTGGATGTCCTTGAACGCGGTTCGGCCTCAGAGGATGAGGCGTTAAGCGGATATCCGCTGATTTATTATTATCTGGGCTATTACCACCATCAGCTCGGCCATACAGCAAAAGCAGTGGAAAATTTTCGTCTCGCGGGGCAAAAATCCCACGAAGGGGTCTTCCCGTTTCGCTACGAATCGGTAAAGGCACTGGGAACAGCGCTGGATTACAACCCCGGCGACGGACGCGCATGGTATTACACCGGCAACATCTATTATGATGTTCAGCCTGATCTTGCCATTGAAGCCTGGGAAAAAGCCGTTGCCCTCAATGACGGGATTGCGGTGGCCTATCGAAATCTGGCATTTGCTTACGCCAATGTCGAGCATGATCTTGCGGCAACCCTGGAGAATATGGACCGTGCCCTGCAACTCAACACCAGTGACCCGCGGTACCTGTATGAGAATGATCTATACCTTAAAACCATACGAACCGATCCGTCGGCAAGACTGCAACCTTTCAGCCGTAATGTGCAAGTGGCTACCTCAGACAATCAATCGCTTTTTCCTTATGTAGAACTTCTGACACTGACGGGTAATTATAGCGAAGCCATTGACCTGATGGAAAATCATCATTTCAGGCGATGGGAGGGGGGCGGAAGCGTGTATCCGTACTGGATATATTCCCACCTGTTTGAGGCTATCGATGCTTTGGACCGAAACGCCCTGGCAGAAGCCGGACGTTTACTGAACGCATCCATATCCTATCCGGCTAACCTGCAAACGGTGAGACATGCCTCGGAAACAATGGTCTTTTATTATCAGGGTATTCTTGCCGAGAAAAATAGCGGCAGGGCCGGGGTTACCAATGTAAGTCATAATAGCAGTGAAGCGGAGCAATTGTTCAGAAGCGCGGCCGGGGGGAGGAACCGGGACCCGGAGGGCATTTATTATGCCGCAAAAGCTCATGAAAAATTAAATGAAGCCGGCAGGGCGGAGAGCCTGTACCGGTCCCTGATCCGAAGCGGAGAACAGGACCTGAGCCGTGACGTGACGATGGACTTTTTCAATCCCTTTGCCACGGTCCGGTCGGGTGATGATCTTAAAGCCGGTGGGTATTACAAAATGGCCCTTGGCTACATGGGCTTAGGCGACACGAATGAAGCTCATGGCTATTATGCCAGGGCCGTTGAACATGACCCGTCTCTGTTAAGCCTGACTTTCGGGAACAGCAACTAATTGCAGCACGATAAATCTTAATCCTTAATAAAATGTTATGCTAAAATCACGAATCAACCTCTTTGCCGTACTATTTGCCCTGCCATTTTTAACGTATTGTTCCGGATCGGGCTCTTCGGAAGTGGAATCTCCGGATGGGTTTAACCTGGTCTGGTCTGATGAATTTGATGTGGACGGTCCGCCTGACCCCAATAACTGGAATTTCGAGAACGGATTTGTCCGCAATAATGAGCATCAGTGGTACCGCCCGGATAATGCCCGGGTCGAAGACGGTCATTTGATCATTGAGGCTGTAAGGGAAGAAAATCTCAAAAATCCTGATTATGATCCGGACAGCGACAGCTGGCGGGAAAACCGTGAGTTCATTGAATATACTTCCTCCAGCATGCGCACCCGCGGTCAGCACAGCTGGCTGTACGGTCGCTTTGAGATTAAGGCGCGTATTGATACGCGTCCGGGCATCTGGCCGGCATTCTGGTCGCTGGGTACATCGGGAGGATGGCCTGCAGGCGGGGAAGTGGATATCATGGAATACTACCGGGGCACCATACTGGCTAATGCCGCCTGGCTTTCCGACCGGGGACGAACCCCCAGCTGGGATGGCGTGAAGAAACCCATTTCAGAATTCGAAGATGACTGGTCCGATAAGTTTCATGTCTGGAGAATGGACTGGGACGAAGACTTTATCCGCCTTTATGTTGATGACCTGCTTTTAAATGAAGTTGATCTAACGGAAACCATCAACCCTGATGGAACCAATCCGTTCCATCATCCTCACTATATACTGGTTAACCTGGCCATTGGCGGACACGCGGGCGGGGATCCCTCTGAAACGGAGTTTCCTTCCCGCTATGAGGTGGACTATGTCCGCATTTATGAATGGGCGGATTAACAGGAAGGGATGGCAGCAACATGAAATACGTATTCTTAAGCCTGTTTTCGATTTGTTTTTTGGGGTGTTCACCGGAGGCGGCGGAAACACCGCAACCGGCCTCGGAAACCATCGGTTTTAACGAGGGATGGTGGTTTAGGGTTGAGCTTAATCCTCCCTATAGTTTTGTTACCTTTGATGATCTTGAAGTGGCAAACCCATTTGATTCCGATCCGGTAGACCTCCCCCATGACTGGAGTATAGAATCGCCATTTGACTCGACGCTGGCCAGCGCCACGGGTTTTTTGCCGGGAGGGATTGGATGGTACCAGAAAGATTTTGAGTGGAACCCGGAATCCGGTGAACACGTAAGTATTTATTTCGAAGCCATATCCAGCAACAGTGAAGTTTGGTTAAACGGCCATCACCTGGGAGAAAGGCCTAACGGTTATATCAGTTTTGAATATGACCTCACGCCCTACCTGACGGAGGGGATCAATAAGCTGGCCGTTAAGGTTGACCGTTCCAAATATGCTGATTCCCGCTGGTATACGGGGGCAGGGATCTATGGAAATGTCTACCTGAATAAGAGGGAGAACGTGTATATACCGACCTGGGGCATAACCCTGACAACCCCGGAAGTTGATCCGGCAGGGGCTGTATTAAAAGTGAATACAGCCGTAAATAATGAGGCGGATGTCAATCAAACAGTACACATAGCCTATTCCGTTCTGGATCCGGACGGGCAGCTGAAAAGCAATACTGAAATCTCCGCTGAACTGGTAAAATCCGGCACCGGTGAATGGTCCGCCGAACTGGAGATACCCGACCCGCTGTTGTGGTCCCCCGCCAGCCCCAGGCTATATACAGCCCTGGTTGAAATCAGCCAGGGCAATCAGCTTATGGAACGGCAGGAAATACCGTTCGGGATACGGCATTTTAATTTTGACCCTGAGGAAGGATTCTTTTTAAACGGCGAAAACATGTTGATAAAAGGGGTCTGTTTGCACCATGATGCCGGAGTCTTTGGAGCAGCCGTACCCCGGGAAGTCTGGAAGCGGCGGCTGGCCATACTGAAAGAGGCCGGAACAAACGCTTTGCGCATCAGCCATAACCCCGCCCCTCCCCATTTACTGGATCTGGCCGATTCAATGGGTTTTCTGGTCATGGCCGAAGCCTTTGATGAATGGACGGGACCCAAGAACAAATGGATAGAGGGCTGGAACGCGGGCCGGCCCGGACAGGATGGATATCACGAGTATTTTGAGGAATGGGCCCAAAAGGATATTCAGGATATGGTCCGGCGCGACCGCAATCATCCGTCCGTCATCATGTGGAGCATTGGCAATGAAATTGACTATCCCAATGATCCCTTTTCCCATGCGGTACTGGATGACCAGCCCGGCTGGCCCGATTACGACCCGGAAAGGCCGGATGCAAATGAGTTAGGGGATATTGCCCGTCAATTGGCCGGCTGGATCCGGGAACTCGACGACACCCGTCCGGTTACAGCGGCCCTGGCCAGTGGATTGATGTCCAACGAGACAACCTATCCCGCTGCCCTGGATGTTGTCGGATACAACTATCAGGAGAGCAGGTATGCTGAGGATCACGAGAAATTCCCGGACAGGGTAATCCTGGGCAGCGAAAACAGAAGAGCGGATTATGACGCCTGGAAAGCCGTTCGCGATCATAGCTACATTTCAGCCCAGTTCATCTGGACCGGCATCGACTATCTTGGAGAGGCCCGTGCCTGGCCTAACAGGACAAGCCGCAGCGGACTGCTGGATATGGCCGGTTTTAAAAAGGCCCGGTTTTATCTGCAGCAAAGCTTCTGGGACACCGCGGATGTGGTGCAGGTTGCCACCGCCCCGGATAACCGCGGACCGGTTAATGCGGAGTTAAAATGGGATTATGCAGGGGCCGCAGAAAACGTCAGCGTTTATGGAATAACCAATCTCGACAGCATCGAATTGTTCATAAACGACCGTTCACTGGGGATACAGTCCAGGGCCGGATTTACAGACGGGGCCGCGAAATGGTCCGTTCCGTTTGAAGAGGGAACGGTGAAGGTAAACGGCATAAAAAACGGGGAGGTCATTGGGACTTCCGAAATCAAAACACCGGGGGAGCCTGCATCCCTCAGGATCCGTACCGGCCAGGGTGACGGTGAAATAATTCACGCCATAGTAGAAATAGTGGACGGGGAGGGCATTCTGGCTACGGCTGCCGGCAATAACATCCACTATGAATTAACAGGACCGGCGCGGGTGATCGGCATGGAGAGCGGGAATCCCGACAGCCATGAAGACTACCGGTCCCGTCAGCGCAATGCCTGGAACGGGCGGTTAATGATCTACCTTGAAACCAGCGGAGGGGAAGGCGAAATAGAGTTAACCGTTAAAAGCGATAACGTGAAGCAGGCGAGTGCTGTATGGTAAGATTGAATGTATTGAATATAAATGGTACCATGTGAAGTTCTGAAATTAAAAAACTGATGCTGATTTAAAATGAAGATAATTACCTGGGTATCCCTTGTATTGCTGACGGCCGGATGTGGCTCACAAACCATACCGGCAGAATATATTTATGTCGGGACCGCCGGCAACCAGGAAGACTCCGGCCTGTATGTATTTGGATTTGACCGTGAAAACAACGAGCTGAACCCTATACAAACCATTGATGACCACTCTGGTCCGAACTTTCAGGCCCTCCATCCGGACGGAACATTTTTATATTCCGTAAGCGGTGAGGCCTTTTCCGATGATGACGAAAGCGGCACGCTGACGGCTTATCGTATTGATCAGAATACAGGCAAGCTCTCCATGGTCAATGAACAGTCGGCGGAAGGCAGGGGTCCCTGCCATGTAAGCGTGGATCCCCTGGGCCGGTTTGTTTACGTATCCAATTACTCGAGCGGCAACCTCAGTGTATATGCCATCAACGGGGACGGGACGCTGGAACCGGCCGCCGACAGGGTACAGCATGAGGGCAGCAGCATTCATGCGAGCCGGCAGAAAGGCCCTTATATGCATTCGATCATCCCCTCGGCAGACGGAAAATTTATCTACGCTTCCGATCTTGGGATGGATAAAGTCATGATCTATACCGTTAACCGGACATCGGGAAAACTTGCACCGGCAGATATTCCCTACGCTGAGAATACGCCCGGTTCTGGTCCGCGTCATTTTGTTATCCATCCGGGAGGCCGTTTTGCCTATTCCGTTGAAGAATTAAGCTCTACCGTGGCCGCATTTAAAATGGACCCGTCCAACGGATCCCTGGAGGCCATACAGCGCATCCCTATGCTGCCCGAAGATTTTGAGGGTGCCAATACGGCGGCCGATATCCATATATCGCCGGACGGGAAATTCCTGTATGCTTCCAACAGGGGCCATGACAGCCTGGTTATTTATTCCATAGAGGCATCAACCGGCCGGCTGAGCCTGGTCGGACATGAACCCAGCCGGGGAAGGCACCCACGGAATTTTGCGGTCGATAAAAAGGGGGACCTGATATTTATTTCAAACAGGGACGATGACAACGTAGTGGTATTTAACAGAGATAAAATCACCGGCCTGCTCAGCTTCTCCGGCCTCGAAATAAATGTACCGTCAGCAATCTGTGTGACCCAGCTAATCCTGGAATGAGATTTTATGGACATAATGACGGATTGCCATATATTGAAGTTAGCGTTAACATGGCGTATAAGTAATATAAACTGTATTATTAATATCTATTTAAATAGCAATTCATGAACTTTTCCGTAATAGATTTCCTGGTTTTCTTCACTTACTGCTTTCTGATCCTGGGATTGGGATTATGGATCGCCAACCGCAAAAAGGGAGCCCGCGATTCCGAAAGCTATTTTCTGGCCGGGAAAACATTGCCCTGGTGGGCCATCGGTACTTCCCTTATAGCGGCCAATATTTCGGCTGAGCAAATGATCGGCATGTCCGGTTCGGGATTTGCCATCGGCCTGGCCATTGCCAGCTATGAATGGATGGCCGCGCTGACCCTTATCCTGGTCGCCAAGTTTATGCTGCCCATATTTCTAAAAAGAAATATCTACACCATGCCCCAGTTTCTGGAATCCCGCTTTGATGAGAGGGTACGCATCAGCCTGGCTATTTTTTGGATACTGGTATACATCTTCGTCAACCTGACCTCGGTCCTGTACCTGGGTGCGCTGAGCCTGAAAACCATCATGGGGGTGGAGCTGATCTACGGGGTGCTCGGTCTGGCGACCTTCTCCGCGATCTATACGGTATACGGCGGACTCAAGGCCGTGGCGTGGACCGATGTGGTTCAGGTGAGTTTTCTTGTGGGCGGGGGACTGCTTACCACCTACCTGGCCCTCGATGCCTTCAGTGACGGGGCCGGGGCCTTCGCCGGGTTTGCCGGCCTGATGCAGGAAGCCCCGGAGAAATTTAATATGATTTTGGACAGGGCCCATCCCTCCTATAATGAGCTGCCCGGGCTCACCGTGCTGCTCGGCGGGATGTGGGTGGCCAATATCAGCTATTGGGGGTTTAACCAGTATATCATACAGAGAGCCCTGGCGGCCAGAAATATATCCGAAGCGCAACGCGGCCTTATGTTTGCCGGTTATCTTAAAATACTGATGCCCCTCATTGTAGTCGTGCCCGGTATCGCGGCCTACGGACTGGGGGCGGATATTTTACGTCCGGATGAAGCCTATCCCTGGCTGCTGGATAATTTCGTGGTTACGGGCCTTCGAGGGCTGGCCTTTGCCGCCCTGATCGCGGCCATAGCCTCTTCGCTAAGCTCGATGACCAACAGTACCTCGACCATATTTACCCTCGATATTTACAGGACCTACATCAATAGCAACGCTTCGGAGACCACGCTGGTCCGCACCGGCCGCATTGCCAGTTTTGTTGCCATTTTCCTGGCTGTACTGGTAGCTCCCCTGCTAAGCACCCTGGATCAGGCCTTTCAGTTTATCCAGGAATTTACAGGCTTTATAAGTCCGGGCGTGGTGGCCATATTCCTGCTCGGCATGTTCTGGAAAAAAGCCACTTCAAACGGCGCCCTGTGGGCCGCCATTCTGACCATACCGCTTTCCTTTGGCTTTAAGTGGCTGACGCCGGGTCTCCCTTTCCTCGATCGCATGGGGGTCGTTTTTCTAATTCTTTGCGCCGTCATCGTGGTCATATCACTGATCGAAGGCCGGCAACGAGAGGAAGAGGAAGCCCTTGAAACGGAATCATCCAGAGATGTCGTGGTCAGCAAAGGGACCAAAGCAGATCCAAAAGCTATTTACTATGAGAAAAGCTGGTTTCATACCGATACATCCTTCAATATCGGATCCATCGGGATATGCGCCATTCTGGCTTTGCTTTATATCCTTTTCTGGTAACCCAATACATGAATACGTTAATAAAAAAAGTACAATCTGCTTTCATGGACCATTATGATCGCGAACCGGTCATAATCAAATCACCGGGGCGGGTAAACCTCATCGGTGAACACACCGATTATAATGATGGATTTGTTCTTCCGGCGGCCATTAACAAAGTCATCATCCTGGCCCTGGCACCGAATAACCTCAACAAGGTGAGGTTGCACGCTATGGACATCAAACCCTACTCTCATGAACACGATCTATCCGATCCCCTGATCAATTCGGGTTCCGGATGGCCGGAGTATATCTACGGAGCCATGAACGAATTGGGTAAGGCAGGTAAAAATATAGGGGGCTTTGATTGTGTTTTTGGGGGAGACATCCCTATCGGTTCCGGGCTGTCCTCATCGGCTGCCCTCACCGGAGGCATTGTGTTTGGCCTTTCCGAAATATTTGATCTCGATTTGTCAAAACGGGAGATAGCCTTCCTGGCCCAAAAAACCGAGAACGATTTCGTGGGCGTGAATTGCGGGATTATGGATCAGTTTGTCAGCCTGTTCGGCAAAGCCGGTCATGTAATAAAACTGGATTGCCGTTCGCTTGAACACACCTTCTTCCGGTTCTCAAGAGATGATCTGCGCATCGTATTATGTGACACAAAAATACACCGCGAACTGGTCACATCGGAATACAATATACGACGCGAACAATGCGAGACCGGAGTTAATCAGCTAAGTACCTATTTCCCAGCCATTAAGAGTCTGCGGGATGTTGATGAAGCCATGCTCAGGGAATACAGGGGGGTGCTCGACCCGGTTATTTACAAGCGGTGCAAATACGTGGTTGAGGAAAACCGGCGCGTCATCAGTGCCTGTGAGGACCTTACGCGGGGTGATTATGAGGCATTCGGCGAGCGTATGTTCCAGTCTCATGACGGACTGCGTGATGAATATGAAGTAAGCTGCCGGGAACTCGACGTTTTGGTTGAAGCCGCACGCAACCTGGACGGGGTGTTTGGCGCCCGTATGATGGGTGGAGGCTTTGGAGGGTGCACCATTAATCTGGTGGAGGATGGCTATCTTAAAACCTTCACGGAAACAGTGACATCCTCCTACATGGCAAAAACAGGGGAAGATCTGGATATTTATGCGACGAAGATCAGTGGCGGCACAGAATCCATCATCACCGAAAAGACGGAGCAGCTTAAATAAGGTTATCTACAATGGATACAGGCTTTTCAAATCATCCTCACCGCCGTTTCAATCTGCTGACCGGTGAATGGGTGCAGGTATCCCCGCATCGCACCAAACGTCCATGGCAGGGCCATGAAGAAGATCCAGCGGGGGAAAAAAAGCCGGGGTACGACAGCGCCTGTTATCTGTGTCCGGGGAACAAACGTTCGGCCGGGGCGGTAAACCCCGAGTACAGCCCGACGTTTATCTTTAACAATGATTTCAGTGCTCTGTTGCCCGACACGCCCGCCCTGAGTTATAATAATGATGATCTGCTCATCGCCAGGGGGGAAAAGGGCCTGTGCCGGGTCGTTTGTTTTTCACCCCGCCATGATCTGACCCTGCCTGAAATGGAAGTCGGCCAGATCCGAAACGTGGTCGATCTCTGGTGCGCTGAATACGAAGAGCTTGGAAAACGGCCTGATATCAACTACGTGCAGATATTTGAGAATAAAGGGGCGGTTATGGGTTGCAGTAATCCTCACCCCCACGGACAAATATGGGCCCAGCAAACCATACCCGGTGAGCCGGGCAAGGAGCTTCACCGGATGCAGGCCCATTATGACCGCCGGGGGACAACGCTGCCCGGAGATTATCTGAAACTGGAATTACAGCTCCGGGAACGAATCGTGACCGAAAACGATGATTTTGCGGTAGTGGTGCCTTTCTGGGCGTTCTGGCCATTTGAAACCCTGGTAATCAGCAAGCGGGCTTTTGGCGGTTTTACGGATATGACCGGCGGGGAGAGGCAGTCGCTGGCTTCCATTATCAAAAATATCACTATCCGCTACGACAACCTGTTTAACGTATCGTTCCCCTATTCGGCCGGATTCCATCCCGCGCCAACCGACGGGTTGCCCCATCCCGAATGGCACTTCCACATGCACTTCTACCCGCCTCTGCTCCGTTCGGCCACCATAAAAAAATTCAATGTAGGCTACGAAATGCTCGGCTCGCCCCAACGCGACACCTCCCCGGAACTAAGTGCCCGGCTGCTTCGTGAACTTCCGGAAATTCATTATAAAACAAATACCACGGTATGATCTGAATCTCATATGCTCTCTGGCAAAACGATCTTATTTTATTTACTTATTATTTGCTCTGTAACGGTAAGTTGTTCAAAAAATGCCGAACCCGGCAGGGAGGCATCGGCCGATGAATTATGGTCCGTGGAATTTACAACCGTGGGCATGTATTCTTCCGCCAGAGTGGCCGATTTAACTGGCGATGGGATAAACGACATCATCATAGGGACCGGCAAACGGGAATTTGAGAGAGCCGATACGGCCGTCGTCGCTTTATCCGGCGCTACGGGTGAACGGCTGTGGAGCGTGGGAGCACGGGACCAGATCTATGGGTCGGCCGCCCTGCTGGATATCAACGAAGATGGCGTAAGGGATGTACTTATCGGTGGACGGTCGGCTGTTCTAATGGCCGTTGACGGGAAAACGGGGGCGGTAATCTGGGAATTTTTTCCGGACAGCAACGACACCTACCACCGTGATCACGGATATTATAATTTTAATAACGTCCAGATCATTCCGGATCAGACCGGAGATGGACTGGAGGATATCCTTGTATCGAATGGAGGTGATGACGTGGCTCCCCCGTCCAATCCTAATCGTCCTGCAGGTCATTTAATGGTAATTGACGCAGGAAACGGAGACCTGCTGGCCCGGGCGGCCATGCCCGACGGTAAAGAAACGTATATGTCACCGGTCATCTCGAAAATGCATGAAAGCGAGGCAGAGCTCACCGTTATTTTTGGCACAGGGGGCGAGACCATAGGGGGCAACCTGTATCGTACAACGTTAAACGATGTGATGAAAGAAGACCTGTCGGATGCTGTGCGGCTGGCCGGAAGCGATGCGGATAAAGGGTTTATCGCTCCTGCTGTGCTTGCCGACATCACGCAGGACGGCTATTACGATATCATAGCCAATGCGGTTGAAGGTAAGATTATGGCTATTGACGGCAAAGAGAATACGCTGCTATGGGAGCAGGCTTTTGAGAACATGGAGATCCATTCTTCCCTGGGCGTGGGTCATTTCAACGGCGATGGCATCCCTGATTTTTTTACGACCCTTATAGAAGGCGCGACCCCGCTAATCCGGACTCATTCCATGCATGTAATGATCAATGGTCAGTCCGGAGAAGTGGAATATCAGGATAGGCTCGGCTATGCCCATATGGTCAGTCCGGTAATCGCAGATCTTAACCATGACGGATTGGACGAGGCGCTGTTAAGCATCAGCTTTAAACCGGAACACGAATCCGGCAAAGCCGGCGCTTCACCCGGACGATGGCAAAACAAACTGGTGGTATTTGACTTCAACGGCAACGGCACCTATGACCTGACCCGTTTCCGACAGGGCATAAACCTCACTTCAACGCCCTGGGCCGGAGATCTGGACGGAAACGGCAAACTGGATATTATTTATGGAGTTCTGACCGATCAGGCTCTTCATTCGCATATGAATGGCTTCAGCCTGATTCGCCTGACCCCCGATATCGAAATAAGATCCGGCATTAAATGGGGATCCTACATGGGCAGTGGCTATGATGGAATATATAAAAACTAAACAGGGGATGTATGAGATCTTTCAGGTTGAAAAATAAAATGTGCGGCCCTGGCTTTTTTGCGGGCGTATTTGCTACTTGCTTTTTTACCGGATATTAAGCTATTCTGATGAGGCTACATTTGCTTCTATACATACAAAATTTTACACATACAAAAGGTGATCAACCAATGAAAACGAACAGCAAGCACACTATGCAAACCGCCATGGCTATCGTAACGGTTTGTGCATGTCTGGGAACAGCATGTTCTCCCGGAGACAATTCCCAGGATGACGGCTGGATCTCAATATGGGACGGAGAGACCCTGGATGGCTGGAAAGCCAGCGAGAATCCCGAATCATTTTCGGTCGAAGACGGCAGGATCGTGGTGGACGGGCCGAGAGGGCATTTGTTTTACGAAGGTCCGGCCGGCAATGCTGATTTTCTGAATTTTGAATTCACAGCCGAGGTTTACACGCACACCACGGCCAACTCCGGAATTTTCTTCCATACCCGGTATCAGGAAGAGGGGTGGCCACAAATCGGCTATGAAGCTCAGGTCAATGCAAGTCATGGTGACCGGCGTAAAACCGGCAGTCTTTATGCCGTGAAGGATGTCATGGACGAGGCCCCGCATGAGGATTATGAATGGTTTGATTACTACATCAAAGTGGATGGCAAAGACATTACCTTTAAAATTAATGATGAGGTTGTCATGGAGTTCACCGAACCCGATGATCGTGAGGGTACCATCCGCCTCAGCCGGGGCACGATTGCCCTGCAGGCCCACGACCCCGACAGCCGGATCTATTACCGTAACATCAACATCCGTTTGCTTCCGGATTGATCAGCCCGGAGTATACGGGTGAGGCGTGTTTTTAAGTTGCTATTTTCTGTAAAATTAAGTAAATCTAATTAGGGCTGCTTAATGTAATAGAAAAACCTTAGTTCAAGCTGAGTGATTTTATTGGCCTGCTTTATGTAAGGTTAACTTTAAATTGGACTTATGGACCAGATAACCGATACTGTCTTAGCAAAGCAAATCAAGGTAGGCAACGAAAAAGCCTTTGAAGCTATTTTTGACCGCTATCACCGGCAATTGTTCTATCTGGCCAAAAAGTATCTGAAAGATCATGAGCTTGCCGAGGATGCTGTTCAGGATATTTTTGTAAAGTTATGGCTAAAAAGGAAGACTCTGGATGCTTCACGATCCATAAGGGGCTTCTTATTCGTTATGTTAAAAAATCACCTTTTGAATGTGCTTCGGGACGAAAAGCAAAAAATCACATCTGAATATCCCATAAAAGAAGAGTCTATGCCACAAGCAGGTGAGCATTATGGGGAGGCAACTTTTAATGATTATCAAAAGGCCTTAAAACCCGGTATTAATGAACTATCGGTCATCAGAAGAAATATTTTTGAGATGAAGGTATATAAAGGTTTATCGAACCAACAGATTGCCGATCAATTGTTAATAAGCGTTCATACCGTTAAGTCTCATTTTTATCACAGCTCCAGGTTAGTCAGAACCTATCTGAAAGAACATTCCTGACCAAATATGTATCCAAATTATATTTTTTATGAACTGTACAGGGGCATGCTTTGCATTAGCTAAAAACTGTTTATTAATTAGTTCTTCCATTTTTGTTATCGTCTCCTGCGGACAAGCGGGCCAGGGGGTAGGCCATGAATCTAACGAGCGTGAAACCGCGGTTTCCATTGTCGGGGATCAGTTTCAAATAAATGGTGCACCGACGTATGAAGGTCGGATATGGACCGCTGCGGATGGAAGGGAATACCCTGTGGAGGGGCTGTTAATGAACGCCCGGCTGGTTCAGGGCGTCTTTGACGACTTGAATCCGGAGACCCGAGGGCAATGGGCCTATCCTGATACGAGGCAATGGGACCCGGACCGGAACAGCCGGGAATTCACCGGGGCGCTGGCATCCTGGCGCGAGCATGGATTGCTCAGCTACACCATCAACCTCCAGGGTGGCTGCCCCTATGGATATTGCCGGAACCAGCCCTGGGACAATTCCGCCTTTGTTCCCGACGGTTCGCTGAGGGAAGGGTATATGGACCGGCTCGAACAGGTTCTGGACCGGACGGATGAACTGGGTATGGTGGCCATACTCGGATATTTCTACTTCGGCCAGGATGACAACCTCGAGGATGAATCGGCCGTCATCCGGGCTGTGGAGAATGCCACCGAATGGGTTCTTGACAAAGGCTATACAAATGTGATCGTGGAAATCAATAATGAATGCAACATTCGCTATGACGATCATGAAATTTTGCAGTGTGAACGGGTGCATGAATTAATTGAGCGGGCACAGAACATCGAAAGGGATGGTCGCTCGCTCTATGTGAGCACATCGCTGGCCGGGGGCCGGGTTCCGTCGGCCAACATCGTCGAAGCATCCGATTATATTCTTTTGCATGGCAACGGAGTGCAGGACCCTGAACGAATGGTACAGATGATCCGGGAAACAAGGGAGCTGGATGGCTACACGCCCATGCCCATCGTCAACAATGAGGATGATCAACCCTGGAGGGCTTCCGGGCAGGGATGGACAGGCGAGTCCAATAATTTTGCTGCAGCGGTTAAGAATTATACTTCCTGGGGATATTTTGATTTTCGCAGGGATACCGAGCGTAATGATTTCAATCTGGGTTACCAAAGCGTGCCGGTGAACTGGCACATATCATCCGAACGAAAGCGGGATTTCTTCGATCTTCTTGCAGAGTTTACGGGCAGTCCGGGCACACCGAAAGTCAGCCTTGACGTATCACGGGAAACGAATACAGTATCCGTGCAAATAGAAGGTGAACGGGACGATGCTCCCGTCGATCAGGTAGAGCTGCTGATTAACAACCAGGTAGTTGACTCAGCACGGGAAAAACCGTTCGAATTCCGAATCAGCGAAGTTCCGGCGGGGGACCATGGGGTCCGGGCCCGGGTAACGTATCGTAATGGCCAGCGCGATGTGATCGTCGAATCTCCCTATTACCAGAACCTTTGGTGGCCCTATGGTGGTATATGAAAACGAACCGACGTAAATTTATAAAAGATTCGGTTATAGGAGGACTGGCTGCTTCTGCCGGTCCTCTAACATTTTATGGCCCGGAAGGTACAAAACGAGGTTTGGAAAACAGCAAGTTTGATCTTTCCCGGCTTGATGCCATACTTGAACAGCCGGTCTTGAAAAAAGAGTTGTTTGCCTCTCCGGTAATGATCAAATCGCTCGAATTGTTACGCTACAATAATCATTACCTGTGCCGGGTACGTTCAACAGACGGGGCGGAGGGTATGTCCATTGGCCATCCGTTTCAGCAGAGGCTGCTCGAGGCTATATTTATACGTAACCTGCAACCGGTTTTTACGGGCAGCGATGCCCGTGATCTGGAGACGCTGATCGATCAGGTATATGCCGGAAATTACAAATTGCAGGGTTTGGCGCTATGGATCCCGCTGGCCGCCATTGAGTTTGCTATTCTCGATATGCTGGGCCATATAGCGGACAGGTCCATCGGCCGCTTAATCGGTGAAATTCATAATCCCGGGGTTGGGGTTTATCATCCCAATAATAACCGTGGCCGGTCAGCCGAAGAGAGCCTGGAACGAATTCAAATGGTGATGGATGGGTCGGGTGTAAGAGCGCTCAAATTTAAGGTAGGCGGACGAATGAGGCGGCTTAATGATCCCGGGGATCCGGTCGACCGTTCGGAAAAACTAATTCCGATGGTTCGCGAAGCTTTTGGCGATGAAATGGTCCTTTATGTCGATTCCAACAGTTCCTATAAAGTAGACGATGCCGTGCGTATTGGAAGAATACTGGAGGAACACAATTATGATTTTTATGAAGAGCCCGTTCCGTTTGATGAATATGAAGAAACCCGGCAGGTTGCCGGGAAACTTTCGATACCCATTGCCGGAGGAGAACAGGAGCCCAGCCTGTCCCAATTCCGCTGGCTCATAGCTACCGATTCCCTGCAGATCGTACAACCTGATCAATATTATTTTGGAGGGATGATCCGGTCCATGAAGGTGGCTCGAATGGCCGAAGCCTGCGGCAAGACCTGCGTCCCTCATCTAAGCGGGGGCGGCCTGGGATACCTGTACATGATGCATTTTGTATCGGCCCTTCCCAATGCGGGTCCCTATCATGAGGTTTACCGGAATAACCGGCAAACAGGGACGCCGGTTGAATGCCCTACATCGACTCTTGTACCGGGTGATAACGGAAAAATAAAGGTACCGACCGGGCCGGGGTTGGGGGTTAGCATTGACCCGGACTTTATTAAAAAGCATCAAATAGTAAAAGCATAACCATGTTTTCTCAATAACTAATTTAGTATTTTCCCTATGAAAAAAAGTACAACACGCCGGCAGTTTATAAAGAATTCGGCACTGGCCTCATCTTTTATGATAGTACCCCGTCATGTCCTGGGGGGATTAGGATTTACAGCGCCGAGTGACAAGATCAATATTGGATTTATAGGAACGGGGCGGCAGGCGCGAGGCCTGCATTCCAGGTTCCTGGATACGGGTCTAATGCAAACTGTTGCGGCATGTGACGTTTATGCCGGTAATCTGAAGCATTTCACAGAAAGGGTCCATTCGGATTATGCCGCTAAAACCAGCCAGGAAACATACAATGGGTGCAAGTGCTATGATGATTTTCAGGAATTGCTTGCTCAACCGGACCTCGATGCCGTAGTAATTGCTACTCCTGATCACTGGCACGGTGTACAAGCAGTAAGGGCCGCTGAAGCCGGCAAAGACATCTATCTTGAAAAACCAGTTTCCCTGACTATCAAAGAGGGAAGAGCCATTGTCAAAGCTGTAAAAAAACATGATCTGGTCTTTCAAACCGGAAGCATGCAACGATCGGCTGTCGAGTTCCGCCATGCCGTTGAGTTGGTTCGAAACGGGTATCTTGGTGAGATCAAAACGGTGAAAGTAAGCGTGGGTCCGCCACCCGAGGTATATAATCTGCCGGCGGAACCGGTTCCTGACGGACTTAACTGGGATTTTTGGCTCGGACCTAATTCCTATGTACCCTATAACCACCAGCTCGTTCCATCATCAACCGATAACTTTTGGGCCCGATGGCGTTATTTTAAGGATCTTGGAGGCGGGGCTCTTACCGACTGGGGTGCCCATATGTTTGATATAGCACATTGGGCCCTGGATAAGGATAAAGGGGGTCCGGTTGAAATCATTCCGCCTGACGGGAAACAATATCCTTTCCTCACTTTTCGCTATGCCGACGGAATTACGGTAACGCATGAAAATTTTGGCAAGAACAATGCCGTGCGATTTGTTGGTAGCGAGGGTGAGCTTGATATTCAAAGAGGCAATCTCGAAACCACCCCTGTTTCATTAAAGGATAACATCATCGGTCCGGATGAAAAGCGGGTTTACCGGAGCGATAACCATTATAAGGACTGGCTGGATGCCATCGGGAACCGTACCGAACCAATTTGTGATGTTGAAACCGGTCACCGTTCCGCATCGATAGGCAACCTGGGCTTAATTGCATACGAAGTTCAGCGTCCATTGAAATGGGATCCCGTAAAGGAAACCTTTACCAACGATAGGGTGGCTAATAGTCTTTTAGGTCGTGAGATGCGGGAGAAATGGGCAATTACTTTATGATAAAA
>JBBDRB010000003.1:0-63213 GCA_040905685.1 Balneolales bacterium | reverse complement strand
ACGGTGGTGTGAGAGGACAGATAGGGAATTAATCCCTATCTTCCTACTCGATGTGGCTTGTACAGCATCCCTGTTTTCGGGCACGATTGCCTATTCCCGGCGCAGGGCTTCGATCGGGTCGAGGCGTGAGGCTTTCCAGGCAGGATAAAATCCAAAGAACAGACCCACTGCCGCCGAAACGCTGACCGCGGCGATCATCGCTTCGGTGGAAAAATGCGCCGGCCAGCCTGCATAACGGGCAATGATTTCCGTCGACAGGGCTCCAATCAGGATTCCGCCAATCCCCCCCAACAGGCAAAGGATGACGGCTTCGATAAGAAACTGTAACAGAACATCCCGCCCCCGGGCTCCGACGGAAAGGCGCAGGCCGACTTCACGTGTTCGCTCCGTCACACTTACCAGCATAACATTCATGATACCGATGCCCCCCACGAACAGGGAAATGCCGGCAATGGAAGCCAGCAGCCAGGTCATGACCCGTGACGTTTCGGTTGCGGCCTGGGCCACTTCTTCCTGGGTTTGAATGGTAAAATCATTCTCCTGGTCCGGTGCAAGGCGATGGCGTTCCCGTAGGAGATCGATCATTTTCTCCCGGGCAATGTTCATCGATTCCTGATCGTATACCTGAACATTGATCACCATGGCATGAGACCGTCCGGATATTCTCTGAAAACCGGTGGAATAGGGTACGATGATAATATCGTCCTGAACCGAACCCATCAGGGACATGCCCTTGACGGACAGGATCCCGATAATGGTAAGCGGCAATCCCCGCACCCGTATGGTCTCACCGATCGGATCGGCCCCCTCGAAAAGTTCTTCCACGATGGTCTGCCCGACGACGGCGACCAGCGAGGCGCGTTCAACATCCTCATCGGTAAACATAACCCCGCTCTCGACCGGCCACTGCCGGATTTGAAGGTAATCGGACGATTGTCCGTATATCCGGGTATGCCAGTTCTGGTTGCCATATACAACGGTACGCTGGGAACGCACTTCAGGGCTTGCGGCAATCACTTCGGGGATCTCATCGCGGAGAGCACGGGCATCTTCAACCGTAAGCGTGTTGGCACTGCCGCCGCCAATGCTGACTCCTCCCAGGGAACGGGCGCCGGGAAAAATCAGGACGACATTCTGCCCAAGACGATTCACCTGTTCCTGAACCTCGGAACTGGCGCCCTGACCCAACCCAACCATAGTGATCACCGCCCCGACGCCTATGATGATCCCCAAAGCGGTAAGCAGGGTACGCATGATATTACGCCGCAACGCACGCACGGCCACATAGGGAACGGCACTCCATTTCATGGGTTCACCTCATGGCCGGCTTCTGTTCGTTCCACTTCCAGCAACTCTGCAAGCGCATCGGAGGCTTTGTGCGGTGAGGTCCGCCGGTCACTGCGTATGAGTCCGTCCTTCAGGGTAACCGTTCGCTGGGCAAACCGGGCAATCTCGGGTTCATGGGTCACCATAAGCACACTAAGTCCGTCGCGGTTGAGCTGCTGGATGATGTCTATGATTTCCAGGCTGGTACGGCTGTCCAGGTTGCCGGTCGGCTCGTCGGCAAGCAACACCCGCGGCCGGGTGACCAGGGCCCGGGCAATGGCGACCCGCTGTTTTTGACCGCCGGACAGTTCATTCGGTGTATGTTCGATGCGGTCGCCCAGACCTACCGTATCCAGGGCCTCCCGGGCGCGGTTATGAATCTCTTTCCAGGTCAGGTTCTCATCGTTGTACAGCAGGGGCAGTTCAACGTTTTCCAGGGCAGAGGTACGGGGAAGCAGATGAAAAGCCTGAAAAACAAAGCCCAGTGTCTTGTTTCGGATCCCGGCAAGGTGATCGCGTGAAAAGGTAGCCACGTCGCGACCGTCGAGCCGGTATCGGCCTTTGGTGGGACGGTCAAGGCAGCCGAGGATGTTCATCAGGGTAGACTTGCCGGAACCGCTGGAACCCATAATGGCCGTAAACTCACCCTCCTGCATATCCATATCAATACCCCGCAGTGCTTCAACGGAAATGGTTTCGGTCCGGTAAACCCGGGTGATGCCTGTAAGCTGGATTATTGCCATACGTGCTTTAGCTTCGCGGTTGCCACATTCAGTATTGGGCCTGACTGCCTCCAATCAGGCTTTGATTGTCATCATTGCTTTGATTCCTCAGAGACAAGCCTACAGCAAGAACATCCCCCTCTTCGAGTCCGCCGGTTATTTCGGTGTATAGCCCGTCATTAAGGCCGGTTTGCACCGTAGCGGCTGCAAGTGCGCCATTTCGGAAGATATACACCCTTCCGTCTCCCTCTTCGCCGTTAACCGGTTCCGGCGGACGTATGGCATCAGGCAAACGAGCCCGTAGAGCCGTATTGCGCAACCTCAGGACATCTTTTTTCTCTGCTGTAATGATCGAAACTTCCGCTGTCATGCCCGGCTTAAGCAGGCCCTCGCTGTTATCCACGGCTATAATGGTTTCATAATGAACGACATTATCCTCAATAATGGGCGCGTTGCGGACCTGAATAACCTGTCCGGTAAATTCACGGTCCCGGTGTCCGTCGACTTTAAAACGCACCCCTTGCTCATCCTCGATGTGACCGATATCCGCTTCTGAAACGTTGGCATAAATATGCATCCGGTCCAGATTGGTGGCGATCTCAAAAAGGTCGGGGGCACTGAGGCTGGCCGCTACCGTCTGGCCCACATCAATATTGCGGGAAATGACGATCCCGTCAGTGGGCGAATAAATCGTGCAGCGCTGAAGTTCCAGCCTGGCACGGTCAAGCGCGTGACGGCGGACCCTCACCTGGGCTTCAGCCTGGCGGAGGGTAGCGCTGGCCTGATCGGCCTCTGAGGGGGCTATAAATTGCCGTTCCATGAGCTCCTGGGTACGCTGCCACTGATGTCGGGCCAGTTCGAGTCCGGCTTCGGCTGACTCAAGCTCGGCCTCGGCCGAACTGACTTCGGCCGCGAAGGTTGACGGATCAATTTGGGCAATTACCTGTCCTTTTTCGACGATACTGTTAAAGTCAACGAAGATCTCTTCTATGATCCCGGACACCTGACTGCCCACGATTACTTTCTGTATCGGCTGCAGGGACCCGTGCGCTATCACACGCCGGGAAATGTCGCCACGCTCAGCATTTACCGTATGCAGCGGCGGCAGTTCTCCCCCGCTGGACCGGTATTGCCCGGAGCCCCACCAGGCCAAGGCTCCCAGGGCCAGGGCAACGAACAAGATTATTTTTCCAAATTTCATAGCTTAAAATTTATCCTCCTGATGCGTGTTCGGCAAGACCTATCTGAACCAGTTTGTATGAGCAATTTAGCCTGCCTGATATCGACAATCAATAAAACCGGAATCGAAAGGCGGTTCGAAACATATTTTTACCTGTTGTAAATATCTTTATTGACTAAATGAGGTATTGTCTGCCCGTTCAGGGCGGCAAGTATATTATCAATGGCAATCATGCCCATCCTGGTTCTCGTGGCTATGGTTGCACTGGCGAGATGAGGCAGCAGCACCACATTGTTCATATCGAATAGTTCCGCTTCTATTTGGGGTTCCTGTTCAAATACATCCAGCCCGGCCCCGGCTATTTCATGACTCTGCAGGGCAGCCACCAGAGCCTTTTCGTCTATGACAGGCCCGCGGGCCGTGTTGATGATATAGGCTGTAGATTGCATGATTTCAAATTCCTTTTTCCCGATCAGGTGGTGGGTACCCTCGTTGTAGGCAACATGCAGGGAAACAAAATCCGAGGCCGCAAGCACCTCTTCGAAAGGCGCAAAACGCACACCCAGTTCTCGCTCTTCTTTTTCCTGCAGTCTGGTTCGGTTCCAATAAAGCAGGTCCATATCGAATCCTGAGGCTCTTCGGGCCAGAGCTTTCCCAATGCGGCCTAATCCGATAATTCCCAGCGTGGAGCCGGATATATCCTGTCCGAGGAACTGGGTGGGTCCCCAGCCGGGCCACTTGCCGGTGCGGATAAATTTATCGGCCTCTGCAATTCTTCGGCCCACGGCCATGATCAGGGCAAACCCCATGTCGGCTGTGGTGTCCGTTAATACCCCCGGGGTATTGGAAACGGGTATTTTCCGTTCAGTGGCTGCGGCGATATCAATATTATTATATCCTACGGCATAATTGGCGATGATCTTCAGGTTGGGGTTGGCATCCATGATCCCGCTGTCAATGGTATCATTGAGAATGCACAGCAGGGCATCCTTTCCCTTTACGGCACGAAGGAGTTCATCCCTGGAAAGTACACGATCTCCGGCGTTCATGGAAAGGTTGGTTTGCTCTTTCAGCCTTTCCATAACTTTGACCGGCAGTTCTTTTGTAAGGAAGACTTTAGGCTTCATAACGGGGTTTCAGATATCACATAAAGCGACGGCCTGACGCAGCCCGTCCATCGGATCCCGGGTCGGAATGAATTCCTGACCGACAAAACCATCATAGCCAATATCCAGCAGGGCCTGCATGATGGCAGGGTAATTGAGTTCCTGCTTCTCGTCAAGCTCGCAACGGCCGGGGACACCGGCGGTGTGAATATGACCAATCAGGTCGGTCCCGTATTCATGGATCCGGGAAACCAGATCGCCGTCCATGATCTGGACATGATAGATATCGAACAGCAGCTTAACCCGCGGGGAGCCCACACGCCGGATAATATCGGCACAATAGTCTATATGATCGCCCTGGTAGCCGGGATGACCTCTGACGTCGTCATTCGGAACCCGTGAATTCAGGTGCTCAACATAGATATTGACCCCATGACGTTCGGCATGCCGGGCCAGTATCTTCAGGCCGTTCACGGTATTGGCGGCCCCTTCATCAGGGGGGATTTCACCTAAACGGGGGTTAGCTACATCCAGGTATTTAAAGCCGGTAAAAGCGATAACGGCCGGCATGCCGGCCTCCGAACAGGCTTCGATACGGGCTTTGGTACGGGTGATAACCTCATCCTGATACCTCGGGTTGTTCAGGCCCTTTTCAAAAGGCGGATCAGGCATGCCATTGGTGGCCAGCGGACAGGTAAGTCCGTATTTTTGCATGACCGGCCATTCATCCGGACCGACAAGCTCTATGCCCCCGCAGCCGAGTTCAACGGCATTTTGGCAAAGCTGGTCAAGGCTCCAGTTATCGCCGAATCCCATGTAGGTCCATGAAACCAGATCCTGTTTAATGCGGTTGTTCCGTGGAGCCGGTTTGGCTGCAGGGTCTCCGGCGGCCAAAATCTGTTTGGGTATCGTCATTCCTGCAACCATGGCCGTCGACAGGGCCGCCGTACTGCGAAGCAAGTCCCGCCGGCTGAGGACGGGCGGGTTTGAAGGAGGTCGTTTTTTGTTGTTCATAATAGCGATTTAAGATTTAGATAAAATGGGGTGTCTGCCTGCCATCGGTCAATCCAATACGGAAGTGCGTTTATTGGCAGCATCCAGCCTGTCCTGGATTTCCTCATGCGCCCAGTTGCCGGGCACGGGATCATCGGTAAGTTCGGCCAGTTCCAGTACCGTCACCGGACGGACCGCCACGCCGTTTTCAGGCACCTTGCCTCCGGCCGCCCACACGATGGCATTGGCTACCACCCGGCGAAATTCATCATGACCCCAGTTCCAGTGATAGTGTCCGCCGGTAAAGCCAAATGCCCGGCCCCCATCCTCACGCTCGGTTGCCCAGGCTACATGCTGAGGCTGCTGGTTTTCTATCACGGCTTGACGGACATGCGGGTTGTTGGAATGGGGCCCGTCTTCGCGGCTGAGCGATTCCACCGGCGGCAGATCCGAGAGGATCGGGGTTACAGCCTGCATGCCTTCAGCGAAGCGCATATGATAATACCACTCATCGTTGATCTCAATGGGGCCGACCCCGCGGCTGACCGGATGATCAGGGAGCTCATGGATGCGGGTCGTCCAGAAAGGATTGACAGACCAATCGGTTTCGAAAAATCCGCCATTCCATTTCAGAAACTTGTTGCCGGCCTCACCGACGGGAACCTCGACGGCATAATGCAGGGTGACAAAACCCACACCGCGGTCCATAACTTCACTAAATTCCTCCAGGTGATCCATTACCGGATGGTTCGATCCTCCATTGGAATAGATCACCACGGCATCGGCCTCGTCGAATAGGGAGGCATCATCCGGCCATCCGTCTACAACGGTGGTGGAAATGTTCAGACCCGCCTCTTCGAGCGTTTGGGCCAGCAGGGTGGATCCGCCGAGATGTTCGTGGTTGCCAAAGCCATGGGAGGGAGCTCCTGCTATGAACAGGATCTGTTTGTTATCCGGAACACAGCCGGTCATCCCCGAAAGAATAATGATCAATGGTAAAACCAGCACCGGGATATTGGTCTTTGGTATCATTTTTAAGCACACTATGCTGTTTAGGATTGTTTCGTATTTGCTTTTAATACGGAAGGTCACCTGGGTAATGGCCTCTGAAAAATCCGTTGGTGGCAATATAGGGAAACAGGGTCAGATTGCCAATTCAGGCTGACGGGGTTTCCGAGCATATCGCGGGCTAAGCTTTCGTAAGGGGTTTGGGTAATTTGTGGAAATTTAACATATTATGGATTCGTATCTCAGTTGGTAGATATCTAAATTAAAGCCACAATGCGTAAGTTCATAATAACACAATGATCTTAGATTCCCTGTCTGAACTCTGGTTGTGGCAACTTCTGGGACGGCTGCATCCGCTGGTTGTGCATTTCCCAATCGGGGTGCTGGTCACTGCATTTATCCTTGAGGTGCTGACGTTTGGCGGTAACCGTGCCGAATTAAGGACCGGTATCCGCTGGCTGGTCTATATCGGGGCGGGAACCTCTGTATTGGCAGCCCTGGTGGGATTGCTGCTGGCCTACGGGGGAAACTACCCGGCTTCCACGCTCAATTATCACCGGTGGCTGGGAATTGTGACGGTTGCTTTGGCTTTGTTGGCAGCCGGGCTTCTGCACCGGGCGCGGTCAGGCGGGCGGCCCGCCGATTTGAATCTCTACAGGGGCGTCCTTGCCCTTACGGTCCTGTTTCTGACGGTGGCCGGTCATTTAGGGTCAAGCCTGACCCATGGCAGCGATTACCTCACATCCGTGCTGCCCTGGAACAATGAAGCCCCCTCCAGAGGGGAGACGGGGGCATTGCTTACGGAACTGGCCGTCCATCGTGAACTTGGCCGTCTGGAAGAGCCCCACCTGAATAAACTTAACCAGGGTGTCCGCCGTATCTTCGCTCACAGCTGTTATCGCTGTCACGACTCCGATGAGGCCGACGGAGATCTTGCCCTCGATAGCCAGGAAGGTGTTATGGCCGGAGGGGAAGGCGGGCCTGTTGTCATGGCCGGACGGCCGGATGACAGTGAACTTTTGCGTCGGCTGCTGCTGCCTGGAGGCCACGATGATGTCATGCCCCAAAAAGGCCGCTCGCTGCATGCTGAGGAAGTTGAACTCATTCGCCTGTGGATCGAACTCGGCGCACACTGGCCGGATGAAGAGACCGGAACGTTCAGGGAAGCGGAACTGGCTCTCGATAAGCCGGAAGTTCCCGAAGCCGGTCCTGAGCTGGAACAGCCCATTGACCGGTTTGTGCATGTTTATTTTGAAGAGCAGGGTCTCAGCTGGCCGGAGCCCGTGAACGATGCGAATTTCATGCGCAGGGTTCACATGGATTTGATCGGGTTGTTGCCGGAGCCCGAAGAGGTCCGCGCTTTTGCTTCAGATCCGGCTCCGGATAAAAGGGAACGCATGATCGACTCGCTTCTGAGCCGGGATCACGATTATGCGCAGCACTGGCTGAGTTTCTGGAACGACCTGCTGCGCAACGATTATTCGGGTACCGGTTACATCGACGGGGGCCGAAAGCAGATCACGGACTGGTTATACGATGCGCTACAGTATAATAAACCCTATAATGCAATGGTTCGTGAGCTTATTAACCCCGATGAGGGATCGGAAGGCTTCATCAAAGGCATTCAATGGCGGGGAGATTTTAATGCCAGCCAGAGCACGGAAATGCAGGCGGCCCAGAACATTTCACAGTCCATGCTGGGGTTGAACATGAAATGCGCCTCCTGTCACAACAGCTTTACCAGTAATCTGACGCTTGACCAGGCCTATTCTTTTGCCGCCGTTTTTTCCGATACCCTGCTGGCCGTGGAACGTTGTGATGTGCCCACCGGCGATCATGCCGAGCCGGGCTTTATCTATAAGGAGCTCGGCGATATTGATGCAACCCTGCCTAAGCTGGAGCGCCTGGTGAAACTGGCTGAAATTGTTGCCCAGGAGAAGAACGGCCGGCTCTACCGCACCATAGCCAACCGTTTCTGGGCGCGGCTGATGGGCCAGGGTCTGGTCGAGCCGGTTGATGAGATGGACGTCGAGCCGTGGAACCAGGATCTGCTCGACTGGCTGGCGGCAGACCTGATCGATCAGGAGTATGATCTGAAATATCTTCTATCGTCAATATTGAACTCGCGCACCTACCAGCTTCCTTCCGTCGCGGCCGGGGAGGATCAGGCGAATGGGGAGGATGTGTTCCGCGGTCCGTTGCGGAAACGTCTTACGGCCGAGCAGTTTGCCGATGCCCTGGGCCAGGTGGCCGCTCCGGTATACCAGTCGGTGGCATTTGATCCATACGACAGCCGTAATGCAGAGGCTGAATGGATTTGGTATAACGCCCGGCAGGACGGACGCAACAGTCTTCCTGAGCCGGGATTGTACTATTTCCGCCATGCCTTCGATATTCCTGCCGGCCGGGCCATCAAAGAGGCGCAGCTGTTGATTTCTGTGGATCAGGCCTTTGAACTTTTCCTTAACGGGACGTCCGTAGGCCGGGGGCAGGACTGGCGGGATGTGGCGCGCATCGATGTGACCAGTCAGTTGAACAGGGGAGGCAACATATTGGCCGTTGAAGGCGAGAACGGCGGCACGACCCCGAACCCGGCCGGGATGCTGCTGAATCTCAGGGTCACCTTTGTGGACGGGGGGGTTGAGGAAGTCCGTTCGGGCCGGGACTGGAAAGTCCGGAACCAAAAGCCGGGACCCGGATGGGAAGGCATAGGCTTTGACGATTCGGGCTGGGAGGCGGTGCGTTCTTATGGCAACCGGGCCTGGGGGAGGCTTATCGACTTTACCCATGATCAGGCCGGAGAGAGGCTCCGCTTTGCCCGTGCCTCCCTGGTGAACAATGATCCGTTTCTGACGGCCCTGGGACGTCCGGCCCGGGAGATCGTCCATACCGGCCGGGATCCGGAGGTCACGTTACTGCAGGCGCTGACGCTTACCAACGGAGAATTTTTCAACGGAGTCCTGCAGCGCGGGGCCGGGCTGTGGATTGACCGCTACGGAGAGGATCCCGAGGAGCTGGTCCGCCAGATCTACCTGAGCGCTTTTGGCCGGGTTCCCACGGACAGGGAAAAAGAGGTTGCAGGCGGGATGCTGGCTGGGGATCCCGGCCGGGAAGCCGTTCAGGATCTGCTGTGGGCTGTAGTCATGCAACCCGAATTTCAATATATTCATTAATGCAACGGAGGATGGAATGAACCGGCGTGATTTTCTAAAACAGACTTCAGCCGCCACACTGGCCGCCTCGCTTCCGGCTACGGCGTATCTCCAGGGATGTCAGCCGGGTATGCAGTCCAGTGCCGACACCGTCATCCTGTTATGGATGGCCGGAGGGATGGCCCATACCGAAACTTTTGATCCCAAAACCTATACGCCATTCGAAAAGGGGCTGGAAAGCAATCACGTTCTGAGTACGTTCCCGTCGGTCCCAACCGCTGTCGATGATCTGTATTTCTCCAAGGGACTGGGGTCCATAGGCCGGGTTATGGACAAAGGAACCGTCATCCGCTCCTATCGTGCAGCGGATATGGGATTCATTCTGCATTCAAGGCACCAGTACCACTGGCACACCTGCTACCAGCCGCCTCAAACGGTGGCCGTTCCTCATATCGGAGCCTGGATCGCGCATGAGCTTGGACCGGTAAATGCCGTCATCCCTCCTTTTATCAGCATTGGCCAGCGATTCGAGGTGGGAGAAGCGGAAGAGCTGAAGGCCTATCATACGGCTGGTTTTCTGGGAAGTGAATACGGACCTTTTTTGATCCCTGACCCCTCTTCCGGCCTGGAGACCGTCCGGCCTCCGGCCGGCATGTCGGCCGGTCGCTTTGAACGGAGAAACAGGCTGTACCGGGATCTCGTCGAGCAGGGTCCGCTGGGAGAATATGGCAGCGATTACCAGAAAGAATCCATGCTACGGGCCATGGAGCGATCCTATGCCCTGCTTAAATCTCCGGAGTCGGAGGCATTCGACCTCACCCGGGAATCTACTGAAAGCTACGATGCCTATAATACCGGCCGGTTCGGGCTGGGATGCCTTCTGGCAAAACGTCTTACCGAATCGGGCGCCCGTTTCATTAACGTCACCACCGAATATGAGCCATTCCATGGTTGGGACACCCATGAAAACGGACATACCCGAACGGAAAGGATGAAGAAGATGATTGACCGGCCCATTGCCCGGCTGATTAATGATCTGGACCAAAGCGGACGGCTGGACCGCACCCTTGTCGTGCTGGCCAGTGAATTCAGCAGAGACATGATGCTCGAGGGCCGGCCGGGAGCGCCGGTCAGGGATCAGGTGGATGTTCCGGACGTGATGGAGAATTTATCCCATTACGGCATGCACCGTCACTTTACCAATGGTTGTTCCATGCTGATGTTTGGTGGTGGGATCAAAAAAGGGCATATTTACGGAAAAACAGCCGACGAGCGCCCGTGTGAAACCGTAGAGGATCCCGTGGACATCGACGGCATCCATCAGACGGTCTACCACGCCCTGGGCATACCTCCCGAAACGCATTATCTGGTTGAGGGCCGGCCATTTTATACCACGGCAGACGGCCATGGGGAAGCCGTTATGGATCTTTTTGAAAAAGGAATATGATGAATATGAGGATACGATTATTAGCATCCGTTGGGATGGTTTTTTTGGCTTATGGCCCTTCGGCCGCCCAGAATGGCGCTCAGTCCGGCATTGCAGAATATGTTGAGGCCTCCCCGGCTTTCGGATTCCGTGCCGAACGGTTTGATTCCAACCCCATAATCCATCGGGAAATGGCCGGTCTGGCCGGTGAGAGCGGACAAAATATTAACGGTCCCTCGCTCATTCGCGTGCCGGACTGGATCGAAGACCCGTTAGGACGGTATTACCTGTACTTTGCCCATCACAGTGGCCGCTATATACGGCTGGCCTATGCCGATGAATTGGAAGGCCCCTGGAAAGTCGTTCCCGGAGGGGTACTCCCCATCCGGGAAACCCCGGTTTATGATGAAGATGGCCGCCGCCACATTGCCAGCCCGGATGTGCATATCGATGAGGACCAGCAGCGGATCCGGATGTATTATCATGGGAATCCGCCTCCGACCGATGATATTCCCTACCAGATGACTTTTGCAGCGTTATCGGCAGACGGACTGGAATTTAATTCCCTCCCTGATCCTTTGGGATTATTCTATTTCCGGACCATTGAACATGGCGGATGGCATTATGCCTTTGCCAAATACATTAATGACGGAGGTGTCCTGTACCGTTCGCGGGATGGCCTGACCGACTTCGTGGAAGGACCCCGTATCCTGCCCCGGGTTCGCCATACTGCCCTTTTGGAGCATGAAGGCCGCCTTTATGTGTTCTTTTCCCGGGGCGGCGACGCCCCCGAACACATTATGGTTTCCCGCGTCGAGAACATGGACGCGAACTGGCTAAACTGGAGATTCACCCGCCCGCAATCCGTTTTGATGCCTGAAGAAGATTATGAAGGAGCCGGTGAACCCATCGAGCCGTCGGAGTTCGGCTCAACGGGTAACGTGGTGCATCAGCTGCGCGACCCGGCCATCTTTGAGGAAAACGGCCGGATATATTTATTGTACTCCACGGCCGGTGAGCGTGCCCTTGCCATGGCCAGGTTGCATTATGAAGAGTGGTAAAACCTTATCTCACCACTCTTCCAGGTTTATATCGAAGTTCGCCTCTGTGGAGGAGGAGCCCGGAATCAGTTTTACCTGCAGCGTCTCGGCGGCACCGGCCGGCATTTCGGCTTCAAAGCCTACCATGATGGTGCCCGGATTGGGGGCGTCGTAATCGGTTTCGGGCTGGGAGCTCCAGGTGGTTACCTTAATCGCAGCCGGCTTGTCAACCTGCAGAAACAGCTGCTGCCCGTCTTTGGTCAGGGTGGCGGTATGATCACCGGTGATGGTTACGTCGGCTTCGGTCAGCATTTGCCACCGGACGGTGGACGGGGCCGGACCGGCCAGCAGCTCATCTCTGATCACGACATAGTCCTGATCCACGATCCCGGCTCCGCGGGTTACCGACGCCATCGTGGTATTATAGACCGACGATATATCGGTAATCCCAAAGCTGAAATCCGGTTCACCGGAATGACGGTCTATGGCTCCGTAGCCGTCGACCCGCTGGAGCTCGCCATTCACCGTCAGGGTATTATGAACAAAGTTATTAAGCCTCAGAACGGTCCACCGCTCGGCATCCTGGGCACGCCCGAAGATGTTCATCCCTTTGGATTCCAGGGATTCATAATTCTGCGCACCCAGATCACTGGCCCAGCGAACACCATCGGCCTCCATGACGAACGAACCGATATCCATATGTCCGTGGTTGACCGAAGGGGAGCCGCCTTTGAATCCCAGGAATATGGCAGAGGGATCGCTCCAGGACGTGCGCATGATCGTCAGCGGCATAGGGCCCTGAGCCACATAGGAGGCATAATCCGGTTCGGTTATCTGGTCAAACGGAATATCTTTACCCCATATCATGATGCCGGGCAAGAGTCTGTCGCCCGTAAACTTCGAATAATTATCCGTATCCAGGAAAAATTTCTCTTTATACAGCAGGGATGGCTGATTGTTTTTCTCTGCCAGCCAGAACATGGCCGGACTCAGGCTGCCGCCTGACCCGTTGTCGCCCCAGTTGTAGTTTCTGGACGAGGGTGCCAGCATGTTTTTGATAAAGCTTCCGGTTTTCAGGAAGGCAGCATGTTCGCTGTAATCGAAGCCGTCCGGCCAAACCTTATCAATGGCGCTCAGGAACATTACGTTAAACGAAGTTCCGTATTTCCAGTATCCGTAGCCTTCCGGGTAAGCGCCGTCGGGTCCGTAATCAACCTTGGCTTTGGGGATGGACTGAATGGCCCGTTCGATTACCTCCTGGGCTATTTCCGGGTGCTCATCATAGATGGCCAGGGCGCCGTAGGTCATCCCGGCATTGCATACCTGGTTCCAGTTGTGTTCCGCATTAAGAAACCAGTTGTAGTCCGGATCAAACGAAGGTTCAAGGCCTTTTTTCAGGATCGCTTCCCGGATGATCTCTTTTGAGTCGTCAGACAATTTATAATTCAGCCAGTCATACCCTATGGCCAGGGCCATGGTCATTTCCCCCACATCGAGAAAATGAGATGGATTCCAGTCGCTGAATGCGGCCGCAGCCAGCATCTCCCTCTCGGCCCGCCTGAAATATTTTTCGTCCCCTGTCATGCGGTAGGAATAGGACAGGTAGAAGATATTGCGCAATGCCTTGCGGGAAGTGCCCAGCAGGCGGCGGCCAATCATGACGCGTTCCAGATCACTCTGGGAAAGGATGTTATCGCTCTGAGCCAGGATGGCCTCATGCATTTTTTGCCAGGGCGGGCTGGCCGCTATCGACTGGTGGATAATATCTTCCTCACCTCTCAGCAGCATGATACGGGGGTGGTCCGGCAGAAAGCTGTCTGTGTTCCCGTCCTCTGTTCCTGCAATGGGATCACCTGAGGAGCAGGAGATCAGCGTAGTTAACAAAATGAGGGTTAATGCCCTGAGTGGGTTGTTCGCTTTGGTCATAATTTTCACGTTAGTTTAAAGTCCAGTTGAGGTATAGTCCATGCCAGCTTCGGCTGTGTTGAAAAAAGGAACCTTTATATTCCATTGTCCTTCATCGGGAAGGGTCACCCTGACCTCAACGGCATCCGAATCCCGGGAAACTATATCGGCTTTTACATCCGGGGCTGCTCCTTCCGAAGGATATAAAATCCATACAAACGCCTGGTCGGAATCGATCCGGGAGCGATGGATGGAAACGGTATTGGGTTCGTACACGTTGTATTCGCTGCTGTACCATCCCTGAACGTCAGGCTCTTCCCGGCCTTTGATAAATTCAATGTTCCAGTCCGTTTGACCGGCAGGGATGATGCTCAGGTTTCCGCGCGGGTTGGCGGTTGCCACCAAACCGTTGGTTCCTTCGGTCACCGAAGAGCCGGGATGCCAGTGCCACAAGGTCTCAACTTCCCGGGGCCGGTCGGTCTTGATGTGATCCACCACGACCCAGAACTCGCCCCTCACGTAAAACAGGGACCGGGTATGGTGTCCTTCGCCTTCCAGGTCAATGAAATCACTGAACGAAGAGGAGGCAAAATCGTATTCACCGGTAATCTTATAGGAGGTTTCGGGAACCGGTTCACGGCCAATGCGGGGACCCGGACTCTGGCCTTTACCATCGATCAGAACCAGGTTGTGGCTAAAGCTGCTGCGTGCATACCGCCCGAATCGGTTTGCAAGCTCACCCCGGTAAGCAAATCTCCCCCCGTCAACGAGCAGATCGCGGCCGAAGGCCGACACCGAGAGATGCAGCTTGTCGTTGTGCTGATGTCCGCTTCCCCAGGGTCCGATATCAAAAAACGACCAGTGGGCATCCGGTCCGTACCCGCTTCTGGATATTACCTGTCCGGCCCACGGAAACACAAAGGAGGGTCCGCCCACGGGTTCTGTGCCGGATTCTCCATTGGATGCAATGTGCAGCCAGTCTTCCCTGTTGTGGCTGGCAGCGGCACGCTTTATTAATTCCCGGTTGTACGTTCGGTCGGAGTCGTTATTAAGCACTCCTGATCCATCCGGCCGCATGGTTACGGCCAGGTAATTCCACATATCTTCAATGGTATCGGTATAAAAATCAGGCAGGCTGATGTCGGCCAGGTTTTTGATTTCCAGGAACTGGTCAAAACTACTCAGGGCTACCCGGTGGTAATGGGAGGTAAGCTCGGTCTGCACGCCATCGGGATACACCTGCTCCTTCATGCTTTCTGCCATGGTCCCGATCGAATATTCCAGCCATTCCGGAGCTTTTTTGTATTCAGGCCAGGCGGTGGCCACAGTCGCCAGTGCCAGGATTTCCATGGTAAGCCAGTTTCCCCCGCCATGGAAATTTCGCAGATAATGAGCATGTTCGGGCAGGCTGCTCAAAATCAGGAGCTGCGTCGCCGGGGAAAGGTATCCGGTATCCATCAGATTATAAAAAACCGGCATCCAGCTTCTGGCCCGCCCTCTCACTTCGAGTCCACGCCACATGGCCGTCCGGCTGGCAACCAGCGGATAAGGCCAGCTGCTTATGATCCAGTCTTTGATATAATGATCAATATGTCGGGCGTATTTGGGGTTGCCGGTGTCATACCAGGCTCTCAGCATGGTACTGACTGTACTATGCCGGTTATGCAGCCAGGCATACTCCAAATCATTTTCGGGTCCGGTATGATGCCAGTCCAGATGACCGTTTTCCAGGCGCGGGATTTGATCGGATACCCGTTGAATGGTTATGATATCCCGGACAATGGAATCAGCTGCCGGTACGGTGGCATTGGAAACGCCGGGAACGTTAACGGATACCCTGTTCTTTATTTCCGATGTCTGGTAGTAATCCAGTAAGCGCTTACCGGCCTGTATTGAATTTCCGTTTTCATAGGCCTGTCTCACCTTTTCAAGACCTTCCCGGTCAAGGTCAAGATGCTGAAATATAAAGTTAACTTTTTCAGGGTAGAGTGCATAAAGATCCTCAACCGAAGTCATTTCCTCCCAACCGGGCTTGCTTGCAGGGGATTGGGCAATCACTCCGGCAGGGATGATCAGTAAAACCAGCAATGGGATAAGTTTAGTATAGGTTCTGTTCATAGGCATCTCCGTGTAATTGATATATCCTGTCACCGCCCTGGGTGAGCAAGCTATATTCGATGAATTTAAAGAGAAAAGCAACCCACGCGGGAATGTTGCCCTCCGGTGGTTATGTTATCCCCACAAGAGCGAGGGTTAACTGTGGAACTAATAAAAACCTGCATGCAGGAAGGCAACTTCCGATGGATCCCGTACACGGGTTCTTTGCGGCATAACTAAGGAGGAATTCTATGAGCCATCCCAATGGACCGCACACCGGCCGGCCACCCATTCTTTCCGATCGGGCCATGGTGGCCACTTCCCATTACCAGTCCACGGCGGCCGGACTGAATATGCTGCGGCGGGGCGGAAGCGCCGTGGATGCCGTCATTGCCGCCAATGCGGTTCTCTGCGTTGCATACCCTCATTATGCCGGCCTCGGCGGCGACGGTTTCTGGCTGATCCACGATCAGCAGGGTGGCAGCGTTCAGGCACTCAATGCCAGCGGACCGGCGGCGGGTATGGCAACCATTGATTATTACCGTGACCGCAAGCTGGAGAGCATCCCCAGCCGGGGCCCGCTGGCGGCGCTTACCGTGCCCGGGGCCGTTGACGGATGGCGTGAAGCGCATGAACGGTATGGGAAAATAGCCTGGGAAGAACTTTTCGATGAGGCTATCTATTGCGCCCGAGAAGGGGTGGCCGTGACCCGTTCGCTGGCCGATTGGATGGCGAAAGATCGTCCGGTATTCAGCAAACATCCCTCATCAGCCGCTATATTTCTGCCCGGAGGACGGGTATTGCGTGAAGGGGACCGTCTATTGCAGGCGGGAATGGCCCGATCGCTTAAATCCATTGCCCGTGAGGGTCCGCGTGAGGGATTCTATGAAGGGGCCATTGCCGAACGGATATGCGCGGCCCTGAAGCAGGAAGACGGCCCCCTTCGCCCGGAGGACTTCGCTTCGTACCGTTCTTCCTGGGTGGAGCCGGTTACCTCCACCTACCGTGGCTACACCACCGTTGAATTTCCTCCCAATACCCAGGGGTTCGCCGCCTTGCAGATCCTTAATTTAATCGAAGGCTATGAGGTGGCCTCATGGGGCGACGGCAGTTTTGAATACTATCATCACATGGCGGAAGCCGTCAAGCTGTCCTTTGCCGATCGCGATACCTGGCTGGGTGACCCGGATTTCTCCGATATTCCCCTGCATAGGCTTTTATCGAAGGAGTATGCCCGCGAGCGCCGCCGGAACATTGATGCCGGCCGGGCCATGGAAATGGAAGCCGTGGATCCGGGAATCGCATCGGGGGCAAAATTTGTCCGCCCCGGCGCCGGTGGGGATACCTGCTATTTCTGTGCCGTGGATGAAGACGGGCTGGCTGTCTCGGCTATACAATCAGTCTTCCACGATTTCGGAAGCGCGGAGATCGGCGGCGATACAGGCATTCTGCTTCAAAATCGTGGATCGGCTTTCTCCCTGGACGGGAACCATCCAAACAGCCTGGAACCGGGGAAACGGCCCTTCCATACGTTGATTCCGGCCATGCTGCTGCTCGATGGAAAGCCGCATCTCGTGTATGGCACTATGGGCGGGGAAGGCCAGCCGCAGACCCATGCCGCCCTGGTGACCCGGCTGGTGGATTTTGGCTATGACGTACAGCAGGCTATCGAGGCGCCCCGCTGGCTGATGGGCCGCACCTGGGGGGCCAAAACGCAGGACCTTTCCCTGGAAGGGCGCATCTCCGATGAGGTCGTCCGGGAGTTGAAGCTGCGCGGGCAACCCATAAAAATGCTGGAAGACTGGAACGATAACATGGGCCATGCTCAGGCTATCCGTATTAACCGGCAGGGAGGCTTTCTCGAAGGCGGCGCCGATCCGCGCGGTGACGGTTTTGCCATGGGATATTGAAAGGCAATAGATAATTAACAACTATAAATCAGGCAGAGGCCGATTAATATGAGTTCATTTCGGGACATCTATGACAGCGCTCCGGGCGGAGGGGTGCAGCTGGCGGCAAGCGCCGACCGTTGGTATGTGCGCGATGATTATATCCACCTATCTCCCCATCATCCTGAAGGGGAGCTGAAAATATGGGATGCGGACCTCAAACCTATCGTTGACAATCCGAATCGCGGGGCTTTGGTCATTACCGACATGCAGAATGATTTCTGCGCCTCGGGTGGGTGGACAGATGCCTCCGGACTGGATTACAAGAACTGCCGGAAGGCCATACCGGGTGTGCAGCGGGCCATTGAGACGGCGCGTGATCTGGGCATGTGGATCATCTGGGTCTACTGGCATAACCGTCGCGACCTTCGAAATCTCGGTGCGCCTACGCTGTACTCATTCAAGCATAATCCCGGCCAAAAGGGTATCGGGGAAGAGCTGGACCATGGGCCGGTACTTATCGAAAATTCCTGGGGCGGTGACATGGTCGATGAATTAAAGCCGTTTATGCGCGAGGACGACATTCATGTTCATAAAGTCCGCATGAGTGGTTTCTATGGAACGCATCTGGAGCAGGTTCTCAATACCCAAGGTATAAATACAGTCTTTCTCACGGGCGTCAACACCGATCAGTGCGTGACCACGACTATGGAGGATGCCTATTTTCGCGATTACAACGCCATCCTTCTGTCGGATGCCACGGCCACTTCCAGCCCCGGCTACTGCAAAGAGGCCGTAATTTTTAACGCGAAGCAATGCTGGGGTTTTGTCATGACAACGGAGCAGTTTGCCCGTGCCAGGCCCTTCGAATCGCAAAAACAATCATGAGAGGTCAGGAAAAATGCGTACCCTGCTACCGTTCATCATCCTGTATATCGTGCCGGCTATCTGTATTTTTTCCCCGCCGGGTGTCAACGCGCAGGCAACTTATCAGGGCAGTTCAGGCATTGAATTCCTCTATGGAGAGGATTTCCCTCCGGCCGGCAACGACCTGGTCACCGTCACGCCGACGCATTCGGGAATATACGGGGTCTTTGAGCAGTATGGCTTTGTGGATCTCTACTATGAGGCCCATGGCGAGGAAACCAGCGCTCACCTGGAATGGTATCCAAAAATGAGCCTGAGCCGCCTGAGCGGCCGGCAGGTTGGCGCGGGTCCGGTTACCGACATACTTTTGGGTGCCGGCATCAATGTCGACTTTGGAGAAGGCAGTAACCCCTGGGTATGGCTTGCCGGTCCGGCGTGGAAATTTGCCGTACCCGGTTTCGATAGTTTCCAGCTCGAGACCTACTATTACCGGCAAGTAGATTACAATGGCAATGAATTTAAGGGTACCTACCAGATCACCCCCAGCTGGGATATTTTTCTGCCGTTAAGCGAACAGCTTCGGTTCAGGTTTACCGGTTTTGTTGATTTTATAGGTGACCGGGGGCCGGGCCACAACCAGATTATTACCCAGCCCCAGTTCCTGCTGGATATTGGAAATTTGTGGAATAATCCGGGCAGGATTTTCGCCGGTACGGAGTGGCGCTACTGGCATAACAAAGGCGGCGTTGAGGGGGTCACCGAATCGGTCCCGCAACTGGAACTAAGGATAGAATTATAGGGAGCCTCATCACCAGGCCGGGTAAATTAGGTTTGGTTTTAAATGAAAAATTATTATATATAAATTACCCTTCACCAGATGCATTGGAGCCGAATTTCATGATCCACCTGGCTTATTTTGGGGGCGTACTTCTTGCAGCGGGGGTGCTCACGCTGGGCGTCGGCCTGCTGCGCACGGGGCCTGATGCCGGAAAACAATAACGGGCTTATGGAATACCTGAATAAACTGGTTCAATACACCCTGTGGGCTAACCGGTCCTGGATGCTGTTTATATCTAAAGAGATGGAGCAGGATGAGTACCTCCTCAAAATCGTTAGCCATATTTTACTCAGTGAACAGGCCTGGTTTCAGCGTATATCGGGTGTAAAGGTAAATCGGTCCATCTGGAAACCTCTTGCTTTAAACGAACTGTCGGAGTTGCAGGAAACACACCGATCTGAATACCGCCTCCTGATGGAGCAGGATCCCGGAAGGATAATTAGTTATCAGCGGTTTAGCGGCGAAGCCGGCCGGTCGGCCCTCTCTGATATTCTAATGCACCTGACGACCCACGGAGCCCATCATCGCGGGCAGATGGCAGCCTATGCCTCGGCGAGAGGCGTACAACCGGTCAACACCGACTTTATCCGGTACAGCCGTATAAGTCATCCAACACAGTAGGTTCTGTTTACCGGATGATTAGTTTTAAGTTGATACTCAAATAAATAAATAGTAAATAACTCATTCGATCATATCCATATTCAGATAACCAAAAAAATGAATCAATTTCCATGGCAAACGTTATACCCGGATGGCATTCCATTTGAAATTAATCCTGCGGAATACGGCAGTTTAGCCGATGTATTGGATGAGGCCTGTCAAAAATATGCCGACCTTCCCGCATTCGAAAATATGGGCGTTTCCTATACCTACCGGGAACTCGACAGGCTTACATTGCATTTTGCCACCTACCTTCAGCAAAATGCCGGCTTAAAAAAAGGGGACCATATAGCTGTGCAAATGCCTAATCTTCTTCAGTATCCGATCGCATTATTTGGAGCCTTGCGTGCCGGACTGGTGGTCGTGAATACCAACCCCCTGTACACGGCCCGTGAAATGGAGTTCCAGTTCAGGGATTCGGGGGTGAAGGCCGTGGTAATTGCGGAAAACTTTGCTCACAAACTGGAGCAGATCAGCGATAAGGTGTCCATTGACACAGTGATTATAACCGGGATCGGCGATCAGCTGGGCGGCCTGAGAGGATCTGTCGTGAATTTCGTGATCAAGTATTTCAAGAGGATGGTCCCCTCTTATCATTTGCCGGAAGCCGTGACGTTTAAGGAAGTTCTTTCTGCCGGAGCAGGCGGTTCTTTTGATCCGGTAATGCTTACGGGCGACGATATCGCTTTTCTGCAATATACCGGCGGCACGACGGGACGTTCAAAAGGAGCTATACTCACGCACAGGAATATGGTGGCCAATCTGTTGCAATGCAGGGCCTGGTTTACCGGACTTAAGGCGGGAAGGGAAACTGTGATAACGGCGCTTCCCCTGTACCATATTTTTGCCCTGACCGTGAACGGCCTTTTAATGCTCAACATCGGCGCCCGGAATATCCTGATTACCAATCCCAGAGATTTAAAAACATTTATTTCGGAATTGAAAAAACATCCCTTCACCATCTTTACGGGTTTAAATACGCTTTTTAATGCCTTGCTGAATCAGAAGGAGTTCAAAAAAATAAATTTCAAAACCCTCAAAGTGACCGTCGGCGGTGGAATGGCCGTCCAGAAATCGGTGGCGGAACGCTGGAAGGAAGTTACCGGCAAGATGATCGTGGAGGGATATGGGCTAACGGAGGCCTCTCCCGTACTGAGCTGTAATCCGGTTGATGAATCCGGGCGGCTGGGAACCATTGGGTTGCCATTGCCCAGCACCGAACTGGCTATTTTGGATGAGGAGGGGAACCTGCTCCCCCCCGGCCAGCCCGGGGAGATTGTAGCCAGGGGTCCGCAGGTCATGAAAGGATACTGGAAACAGGAGGAGGAGAGCCGACATATATTTTTGGACGACTGGCTGAAAACCGGCGATATCGGTGTAATGAAGGATGATGGCTATTTCACCATCGTTGATCGCAAAAAGGACATGATCAATGTGTCGGGTTTTAATGTATACCCCAATGAAGTGGAAGATGTCATTGCCGCTCATCCAAAGGTCACAGAGGTTGGGGTAATCGGAGTGGTGGATGACCATTCCGGAGAAGTGGTTAAAGCTTTTATTGTCAGAAAGGTACCCACCCTTACGGAGGAGGAGATCAGGCAGTACTGCAAAGAAAACCTGACCGGCTATAAACGGCCCAAATACGTAGTATTCAAAGACGAGTTACCCAAAAATCCGGTTGGCAAGATATTACGCAAAGAGCTGCGGGAACTGGATGCATAAATAAAAATTTTCAGTGTGGGGATCTATGAAACATCCGGTCATCATTTTTCTGCTTGCTTCCTTCGTTGCTCTTCCAGCCTATGCGCAACTGTCCACCTCGCCCGATGTATTCAGCACCGAAAAGGGTGAGCTTACCGTACATGCGGTCCATCACGGATCGGTAGCTTTTACATTCGATGGTAAGACTATATTCGCAGATCCCCACGGCGACGCCGGACTCTTTGCCCGGTTCGGGCCTCCGGATGTGATCCTGATCACAGACATTCACGGCGATCATCACAATCCACAGACCCTGGAAGGATTGGAGACGAACAATACCCGGTTTATCGTCCCCCGTGCTGTTGCCGATGTAATTAATGTAAAGCAGGATCAGCTCGTGGTCCTGGGCAATGGCGAATCGGCTGAGGTACTTGATATACCCGTATTTACTGTCCCTATGTATAATCTTCCCGGTGATAATGAAACCGTCCGCCACCCAAAAGGGAGGGGAAACGGTTACATTATAGATTTTGGAGGAAAATCCGTATACCTGTCCGGCGATACGGAAGACATCCCCGAAATGCGTGCCTTGGAGGGCATTGATGTGGCTTTTGTGTGCATGAACCTGCCTTATACCATGGATATCCATCAGGCCTCCGATGCAGTCATCGATTTCCGGCCGGCCGTCGTTTATCCATATCATCACCGTGGCCAGGATATTAAAGAATTCAAGGCTCTTGTGGATGATGCCGGGGTAGGGGTGGACGTGCGGTTAAAAGACTGGTATTCCAATTAACAACTCACCCTTGTATTTTATGAAACACCTATTACAGCATTCCGTCTGGAAAACCTTTGGGATTATTTTAGTCACTTCAGCCGGTTACCTAAATGGCTGCAGTAAAACAGCGGAGGAACCGTTGGAAACGGCCTTTTCCCGTTCTGCCGAAAACGCAGAGATGGCAAATGAAGGGTTAACGCGTTCCCAGCGCCTGGTGGATGACTGGCTGGACCAAACCGATCCGCGCACCGGGCTCATCCCCAGAAACCTGTGGGAAAGCGGTGACCAAAGCGAGATTTGGAACCCAAAGGACGCGGCGGCCGACAATTTTCCGTTTCTTTACCTCACCGCTCACTTCACGGATCCGGCATTATCCGAAGGAAGAATGCTTGATATGCTGTTTACCGAAACAGCCCTGACCTCCAGAGTGGATCGAATACCCGATGTATATTCCTTCAGGAAACAGGATTTCCTGCATGATGATCCGGACCCTGACCGGATCATCTTCGGTGCAGCCGAGTACATCAAAGACGGCCTTATCGTAATGACCGAGCTGCTGGGGCCGGGACCCTGGCATTCCCGGATGGCAGGCATCCTCGATGACATGTTATATCATATGTCTGATGGACCCGTTTTATTCGATACCTTTGACGAGGTCGTTAATATGGAAATCAACGGGGAATTGCTGCAGGTGCTCTCGCGGGTTTACTGGATGACCGAAGATGATAAATATCTGGATTTTGCCCTGCAGATCGCAGATTATTATTTGCTTGGAGATCATCATCCGACACGCGACTTTGACCGTCTCCGTTTGCGGGACCATGGTGGGGAAATAGTCTCCGGTCTCACTGAACTGTATGCAACGCTCCACTATGCCAATTCTGAAAAAGCGCAACGCTACAGAGAACCTCTTCATGAGATGCTGGATCGCATTCTGGAAGCGGGAAGCAATGAGGATGGTATGCTTTACAACGAGTTTAACCCTCAAACGGGGGAGATCCTTGACCAAAGACTGGCCGATACCTGGGGTTATGTGCTCAACGGGCATTACACCGTTTATCTTCTGGATGGGATTGACGCCTACCGGGAGGCAGCCATCACTGCCCTTGAAAATGTGATACAATATCAGCAGTACAACTGGGAATCAGGTAGTGCAGACGGCGATGCCGATGTGGTCGAGGGCGCTCTCTATCTGTACAACCGTGAACCGGTACCGGATGCCGCCGAGTGGATGGACCGCCAGATGGCCATCATGTGGAGCAAACAGGACAGCGCGCAGGGCAGGGAACGCCCGGAAGGAAAATGGAGGCAGCGGGGTGTGGTTGAAGGCTGGCATGGGGACGGCAACTTTGCACGCACTTCCCTGATGCATGCGCTTTGGAAATCTCAGGGAACGAGCATCCGGCCCTGGCGGGAAGATATCCTCCTGGGAGCCGTTATGGAAGAAAACGATTTGATCATCAGCGTATCTGCCACGGATGACTGGACCGGCCGTCTTGTCTTTGACCGGCAGCGTCACCGTGACTATCTAAACCTCCCGCTTGACTGGCCCCGGCTCAATTCCTTCTCCGAATGGTTTACCGCCGATCCGGACCGGCAATATGCCGTGAACGACCTGTCTACCGGCCAGGAAGTGAATTATAGCGGCGCAGAACTTCATGAAGGTATTCGCATCCGGATGGATGCCGGTGAAGAAAAACGGTATATCGTGAGAGCGCTGTAGACCCTTTTTTCTTGCTTTCTTCGCAGTTCTTTTCCTTTAGAATTCCCCTATTTATGAAACAGGTAAGCAGTTGCAGCAACGGTTCCATTTTTCAGGATATGCCGACCATTTTTTTATGTTTTACTTTAGCACCGTGGACCACCGTTTATTACCAGGATTATTTTCTGGATGATTATCAAAAATTAAATTACGTAATTCCAACTAAATCTTTAAACAGCGATGGCATATAGAATTTCATTAAAGGTGAGCTAATAGTAAAATAGAGCTAAAGAATTAGAATGCTTTCTAGGTAGATTTGGGTAATTGGTAGCAAGATCAACAAAGTTTAATATATTGCATGCTTCCCTGCTTCAATTCCCGTATAGTATTCTCACCAATGAAAAAACAGATTCTACCAGTACTAATCTTCATTGTCTCTTTTCACTTTATTAGTACAACAAGGCCACAACCTCTCAAAGAGGCCCTTTCCAACTCCAGACCCAACATAATTTTCATTCTGGCCGACGATCTGGGTTTCTCCGACATCGGCAGTTATGGCTCTGAAATTGAAACCCCGAATCTGGACAGGCTGGCGGAAAACGGGATCCGTTTTACCCAGGCTTATAATCATGCCGTTTGTTTCCCTACCAGAGCGGCCTTATTGACTGGAGCCTATCCCCACCAGGTAGGAATGATCAACGGTCCTGAAAGAATCCAGGGCGCCGTCACGATTGGGAATATGTTTAAGACGGCCGGTTACCGTACCCTGTGGTCGGGGAAGCATCATGGGACACAAAATCCTGTAGAGATGGGTTTTGACCGGTATTCCGGCTTGAGAGATGGGTGCTGTAATTATTTCAATCCGGGGGATCAGCGACCCGGGGAGGGTAAACCGGCCCGTAAAGAAGGTAATTATCCAAGAAACTGGATCGTCGAAGGAGAACTGATTTCCCCCTATACTCCCGAAGATCGTGACTTTTTTGTAACCAATTCCATCACAAATAATGCCTTGCAGTGGCTTGAGGAATACAAGGATGATGAACAGCCTTTCTTCTTATATCTCGCCCACCAGGCTCCACATGACCCGCTTCAAACCTGGCCGGAAGAAACGGACAAATATCTGGGTAAGTACTTGGATGGGTATAAGGAGATAAGGGAAGCCAGGTTTCAAAGACAAAAAGAAAGCGGGCTTTTGGGCAATCAATATGAACTTTCAGAAGCAACCCACCGCGACTGGGATACCCTGACTGAAGCAGAAAAACTGACGGCCGACAGTACGATGGCTGTCTATGCTGCCATGATCGATAAGCTTGACCGGAATATTGGTCAGATAATCAGTAAAGTCCAGGAAATTGGCAAGGAAGAAAATACACTGATTTTGTTTGCTTCAGATAATGGGGCCGCTCATCAGGTAGTTGAGATGGAAGACTCGGGACCTATCGGTAGCATAACACGATGGACATCCCTGGGGCCTGACTGGGCAAATGTTGCTAATACCCCGTTACGGAAATCCAAAGTATACAGCCATGAGGGCGGCATACGCACCCCTATGATTGCGCACTGGCCTGCCGGTATAACAAATAAAGGGAAGATTTCGGAGACGCCGGTGCATTTTATCGATTTTATGCCAACTTTTGCCGAACTGGCCGGTGTAAAGGTTCCTAAAACGTATGAAGAAGCTGGTGCAGATCCAGATGTATACAATAATGAACCTCTGGTTTCAGGGCAGGGGATAAGCATTCTTCCCGCTTTTGAAGGAAATGATCCCGAGCGGCAGAAGCCCTTATTTTGGCAATTGAGAAGAGGTAAGGCATTAAGGGAAGGGGACTGGAAAATCGTGACCTGGAATTACAATTCCCCTTCGGCCGAAGCGTGGGAGTTGTACAATATCAGGGAGGATCCGACCGAGATCTACGATTTAAGTGAGAGCCATTCCGATGTGCTCGAGCAACTGGTGGACAAACATAACCAGTGGATGCTGGAAGTTTCACAATAGAATAGGAAAATCATGCATAATAATATTAAATCAGCGATCCCTTATATAACTTGATCTTACCTGTTATAGACCTCATAATGAAAGCCGCACATAGAATACCGGAACGGGATCAATTTAAAATGCGTGCATTAGGGGATTATCAGTAATGGCGATTGTATTACTATATAGTAAATATGTTATTTATTTAACTTAATAACATAAATAAAAAATGAGTAAAAACACGCTTTTAATAGGTTAACAATCGAATATTTAACCTCAAATATAATATCAAGTTTGTTTTTATAACATAAATTAACATCTTGCGTCGGACTAACCCCATTTATTGATTAGATAACTTCTTTATAATTTGGCTTCCGGCGTTCGTATATATAAATACCATTATTCGTATAAAATAAAAAATGGTTTACCTGAGTTGGCCTGGGTAAAAAAAATCCAGGATAGTGATAGCAATGCCTTCGAGGTGATGTTTTTAACGTATTATAGACCCTGCGTTGGTTTTATAAATCCGTTACTGAATTCTAATGAACTTTCCGAGTGTTTGGTTCAGGATGTGTTTGCCAGAATATGGGAAATCAGGAAAGGATGGTCGCCCCGCGGATCCCTGAAAGCATATCTTTATAAAGCGTCAAAAAATAAAGCTTTAGATTATCTGAAACATTGCAAAATCAAGCAGCAATATTTGGAAGAAGCTTCCTTCCAGCCCATGGAATATTCAAGGTCACCCAATGAATTACTCGAGGAAATGGATTTTCTGGCGGCTGCTCAAACAGCCATCGAAGGGCTTCCATTACGTGGCAAACTTGTATATGAACTGCATCGGCGGGATGGTTTGACGTATAAAGAAATTGCTGAAAAACTTGGTATATCTCCAAAAACTGTTGAATCGCAAATGTCCAGAGTTCTAAATATTCTTCGTCGTCAGCTTGTGGCTTACCTCCCATGACTCTTCCTGTCTTATATGGTAAAATAGCAGGACCTCTGTAATTTTTTTTAAAAAAGGTTACGGGGTAGATGCTTCCTGAGTCGTGTTAGCTACAGAAGCAAGATGATGACCTTCACAACAGACTGAAATGAATGATAAAATAGATACTAATTCGATATTTACATATTTAGCTGGAAAAAAGGAAAGGAGTAACTTCCCTCTGCCTTCGGCTGATATTGATTCCGGAAAAGCCTGGTTAAAATCAAATCGAAGAGTAGGTATAAAGCCTGCGCAGAAGTTTTACGGGGTTTCCATTCATGAAGTTCGTGGAAGCGGTTTTAAATTTACCCGTAGTACGAAACAGCCCTTCATCGATCAGACTTCATCCAAATGTGCTTTAAAATATTTTTAACAGCATGATTATCTAACACACAATCGCGAATAAATGTCCGAAATTATGGAGCAAAAAACGTGTAAAATCTTGAGTTTTCTGAGGGAAAACTTGTTGGGAGCCTCATTTCTCCTAATGATTTTGTTATTTCCAACAATGAACGCCTCAGCGAACAATGTAGAAGTTGAGGTTGCCAATGAGCAGCAACAAAGAACAATCACAGGTGTAGTCAGAGACACGGATGGTATAACATTGCCCGGCGTTACCGTGGTTGCATTAAGTGATGATGCTGATGCTGCATTAGTTGGAACCACAACTGACCTTGACGGCAACTTTTCTTTGAATGTTCCTGCAAACGCCGAAATTCTTCGGTTTTCGTTTGTTGGTATGCAAAATCAGGAAGTATCCATTGACGGAGAAGACGATTTGGAAATTGTCATGGATTATGCCACTACGGAACTCGATGAACTGGTCGTTGTCGGTTATGGTGTTCAACGGAAGCAAAGCGTGGTCGGTTCCATCGTTCAGGTAACAGAGGAAGACCTTCACCGTACCGGGAACGTAACCGATCTTACCCAATCCCTGGGCGGTCAGTTGCCGGGCATTGTGACGCTTACTTCATCCGGTGAGCCCGGTGGTGTCCTTACCGGCGAAAGCGGTACCAATGTATTCATACGTGGACAAAATACATGGAATGGAGGCCAGCCACTTATACTGGTCGACGGTGTTGAAAGGAATATGAATAACATTGACGTTAATGAGGTGGCAACCATTTCTGTTTTGAAAGATGCCTCGGCCACTGCGGTATTCGGGGTAAAAGGTGCCAACGGCGTTATCCTTATAACCACGAAACGAGGGGCGCCGGGCAAGACCATATTGAATTTCAATTATACCTCGACCGGTATCACGACTTCAAAACTGCCCGGTAAACTGGATTCATATGGCGCCATGAATGCAAAAAATGAAATGATCGAACGTGAAGGGGTTATAAATGAATCTTCATGGAATGATTATGTGCCTTATGAGATCGTTCAGCGCTACCAGCTCCCGCAAACCGAAGAGTATCGCGTAATTTATCCCAATGTGGACTGGGAAGATGCCATGTTCAGAGATATGGGTTTTGCTCACAAAGCAACCCTGAGCGCACGGGGCGGCAGCGAGGATGTTCAATATTATGGATTGGTCGGATACACCCAGGAAGGGGATATGTTCGAGAAATACGATAATTACAAAGGATATGATCCCAATTATAATTTCAACCGGTTAAACTTCCGAAGTAATATTGATTTCAGGCTTACCAATACCACAAAGCTTCAAATGAATCTTTCGGGCTATTACAGCCAGAAGAATACTAACTGGAACAACGAAGGCAGTACCAGCCGGGCTGATGCATGGATGTGGGCTGCAGCATACCGAATGCCTCCCAACCTGTTCCTGCCTATGTACGATGACGGACGTTGGGGTGCCTATCAGGAAGGGGGTAATAACTCGGTAAATCCTATCGCCGTTGTTCACAACATTGGAGTCAGGGAAACACGTGCAACCCAACTGAATTCCGATTTTGTGGTAGAGCAGAATCTTGGATTTATTACCGAAGGCTTGTCGGCCAGAGCGAATTTCTTCTATGACAATAGCATTCGTTCCGAGGGTGGTATATATGATGTGCAAAACAGCATCAGGGCGAATGAAGCCCGCACCAATGTGCCGTTTAAGCAAATTTACCCTATGCAATATGAAGGACCTGATCAGGACCCATCCGAATACACGGCTATTTTACCGGTTGACGATGCGGAATATGACTGGATGCTCCGACCCTGGAGTATTCGTCAGGAATCGATTGGCTCGGCAAACTGGTCTGGTTATATACCGGTTACCCGGAGAATGAGCTATCAGGGACAAATAAATTTTAACCGAACCTTTGATGTTCACGGAGTCACGGCCATGGGCCTGTTTAAGCGGGAAGAATACGCCCGGGGCAACATGTTCAAGAACTACAGGGAAGACTGGATTTTCCGCACAACCTATGATTATGACACGCGGTATCTGTTCGAATTCAACGGAGCCTATAACGGTTCCGAGCAATTCGGACCTGGTTACCGGTTTGACTTCTTCCCGTCGGTTGCCGCAGGCTGGGTAGTTTCCAATGAAAGTTTCTTCAATATAGACGCGATCAACAACCTGCGGTTCCGATATAGTATAGGAGTGGTTGGCGATGATAATGTAAGTGGTTCACGATGGTTATACGACTCGCAGTTGTCCTATGGTGGCCGGGCGCGCATCAATGAACAGACTAACCAGTTAAGCCCTTATTATTTCTATAGAGAATCGGTTGTAGGAAACCCTGATGTCCGTTGGGAAACGGCTGTAAAAAGCAACTATGGTTTGGAGTTCGGGATGTTCCTGGATATGATAACCCTGAGTGTTGATTACTTTACCGAAGACAGGACGGATATTTTGATGTCGGGTGGCAGCAGGAGCGTTCCGCCCTTTTTTGGGGCCACACCCCCAAGTGCTAACCTGGGACATGTAAAATCTCAGGGTTTTGAGGTTGAATTAGGTTTTGATCATCTGTTAACCAACAATGTCAGAGTCTGGTCTGATCTTGCGTTGACGCATAATCAAAATGAGGTATTATCCAGGGACGATGCGCCCTTAATGGATCCTCATTTGAAAAGTGAAGGGTTCCAGATCGGACAGCAAAAAAGGGTGTTGCAGACCGGTTTCTACAATACCTGGGACGAAGTCTATGCCAGTGTACCCACGGAGAACAATGATTTGTCAAAACTTCCGGGTTATTATGATTTGCTGGATTTCAATGCAGATGGCGTAATTAAAGGAAACGAAGACACGGCTCCAATAGGCTATTCCGGAGTACCTCAAAATAGCGCCAGCCTTTCGCTGGGCGCCACCTATAAGGGATTGAATGTAATGGCTCAGTTATATGGAACCAATAATGCCAACCGCTGGATTCCACTGAATAATTACTATTCTAATTACGATGTCTTATTTGACCATGTTGCTGACTACTGGTCAAAAGACAATCCCAACGCCAGTTCCTATCTCCCCAGATGGCAAACGCAAGGTGAGAACGTAGGTCATTATCACCTTTATGATGCATCGTATATACGACTAAGAACGGTTGATATCTCCTATTCCTTCAGAGATAACAAATGGGCCCAGCAGGCTGGATTCTCTAACATTAGGGTATTCCTGACCGCTAACAACCTATTCTTCTGGTCTAACCTGCCGGATGACCGGGAAACCACGCACTCCGGTGCCGGTGCCAGCACGGGCGCATACCCGACAACCAGAAGAACGAACCTGGGCATTGATGTAACTTTCTAAACATGACTAATACGAGAAATATGAAAAATAAAATAAGCATTTTCGCTTCGTTCATGATGTTAACGGTAATGTTGACATCATGTGTAGACTATCTTGACAAAGCTCCGGAAGCCGATGTGACTGAACTGGATGCATACGGAAATTTTACCAGCTTCCAGGGCTTCATTGAGGAGATATACAATTGTATTCAGGATCCTGACAAAGGAGGAGCCTGGAATAATTACTCATTTGCTGATGAGAACCTGTCCATGAACCCATTCCCCTTCGATCAGGGGAATTACAGGAATGGGTCCGGTTATTTTACCGGAAGTGGCAATATTAACCCGAGCTCCCTGGAAGGAAGGAACAGAAGAATATGGGAATGGAGCTGGTATGCCATCCGAAAAGCCAATTTGGCCTTAGAGAAAATCGATGAGGAGGGCCTGTTCTCGGGAACACAGGAGGAAAAAGATCATATTAAAGGACAGGCTTTGTTCCTGCGGGGTTGGTTTTATTTTGAACTCGGCCGGTTTTGGGGAGGCATGCCCTATATCACAAGGGTATTAGACCCAACGGAAAGCCTTGTTTCAGAAGAGTTTAACAGGCTTAGTTTTCAGGCTATGTCCGAAGAAATGGCTAAAGATTTCCGGGCTGCAGCTGAACTGTTGCCCGACCACTGGGATCAGTCGGGGCCTGGTCAGGCGACCGAAGGCCACAACCGCGACAGGGCTAATAAATTTCATGCTCTGGGTTACCTGGGGAAAGCCTTGTTGTACGGTGCCAGTCCGATGATGAACGAAGAGGCCACGGGTAACGATTCTTACAATGCCAGCTTAGCCCAGGAAGCGGCCGAAGCTTTCGGGCAGTTACTGACTCTGGCCGATCAGACCAATATCTATGAGCTGCAACCCTGGTCTGATTACATGGATAATTTTCACCGGTTCAATCACCAGCGTACAGGCGGCAGCGAAGGTATCATGTTGCCGATCATCTACAACAGGACCCGAATCAGATGGTCCGCTATCGGGGGTACCGTTCCTTCATCATTCGGGTTGAACAGTGGCAGCAGCGCCGACGTGCCAACGCATAATATTGTTAAAAACTTTGCCATGGCCAATGGGCTGCCTATTGACGATCCGGCTTCAGGATATGATCCTCAGGACCCGTGGACGGATCGTGAACCTCGCTTTTATCAGAAAATTATAAAAGACGGTGATCTATTTCATTCGAGTCCGGGGGCGGACCGGGAAGCACAGTTATTTAACGGAGGGCGTCACCGCTCTGAAATTGATCCTCCCAGCGTAACAGGTTATTATAACAGGAAATTCAATGGGTTGGGACCTGATTTTAATACTTCCCGGGCTAATAACTTATCCGCTTATGTGCCTTATCTGCGCCTTGCCGATGTATATCTTATGTATGCCGAGGCTGTGGCTTTTGGCAACGGCGGTTCGCCTCAGGCCAATTCCGGTAATTACGGTATGTCGGCCGCAGATGCTTTAAACGAGGTAAGAAACCGGGCCCAACTGCCGGATCTGGATGCCAAGTTTACGGCAAACAATGATGTCTTTTTCGAAGAGATCGTACGCGAGCGGGCCGTTGAGTTGTTGATGGAAGGGGCCCGTTTCTGTGATCTGCGCCGCTGGAACAGGAATGATGATCCCAGGTATTTAGATAAAACGGCAATTGATTTTGACCGGGATGGGAATGGAGATCCAATCAACGTAGCGGAAAGAGTCATCATAACCCGGGTTGCGGAAGAGCGGCATAACTGGCTCCCGATTCCGGTTTCTGCGACCAGGATATACGAGGGCTTTCCACAAAATCCAGGATGGTAAGTTAAAATCTCAATTTTAAATTTATTTCAAATGAAAATAAAGTATTACTTATATATAGCCTTTCTTTTTGTGACCGTACTCTCGATCTCTGAGGATGTACTGGCGCAACAGGAAAGATCAGTTCACATAGAAGCTGTTGTAAATGATGGAAACGGTACTCCGGTCGCAAATGCTGAAGTCTTCAGTAACAGGGCTTATGCCAAGACGGATGCTGAGGGCAGGTTCAGGATTTCTGTCGAACCCAACTCAACCTTGATATTTGAGGCCAAAGGATTTTCCACCAGAACCGTCACTTCTTCATTAGCGGAGGAATCAGAGGAACTGAGTCTGGTACCCAATGGTCTGTATTATCGAAGCGATGATAAAGTCCAGCTTGCTTTTCGCAAGGCCAATAAAGGGAATCTTGTGGGATCGGTCAGCACGGCAGACCCCACTGAAATTAATAGTTATGACAATAATATCTGGGCGGAAGATATTATGACCGGCCGTACCTTAGGCCTGATGGGTAGCAATAGCATCAGAGGGTTAGGTATCGGCATTGATGTTTCAAGTATAACCGGTACCGGTTCGTTTTCCGGCAATGCATTGTATATAGTCGACGGACTGCCACGGGATATTGATTATATCAGGGCATCGGAAATCGAAAGCATTACCGTTCTTAAAGATGTTAATGCAGCCGTATTATATGGCAGCGCCGCTGTGAATGGTGTGGTATTGATTACCACAAAACGTGGTGAGGTTAATAAGAATACCTCCAGGATTACAGCAAGTTCCGGTATTTCAACACCCCATGCACTTCCGCAGTATCTGAATTCGGCCGATTACATGACCCATTTTAATATGGCCCGGGAAAACGACGGCAGCACACCGCAGTATGACGATGAAACCATCGATAATTACAGGACGGGGAATCCATACCGTTATCCCAGCACCGATTATTACTCCGATGAATATATACGTTCCGTCAAGGACTATGCTTACATTGAAAGTGAATTTTCAGGAGGCACCGAGGATGCGGCCTATTATACAAACTTTGGCTGGAACTCTTACGGCAGCTTACTGGATTTTGGTGAAGGAGCAGATGCCAGAAACAACATATTTAATGCCCGTGGCAATGTTGACCTGAAAATAACAGACTGGATTAGCACATCTATTGACGGAAGAGCTCTCTTTGTTGAGGATAAAGCACAGCTCGGAAACTACTGGAACCAGGCTTCCAGTATAAGGCCTAATGAGTATACGCCTCTGATCCCTTTCAGTCTGATTGATCCTGATAATGAATTATTTCAAGCCAGGAAAAATGATGTCAACGGTGAATACCTGATTGGTGGAAATGCCAGCTATTTGAATACTCCGTTCGGGGATAGTTATTCCGGCGGTGTAGTGCAGGGAATCGAGCGAAATTTTGCCTTCAACAACAGGATTGATGCGGATCTTGCCAGCATTACCGAGGGGCTATCCTTTCATACCAACATCAGCTTTGATTACTATATAAGGTATAATCAATCTGTCCTGAACGATTACTCGGTTTATGAGCCAACCTGGGACGATGACGAAGATATCGTAATTGGTTTAAATCAGCGTGGACTGGATGCCCGCCCGGGTACACAGTCGGTCGGCAACCGGTACTTTCGCAGAAGATTTGGTGCCTACGCGCAAGTAAGTTATGACCGTAAGTTTGATGACGTTCATCACATAACCGGTTCGGTTCTTGGCTATGGCAGCAACTATAAGCCACAAGGCAATTTTCAGGGTGTAAAACAGGCCCATCTCGGCTTGCAGGCAACTTACGCGTACGATCAACGGTATATGATCGATTTCAGCAGTGCTTATTCTAACTCCGTTAAATTGGCCGAAGGAAACAGGGGTGGATTCTCGCCCACCGTGGGACTAGGCTGGATGATCAGTTCTGAGGAATTTATGTCTTCGGCAGGTAATGTCGATATGCTGAAGTTACGAATGACAGCAGGTATCTTAAATTCAGATCTTCCAATCGGGGGTTTCTACTACTACGATGAAAGTTATGGCAGCTCAGGAAGTTATAACTGGTACGAGGGTGGCCGGAACCGCAATGGAAGAAGGTCCCTCAGGGCCAGCAATCCGAACCTGGGTTATGCTCAGCGAAAAGAAATCACGCTGGGTATGGACGGATTGTTTTTCAACCAAATCCTTGGCCTGGAAGCCAATATATTCCATACAACCTATGGTGACTTAATAACCCGGCCTAACACGCTGTATCCGGCTTTCTATAGTGATTTCATCCCTTATGAGAACTATGGCTCTGACCAATATCAGGGAGCGGAGCTGGGCGTTAGTTATAACGATACGTTTGGTAACTTCGGCTTATTTGTGGGCGTCAACGCGCTCTATGTTACTTCTGAAAGAATCCAGGTAGATGAGTTTTGGGAAAACGACTACCAGTACCGGGCCGGTCATCCAAGGGATGCAACATTCGGATTGGAAGCACTGGGTTTATTCGATGATCAGGCCGATATTGATAACAGCCCGGTACAATCCTTCGGTGAGGTCATGCCTGGTGACATCAAATATAAAGACCAGAATGGGGATGGTATTATAGACCAGAACGATGAGGTTTATTTACGACGCTGGCAGCATCCTCTTTCCGGAGGCATACAGGTACGTTTATCCTATAAAAACCTGTCGATGTACATTCTGGGAGAAGGTCGCTCAGGAGCAGAAGAATTCAGGGAAGGAAATTATTACTGGGTTGATGGTAATGATAAGTATTCTGAAGTGGTCCTGAACAGCTGGACCCCTGAAACAAGCGCTACGGCTACCCATCCCAGATTAAGTTCTGTTTCAAACTCGAATAACCACCGCAGATCAAGCTATTGGCTATACGATAATTCTTACTTCCAGATAAGGAGAATTAATGTTACCTATGATATGCCTCAAGCCGTCACGAACTCATTGCGCATGAGAGACTTATCTATCTTTATCAATGCCTCAAATGTTGCTCAGTTTGCTAAGAACAAGGATATTCGTCAACTGCGGGTAGGTAGCGAACCTTCTTATGCTACCATTTCATTGGGTTTAAAGGCTAGTATATAATGAATTCAAAACATAAAATTATGAGATTACATAAAATATTATTAAGCATGCTGGTTTTGGTAGTTGTGATTCCCGCATGTGATTTATTGGAACCGGAAACGATCATCAACGATGATCTGCAAATGGTCAAAGAGGATCCTCAGCTGGCGGAAGGGTTACTGCAAAGAGCGTACACCCAGATTCCCACGAATGATTACCGGTGGGATGAAGTGGCCACCGATGATGCAGTTAGCAACGACCAGTTCAATTCCTATATGCGCATGGCAACGGGCGAATGGACAGCGCTTTATAATCCGCAGAATATCTGGAATAACTCCAATATGGCCATTCAGTATGTTAACCAGTTTTTGGAGATCGTAGACGAGGTTCCCTTTAAGTGGACCAATGAACAGCAAAACGATCTGTTTGTCAAGCGCCTCACAGGAGAGGCCTATTTGATGAGAGGCTTGCACAAGTATTTTCTGTTGCGAAATCACGGCGGAGTCGGTTCGGGCGGCGAGTTGTTAGGCACTCCAATCTATAATGAATTTATGGATGCGGATAGCGACTTTTCAAAGGCCAGAGCAGGCTTTACTGAATCGGTAAACAGTGCTTATGACGATTTGGATACCGCCCTTGATCTTCTGCCTATGGATTATGGAGATATTTCCAGTTTGGATGATCTGCCTCCGGGTTACGAGGATGTGGATAACCTGGATGATTACAATCAGGTGTTAGGTGATTTTATGCAGCAAAAAGCCTCTGGCCGTATTGCAAAAGCATTCAAAGCCCGCCTTGCCCTATTGGCTGCAAGCCCTGCTTTTAATCCCAGTAATGACTTGGGATTGTGGGAAACGGCTGCAGAATATACGGCGGAGTTACTCGATGATATAGGTGGAGTAGGGGGAATGGATCCCAACGGTCACATTTTCTATCACGGTGATCAGGTAAACGATGCAGACATTACATCCGGTAACGGAGAAGACATAGCCGAGATGCTCTGGAGAAGGCCAATTTACAGCAATCGATCCAGGGAAGAGAATAATTATCCTCCATCACTCTTCGGTAACGGACGAATCAATCCTACACAAAATCTGGTTGATGCCTTTCCCATGGCCAATGGTTACCCTATTACCGACCCGGACTCGGATTTTGATCCCAATGACCCCTATGCAGACAGAGATCCCCGGTTGTCATTGTACATCGTATATGACGGCACTACGATGAGAGGTGAGACTATTAACACCGGAACGGGTGGCGGAGATAATGCTGTTGATGCGATGCAGTACTCGACCCGGACGGGCTATTACATGAAAAAATTGCTGAGGGAAGATGTAAACGCTAACCCCAATTCAGCTTCCAATCAAAGGCATTTCAATACCCATGTCCGTTATACCGAATTATTTCTGAACTATGCAGAGGCAGCCAATGAGGCATATGGACCTAATGGAAGCGGAGTAAATGCTTATAGCGCAACAGATGTTATAGCCGCACTGCGTGAGCGAGCTGGTATTGAGCAGCCGGATGATTACCTCGCTACGGTAACGGACATAGATTCAATGCGTGAATTAATACGCAATGAAAGAAGGCTTGAATTAAGCTTCGAAAGTTTCCGATTCTGGGATTTGCGCAGATGGAAAGAAGATTTAACTGAACCGGCCAGGGGAGTTCAGATCGACAATGGAAATTATACCTATTTCAATGTTGAAGACCGGGCTTACAATAATAGCTTCATGCACTACGGACCGCTTCCTGGTAATGAAGTGGTTAGGTTTGGCCTGGTGCAAAATGACGGTTGGAACTAATTTATTTTAAAAATTTATAAAATTACTATGAAAAGAATACTCTTTACACTAACAGTATTAATCGGATTAACATCCTGTGAAAACTTTGTTAATGACTTCCCCGATTATGACTACGTATCAGGTTATTTCCCCTATCAGCATCCGGTTAGAACACTGGTCCTGGGTGATTATATCTATGATAATTCCAATGATAATGATTATAAGTTTATCATATCAGTCACCATGGGTGGTGCTTACTCCAACGAAAAAGACAGAAGGTTCGATATCGAAGTAGATGAGAGTATGAGCGACGATATTCTGTTCAGTACCGGCGGCGATCCCATTCAGGCCTTGCCCAGCGACTACTACACATTGAGCTCCGACACCGAGATAGTCATTCCCAAAGGTGAATTCACCGGTGGGATTGAGGTCCAGTTAACCGAAGCATTCTTCGATGATCCCCTGGCCATGGAATTGGGATACGTAATCCCTATCCGGCTTAACGGTTCAGCTGATGTGGATACGCTTCTTTCAGGATTTTCCGCTGTTGAAAATCCTGATGTACGCAATGCCGCGCACTGGGAAGTCCTTCCTAAAAACTTTACCATGTTTGCCGTTAAATATATTAACGAGCTGCATGGTACCTATTTCCACTACGGCGAAAATACGGTAACCGAGGATGCTAGCAATACAGAGATTGAAAACAACTCGTACAGCGAACAATATGTTGAGAACAACAGCACCGCAAGATTAGTTACTACCGAAAAAAATCAGGTATCGCTCACTACATTTCTGAATTCCGAGGAGATGCAGGGAGAAGCTACCATGATATTGGATTTTGATGGTAATGACATAACCATTTCTGAAGAGGCAGGTTCTCCTTTTACTATTACCGGTTCGGGAGAATATCAGTCCAGGCAATACGAATGGGGTAACAAAGACCGCGACGGGATTGTTTTGGATTTTACCATATCTGACGGCGTACATACATATGAAGCAAGTGATGTTCTGGTAGCCAGAGACCGGGGAGTGGTCATGGAAACCTACTCGCCCCAGGTTATTGAATAACAATGCAATTAATAACCCTAATCAGGTCTGAAAGCCTGATTGGGGTTATTTTTTTTCCACGAAAGGCCCCTCTCGTAGTTCCTGTTACATCAGGTATCCTCTGCCTGTAAAAAATAGACCGGTTATTTCCCTTCCGTGTTAAATAATTATTTGCATTTAAAAAAAAATTAACTTCATTTAACAATGCACGTTAAATGCTGCCCATATCTTGATGATTAGTTCTGCGAATCCGGGCGCCCCTTTGAATGCAGGATGGGAATTGATGTAAAACTGGATGATCATATGCACAGGTATCACAACCACCTATCTGATTCTTGCCTAATCCGTGAAATAGGTGAAGGAAACGAAAAAGCATACGAAGATCTCTATTTCCAGTATTATTATCGGTTATGTAGCTACGCTGTCAACATCATCCGGTGCAGCGAGTCGGCCCGGGATATTGTACAGGAAGTTTTTATAAACGTTTGGATCAACCGAACGAGTCTGGTAATTAATCACTCGCTGAGTGCCTATCTTTATCAGGCGGTTAGAAATCATGCCCTGAATCTAATTAAGCAGCAGGGGGCCCGTCAAAAGCTTTCATCCAGACTGGAACAGGAGTACGATCATCAGGCCATAACCGGACAGGGCGAAGTTGATTATTCTGAAACCAACATGTCAGGGTTAATTAATCAGATTTGGAAGTTGGTGGAGAAGATGCCTGAACAACGAAATATGGTTTTTATGCTGCACCGAAAGCATGGTTTGAGTTATACGGAAATATCAGAAGTGATGGGTATTGCCAGGAAAACCGTGGAAAACCACATGGGCAAAGCGCTGCAGGAATTAAGAGAGAAGCTGGATATAAATCTTAAACCCATCCCTGAGGATACCCTCCCATGAACCCCCGGGCACGTGAATTATCGGGAACGGTGTAAAAAAGTGAATCAGATCCTCGGTGAGGCTGCATTTCGTAATTTATTTTTGAATAAGACTGGGGGTAACCTCTTTTTGTCCTGTCTTGAAGTGAAAGGTAAATAAACAGGATAAACCAGAAATTACGTGAACCACATTGTATTAATTCGCTATCTGTCTGATGAGTCTTCTGCTGAGGAAAAGTATGAGGTAGGGAAGTGGCTGGAAGCTGAACCGGAACATAGCAGGCTTTTAAAGGAGATGGAACTCATCTGGAAGGCAAGCAGTAAGGGTCCGGAGCCATACGCAACTGAATTTAACGCAGAAGCTGACTGGAAAACACTTCAATTTCGAATAAAAAATGAAATTGACAGTGCCCCTCCTAACCAGAAGAAAATAATGAAGAGGACAGATACCGGTAAGTTGTACAAACATTCCCGGTCTGCTAAAAACAAAGACATTGCACAGTTTATGCGGGTTGCGGCCGTACTCTTCATCGCAATTTTGGGTGGAGTTTTCGCATGGCAGAACTTTTATGCAGCCGAGCCCGGGCAAGAGTTTATTATGCGTGAAATCGTTATGGATAAAGGACAGCGAGCCAATTTGGTGTTGTCAGACGGAACAAATGTAAATTTAAATGCCGATAGTAAAATCAGTATACCGGAAGTATTTCGAACGGATAAAAGAGAAGTCTTTTTACAGAGCGGTGAAGCCTATTTTGACGTAACAGGTGATGCAGACTGGCCTTTTCTGATTCATTCACGGGGGGCTGTCATCCGTGTTCTGGGAACTTCATTTGTTGTTCGTTCCTATCCTGAAGATGAAATGGTCAGAATAGTAGTCAATGAAGGAACGGTCACCGTAGCCTCAGGACAGGATGAAAGTAGAGAAACGACCCTGAAAGCCGGTCAGTTAGGTCTTTTTCATATTGAGAATGACAGGATAACCTCAGAAGAGGTCGAAGACCTGGAGCAGTATCTGAGCTGGATTGACGGATACCTGATCTTCCGGAATACCCCAATGAAAGAGGTGGCCTTGCAACTGGAGCGACGATATAACGCTGAGGTGGATTTCAGTGAACCGGAACTGGAAGAACTTCGGTTGACGGCTACCCTGAAAGGCCGTTCCATATCAAATGTGATGGATGTAATTGCGGGCTCATTGGAAATAGGCTATTTCAAGACAGGCCGGCAGAGGATCGTCTTTACGGATCGTGACAATAGGCCGGCCAATGAATTAATGGAATGACCATACTTCAAATTACCCATTGCAACCAATAATAATACCCTAATATTTCCTTAAGGAGGAAATCTATGATCCAATCATTGACAAATCAATCATTTTCGTTCATTTGTGCCTTGGTTCTTTTTTGTACCGGATGGCAGCCTGGAACAGATTCACTGGTCTATGGGCAGTCAACTTCAACATTTGTTAGTTATGATATGCTCGATGATTCTTTCTACTCTGTAAAAACGTATACAGAGAGTATCATGGAGCTTAAGCAAATCATTGATATCCATGCGAATAACTCTACCCGGAAAGACATCCTGGAAGAGATTGCCATGAAAGCCAGCCTGGGGATAGCTTACAATGCCGAGCTTGATGTTCTGGCTCAGAAGCTGAGTTTTGACCAGGAATCCATGGCGGTGGGTGATGCATTGATGCTGGCATTGGAGGGCAGCGGTTATGAACCAGCCATTTCGAAAACAAGGGAAATTGTGTTAACCAGGGTAGAACAAAAGAAATTGACATCCGCTTCCGATTTTACCCTCCAGGAAACGGTCACTGGTCTGGTTTCAGATGCTCAAACAGGAGAAACCCTTCCGGGCGTAAATATTGTCAGAAAAGGGTCTGCCTCGGGTACATCAACCAATAATATTGGGATCTATAATTTTACCGTCCCCAATCTCAGCGATACCCTGGTTTTCACTTATATCGGCTATCAAACTCAGGAAATACCGATCGATGGTCGTTCAGAGATTAATGTGGAGCTACTGGCTGAAGCCATCAGGGGGGAAGAACTGATCGTAGTAGGTTATGGCATGCAAAGAAGGGTAAACCTGAGCGGCTCCTTGGAAGTCATTTCAGGGGATGACCTTGCCAGCAGACCTGCAGCGCAAACCGGGCAGCTCTTGCAGGGCCATTCACCAGGCATGCTGGTATCTATGAATTTACGTGGAGGTGAACCAGGTGGAGAACAAAATTTTCAACTTCGCGGAGTCGGATCCATTACAGGAGACTCCTCGCCTCTTGTATTGGTCGATGGTGTGGAAATGGATATGAATCTGGTCGATCCATCATCTATTGAAAATATTACGGTATTAAAAGACGCTTCTGCTTCGGCTGTTTATGGTTCACGTGCGGCATTTGGGGTGATCTTAATAGAAACGAAAAGAGGGGGCAACAGACCGATAAGGGCATCATACAGCAATATCACCTCTGCCAATATTCCATACTATGTTCCCAGCATGCTTGATTCCTATACCTATGGAACTGTATTTAATCAGGCCCAGGCCAACGCCGGATTGGGCCCTATTTTCGGCCCTGATCAGATGAACAGAATTCAGGGATATATAGACGGTACATATGAATATCCCTATAATCCCGATCAACCTCCATTTAATCACTGGCGTGGGAGATGGGATGGAAATGCCAATGTAAACTGGCCTCAGGAATTTTTCAGGGATTATTCCATGCAACAGAAGCACAATCTCAATATTGAGGGTGGTGATGAAAAAACGAACTACTATACCAGTCTTGGATATCAGGATCAACCCGGCAGTTTGAACTGGGGCAATGACGGGTATCAGCGATACAATATTCTCGGAAATGTATCAACCAGAGTTACAGACTGGGCAAAATTTGATTTCAGTGCCAGATATGCAAGGACGGAGACAGACCGGCCTAACGGCGGGGTATGGAACGACAGAAGTGGCTACTGGATGCATATTAATATATTGTGGCCGACGATGGGCATGTATAATTTGGATGGTTCTCTTCATAATCCCATTATGGTAGCTTTACAGGATGGGGGCCGGGTTTCGACCGACAATAGTAATGCCCGATTTTCTATCGGTACGGAAATAGAGCCAATAACCGGATGGACAACAAACCTCAAATATAACTACACCCACAGAACCGGATCCACAACCAACCTTATGCATCCCGTGGAGACCCAGATTGCGGACGGATCCACAGGCAATATTGGTTTTGCTCAGACGGGTTTATACGAGCAGCTTCGTACCGGGCATTATTCGGTGTTAACAGGCTATACCCAGTACCAGCGCACCTTTGACAGTCATAATTTTACAGTAATGGCCGGGTATGAACATGATTACGACTATAACCGGTGGGTTACGGGCGAGGGATATGATCTGGCCTCGCTGGATGTTCCGTCAATAAGTACCGCCCTTGGGACAAAAGAAGTAAATGATGTCATAAATCACTGGTCCACACAGGGTGTATTTGGGCGTTTGAACTATAATTATGATGAGAAATATATTCTGGAATTGAGTGCCCGTTATGATGGTTCGTCCAGATTCGAGGATGGACAAAGATGGGGTCTTTTCCCTTCTGCTTCCGTGGCCTATAATATTTCGAGAGAAGAATTCTGGGCACCGGTCGAGCCCTATGTCCAAATGTTAAAAATTCGGGCTTCTTACGGTTCACTGGGTAATCAAACGCTAATGCCTCCTCAAATGTATCAGTCGGGCCAGGCTTTGGTGGAAGAGTTTAATCCTAACGCATCTAATTATTTATACCTGGAAGAGATTCCCATAACCCCGAGATTGGGGCGAATTATTGACGGTGTTCGGCCTAACTATGCCGACATGCCAGGCATAAGATCTGAATTTCTGACATGGGAAACGGTAACGACGACAAATGTTGGTGTTGAAGCAGGATTCCAGGAGGAGCGTTTGTTACTGGAATTTGACTGGTACCACAGGGTAACCGATAATATGATGGGTCCTTCTGTACAGCTTCCATCCATTCTTGGAGCCGGAGCTCCGAGAACCAACAATGCGAAATTAGAAACAAAAGGCTATGAATTATCCCTGGCCTGGAGAGACCGGATCGGTGAATTAGCCTACGATGCAAAATTCGGACTTGGAGATGCCCAATCTACCATCCTGGAATATATTAATGAAACCGGCCACATACATACCTGGTATGCGGGAAAAAAATATGGGGATATATGGGGTCTCACAACCGACGGGTTAATTCAGGATGCAGATGAAGCCATGGCGGACCAATCGTACTATCATGCCAACTGGGGTCCCGGCGACATCAAATATAAAGATCTCGATGGAGATGGGGTCATCAGTCCGGGTGATCAAACCCTGGATAATCACGGAGACCTGTCTATCATAGGGAATACCTCCCCCCGTTATCAAATGAGCTTCAGCGGAGGAGTAAGATGGAAAAGCTGGGATTTCAACATGTTCTGGCAAGGCATAGCCAGTCAGCCTTTTGCCCCAAGTTCCGGATCGGAATTCTGGTGGGGAAAATTAAATGGGCCGGCCTCTGCAATTTTACTGGAAGATTCCCATCATCTTGACTATTGGAGGCCTGCCGATGAGACGAATTTTCTGGGACCCAATACAGATGCCTATATGCCAAAGCCTTATTTTTCCTCTGAACGGAATAAAAATATCCAAACGCAGACCAGGTTCATTCATAATGCAAGATATCTGCGGCTGAAGAATCTTCAGGTTGGCTATACCGTACCGCAGTCCATTACGGATATAACGCCCATTCATAATATGAGGATTTATTTTTCCGGGGAAAACCTACTGACATTTCAAACCCTGCCCAAGGCATTTGAACCTGAAGGTTTAATTGCATCGAATACACTGATGCGGACGTATCCGATTACCCGGATGTTGTCAATAGGACTTAACGCAACTTTTTAAGATTAATAAAAAAAGAAATATTATGAATAAAACACTACTAATAAGCTTAATCGGATTGGGCATGATCCTCACTGCATGTCAGGATGAATGGCTTAACAGAGAACCTCTGGATCAGGTTACAGAAACGGCTTTTTTCAACAGGCCCGGCGATTTCCTGGTATATGCCAACAGGTTTCACACTTCCACCGGAGGTACCTATTCATGGGGTGATGCGCATACCGATGTCCTCGTTTACAGTAATAATCCTCCGTCACGCCTGGCCGGGGATATCACTATCAATGACGGACCCGGTTACGGCTATGCGAATATAAGACGGGTAAATTATTTGCTTGAGAAAATAGAGGCCTGGGAGGGTGATTTCGAGAGTATCCGGCAGGCAGCCGGCGAGGCTTATTATTTCCGTGCATACTATCACTGGCAATTGGTAAAGAATTTCGGTGATATTAACTGGGTAGACCGTGTTCTTAATGAAGATTCACCGGAACTATATTCTGCAAGAGATCCGCGGAACGTTGTGGTTGACAACATTCTCGCAGACCTTGATATGGCCGCTATGTATTTGCAGTCAGACAGAGGCAATGGATACTCGCGGTTGCCCCGATGGTTTGCCCTCCTGCTTCAATCCAGGGTGGCTCTGTATGAAGGGACCTGGCAAAAATACCATGATGGTACCGCCTTTGGTGTGAACAATGCCGATCCGGACAAATATTTAACCAAGGCCGCTGAGGCCGCTGAGGAAATCATGAACTCAGGTCTTTATTCTCTGCATTCCACCGGTGATCCATCCAGTGATTATTACAATACGTTCAATTGGCGTGATTTTACCGATAATCCCGAAGCAATGAGATGGACCAAAATGGACCTTGAACATGACATCAACGCCGGTAGAAAGCTATTTTATTTAGCGTATCCTGAGCATAAGGGATTTACCAAAGAGCTGGTTGACCAGTATCTGGGTATTGACGGGCTTCCGATTGCATCCAGTGAAGATTACCTTGGGGATGATACTATAGAAGATCAAGTCCAAAATCGTGACCCCAGGCTCGATCAGTCCATCTTTACCCAGGATGACCCCCTGTATATTAAAGAGGACGGAAGCATAGATTATTACGATGTAACGTTCGACCGCTTTTTTCAGGATGTTTCCCATTCCAATGCTACAGGCTACCACGTGCGAAAACAATATAATGAGTACCGAATATATCATGATACCCAGCACGAGGAAACGGCCACCCTTAATGACCGGTATGCTGAGGTGTTGCTCAACTTTGCTGAGGCCAGAACGGAGCTGGGTACGTTAACCCAGACCGACCTGGATATCTCCATTAACCTGCTGAGAGATCGGGTCGGTATGCCGCACATGGTCCTCGGCAATATAGCGAATGATCCGAATTGGTTATACGATGATCTATCGCCTATTATTAATGAAGTCAGGCGTGAACGGCTGGTTGAACTGGCAGGGGAAAATTTCCGTATGGATGATCTCTTAAGGTGGGCTGCCATGAAATATCTGGAGGGGACAAGAGCTACAGGAGCTAAAGCGGATCAGTTCCATCACGATCCGGAGCTTCCTCTCACTCCAGATGGAAATCTCGATGTGTTTCAAAATGTCTATCCGGATGGTTACCAGTTTAATACCGATCGGGATTATCTCTGGCCTATACCGGAAAGTCAAATCAGGCTGAATCCGGATATAGGGCAAAATCCGGGGTGGGAATAACACAGTTTATGAAGCAGCATGCAATGGCATGGTCGACTGTCCTGTTAATTCTTTTCAGTTTATCCTGCCAAATTCAAACGGAAAGGCCGGGACCGGACAGCTATACAGGCGAATATGCTGCCCATGTCCGGCTGGATTCCACCACCCTTCTGGCTACTGAGCTTATCAGTGGCCTGGAAGCGCCCCGTGATATTACCCTCGGGCCGGATGGATGGCTCTGGGTTAATGAAATAAGAGGATCACTCTACCGGGTGAATCCGGAAAACGGAGAAATAAGAAAACTGCTGGAGGTACCCGATGTTTTCTTCGAAAGGGCCCGCGGTCTGTTGAGCACGGCTCTTCATCCGCAATTCGAAGAATATCCTTATGTATATCTCAATTACACGCATGCCGGACATGAATTGGGCTCGCGGCTTACCCGCTATACATTTACCGGGGATACCCTGACGGACCCGAAAATCATTCTTGATAATCTCCCGGGCGGGTACGGACACAGTGGCTCGAAAATGATGACCGGGCCCGACAACAAATTATGGCTGGCCGCAGGTGATGCAAACCGCGGAGATCTTGCACAGGATACGGGCTCGTACCATGGAAAAGTGTTGCGGATGAATTTCGATGGTTCCGTTCCGGATGATAACCCCATACCAGGCAGCCGGATATGGACATCCGGTCATAGGAATATACAGGGTATCACCCATGGAAATGGCCAAATCTATATCTCCGAACATGGTCCTGCCAATGATGATGAAGTGAACTTGCTCCAAAAGGGTGGCAACTATGGCTGGCCTGATGTCCATGGGTTTTGCGATTCCGAAGCGGAGAGGGTCTATTGCAATGATGCACAGATCGTCGAACCCCTGACCGCCTTTACCCCTGTTATAGCCACGGCGGGGATTGCCTGGTATGGCCATGATGCTATTCCCGAGTGGAAAAACAGTCTGCTGCTGGCCAGCTTGCGTATACAGACGTTACGCGTTCTTCATCTCGATGAGGGTGACGGTCAGGTTGACGATATTCAGATCTTTTTTCAACAGCATTTTGGGCGTATTCGGGATGTGGTTGCAGATACGCGGGGGCGCATATTTTTGCTCACCAGCAATACAGACTGGTATCGGGAATCCCGGCCGGAAATCCATGATCCTTCACTGGTTGAAAACGGGGACCGGATCATCATGCTTCAACAAGCCGATGACGCTCTGTTGGCCCGGTTCGAAAATATAGAATACAAAACGGTTTTGGCCGAAGATCGCATTCCCCGTTATCTGGGCGATTCCGAAATCGCCGATGATCTGGGTGCCGGCGAACAGCTATTCCAGAGCCAATGCGCCAGCTGCCACCGCCCGGACGGAACCGGAATGGAAGGACTTGCACCTGATCTGACGACCAGTGACTGGATATCCGGCAACCGGAATGATCTGATCGGCATGCTGGTAAACGGGATTCCGCCCGAAGCTCAATCGGAAGGTTATGAATGGGACATGCCGGCCTACGGAAACCTGAGCAATGATGAATTAGTAGCGGTTCTGAACTACATCAAAAGTACGTTTTCATCAGAGACCGACACGTTCAGCCCGGATGATATCCGGGAATTTCGTTTAGCCAGGTAAGATTAAATATTATTATATTAATTCCTTCATAAATGTTAGATTGGGTAAGGTCATTATCTAGTAAAAACCCTTACCCCGATGTATTTCAACTATTTATTCGTAATAGGCATGGTCAGTTTCCTGTTCCTTCTACCAGGCACACCCTGGAAACAACCTGTCCTGGATGGGAAGATTGAGGGGATCGTTCAATTAGCCCATACGAACGCAGGCCAATCAATCTCTTTGGGCCGCTATGGCCGGGGGAAGGCAGCCGCATCCGGGTCAGGCGGCCAGTACGTGCTCATCTGGATTGAAAACGAAGACAGGGAGATGGAGTTGAATCCGGAACCTGTGATATTGGATCAGAAAGAATTGCAGTTTAACCCCCGAATTCTTGCCGTCCGTGAGGATGACCAGGTCCGCATTTTGAACTCCGATCCGGTCTATCACAATGTCTTCAGTCTTTCCGCAACGAAACGGTTTGATGTTGGACGTAGACCTCAGGGTGATTACCTGGATATAGTATTTGAGAAACAGGGTGTAGTTGAGGTGTTCTGTGATATCCATTCGAATATGCATGCTACCATTTATGTTGTGAGCCCACAGACCTATGAGTGGGTTACAGAAAAAGCCGATGAGCCTTTTTCCTTTTCATCGGTGCCACCGGGAGATTACCGTTTCAACGTCTATGCTCCCGGATTTGCCCTTTCAACCCAAAACATCACGGTTGAGAATGGTAAGAACCTTGAACTCGGTACCATCAGGCTTAACCCATGAAGGATCTGGCGTTACAATTTTCTATTCGGTGGAAACTCCTGGCTGCATTTGTGGGGATGATCCTGGTACTTGTACTGGTAATGCTTTACAGCATTGGTTCGATAGTGGAGGATCGCATACGGGAAGAAATTGGTTTAAATTTTACGGAGGCCGGCCTGGTATTTGAGCGGATTCAGGAAATACGGTTTCGTCAGCTTCGACAGTCAGGCATTTTGCTAAGCGAGATACCCCAACTCAAAGCGGCCATTAGCACGGGTGACAGTACCACAGTGACCCAACTGCTCAGGAACGATATCCGGTACCTTCTCGATTTTGATCCCATCATTCCCGATTCCCTGATTTCCGGATCGTTTGATGCAGACCCGGATTCCGGCGGACTCCTGCTCGTGAGTGATCACAACGGTTTGCCCATAGGTCAGATGTCCACCAGTGCCCTCCCCCGCTATTCGATAGCCGACCGCCCCGGTGTCTCCGAAGCACTTCAGGGAATCTACCCCGAACGGGCCTATATATGGAAGACCGAAAACAGCTATTTTAATGTGATAACCGTACCCGTATTTCTTCAAAACAGGCTATATGGTACCCTCTCTTATGGTTTTCCCATGAGACAGCTGGAAACCGAGCAACTTTCCCGTGATATCGGAATGGATATTTCCTACTTCGTGGATAATAAGCTGATTGCCAGCTCTTTCACGTATATGAACAGTCTCCAGCACGAAGAGCTGACCAAACTGATCCACAACACGACCTATGATGTTGTATCAGCCAATGATGCAAAAAGCCTGGCGATGCAAATAGATAACGAGGACTGGTTAATGTACGTAGCGCCCATGCAGCCAAGAGCAGAAAATAGCCGGGATATTCCGGGTTATTTTATCGTTGCCAAATCCCTGACCCTGGAGTTACAGACGCTTCGCAATATCCGAACACTCATATTTTTCCTGGGTATTATCGGCATTTTGGGCGCCACTGCCATCAGCTTCTGGATCACCGGTCGCATAACTAAGCCTATAAGCATGCTGGTCGAAGGGGTACACCGTATGGAGAGGGAAGATTTCAGCCGCGAGGTCCCGGTAACGACCCACGATGAACTGGGTACCCTGACAAGCGCTTTTAACAAGCTTGGCCAGGGCATACAGGAGCGCTTGCTGATGCTCAAATTTGTTTCTAAAGCAACACTGGATGCCATAAAAAACAATCTTTCTCAGATAGATCCCGGTGGTGAAATGCGTGAAGTCGTGGTGTTCTTCTCCGACATCCGTGATTTTACTTCCTGGAGCGAGAAACGAAATCCGCAGGAGGTGATCGATATGCTGAATGAACTTTTCAGCTTTCAGGCCGAGGCCATCCAAAAATACGGAGGCGATATTGACAAATTCGTTGGAGATGAACTGGTTGCTGTGTTCCAGGGCAACAACAAGGAACAACAGGCTGTAGAGGCCGCAGTGTATATCCAAAAAAATGTGAAGAAGATTGTCCGGTATCCGGAAGAAATAACCGTAGGTATCGGTATTAACAGCGGAGATGTGCTTATGGGCGCCATGGGAAGCAGCGAGCGGATGGATTATACGGTACTGGGCCACAACGTAAATTTGGGTGCACGGCTTTGCAGCTCTGCAAATAGCGGTCAGATATTAATCAGCGATCAGGTTTTGCTTCACCTTGAACGGCGCATCACGACCAGTACCTTGAATGCAAATACCATAAGAATGAAAGGATTTGAACAACCCATTCAGGTTCATGAAGTGGTATGGGCCGAAATTACAGAATATGCAGACTGAACAATGATGAAAAAACTATTATCCCCTGTCCTGGTTTTATGCTTTCCCATCCTTTTGCATGCTCAATTAATTGTCGGTGGGCTGGTCGATGTGGAATTCCGCAAGGGCCAGCTTGACTCTTCACCCGTTCTAAATCAGACGCCCAATGATAAGCTTAATATTTACACACCCTATATCCGGCTTTTTGGCCTGGGTGTGATCTCCGATCAATGGTTTGCAGAGATGGGCCTTCAGGCTGATTATTACCAGGGGGATGCTCTGAGCCCTGTTTTCTTTTCACTGATAAATATAAATTGGCTCCCCCTTTCCGATTCCGAATTTATGATCTCAGCCGGACGGTTTGTAACGCCTTACGGCTCTCAAAGCGAACGGGTGCTCTCCTCTGAAAACCCATTTGTCCATCTGCCGCTTTCGCATGTGTGGAATCTTGGTGTGGACAGGAAAACGGGGATATTCTTCGATGAACCCGATTATGAGAATGACGCTCTATACGGTCAGTCCATGATCTATCAGCGCATGTATTCTCAGGGAATCAAATTCAGCAATAAGACCGCTCAACAGAAACTGTTTTATGAATTTGCCGTCACCATGGCTGCGGCATCAAGCTACCTGGAAGTCGGCAGCCATAATAAACCGGCTTTTATGGGGAGGATGACTTATCAACCGGCTATTTGGGCCCGGCTCGGCAGCTCCTTCAGCTATGGTCCGTATATGATACGGGATCCGTTAAATTCACACATCAGCAGTGCGGATCTCCAATCCTACAATCAGCTTCTGTATGGCGCAGATGTGACCGTATCCCATCTCTATTATTCCTTCAGCATCGAGGCGAACATCAGCCAGTGGACTTCGCCTGATTATGCCTATGAGGATATCCTGATCAACGAACCGCTTGCCGTAGCTGCCCATTATAGCGCAGAAATGAACGTTCAGTTCCCCTTCCTGGCAGGAGCCTATACAGCGGTCAGGGGAGAGATCCTGCGCCCGGGGGAAATTCGGCAGCGGGGGCAAAGTACCTCTTATAATAATTATTATCCGCTGGGACCAAAGGTGGACCGCGCTGAATTTGTTGTCGGATATCGTTTAAATCCAACCGTCAGAACGAAAGCTTCCTACCTTATTCACGCCATTTCACCGGATCAGACCAGGGCTAATGTGCTGACAATGCAATTGAGCGTGGGGTTTTAACGGTTTTTGCTCTTTAGTTTATAAAAAAAATATAATAAAATATTAAAGACCAGGGAGGGTTATGGGGGAAAGGTGCATATTTACGTTATAACCTATCCATGAAGATAAATACATCTATTCAAATCAAGAAGATACGACCAGGATACTAATCAGGAGAATGAGATCACGTTGCACAAACGTGACTATTATTAAGCAATAAAATAAGAGGGACATAAGCTATGAGAAAGCCTGTTTTCCAGCTTGTCACCATTTTGCTCTTTTCTTTGCTGGCAAGCCTCTCTGTTGTTCGTGCACAAGACAATACCGTTGAAGGGCAGGTCGTCTCTTCTGACGACGGACTCCCCTTACCCGGGGTAAATGTTCTTGTGCAAGATACCGATTTAGGAACCAGTACGGATGCGGACGGGGAGTATGAGCTGCAGGTCCCTCCGGAAAACAATGTGCTGGTTTTCTCCTACCTGGGATATGAAACCCAGGAAATCGGGATCAATGGCCAAACCCGCATCAACGTGGAATTGGTAGCCGATATCGAAGCCCTGGGGGATGAACTGGTGGTTGTCGGCTATGGGCGGACCCCAAGAAGCGACCTGACCGGTTCTATTTCAAGCATCAGGGGCGATGAGATAACCACACCGGCCGTCTCAAATCCCGTGCAGGCCATACAGGGTAGAGCTTCCGGCGTTCAGGTTACCTCTTCAGGTGATCCCGGGTCATCACCGTCAATTCGAATCAGGGGTATCGGGACCACAGGAGACAGTTCCCCCTTATTTGTGGTTGACGGTCTGTTTGTGGACGACATCTCCTATCTGAACAATAATGATATCGAGTCAATGGAGATATTAAAGGATGCATCGGCAACTGCTATCTACGGTTCACGGGGGGCCAACGGGGTGGTGCTCATCACGACCCGTCAGGGAACCACCAGTGAGCCCGTATTCAGCTTTTCCATGTCTGAGGGACTGGAACAGCCGAAAGATTTTCAAATGACCGATGCCTCGGAGTATGCCACGTTAATGAACGAAGGCCTTGAAAACATAGGCGAACCTCCGGCCTATGATGTGGATGAAATTGATACTTCGACCGACTGGTTTGATGAAGTGCTCCGCGTCAGTGCCATCCGCAACTATAACCTGAATTTCAGCCAGTCTACCGGATCGGCTGATTATTTTGTCAGCCTCGGATACTACAATCAATTAGGCAATGTGGAAAAAAGCGGATACGAACGGTTCACGGTTCGCCTGAACAACCAGTATTCCCTTAGCGATAACATTACGGTCGGCCATAATTTTGCCGGTAATTTTTCGGATAAGGATGAACGATTCGGAGGTGCTTTCGACGGTACCTACCGCATACCGCCAACGGTACCGGTGTATACCGAAGATGGAGATTTTAATGACACGGGAATCGGTTCAAGTACCAATGTAATCGCATCCATCAATTATCATAACAACTTCACCGAAACACGTTCCCTGATCGGAAATGCCTACCTTGATATTAACTTCCTGGAACATTTTCATTTCCGCTCAAGCATCGGACTGGATTTACGTGATTCTGAAAACACCAATTTCAACCCGGAATATTTCGTTTCCAACCAGCAGCAGAACGAAGTCAGCAGCCTTTCCAAATCATGGGCGAATACCCAAAACTATCTGTGGGAAAATACGGTCAATTATATCCGCACTTTCAATGACATACACCGGGTAGACGGGCTGCTGGGGTTCACCGCTCAGGAAAATAACTTTGAATTGCTGGGGGGCAACCGGAACCAGATCTTCGGCAATGACAGCAGTCTCTGGTATTTGAATGCGGGGGTTACCGATGGAGCCGGTAATGTTAACGAGGCCACCTCAAGCGCCATAAGATCCTATTTATCCCGGATTAATTACACGCTGATGGACCGCTATTTATTTACCGGTACCCTGCGCGTTGACGGCTCATCAAGGTTCCCGTCGCATGATCGCTTTGGCTACTTTCCCTCGCTGGCACTGGGCTGGAGAATATCGGAAGAAAATTTCATGCAGGATACCGACTGGTTTTCAGAGCTTAAACTGAGAGGAAGCTGGGGACAGCTGGGCAATGACCGGATCGGGGAGTACCAGTACTTTGCAACTGCCGCTACCGGTGTGGGCGTATCCGCTATTTTCGGAGGACAGATCGTCCCGGGAGCCGCCATCAATACACTGGTTAATCAGAACATCACCTGGGAAACCACCGAACAATTCGATGTTGGTGTGGAACTGGGCTTTTTTAACGACCGCATTCTGGCCGAAGTGGACTGGTACCGGCGGGTCACCAGGGATATGCTGGTTAATGTAGGCGTATCGCCTTCGGTAGGATTGGGAACCACGGAAGGAAACGTCGGTTCGGTGGAAAATACCGGATTGGATTTCGGTCTGGACTTCAGGGGTGACCGGGATGATTTCTTTTACAGCATCGGCTTTTCGGGATCGACCATTAACAATACCGTGCTGGATCTGGGTACCGAAGATGAATTAATAGGCGGGAATATAGGTGCCGGGATAAATATATCCCGTGCCCGGGTAGACATGCCTATCGGCTTCTTCTATGGGTATGATTCCCTGGGACCCTTCGATACCCAGGAAGAAATAGACGCCGCCCCCGCCCAGTCAGACGTAGAGCCTGGAGATCTCCAAATGAGGGACGTCAACGGTGACGGGGAAATTGGTCCCGAAGACCGTACCCTGATCGGTTCCCCCATTCCCGATTTCACGGGTGGATTAAACGTTACACTCGGTTACCGGAACCTGGAATTGTCGGTTGATATGTATGGAGCGTTTGGCCACGATATCTATGATGCCAGCAATAACGTCCGCTTTTCGGGCGAAGATGCCTTTTCCCGAGAATGGCTCGATCGCTGGACGGGTCCCGGCACCAGTGACAGGATTCCAAGAATTACGTTCGGCGGCGACTGGAACTACGAGCCTTCTTCACGGTGGGTGCATGACGGTTCCTATGTGAAGCTGAACAACGTACGGTTGCAGTACACGCTTCCGCCGTCCGTAATGGAGAATTTGCCGGTTTCCCTGGCCCGGATCCATGTCAGTGGAAATAACCTGCATTATTTCACCAGCTATGAGGGATTCACGCCGGAATTTGCAGCGCAGAACGATAATCCCATGAATGCCGGACTCGATGGTAATATTTATCCGGTTTCATCAATCTATACATTTGGCGCGACGATCAATTTCTAATCTAGATCTGGATTATTATGAAAAAATCGAAAGCTCTTATACTATTTGGCCTGTTGCTGGGTCTGAGCCTGGCCTGTTCGGACGGCCTTTTCGATCTGGACAAAGAACCTCTCGGAGAACCTTCCAGCAGCATACTGTATGAAACGGAGGACGGGATCCAGCAGCTGCTTAACAGCGTCTACGCCCAGACGCGGAGTTTTGGCTTCAGCGGGTTCGGACGGTTTGTGGCTAAAGAAGTTCCTTCGGATGATACGAATCCCGGCAGCTCGCCGGCCGACGGAAGTGTTCCGCGCATGGAACAGGTTAATGAATTTACCTATCTTGCAAGTCAGGGTGATTTGCAAACCTATTACGAATCGCTGTACACGCTGATAGCCCGGGCCAATCTGGTTATTAACAATGCCCCCGAAGTAGAGATGGACGAAGAGCTACAGTCCAGATATATTGCCGAGGCCAGGTTCTTAAGGGCGCTTGCGTATTTTAACCTGGTCAGAGGCTGGGGCGGCGTGTCCATTCATACCGAGGTCCCGGAAGATCCGCAACAGGCCTCGGAGGTAGTGCCCAGATCCACCGAGCAGGAAGTCTATGATCTGATTGTATCGGATCTGGACTATGCCACCGGGCATCTGCCGTTCAGTTATCCCGATTCCGAGGCCGGCCGGGTCACCCGGGGAGCGGCCCATACCCTGATGGCCCAGGCTTATCTGTTTCAGCAGGACTATGAAAATACACTGACTCATGCCATGGAAGTCATCAATTCGGGTGAATACGATTTAGCCGATAGCTATGAGGACAACTTTGATGTCGATAGTCAAAACGGGATCGAATCCATATTCGAAGTTCAGTTTTTATCCCGGGAAGAACAGGATGTGGTCAACGAATGGGCCAAATGGCAGGGCGTGAGAGGCAATAGCGGCTGGGGTTTCTTTTCGCCCAGCGAAGATCTGGCCGAAGCCTATGAACAGGGTGATCCAAGAAGAGGCCATACCATTTTTTTTGAAGGCGAAGCCTGGCCGGGCTCCGGCGGCGAAGATATGCCGGACTTTCCCGATGATGTCGATCCCAGGGCTAACAAAAAAACCATGATGTCCCAACCCTGGCCTCCCGGTTATCCGGGAAATTCACCGGTGAACCTGGTCTATATGCGTTATGCCGATGTGCTGCTGATGGCCGCTGAGGCCAGCAACGAGCTGGGCAATACCTCCGATGCCCTGATGTATCTGGAGGATATACGGGAAAGGGCCCGGGGGGGTGATGATTCCGTTCTCCCGGAGGTTTTGGTTACCGGCCGGGAAGAGCTGCGGCATGCCATCTGGGAAGAACGGCGATTCGAGCTGGCCCTGGAAGGATACCGCTACAACGACATCCTGCGCTACAACAGGGTGGAACCGGGTTTTGCCGAGCAATTATTTCATGGGCTCGGCAAGACAAGTTTCGATCCTGAACAGCATCTGCTGTTTCCCATTCCACAAAGTGAGATTGACTTTTCCGGTGGGGTGATAGAACAAAATCCGGGTTGGTAATAGCGAAGGATATAATCCATTTTCATCAACCTATATGAGGTTATTTTTTTTCTTGGTTATCATCAGTTTACAGGCCAGCTCTTCCGGATTGCAGGAAAACCCCGACGGGCAGCCTGCGGCAAACCGTTTTACCCAGGTAACGCTGATCGATGGCCTGGATGAGCCCATGCAGATCGAGTTTGACGGGCAGGGCCGCATTTACTGGATTGAACGGCCAGGCGCCGTGAAGCGGTTCGACGAGGCAACGGGAACGGAGCAGACCCTTGCCACGCTTGCGGTGCATCCGCATCCGGGATTGATCGGCATCCTGCTGGACCAGAATTTCGAGACGACCCGTCAGCTTTACCTGTATTATGCCGCCTCCGAAGATGAAGGATCATCCATGCGCCTGTCGCGGTTTAACCTTGGATCCGATCATATTATCGATTTGAGTTCTGAAATCGTGATGCTAAAGGTGCCCTGGGAACAGCCGGACGGCACGCACATCGGCGGGGGGATGGTCTGGGATGATGATGGAAATTTATATCTTTCCATCGGCGATTGCACCGCCCCCAGCGAGTATGCGCCTATCCATGTAAATGAAGAAGATGGCCGAATACAGGATGCGGCGAGAACGGCAGGCAATACCAACGACCTGCGGGGGGCCATTCTGCGCATTACCCCGCAGGCCGGCGGTGGCTATGCGATCCCGGAAGGAAATCTGTTCAGTGAAGGAACCCCCTCCACCCGCCCGGAGATCTATACCATGGGAAACCGCAACCCCTGGCGACTGACCATTGACTCTAAAACGGGTTACCTGCACTGGGGTGATGTGGGTCCGGATGCCGGCATTGATTCTGCCGGTGTCGGACCCAAAGGTCACGATGAGTTCAACGTGGCCAGGCAGGCCGGCAATTTTGGCTGGCCGTTTGTCTATGGCAACCGGCCCTATAACCGGTATGATTATGAAACAGGCACCTACGGACCGCCGCACAACCCGGAGGGTCCGGTCAACGATTCGCCGAACAATACCGGTTTGCGTGAATTGCCGCCGGTTCAGCCTGCCCTGATTGCCTATCCCTATGGCGTTTCGGAGGAATGGCCGGTTCTGGGCAGCGGAGCACGCTCGGCCGTAGGGGGGCCGCTTTTTCACCTGGACGATTTTGCCTCCGGTGCACCGCGGGTATTTCCTTCTTATTACGAAGACAAGTGGTTTGTCACCGACTATGTACGCAACTGGATTATGGTAGTCACGATGAACGGAGAGCGGACCCGGGTACGGTCGGTCGAACCTTTTTTGCCGCCCAGGCAACTGTCACACAGCGGGCCCCTTGATATGGATTTTGGTCCGTCAGGAGACCTGTACCTCGTCGAGTATGGTCCCGGAGCCTCGGGAGCGATTTCAAAAATTGAATACAATGCCGGTAACCGGGCACCGGTCGCCCGGGCGGATTCTGATATCATGGCGGGCGCCGTTCCCCTGGGGGTGCAGCTTTCCTCCCTGGGCACAGTGGATTATGACGGCGATGAGTTGCGCTATGAATGGACCCTAACGTCTTTGGCCGGTGAGGAGGTCGGTCGGTTCACGCAGCCACATCCGGAGGTGGTATTCGAAGAGGCGGGAAAATATGATGTGGAGTTGACCGTACGTGATCGGCACGGGCAGACCGGCAGGGATTGGTTTCAAATTGTGGCCGGCAACGAGCCCCCCCGGGTCAGCCTGGATATTACCAGCGGCAACCGCACGTTCTATTTCCCCGGTGACGCCATCGGGTATAAGGCAGGGGTTCATGACCGCGAAGACGGCAGCCTGACCGACGGGGGGATCTCTGAAGACGAGGTTTCAGTGACGGCCGAATATCTGCCGTCGGGGATAACCGCCGGGCAGGTGGCCGGGCTGGTGGATGCGGATCCAGTGCAGGCTGGAATTTCACTCCGTGATCTGCGGGCCCGTGAACGGATTACCCGCCATAACTGCAGCACGTGCCATACCATCGACTCCCCTTCGGCGGGACCGTCTTTTATGGATATTTCCGAAAAATACCGGGGCCGCGAACAGGCCGCCGAGACGCTGGCCCGGAGCGTGAAGGAAGGAAGCTACGGGGTGTGGGGAGAGGCGGTCATGCCTCCTCATCCGGCTGTGCCTGAGGCGGAGGTGAGGGAAATGACTCAATATATTCTGGGCCTGTCCGCCGGGGACGAAGGCCTTCGCCGGTTGTCCCTGCATGGAAGCTACATCACCGACGGAGAGCCCGGGCAGCAGGGCTCGCACGTCTTGCGGGCCAGCTACACCGACGACGGGTCCCGGGAAAGGGAAGGGTTGCGCCTGACCGGGGAGGAGATCATCGTATTGCGTTATCCGTTTCTGGATCCGGAAACGGCCGACATCATATCGGAGCGGATTACCTATAGCCCCTCCACGGATGAACCTAATTTCATTGTCAATGGCAGGGAAGGCCATATCGGCTTCAGAAACCTTGATCTGACGGGTATAAACGAAATCCGGATCGGAGCCATAACCAGATTCTGGCATTGGTCTCATTTCATCGGCGCTACCGTTGAGCTTCGCCTGGATTCACCAACAGGCCGGCTTGTGGGGCAATCTTTCGAACGGGTCCCTCCTCCTTTATCGCAAGGCGAAGGTCCCTTTTTCGGAGATGACCTTGACCCGCCTCTGCCCGTAAATGTTTCCGATGTAAATGGAATGCAGGATGTGTATATCGTGGTCCGCAACCCGGAGGCCGGCGAAAACGACGCCTTGCTCATTCTAACCGGATTAGAATTTATAAAATAACGCTATGATTGATCACACAGCTCCGTCCGGTTTCCTGATAACCATGTTGTTCTGGATCATCATGTTCCCAACCCCCGGGAACAGCCAGATTCCCGGCGGGTTCACTCCCATTTTCAACGGTGAAGACCTGACGGGCTGGCACATCAGCCGGACGAATCACCATGGGACCACAGGCCATTTCCAGGTGGAAGACGGGGCCATTGTTATGAAGCAGTATCCCTATGGGCAGGGAGGCATTCTTTTGACCGATGAGAACTATGGCGATTTCGAACTGTACCTGGAAGTGAAGGCTGATCCCGGGACCAACGGGGGGATTTTTTTCCGGTCCAATGAAAGCGGTTCGGCCTATCAGGTTGAACTGGAAGGTGACGGACGGCCCAACACCGGCAATTTAATATCGGAAATGCTCCGTACGTCGGTGGGCGCACAGGCTGACGTCGATAAGGTATGGAACAAAGGCAGCTGGAATGCCTTTCGTCTTCGTGTTGTTGGGGAAGCGCCCCGGGTCACGCTTTGGGTGAACGGGGAAAAGATGTGGGAGGCCCGGGCGGAACGAAACGATATGATCGCCGGCGCCACCGAGGGCATGATAGCCCTGCAGTTGCATTGGAGCCGGACTCCGACCCCGGTCCCGGGCGGCAGTTGCTGCGCGTTTTCCTGGAAGCCGGACGCGGCGCATTCCTTCCGGAATATTGCCATCAGGGAACGGTAACCCTCTATGCATATGTCCTGCTCAAAACATCGTCACCTCGCCGGATCCGCCATCTTTCTGGGGCTGCTGCTGACTGCCGGTCCGAATTCACTAAACGCCCAGCAGATCGGCCTCCAAGATTTGCATATTGAATTTACAAATGCCCTGGGGATGAAGTTTATCCTGATCGAGCCCGGCAGCATGATCGTGGGACGGTATGAGATTGAATGCCCCGATCCCCCCGATGACCGAGACGTTCCGTCCCGTGCAAGATGGACGGCAGCGGATTTAGAACGGTGTGAGAAATTGGCCGGGCGGGATTCAAGACCCGGCTTCATGGTGACCCTAAAGCAGCCCTACTATATCGGCAAGTTTCCGGTCACTCAGGGGGAATGGAAACAGGTAATGGTCCAAAACCCCTCGTTTTTTCAGGGCGACAAAGTGGAAGGCGACGCGGATCGCCACCCGGTCGATAGTGTCAGCTGGGAGGATGCCCGGGCTTTTGTCGAAGAGCTCAATGCGTTGGATACCACTGCAGTTTACCGGCTCCCCACGGAGTTCGAATGGGAGTACGCCGCCCGCGCCGGAGCGGACCAGGTGCTCTCCTGGGCAGAAACGCGCAGGCATGCCTGGATTGCCGATATTGATAACGGATCCACCCACCCGGTAGGGCAGAAAAAGCCCAATGCCTGGGGTTTATATGATACCATAGGGAATGTATGGGAATGGGTTGGCGATTATTACAATGAAAAAATATACCCCGACCCCGTGCCGCCCGACACCGGAGAGGTCCGCGTGCTGCGCGGGGGCGGATTTTTAGCCGATGTGGCCAATGCCACCTATTTCACCCATGCCGGCGGACCCGGCAATGGATATGATGTAGGCTTTCGTATCGTGAGGGAAATAAAACCATAAAGTCATGTCCACCGCAAAAAACAAACCCTTAAACTCTGAGTGATGAATATACGAATATTTCTTCCATACCTTATTGCCTTCCTGTGGGCCGGTTGCAATGAACCCGTTCAGCAAGTTGTTTCCGAACGGCAACTAAGTGAAGCCGAGCTTCTTGACAGTGTGCAGTATGCCACCTTTCAGTATTTCTGGGACGGAGCCGAACCCACCTCCGGGATGGCCCGCGAGCGATACCACGTAGACGGGCACTATCCCCAGGATGATAAGCATGTAGTGACCACGGGTGGGTCCGGTTTTGGGTTAATGGCCATTATTACCGGGATCGAACGCGGATTTATCACCCGGTCTCAGGGCGTCGACCGGTTCGAGCGGATCGTCGGATTCCTGGAAGAGGCCGACCGGTTCCATGGAGTATGGCCGCACTGGATGGATGGCGAGACCGGCAGGGTACAGCCATTCAGCCCCCGGGATGACGGCGGAGACCTGGTTGAGACGGCCTTTATGGCCCAGGGTCTGCTGACCCTGCGTCAGTACCTTCAGGGAGGTAATGAACGGGAACGGAATTTGGCCGGGCGAATTGATAGGCTCTGGCGGGAGATTGAGTGGAACTGGCACACAAAAGACGGTGAAGAAAATCTGTTGTACTGGCACTGGTCCCCGAACCACGAATGGGCGATGAACCATCCGATCCAGGGCTACGACGAATGCCTGATCACCTACATTCTGGCCGCTTCCTCGCCGACTCACCCTATCGTCCCGGAGGTCTATCATGAGGGATGGGCACGCGGAGGCGATATCCGGCTGGAGGATCATGAAGCATTTGGCTATTCGTTGCCGTTAAAACATAATTATTCGGAAGAATACAGCGGCCCCCTGTTCTGGGCCCATTATTCCTACCTTGGACTGGATCCCCGTGGGCTGGAAGACCGTTATGCCGATTACTGGGAGAACAACCGGAACCATACGCTCATACACCGGGAATACGCCATTGTCAATCCGCTTGATTACGCCGGATACGGTCAGGACACCTGGGGGCTTACGGCCAGTTATTCGATAAACGGGTATGCCGGACATAAGCCCTATGAGGTCGATCACGGGGTCATAACGCCGACGGCGGCCCTGTCGTCGTTTCCCTATACGCCGGAGGAATCCATGGAGGTGCTGAAGAATTTCTATTACAACCTGGGCGACAGGATCTGGGGTCCATATGGTTTTTATGATGCTTTCAGCATCGAACATGACTGGTATCCGGAAAGGTACCTGGCCATCGATCAGGGACCCATTGTGGTCATGATCGAAAATCATCGAAGCGGCTTGCTTTGGGATCTTTTTATGTCGGCTCCTGAAATAAAAAAGGGGCTGAGGAAACTGGATTTCCAGAGTCCGCATTTATAAAACCGGATGGACCGGGGAATGAACGAACCGTAAAATCAATTAACCTACATAGAGGGAAACTTTCACAGGAGGGTAAATTATGAATGGAACTGATTTAAGAGGCGTAGCATGGGAAATGTTTCTCACCGTCGTGGTCTGTATGTTTCTGGCTTTGAGCGCTGGTATGGGGGTTTGGGAGTTGGCCGAATGGCTGATCTCTCATATTGACATCTCAACCGGATGGAAAATCTGACAAATGCCGGTGGTTCAGGTATAGGTTGCATCAGTGGTTAGAATAGGTTAACGTTAACGCTTAACCCTGGAATAAAACTATGTAACTAATCCATTTTATGAAGAAAGTTTCTGCGCTGTTGCCTCTGCTCGCCTGTTTTTTTATTTCACAGTGTTCCAATTCCACCGATAGCACGCCCGTCCACACCTTCTCATCCACAACCAGTCCGCCGGAAGCCGGCTCGGTGGAGCCGTCGTCCGGGGAGTATGAGGCCGGAGATGAAGTCGAATTAACGGCTTCGCCCAACGAAGACTGGCTTTTTGACCAGTGGCAGGGCGATGCCTCAGGCACCGAAAACCCGGTGTCCATTTTGATCAGCGATGACACGGAAGTCACGGCCCTGTTCGTAAAAAAAGAATATCCGCTTACCGTAAACACCGATGGGATGGGAACGGTAACCGAACAGATCATTCAGCAAAAATCCACGGATTATGAGCAGGGGACGTTGGTCCTGCTCACAGCCAGTCCGTCCGACGGATGGGAGTTCATTGAATGGCAGGGCGATGTGACCGGCACGGGTTATTCGGTGCAGATCTCTGTAGACCAGGCCCGCGAGGTTACGGCCGTGTTCGGGAAACAGAGCTTTGAATTAACCCTGGACAGCTACGGTGAGGGTTCGGTTACCCGGGATCCCGACCAGAGCGAGTATGAATACAATGATGTCGTGGAGCTGACGGCCGGGGCGGATGCAGACTGGGAATTCGTGCACTGGGAGGGCGACCTGGCCAGTTCGGAAAACCCGGTGACCATCGCCATAGACAGCGCCATGACAATCTCGGCCGTATTTGCCAACCCCAGCTTTGCCGGGGG
>JBBDRB010000002.1:0-2256 GCA_040905685.1 Balneolales bacterium | reverse complement strand
ACTATACTGAGCCTGAAAACCCCACCCGTCCGGATGGCGATATGCAGAATCGCGTGCTCACCAGCGGCACCTTTGCCTTTCAGGGTCATGACCCCAACAGTGTCATGTATTTCAAAGACATCATGGTGAAGCCGCTCTAGGAACCATTGATTGACGTAATAATCAACAGGAGTTCTTTTCCGGTTCGGAGTTTTGTGCCAGCTGTGCCGGGACAGATTTCAAATCTTCAGATATGAGCAGTAGTCTGCAATTTGAACTCTGTGAAAACGAAGAGCTGTGCTAAAAGAATGGTGAAGCGAAAAACCGCTAAAGAACGAAGCATCGTTTTAAAGATCGCTTTTTCAAAAGGCTCCTGCCATTCGGGAACGGATATAGCATGTGGAGTCGGGAAAGGGTATGGCATTTATAAACGGTTTATTAAAGATAAAGATAGCGGATTTTAAAAAACTATTCATTACAACACCTAATCAAACAATACGTATGAAACCTGTAGTACAGATATCACTGGATTTAACCAATATTGAAGAATCGCTGGAGACGGCGGAAATAGCAATGAGAGCGGGGGTTGACTGGCTGGAAGCGGGTACGCCTCTGATTCTTGCCGAAGGCCTTCACTGTGTTCGCAAGCTTCGGGAGAGATTTCCGGATACCCCGATTGTCGCGGACCTGAAAACCATGGATGGAGGTTATCTGGAGGTAGAGATGATGGCCAAGGCGGGAGCGACGCATGTGGTCGTGATGGCGCGTGCTCATGATGAGACGATTCACCGGGTTGTGGAAGCCGGCCGTGACTATAATGTGAAGGTGATGGGCGACAATCTGGCCTGCCCCGACATGGTTGCGGGCGCGAAACGGCTTGAAGATCTGGGCTGTGATTATGTCATCCATCACATCGGCTATGATGAGCGGGGCGGCATTGCTGCCAGAGGCGAGCGCATGCCCAGTCCGCTGGATCAGCTCTCCGAAGTTGTCAAAGCCGTGAAGGTGCCGGTTCAGGCCGTCGGCGGGCTCTCTTTGGAGCAGGCGATCAGCTGCCCTGAATACGGGGCTCCGATGGTTGTGCTGGGGGCTCCGCTGACAATCGATGCGGATGCGTTCAAGACTGCCGACGGCGATCTGGAAGGCTCCCTGCGCATGATCTGCGACAAGATCCATGCCTATGGCGATGTCTCCATCAATCAGTAAAAAATGAGAATCTGGAATAAGTAATCAGTGAGTACATTATGAAATCAGCAGCAGTAGTAAATTATGCCCCGAAAAAAGGATCCGTGGAACTTCGTGATATCGACAAGCCGGAGATCGGGGATGATGATGTGTTACTTGAAGTGGGTAATGTGGGTGTTTGCGGGAGCGATCTGCACCAGTGGACGGCAGATCACAGCTGGCCCGTCAACTATCCGGTCGTCCTCGGCCATGAGTTCGGCGGTTATATCACAGAGCTGGGAAGCCGGGTGACCGGCTGGAAGGAAGGGGACAAAGTGGTGAGTGAAACAGCCGCTGTCATCGATCCGAACAACCCCATGAGCCGGAGCGGACTCTACAACCTTGACCCGACCCGAAAGGGATTTGGCTATGGCGTCAATGGTGCGATGACCAAATATGTGCGGGTACCTGCCCGGTGCCTCCACAAGGTGCCGGATCATCTGGATCTGGAGCAGGCCTGTCTGACAGAACCCTGCAGTGTCGCCTTCAACTCTGTGATCGAGAACGGACATATCAAGCCGGGCGATCGCGTGATCGTGCTGGGTCCCGGAACCATCGGTATCCTGGCTGCGGCGATGTCGAAGCTGGCGGGCGCGGACGTGGCGATCGTGGGTCTGGAATCCGACAAGTTCCGTCTGGGTATTGCAGAGAAGCATTACGGATGTACCCCGATCATCGGGGATGCCACCGAATGGGCCAAAGAACGAGATGGTCTTGGAGCGGATGTGATCATTGACGCTGCCGGTGTAAGCGCGACTTTGAAGGTGGCGCTGGAGCTGGTTCGTCCGAACGGCCTGATTACCAAAGTCGGGTGGGGACCGAAGCCGCTCAATTTTTCACTGGACCCGCTGGTTCAGAAGAATGTCACTCTGCAGGGAAGCTTCAGCCACAACTGGCCGGTATGGGAGCGTGTGATTGCGCTGCTTGCCAGCGGACAGCTTGACGTGAAGCCGATTATCGGTGGCGTCTGGACTTTTGAGGACTGGAATGAGGCGTTCGACAAGATGCATGACGGTGAAGTCGTAAAAAGTGTCCTCAAACCGGCCTGATCAA
>JBBDRB010000001.1:0-13820 GCA_040905685.1 Balneolales bacterium | reverse complement strand
TGCACTGACGGAAATAAAGTTGCTGGTAAAGAAAGGGCACGGTACGTTTACCATGAAAAATTTATAATGAAGTCATCTTCATTGAAGCCGTTACAATAAGAACATCGCATAACGAGTTTTTGAATGACAAAGGATGATGATTCATCCACAGCTAACCTATTCAAGATTAAACATGATAGCCATGGACATGTCACAGAAGAAGGACAAAGACAAAAAAAGAGAGGAACAGGAAAAGAAAAAGCGCGAGGAAGAAAAAGTGGATGAAGCAGTGGATGAAACTTTTCCTGCCAGTGATCCTCCATCAACTTCCCAGCCCGGCAGTCAACAATAGAGTTTGACCAAAATCAGAATCACAAGGCGCTTTGCATACTGACCCCCTTGATCCCACCAGCGTGTACTAATTTCTATCGGGGCAGCGGGTTACCGGACATAGCCGATAGATACTGACAAAAAATAATGCCAATGTTCCAATGAAGAACGACTTTTCACGCCAGCTGGATAACATTGATGCAGGGATCTCCCGGTTTATGAACACATGGGGCACAACCGCTCTTCGAGTGTCATTAGCAATTATATTCCTCTGGTTTGGAATACTCAAGCCTATAGGTTTATCTCCGGCAAGCGAGATGGTAAAAGCTACGGTGGGCTGGATGCCTGTTTTTAACCCTGACCAATGGCTTTCGCTTATTGGTTGGTGGGAAGTGGCTATAGGTCTGTCATTTTTGCATTATTTGACGATAAGACTGGCCATTGCTCTTCTCGCTCTCCAAATGGTTGGTACTTTTATGCCGCTGGTCCTTCTCCCTGAAGTTACCTTTCAGGCCGTTCCCTATGCCCCAACCCTGGAAGGCCAGTATATCATTAAGAACCTATTGATCATTTCAGCAGCACTGGTTATCGGCGGCTCTGTACGTCAACGGTAGGTAGCTGGAGCTGATTCAAGAGGCAGGGAAACGGTAAATATGGTGCCCTCCCCCGGCTTGCTGTCGCAGCTTACCTGCCCACCCATGGCCTCTGTGAATTTCTTGACAATATACAGACCCAGACCGGTTGAGGGCTCATTTGCCGTAGGTTTGTTTGACAGAGTACCATACCGCATGAACATCTTTTTCTGGTCATCCCCGGTTATTCCGGGTCCGTTATCCCTGACCGATATTTCTACATGATCCTGTTTTATAAGAGAAGATATTTCAACTGTCGTGCCAGGCTGTGAAAATTTGATGGCGTTTGATATCAGATTTTCCAGGATACGTTCAAAGACTTCTTCATCCGCCAAAACGGGTTTCATGTCACAGCCAAGGTTTAAGACCACTTTGATGTGTTTATCAAGGGCCTTTTTATGAAAATCACCAACAACCCGTTTAATAGGTTTATTAATATGGACAGGCAGAACCCGAAAGTTACCGGAGACTGCATCTTTTACATCCACATTTAAGAAGTTATTGACCAATCCCAGCATCCGTTCCGTACTTATTTTTATAAGTCCTGTTAGCTCCAGCGCGGCCGCATTGGATTTAATTTCATCTTCCATCAATTCAACAACCCCCTTTATGGCAGAAAGGGGGTTACGCAGATCATGGGCTGCCATTTCTAAAAAATCATCTTTCTCCTGATTGAGATAAGTCAGTTGCCTGTTCTGCCTTTCTATTTCCGATTGCTTCAGCTGCAGTACCTGATGAGCTGATTTTTTTATATGTATATTTCGCCATAACATCATGGTAATGACGATGGTAAATCCCAGGCCGGCAAGCATGAGTTTTTGCCAAAGTTCCCGGTTGGTAAGCTCCGCCTCCTGTAAAGCTGTCCGCTGGTTTAAAACCCATATTTCTCTGTTTTTTCGTGCCACATCATTTTGTATTTGCCGTTGTGTAAGCCTGGCCTCCCGTGCATTGTTGAGGATATGGTTATGAAGATCATGGTAAAGTTTAAAATTTAACAGAGCCTGGCCGGAGTTATTTTGACCTTCATAGATTTCAGACAATAGCCGGTAAGCCTCCATGACGAGAGAATGGTCTTCGATTGATTCGGCCAATTCTTTACTCTTCTGTGCCTGAACCAAAGCGTCTTCTGATTTATTCCACTTGAGGTACAGATTCGCCAGGTAAAGGTGACCCTTACTTAGGTCGACTATATGTTCGTGTTGCCTGAAATAATGAATTGCCTGATTTAGATGGCTTTCCGCTTCATGATACTCCAGCAGCTCCAGATACGTAGTACCTGCATTCATTACGGAGGTCATCTTTATTTTTTGCAGGTCTTCACTGTCACCCTCCATACCCTGAACCTGGTCAAAATATCTCAGGGCTTCCCTGTAATTACCTATTTGGTGATGGTTCAGGCCCAGCGCCGTTAATGCTTCTGCCATAGTTAATGTATTACTATTTTTATGCATCATTTCTATCGATTCCAGAAAAAATTTTGTGGCTTCTCTAAAATTCTTCTGCCGCGTGTGTATTGTGCCAATCTGGTTTAATAATTTTCCTGCACGAACCTCTCTCTTCAGTCGCAATTCTATTTCCAATGCTGATTGATACTGATTGAGTGCCTGTGAATAGTCCATGAACATCTCAAATAATTCACCCAGTGTGGCATGTGCTTGAGCCAAGCCTTCATCATAGTCCATCTCTTCGGCCATGTTCTGCGCCTGAAAGGCTGCATAAGCTGCTTTTTGGGGGTTTTTATTTCTCTCATTGTAACTGATGACCAAAAGGCTGTCTACGCCGGACGGCGAGGAGGGAACAAACAAAAACTCCCCTGCTGACCGATCATACAGATAGGACTGGTTGATGTCTGGTCTGGAGACCTTTTCTGCTTTTCCGTCGCCTGATGAGGCAGCTGCGTATAGCCCCAAATGAAGCATTAATAAAATCACTGCATTAGATAAAGAAAGGGGACGCATGATATTTCATCCATGTGTTAACCTTGCCGGACAAATGGATTTGGAATTGATGTGGTTAATAGCCTTAAAACGAGTTTTAAGTTGCTAAAAGTATGGGCACCTGCAGTGATTATCTATAACCCCTAAGGCTAAACCTCCCACTTTCCGGATCCGTGCGTGGTTGCATAGGTTTGTTGCCGGTGCTATGGGGGGCATATGCAACGGCCGTGCGATTCAGAGGGCTAACCGCTCATGCCAATGCGTTAATGGGAGAGATCTTACTCATGAAAAGCCGTTAGCATGCCATCACGTATAAAAACGTATACCCGGTTTGTATCGCTCCCGTACACCCAGTGTTCGCTTACCTTCCGGGAGGTTACCGCCCGGTTTATTTTCAATGGCTCACCCCTGGCAGCCATCACCATTTCTCTGGTCATGCCTTTTCTTACCGTGCCTTTCAGAATATCTATACGGTACTGGTGATCTATACCGGGATTGTTTTCAACAAAAGCCCTTCGCCTCAGCACAGCCTGCCTTTCGGCCAGGGTCAGCTTTCGGACCCTGTTCAGGGACTCTAAAGATTCATGGATCCACCGGTCATCCTGGGGATCGTACTGTCGAACTTCGGACCGGTAGGTTAGATAATCGGTCTTGTTCACCTTGACCTCATACCACGGGCAGTGTTTATCCTGAATACCGGAACCATTATCCCCGGACAGGATACCCATTACCTGACTGCTAAAGCTAATTCTATTGCTGATATTGGTGTTATATGAGGTCATATCTTCAATGACCTGATCCTGGATTTGTTCTACCCCATTGCGCCTGATGTCCCTCTTCTTTGCACTCAGGGCCTCTATGTCACGGTTGGTCTGATCAATGAATACCCGGATACCACGCGCCTGAGGATGACTTTTCTGCAAGTCATTGGAAACGTATCCCATTTTACCGTCATCATATTCAACATGGAAGTATCTTCCGCGGATGCCGGTTATATAGATTGTATCGCCGGCTCCCAACAAATCGGATTCCTGACTCCTGATCCCGGGTTTTGACCGGATGACAACATTTCCGGCTAAGGTAATTTCTGCAGGAGTGTTCAACTGCTCTTCAAGCCTCTCGATTTCGGTGTTTATTTTGGCTATCTCCTCGCTGATATCCTGAGCATATGAAACACCGGAAAGACAGAAAACAAATACAGCGATAATTACACCCGTTTTACCCAATATCTTATACTCCGTGTTAATCATAAGGGCTGTTGCTACCTGATCATTATATATATTACAGCTGAAGGAACTGAGGCTAAATTTAGAATTTATTGCAGCAATATCCAGTCTATCTACATTTGAATTTCTTAATATTCGAACGAAACAAGTCAGGATCAACCCGCGAAGCGGCTGACCTTAATATTTTGTAGATTCGCTTAGTGAAACCTGTAACCGAAATATTTTTATGATGAATACATACAGAAGAGATTTTTTAAAGACCATGGCCCTGGGTACGGCCGGTATCGCTTTCGGATTTCCAGTCACTCACCCTGCATTGAAGGGTTCCCCTGATGCGGCATTGCTCCTTTCACGGCTGCATCTTGATGCACCGGGCCTTGACATGGTAAAAGCTGCCGCTGGTGATCACCAGGCGGTCTCACAGGAATTGCTGAGGTATTATCGTACCCACCGGTCCATAAAACATTTCCTGGACCGTTCTCAAAAAGAGGACGCTTTACATAATTTAGCTACACCAACCGATATTGAAACGGCTGATAATGCTCTTGATCATCTGTTTGTCGGGCAGTCGGCTTATCCTCCTTTCTTTGCAGGTGATGATATTGACTGGGGCCTGCGGCCCGTGCCGGATAATGAATGGGTATGGCAATTTAATCGTATGTCCTTCTGGGAGGCTATGGGCAAGGCATACTGGCACACGGGTAAAGAAAAATATGCAAAAGGATGGGCCGAACAAATAATGGACTGGACAAGCAAAAATCCAAATGATCCGGAACACGATTACGCCTGGCGCTCTATTGAAGCGGGTATACGCGGGGCCCGCTTCACCCGGTTATTCCAGAGATTTATCGATTCTCCTTCTTTTACCCCGTCTGTATTGGTCACCTTTCTGAACAGTTGCTTCGATCATGCCGATTACCTGATGGGCAAGTACAGTAAAGGAAGCAACTGGAGTTTAATGGAAGCCCAGGGCATGGCATTCATTGCCATTACTTTTCCTGAATTCAGGGATGCCAGGATGTGGCGGGATGAAGCCTTCCGGCGTCTGGTCAGCGAAATTGAAATACAGGTGCATCCTGACGGGCAGCAACTCGAACTGGCCATGGGGTATCATTTGGGTAGCATAGGGTGGTTTATGCGCACCTATGACCTGGCCCGGATGAACGGTGTTGATCACAGTTTCCCTGACACCTATATAAAGTCCATTGAAAATATGTGTGAAGTTCCCCTGAAACTATGCCATCCCGACGGGACCAATCCCCAGTTCGGCGATGCCTGGGCAGGTTCCCCCGGCCAGCACAATGGCCGGTTCCGGGATTGGGCTGAACGCTTCAACCGCGATGATTTCCTTTACCTGGCGAGCGATGGCAAAGAAGGCCGGGAGCCTGATGCCACCGCCTATGCCCTCAGTGACAGTGGTCTGTATTCCCTGCGCAGTGGATGGGATAAAAACGCCATCTCCCTGGTGCTGAAATGCGGGCCGGACGGGGGCTGGCATTGCCAGCCGGACAATGGCACGTTTGAATTGTATGCCGGCGGAAGAAACCTCATGCCGGATACGGGCTGTTATATATATAGCGGTGATCCCGAAAACCGTGCCTGGTTCCGTCAAACCAAAGTTCATCAGACTATTACCCTCAATGAGGAAAATTCGGCCTACGATCCCCGCCTGCTGCTTTGGCAGCCTGGTGAAAATAACGATATTCTGGTAGTGGAAAATGCTTCATATCCCGGCCTCACCCACCGCAGGGCCGTATTTTTTGTCAATAAAACCTATTTTATCCTGGTCGATGAAGCCTATGGCCAGGCTGCCGGTGAGGTGGACCTGAATTTTCAGTTTGCACCCGGCAAGGCTGTTCTGGATCCGGTTACGTTAATAGCGCGAACCAATTTCAACGAAGGATGGAATGTGCTTGTGCAGCCGCTCGGCCAGCCCGGTATGATACTGAGAGAGGAAGAAGGACAGGTTTCTTTTCAATACACGAAGAAAGAACCGCGTCCGGCATTTAGCTACCGTATGCATAAGGCCGAGGGAACCGCCGGCTTGCGCTATATAACCATTGTAGCACCCTATGCTGAAACCCTGCCTGAGCTGGCTGTTAACGTTTCGGGTCAACCGGCCATAGGCGGATTAGGCCTGGACCTGGATATAACCGAACAGGGGCAAACCAGGCGAATTGGGTATACCCTTGCCTAATCACCACCATAACTATCTATAATGAAACAAACACGGTATTTTATTCTGACAGTTCTGACGTTGGCCATTGCATTGACTCAAGCCATAGCGCAGGCACCATCCTCCTCCCGCCTGGTGGAAATCTATCCGGAAGTTATCAGCCAGATCGATGTGGCCCCGGCCTGGTCGGCCCACCAGATAGGCAGCCCGGATCTGTTTACCCGTGGTGATTTCCAGTACATTGCCTATTACGATAAGGATCGTTATCTGACGGTGGCCCAGCGAAAGCTGGGTTCTGAAAGCTGGACCTTCCACGCCTTCCCTGTTCAGATGGGCTGGGCCACCGGGGGCCATGCACGGCTCACCCTGGTGCTGGACCGCGACGGATATATCCACATAAGCGCATACCGCAGGGGCTTGCTCAGCGGCCCTCCCTCACCCCCCGAAAAGATCTACTACCGCTCCGGAAAGCCTCATGATATAAGTAAATTCGAACGCCTGACCATGATATCCGATGAGGAGGCGCCGGCTTACCCCACTTTTATAACCGGCCCCGGGGGTGAACTTTATTTCACCTACCGTCAGGGCAGCAGCGGGACCGGGGATCAGATCTTCAATATTTACAACCCGGACAGCCGGTCTTGGGAACGCTTGTATGATACCCCCCTGTTTGACGGACGCGGACGGATGAATGCTTACGGGGGACCCCGGTTCGGACAGGATGGAAACTGGCACGCCACCTGGGTCTGGCGGGGGACTCCGGACAATGCTACCAACCATTTCGTTTCATATGCCCGGAGCAGGGATATGAAAAATTGGGAAACGGTGGATGGTTCCCCTATAAAGCTCCCCATTACAAGTGATACCGAAGGGGTCATTGTGGATCCGGCCGGACCCGGAGACGGTATCAGTAATATGACCAGCAGCGGTCTGGGTTGGGACCGGCAGCAGCGGGTCATACGAACTTATCATAAGTTTGATGAAGAGGGCAACAGCCAGGTTTTCAATGCGCGTTTTGAAAAGGGGCGATGGAATATTGTACAGGCAACCGACTGGGCCTTCCGCTGGAATTATGAAGGCACCGGCGCTCTGCCCTCCGTGGTTCGTGTGGGAAATGTTACCCCGGGCAAGGAAGGCACCCTGGAGCTGACCGTATGGAACAGGGATAACGGGGAGGAACTCATTATCATAGATGAACAGACCATGGAACCGCTAAGACGGACAAAACCGGAAGCGGCACCGCCATGGAGGCTGGCGATGCAGGAGCCGGAGTTGGATTTTCAGGTAGAACCCGATGAGCGGCTGCTGCGCGAGGGCGGACCTATGGAGGTCATGCTCATCAACGATATGGGAGAGCCCCCTGCTGAGAACGTGAAGTATATCGTCCGATGGGAAAATGCCGGCCGCAACCGGGACCGGGCCGTTCCGGAACCCTGGCCTGAGCCGGTCATGCTGAGAGTATATAAAATAACCGACCCGGTAAAGTGAAGCCTTTGGGGTGTTAAACGGAATTTACCGGAATGAATGAACCTTTTTCTTAATAAATATGATCATGCGAATTACCCTGCTCTGCGCCACCTTATTTTTGATCCCTGTTTGGACGGGTCCGTCCGCCCTGCCGGCCGAGGCCTCATCCGCAGATGAACCCAAACGGCTGGTCCTGGTAGCGGGCAAGGCCAGCCACAGCACAGGGACCCATGAACACAGAGCCGGTGTTTTACTTATGCAGCGGTGCCTGGCCGGGGTGGAGGAGTTGGAAGTGAACACCGTCTTTGAAGGCTGGCCGGCAGACAAAACGCTTTTTGACAGCGCTGATGCCATTTTGATGTTTATGGATGGGGGCGGTAATCATCCTGCCGTTCAGCAAAATCGCCTGGAACTGCTGCAGAAATACATTAATGAGGGAACCGGCTTCGGAGCCATGCATTACGGAGTTGAGGTTCCGGCAGATAACGGTGGCGAGGAGTTCAAGCAATGGATAGGCGGCCATTATGAGACGCATTTTTCCGTCAATCCGATCTGGGAAGCGACTTTTGACAACCTTCCCGATCACCCCATTCTTCGGGGGGTGCAGCCATTTTCAGTACGCGATGAATGGTATTTCAGTATCCGTTTTCGTCCGGGCATGGTTGGCATAACGCCCCTGCTTGTCACGGCGCCGACAGACGAAACCCGAGATGGACCCTACGTGAACCCGAAGGGTCCGTATGACCATATCGTTCATGCAAAGGGCCAAAGTGAGGTCATGTCCTGGATAGTGGACCGCAAAGACGGGGGACGCGGCTTCGGGTTCACGGGAGGGCATTTCCACGAGAACTGGGGCAATGAAAACTTTCGTAAATATGTCCTGAATGCCCTGGTGTGGCTAAGCGGACTGGATGTTCCGGAAGCCGGGGTGACTTGCCAGGTAACGGGGGCTGACATTCAGGAAAACCTGGACCGTTAACGGGTAGTTATAGCCAGGCTTTGCCGATCTCTTCCAGCGGAACGCATCCATCGTACCGGCCGGGAATGGGTTCATAGCGCAGTAATCCCCCTGTGGCTCCGGCTTCGGCAGTAAAATAACCAAGCATGGTAAGTTCCTTGATGGTCAGGAAAAAGGGTCTGCTATCATGGCTGTCTTCGATGGCGCTGCGATTTTGGGCTTCGGCAAATTCGAATTTCTGTTCTCCGGACAACTCAGCATAATTTATACCATATTCCCTATGCACCAAAGAATGGAATTCGCTTAACCCCTCCAAAAAGGCCTCTTTGTCGCCGCTGGGGTAATTCTCAAAGACCATCTGCTCGATAAAGGCCGGAACCCCTGATTCGCGGGCCCCCGGGGTATCACCGGAGGGGATGATGACATCCGTCAATTCGGAGATCAGGTGAGCCTGGCTTTGAGAAAAATTTACCGGCGTCCATTCCAGTCCCGGCGTAGCGGTACATCCCTTCAAAACGCCCATCGCACTCGGAGCGAATACGAATCCGCCCATCATTAAGGCTGTTCTTTTAATGGCTTCTCTTCTGTCTATGCTCATGGTGACCGGATTTATAGGTTATTTTTTTTAGTTTCGCTAACGGCATGATCGACGGCTCTGGCCGTAAGGGCCATATAGGTCAGCGATGGATTCTGGCAGGCCGAAGACGTCATGCATGCCCCATCGGTGACAAATACGTTGGGTACCGAATGAACCTGATTCCATTTATTCAGTATCGAGGTTTTAGGGTCATGGCCCATACGGGCCGTTCCCATTTCATGAATGCCGTGACCGGGGGCTACCGGCGAGTCAAACGTTTCTATGTCTTTGAAACCGGAAGCTTCCAGCATTTCAGCGGCGTCGTTAGCCATATCATGACGCATTTTCCTTTCATTTTCCCCGAATTCACAATCAACGACCAGGGTTGGCTGACCCCATTTGTCTGTTCTGTCCTGATTCAGCGATACATGGTTTTTATGATCCGGCAGCATTTCCCCAAATGCGGTCATTCCCATCGTCCATTGCCCGGGATTGGATATGAACCCCTTCAACTGTTCGCCAATAGCCAGTTCCTGAACGCCACGCCACCAGCCTTCCCGGCTGGCGCCACCCTGGTAGCCAAAACCCCTCAGATAGTCGCGGTCATTGCCGTCAAGGTTGCGGAATCTTGGAATATAAAAACCGGTAGGCCTCTGCCCGTAATAATAGCGGTCCCTGAATTCCTCATGCTTCCCATTCGCCCCCACCCGGAAATGGTGATCCATCAGGTTGTGCCCAAGCTCACCGGAATCATTGCCGAGTCCGTTGGGAAAACGGCTGGATGTTGAGTTCATCATGATCAAAGTGGTATTGAGACAGGATGCATTCAAAAATATGATGCGGGCAAAATACTCATGTTCCTCCCCTGTTTCCGCATCTATGACACGAACTCCGGAAGCTTTTCCCTTATCTTCATCATAAATGACCGAGCTGACCACAGAATGCGGCCTCAGAGTCATGTTTCCGGTTTGCGCCGCAGCAGGAAGGGTAGCCGCATTGCTGCTGAAATAAGCTCCGTAAGGACACCCTCTCCGGCACAGGTTGCGGTGCTGGCAGCTGCCTCTGCCATTATGAGGCTGGGTGAGATTGGCAACCCGCCCTATGGTCAGTATTCTATCGTCAAATTTTGCTTTTATCTGTTCCCTGGCGTGGCTTTCCAGGCAATTCAGCTCCATTGGTGGCAAAAATTTTCCGTCGGGCAGCTGGGCCAACCCTTCGGCCTGTCCACAGATACCGGCAAACTGTTCTGCATAATCATACCATTTTTCCACTTCCCTGTAACGGATGGGCCAGTCAACGCCCACATTTTCCCTGCCGTTCGCGGTGAAATCCATTTCACTCCAGCGGTAACTATGGCGGCCCCATAATAACGAACGACCACCAACATGATAACCGCGTATCCAGTCGAAGGGCTTGACCTCTTCATAAGGCTGTTCGGCATCCTTTACCCACCAGTGTTTTGTGGACTGACGCAGTGTATAGCCGGCCCGGGCCTGTACCGGAAATTCCTCTAACTCTTTTTCCGTTAATCTATCGGCATAGGGCAGTTCCCATGGTTCTTTCATCATGGTTGGGTAGTCCGTCACATGCTGAACATCCCTCCCCCGCTCCAGAACCAGCGTTTTCAATCCTTTTTCCGTAAGCTCTTTTGCAGCCCATCCGCCACTGATACCGGTACCTACCACAATGGCGTCGTAGGTATTTTCTTTATTGAGGTTCACATTCATGGATTATAAAAAATTAGATTCCATTTTCTATTAAAATTCTAATCTAAATAGCGGATTTTAATCTTTAAAAACAAGCACCGGATTCCATGGTCCGGGAAATTATTTTTTTTTCTCTTTGGTTTATGAAAGTATACAATCAAGAGAGGCAGAGAGCATGAAAATGGCAGCCGTCATTACCATATTATTTCTGTCGCTGGCCTGTTCAGCGGCGGCACAAGATCAGGATGCAAACCACGAAAGCATGCTCGTTCAGGCCGGGTTGATCTGGGGACTACCGCAGGGGGGCCTGACGGATAACATCAGCCGTGAACCCCTTGGAGTGAGTTTTCTGACCGGCGGCCGTGTTCCCGGCCTTCCCCTGTTTCTGGGGACGGACATCGGCCTGATGAGCCATGGACTGCAGGAGCGAATCGACCTTTACAGCCTGGAAGAGGTACCGGTTCAGGCCGTAACCTCATCGGTCAGTAACACGATATTCATGGTACATCTGCTTGCCCGCCTGCAACTGGAGTACGGACCCGTTCAACCCTATTTGGAAATGTTGAGGGGCATGAAATATTTCACCACCCGCAACACTCTGCGTGGCGATCCGGTTGTCTTTCCTGACGGATTCAATGCGGCTTCCCGGGTATTTGACCATGCCTTGAGCTACGGGATCGGAGCCGGAGTGAATATTCCTCTATACCGGGGTGATTTCGGTATAGACCGGCGTCCGGGAACGGCCTCCCTCACTTTTTCAGCCCGCTATCTGCCCGGGACCGACGCCGACGTTGCAAGGGAAACGTTCTTTGATGAAGAAGCTGAGCTGTTCCGCTTTGATGTGGTACGATCCTCCACCACCCTGCTTATTCCCCAGTTCGGCGTGCGGGTGGATATTTAAAGGCATTAGTGGGATCCCCCGTAGAGCTGCCCGGGCCGAAGGGGCTGCAGCCAGGCTTTTTCCACCTCGCCCTCCGTAAAATAGTTTTGTTTTACCTTGTCGGAAACGACCCTTACCCTGACGTATAATTCGTCGCCTGTGAACTCATAGGAGGCTTCCCTGCCTGTAGTTTCCTGCAGGATCTCGCCTATATCATCACTGTAATGCCGGGTCCGGTCATGACGGATCAGGTTATCGGAATCGACAAAGGGCTGGCTGGATGGATCGTACCCCTGACGTGTGCCAATGAACTGAATGGTATATTCCACATCTGCTTCCGGTTCTATGCTCACCGAGTAGCGCTGGCCGTCGGAGCGAACATTGGCTACCCTGACCCCGGAACTGGCAATGAAGTTCCCTGTTTCCAGGGCACGGACCATGTGTTCCGGTGTTAGATACCGGGAGCGGACTTCAATCCATGCCCGGCCGGGCCGGGCGGTATAGGAAGAACTTTCCTCATAGTTATGGGCATCATCGACGGCCACTCCAAAAACGGGTTCCAGGTTATACTCACCCAGTCTTTTGGTCAAAACGATATCCCAAACCCGGTCAAGATCTTTTACCCCGCCTTCGCCGCCGTAATTAAGCACACCCCGGTGGCCGTTGTAAACTTCGAACAACCTCATATTCTCTACCGGAGCCATATCCTCCGCAGTAACGGCATTCCTGAAATTCGGATGATTCAGGTGGGAGATCATCTCCTGACCGGTCCGGTCACGCTGCTCGGCAACGGCATTCATATTGATGCGAATAGTCTCCTCCACCGTCTCGGCGGCTTCCGGTTCGATGTAATCGAGAATATTGGTCGCGTTTACGTGCACGATGCGTTCGCTTACCGTTATTTCCTCGGATTCGATCATGAGAAACCGCCCGGACTGCTCAAACAGGGAACGAACTTCAGCCAGGGGCTTGAGCCGCACATAGAGACCGTCGTCACCCTGCCTGGTTTCAATCCAGTCATCTCCCAGCCGCTCCCTGTAGAGGTCATAGACATCCCGTCTGTTTTCCATATTGACCCATTTTTTACCGCGGGAAAGGATGTTGTGATCCGACAGGGCCAGAAAATGATACCCATGCTCATAATACCATTGTGTGGCAATCTCGGGAAACTGGTCTCCGTCGCTCCACAGGGTATGGGTATGCAAGTTGCCTTTCCACCAGTAGAACCCGTCTTCGTCTGCCACCGGAGGCGAATAGCGGGTTGCATCAGACCGGAAAGAATAATCAACGGGCATGTGGGTGGCCCTGTCACCGTCATTTGGACTATGGCTATGGTCGGATCCCACGCCATGATTATGGCCGGATTGCCCGTACGTCAGGCCGGCAAGCATTAGCAGGAACAGACAGGAAAGGGAAAAACTTTTGGGGCTGGTATACATTATTAAACGGGTTAGTCGGGGATAAAAAGCATGATTCCCCTATTATAATCAATAAAATATATAATCAAAACCTGCTTAATGTTGAAAGGTAGGCCCAATGGTTACCCTGAGTCCTTTCTTTTCTGGTCCGTCATCATCAGCTGATAATACAATTGATACCCTCTCAGGGGCAGTATATGCAGGGGCCGGCCGTTGTGTTCTATCAGTAATTCGAGATAGGCCGCCAGCGGATCACCCGTTTCAGGGTTGCTTTCCGGGAGTATGATATCTGTCAGGGCAAATGATGAAAGCGCCGGACCCTGATAATATTCAATCTCTTCACCCGGCCCTATCCCGGCTTTATCCCGGGCCATGGACACGGCCGTGAGCAGTCCGCCGATCCCGTCGGCAAGTCCGTTCTGTACGGCTTGTTCACCGGTCCAGATCCGACCTTCGGCAATGGCCCTGACTTCCTCAGAGTCCATATTCCGTCCCTCTGCCACTTTGTCGATAAACACATCGTAAAGCGTTTGC